>NZ_JAWLCN010000002.1:0-600000 GCF_041687135.1 Vulgatibacter sp. | reverse complement strand
ACCGTGATGTACGGCGGCAAGGTGGTGGCCACCAGCCTCGGCGCCGAGGAGCGTGGCCTGCTGCCCGCCGCTTCCGCCGGCGTCTCGCCCGGCGCGGGCTACGGCTTCGGCGAGCTCCCCGAGGAGACCTACTCGCTCTTCGGCCTCGTCGACCTGCCGCTCTTCGCCTCCGACTCCACCGCGGCGCGGGCCCGGCTGCTCAAGGTGCCGGGCCTCGAGGGGGCCGACGTCGTCCTCTCCACCCCCACCACCGCATCGCTCGCCCCCGTGGCGGACGGCCAGAAGACCACCGTGCTCCTCACCGGCGTGGTCCTCGTCCTCGGCCTGCTCTTCACCGGCCTCGCCCGCAACCGCGGCGGCGGCTACGAGGCGGAGGACGTCGAGGGGCTCGCCGACGTGACCGAGCGTGCCGCTGGTGGCGACGCCACCGCCCGCGCCGCGGAGTTCCTCCCCGGCGACCTCGGCAGGCTCGCCCGCGCGATCAACAAGCTGGCCGCCCGGACCCGCACGCCTGCGGTGGCGGCAGCTGCCGCTGCGCCTGCTCCCGCCGTGGAGGCCGAGGCGGCGCCTGCTGCTGCGGCGGCCCTGGCCGACCAGTTCCCCTTCGGCGGCGCGGAAGCGGCCCGGACCGAGGAGGCCGCCGAGGAGCCGGCGCAGGCCGACGCCACGGAGCCTGCGGCGCCGGCGCACGAGCCCACCCCGGGCCCCGCCGCCCTCGCCTCCGCGCCGAGCGCCGGCCCCGTCGGCGCGATCACCGCCGGTCCGAACGCGGACCCCGACTTCTTCGAGGCACCGGCGCCCCAGCGCCAGACGCTCGCCTGGGATCGGCCCAACACGGTGCAGCCCGGCACCGACGTCCTCGGCAACCCGGTGACCGCAGGCCCCGCCGCTCCTGCCGCTCGCGAGAGCGACTTCAGCGGCCTGAACGAGGCGCCGCGGCAGAGCGCCGGCCCGCAGGGCGACGCCGACGCCTTCGCCCAGGCGCTCCACCAGGCGGGCCAGTCCGCCGAGGCGCCCTTCAACCCCGACGCGACCATCGTGGCGGCGGTCCCCGAGGCACTGCTCCGTGCGACCAGCAAGGCGGCGGCGCCAGCGCGTCCCGCGGCGGCGCCGGTGGATCCCGACGAGGCCCACTTCCAGCTCGTCTACCGCGAGTTCCTCGCCACCCGCGAGCGCTGCGGCGAGACCATCGGCGGCCTGACCTGGGAGAAGTTCCTCGCCAAGCTGCAGAAGAACCGCGAGCAGCTCGTGGCGAAGTACGGCTGCCGCACCGTCCGCTTCACGGTCTACGTGAAGGACGGCAAGGCGGCGCTCAAGGCCACGCCGGTCCGCGACTGAGCGGCGGCCTCTCCCGCGTTTGCGCGAGGCAGGGTGGTGCCCATCATCCCCCGTAGGCAGGTGCGATTCGCCTGCCCGACGGGGGATTTTTCATGGGGATCCACACGCCGCTCCTCGCGGCGGCCCTGGCGACGGCGCTGCTTCCCGCTGCGGCGCACGCGCAGCTCGGCGAGCAGCCCGACTACCAGCGGGAGGTCGCCGCCGGCTCGATCAAGGGGATCGTGCAATCGGTCGACGCCGGCGGCGGAACGGTGACCCTGCGCGCCGGCGGCAGGACCTTCCGATTCCGCGGCACCCCCACGGCGATCCAGCAATTCGCGCAGGGCGAGGTGGTCGAGCTCCAGTACGAGAACCACGCCGGCCAGCTCTGGCTCCGGGATCGCGGCGAGCAAGCGGCGGCGCCAGCGCCGGAGGGGCGCCTGAGCGGCACCGTGAGCGAGGTGGATCGGAGCAACGGCTCGATCACCGTCCGGGGACAGCATTTCCGCGCCCACCCCGAGGAGCTGCAGGCGATCCAGCCCGGCCAGTCGGTGCGCCTCTCCTGGGCGCAGGTCGAGGCGACCCCCTGGGCGCTCCAGATCCAACCCGGGCAGGCCCGCGACGAGGAGCAGGCCCCTTGGGAGCGTTAGCGAGCTGGCACTGCGCTCCAACCCGGGTGGGGTAGGGTTCGCCTTTCCGAACGGACCCCAACCCCTATCCCCCCCTTCCAACTGGCCTTTTCATCCGGCAGGATGGGACCGGTCCGTCCAAAACCGGGCGGTAGGAGGCTGTCGTATGGAAGGTCGCGCGCAGGCGCGTTTCGTCGCAGCCGCAGGTCGGGAACGCGAGCTCGACACGCTGGTGGAGGCCCACGAGGGCGCGCGGGCGACCGGTACGCCGGTCTTCGCCCGGGTCCACGGTCCTCCGGGCATCGGCAAGAGCCACCTGCTCCGGGCGCTGTCGCGCAGGCTCGGCAGCGAAGGCGTGCCCGTGATCGAGGCCCGCAGCGACAGGGCCCGGGGCGAAGCCCTCGGCATCGTGCGCGAACTCGCGCGCGGCCTGATCGCCCTCGCGGCCGATCGCGGCGCCACCGCCCTCGAGCTCTCCTCGATCACCTCGCGCCTCGCGCCGCTGCTCGAGGGACCCGGCGCGCAGCTCGCCGAGGGAAGGCGCCCCGAGGACCTGCGCCTCGACGTCGCCGACGCCCTCGCCGATCTCCTCCGCATCTGCGTGGCCGCGGCGCCGGTGCTGATCCTCGACGACCTCGACGCTGCCGATCGCGGCTCCCTCGAGCTCCTCCAATACCTCGGCGCGCTGCTCCTGCAGCCCGGCAGCAGGCAGGGGTGCCTCGTGGTCCTCGCCTGGCGCGACGGCGCGCCGTCGCCTGCGCTGCGCGGGCTGGTGGACCGGGTGCCCGGGCTCCAGGTGCCCCTGGCGCCCCTCGACGTCGAGGGCGTGCGCACCTTCCTCTCCCGGCAGGACGTCGTCGAGCGCCTCTTCGAGGTGACTTCCGGCGATCCCTCGCGCCTCGAGGCGGTGCTCACCAGGGCCCCCGCCGATCTCGGCGCCCGCCGCCTCGCCCGCCTCGAGCCCGAGGCGCAGCGCCTCCTCCTCGCCGCTGCGGTGATCGGCCACGGCGCCTCCTCGGCGCTCCTGCGCCGGGTCGCGGACGTCCCCGACGCGCCCCGCTTCCTCGAGCGCCTCGTCGCCGAGGGCTTCCTCCGGGTGCAGGTGGAGCCCACCGGCCCCGTCTACGGCTTCAGCCGCGACACCGACCGCGAGAACGTCCTCGCCGCGGCGACACCCGAGCGGCTCGCCCACTGCCACGCCGCAGCAGGCGACGCGCTGGCGGAGGCCGGCGCCGGCGTCGAGGAGATCGCCCGCCACTACCTCGCCGGCGATCCGCAGGGCCGCGGCGCCACCTGGGCGGCGCGGGCGGCGGAGACCCTCGCCGGACGCTGCGCCTTCGATGCGGCGATCGAGTTCTTCCAGGCGGCGCTGGCCGGCACGCAGGCCGAGCGCCGGCGCCTCCACCTCGGCCTCGCCGCTGCCCACGAGGCCAACGGCGACATGCTCGCGGCGCTGCGCCACCTCGGCCTCTCCCGCAGGGACGCGACGCCGGTCGAGCGCCGGGCCGCCCGCGCCGAGGCGGCCCGCCTCTGCATCCGCATCGGCAAGCTCCCGCAGGCGGAGCGGCTCTGCAGGCTGGTGCTCGACGGCCGCAGCGGCTTCGACCCTGCCGATCCCGTCGCCGCCCGCGCCTGGGTGGACTACGCGGAGATCCGCTTCCTGCGCTCGGACTACGAGGGCGCCATCGAGGCAGCGGAGGCGGGGATTCCGCTGGCGGGGGAGCTGCCCCACCTGCGCCTCGGCCTGCGCAACACGCTGGCCAAGGCGATGCTCACCCGCGGCAAGCACGCCGAGGCGGCAGCGGCCTTCCACCGCAACGTCGAGGAGGCGGACGCGGCAGGTCTCCTGCGCGAGGGGATGCTCGCCCGGATCAACGAGGGCGTCGCCAACCACCGGCGCGGCGACCGCGAGAAGGCGATCCGGCTCTACCGGGAGGGGCTCGCCCTCGGCGACGATCGCTCCCTGGTGGCGCTGGCGCTGGGCAACCTCGCGGTGCTCTACCACGAGGTCGGCGAGTTCGAGCAGGCCCTCGAGCACTACGGCAGCGCGCTGGCCGCCTTCACGCTGGTGCGCCGCGGCGAAGGCGTCGCCCACCAGGGGATCAACCGGGCCCGCCTGCTCCTCTTCCTCGGCGACACCGAGCAGGCCCGCGAAGGCGTCGACCACGCCCGGACCGAAGCGGAGCGCCTCGGCAATCCCTACCTCGTCGCCCAGGCCGAGCTGGTCCGCGGCGAGATCGATCTCGTCCGCGGCGACGTGCTCGCCGCGCGGCAGGATCTGCGCCGGGCCCGCGACACCTTCGCGCAGCTGGGCAGCCCCCGCTACGTGATCGAGGCGGAGGTCGCCCTCGTCCGCGCCCGCCTCGCAGCAGGCGAGGTGGCGGAGGCCGCAGCAAAGCTGGCGCCGTTGGAGGAGAAGGCGGCGGCGCTTCCCAGCGCCGACCTCGGCGTGGAGCTCTCGCTCCTCGCTGCCGAGGTGGCCCTCGCGCAGGGAACCGCGGCGCAGGCGCTGCCCCGCCTCGAGGCGGCGCGCGAGGATCTGCTCGCCAGGCCCACGGGCGTCGGTGGCGATACCGATCTCGAGGCGCCGTGGCGGCTCTACGATCTGCTCGGCCGCTGCCACGAGGCGCTGCGGCAGCGCGAGGCGGCGAGCGCCCACCGCGTCCGCGCCCGGGCGCTGCTCGAGGAGCTGCGGGGCAGGGTGCCGCCAGCGTGGCGCGGCCGCTTCGTCGAGACGCCGCAGCGGGCCCGGCTCCTCGGCCTCCCCGACAACGAGATCACCGCCGCCCGGGCGAACGCGGTGCGACAGCTCGAGGGCCTGCCCGACGACGGGCCGGTGATCGTCGGCAACGCCGCGTCGCTGCGGCAGCTCTTCGCCCGGGTCGGCCCGGTGGGCCGCTCGCAGGTGCCGGTGCTCCTGCGCGGCGAGAGCGGGACCGGCAAGAAGCTCATCGCCGAGGCGCTCCATGCGGCGAGCCCGCGGGCAGCGATGCCGCTGCTCAAGGTGAGCTGCGGCGCCGCACAGGAGGAGCAGCTCCTCGCCGAGCTCTTCGGCCAGGACGGCGGCGCCTTCCCCGGTGGCAGGGAGCGGCGCGGCCGCTTCGAGCAGGCCAGCGGCGGCACGCTCTTCCTCGACGAGGTCGGCGATCTCTCGCCCCACGCGCAGGTGGCGTTGCTCCGCGCCATCGAGGAGAAGCAGATCGAGCGGGTCGGCTCCGGCACGCCGGTCGCCGTGGACGTGCGGGTGATCTGCGGCACCAGCCGCAACCTCGAGGAGATGCGCGACGCAGGCACCTTCCGCGAGGATCTCTACTACCGCCTCAAGGGCGTGAGCCTCGAGCTGCCGTCGCTGCGCGAGCGCCGCGAGGACATCCCGGCGCTGGCGGAGCATTTCCTCGCCAGGGTCCGCGGCGAGCGGAAGGGGGGGCCGCTGCGCTTCTCCCCGGAGGCCCTCGCGCTCCTCGCCTCCTGGAGCTGGCCGGGCAACGTCCGCGAGCTCGAGAACGTGGTGGCCTCGGTCTCGATCTTCGCCGAGGGCGAGGTGGTGGGGCTGCCCGCCTTCGAGGCCCACGGCAGCTTCCTGCGCAGCGTGCGGGAGGGGCAGGCGGAGCTCCGCGGCGCGCCCGTCGCCGACAATGGACCGATTGACTTCTACGCCCTGGCGCAGGCCCGCGGCATCGGCGTCCGCGAGCTGCGCCACGAGCTCGAGCTGCAGATGATCAGCCGCGCGCTGCTCGAGGCGAAGGGGAACATCTCGGAGGCGGCGCGCCTGCTGCAGATGAAGCGCTCCCGCCTCTCGCAGATCGTCAATGCCGAACCGGAGCTCGTGACCCTCGCTCGGGGCATGGCATGACCCGGGGGAAGACAGCCGCAAAGGGATCGTGTCATGATCGCCCGGTTGCTGTTGGAGGGAAGTAGATGACCAGGTTCGTATCGTTGCTCGTGGTTGCGCTGGGACTCGCCGCTTGCGGTGGCCCGGCGGACGACACCTGGGAAGAGGCTGCTGGGGGGGACGGCGTTCGCGACCCGTCGATCGGCGCCTACCTGGACGAGAATTTCGAGGACGCTTCGCCGGCGCAGCAGCTGCTGCTGATGATCCTGGCCGGTGAGTCCTCGCCCGATCCGATGCCGGGCTCCGTTGCCCGGGATACGAGCGGGGAGAGCTCGCCAGACCCGATGCCCGGCCGCCAGCGCAACAACGACGAACAGTACCGCTGAGCTGCAGCGCGCCTGGCGCGCCGGCTCGAACGTGAGGCGAGCGGCGCTCCCATCCGGGAGACGCCGCTCCGTCTGCAGCTTCGTGCGTAGGCGCCGCCGTTCGTGCAGCGCGCTTCAGCCTTCCAGCGACTTCGCGAAGGCGGCGAGCCGCTCCGCTGCGCGCTCGAGCTTCTCCTCGGGGATCGAGAAGACCAGCCGGATCCGCTCCGGATCGCCGCACCACGGCCCGCCGTTCACCACGACGTGGGTGTGCTCGTAGAGCTTGCGGGGCAGGTTCTCCGGGGTGAGCGCCTCGCCGTCGATGGAGCGGCCCATCCACGCCCGCACCACCGGCGCGAGGAAGAGCCCGCCGGCCTCGTCGGAGCCGCCCTCCAGCCCGAGGGCCCCGGCGATCCGGGCGCGCTTCTTCGCCAGATCGCGCCGCATCGACCCGAGGTGCTCGCGCAGGGCGCGGTGGCGCCGCGGGTGGACGAGCCGGCCCGCGGCGGTCCTTCCGAACGCCGCGTAGAGATGCGAGCCGGTGCGCGCCGCCACGAGCTGCAGCGTGCCCAGCGCCGCCTCCCGCACCAGCGAAGCCAGATCCGCGTCGTGGGTGGCGAGCCAGCCCACGCGCATGCCCCCTGCGGCGAACTCCTTGGAGAGTCCGCCGAGCACCACGGTGAGGCCGCTGGTGCCCGGCACCGCCTGCTCCAGGGTCACCGGGCTGCGCACCGTCTCCGCAGCGGTGTGGGTGAGGTTCACGAGGCCGAAGATCTCGTCGGAGACGATCCGGCAGCGGTGCTCCGCCGCCCAGGCCGCCAGCGCCACCAGCTCCTCGCGGGAGAGGTAGCAGCCCTGCGGGTTCGAGGGCTGCGAGATCACCACCGCGTCGGGGGCGCTGCCGCCGCGCCGCTCGTAGAGCGCGGCGAGGGGGCCCTGCTCCACCACCGCGCCTGCGGCCTCGAGCGTCGGCGCGAGCACGCCGTAGCAGGGGGTGGCCACGTAGAGGCGCGGCGCCCGCCCGAGCTGCTTGCCCAGCGCCCAGGCGAAGTCGTGGATCAGCGGCCACACCCCCTGGCCGACGACGATTTCTTCGCGGTCGTAGCGAACGCCGCGGGTCTCGAGCAGGAACGCGGCGATCGCCTCCTCGAGGCCGTGGACCGGCGCCGCGCTCGGCGGCACCGCCGCGGCGGCCACCAGCCCTTCCGCCAGGGGCTGCGGCACCGGCGCCTCGTTCTCGCCGTAGTCGAGGCGGACCAGCTCCGGATCGTCCTCCTGGAAGACCTTCGGGGCGAAGGCGGGGAAGGAGGCGATCCGCGCGATGCGGACGGAGCGCGGCAGCTCGCGCACCGGCTCCCTTCGCGGTCCTGGGTTCTCTGCAGCCGCGAAGGAGATCCGGAAGGCGAGGAGCTCGGCGAAGAGCCGCTCGTAGAACCACTGCACCGGCGTGGCGATCCGCGAGTAGGTCACCTCCGCCGCCACCTCGAGATCGGCGTGGAGCTGCGCAGGAACCGGCAGGAGCAGGGTGAGCTCGAAGTCGGGGAAGACCGCGTTCTTGATCAGCCCGTAGAGCACCACGAGGTTGGGGCGGTGGGGCTCTCGGGCGAGGAACTCGAAGAGCGTGTGGGGCTCGACGCCCGAGGTGATGTGGAAGAAGGGGCTCTCGTCGAGGATGACGAGGATGCCGCGGGCCGCTGCCTCGTCCACGATCTCGCGGAGCGCCGAGAGGTTGGAGCGCTCCGAGGGCTCGACGCTCAGGATCGCCACCTTCACGTCGAAGGCGGAGAGGAGCCGGCGGATCTCGCGCAGCGTGTTGTTGGTCACCGTGGCCCGGACGCCCGCCTTCTCGAGCGCCTTCGCGTAGGTGCCGTGCACGTTGCGGCTGATCAGGACGCCGTCGCCGGGATCGCAGGTGGAGAGCAGGAGCGAATGGACCGCCTGCTCGCGCTCCGGCGCCACGAAGATCTCGCGCTCGTCGAGGCGCAGATCGAAGAAGCGCGCCAGGTAGCGGGCGATGAGGGATCGGAACGAAGGATCCCCCGCCTCGTGGGCGTAGGGGATCACGGGGTTGCTGGCGAGCCGCTCGGCGAGGTGCGCGACGAAGTCGAGCTGCTCCTGCGAGCCGGCGCCGAGATCGAGCTCGTCGAGGAGGTAGCCCGCGCCGAGATCCTGCAGCGCCCTGCGGAGGAGGAGCGTCTCCCGCGGCAGCATCGGCTGCGCGCTCCACACCGCCACCTCGTGCCAGATCGGGTGGCCCGCCTGCAGCCAGCCCAGCGCGGTCTCCGCCCGGAGCGGCTCCGCCGAGTGCTGGTGGACGAAGAACTCGAACTCCCGCTGGGTGCGTTGCTCCAGCGCCACCAGCGGCCGGATGTCGGTGTCGGCTGCCTGCTTCACCCGGCGGGCGACCAGCACCTCCGTGCGGAAGCCGCGGCGCGAGAACATCCGCTCGATGATCCCGCGGCCCGGCCTGCCGGCGAGGTTGAGGAGCAGCCTGCCGCCGGGGGCGAGGATCTCCGGGCATTCGTCGAGGAGGCGGGCGATGAGCCCGAGGCCGAAATGATCCTCGTAGACGTTCTGGATCGCGCAGTAGTTGGAGAGGTCGTAGAGCGCCTCCTCCTCGCCTTTCGGCTCGTCGATCCCCTCGGTGCGGAGCACCTGCGGGATGCAGCCCACCACGAAATCCCAGCGCGCGTCTGCGGGCAGACCTTTGAGGAGATCGCTCACGCCGAAGGAGAGCCGCGCGATCTGATCGGCATCGCAGTTGAGCCAGGCGTTGCAGGTCGCCACCGCCGGCGCCTGTGGGTTCAGGTCGACGCCGACGATCCTCGAGAGCCGCGTGAACTTGGAGAGGGCGATCGGGATCCAGCCCGAGCCGGTGCCCACCTCCACCAGCGATTTGCCGTCGTATTCGTCGATCGGGACCTTGAGCAGGCCCTCGAGGAAGGTATAGGCCCAATCCTCCGGCGCGAAGATGGTGGGGAGCAGGAAGAGCTCGAGCCGCTCCTGCGCGGTGCCCACCGCGGCCTCCACCACCGCGAGGCGCAAGGGAGCCCCCTCGGGCTGGTCGCGGGCGAGGTCGGCCAGGGCCCGGAGCTCCTCGAGGGCGGCGGGGCGGCTGGCGGGATCGCCGAGGGCGAGCTCGAGGCGGTGGAGCTTTTCGTAGGCTGCGCGGGCAGAGGCCGGGTAGGTCGTCATCGCGGCGGCATCGTCGAGGTGGCTGCGTGCGGTGTCAACGCAAAGGCCGCCTTGCTCGTCCGGGTGGCGCCGCGCCTGCAAGCCCTCCGTCGACCCCCTGCACCGCTTGCGCTACGCTCGTAGACATCTGGTGAGGGGGACAAGCGATGAACGCGATGCGCCATCCGCTCCAGCTCCTGATCGCCCTCGGCGCCGTCGCGTGCGGCGGTGGGGGCGGCGGCGGAGCCGAGGAGCCCAGCGGCTGCGGGGTCGGGCCGATCGAGATCGAGAAGCTCGAGCCGGTCGCCTGCACGTCGGACCATTGCAGCTCGGAGAGCGGCTGGGTCCGTGCCTTCGAGCCTGCGACCGAGCTCCGCGGCGTCGACCTCTCCGGCGAATTCGCCGTCGTCGCCGGCCACTCCGCCGCCGAGCTGGAGCTCGGCGTTCCGAACCCCGTGGCGGGGGAGCGCAGCGTCTTCCTCGCGTCGCTCGACGGCGAAGGCGAGCTGCGGTGGAGCATGCGCCTCGGCTCGACGCCACGCGATACGGTCGAGGTCCGGGGCGTGGCCCAGGCAGGCGACCTCGCCTGCCTCGCCGGCGAGCTGCAGGGCCACGCCGACTTCGGCAGCGGCTTGCTCGAGCTGGAGAACCGCGGCGCCTTCGTCGCCTGCTTCGATGCGGGCAGCGGTGCGCCGCGGTGGAGCCGGGCGTTCCCCGCCGGCTCCGGCGCTGTCTCCGGGCTGCGCCTCGCCGGCGATTCCCTGGGTCGCCTCCACCTCCTCCTCTGGGGCGTCACCGCCTTCGGGCTCGTCGAGGATCCGGCCTGCACCGACGCGTCGTGCGTCGTCCTCGCCACCTTCGACGGAGACGGTGAGCTCGGGGCGGCCCGGGCCTGGAAGCTCGACCAGCGACCGCCGCCCAGGAGCGACGCATTCGAACTCGCCACCGACCCCGACGGCAGGGTGGCGATCGCCGGCCACCTCTCCGCCCCCGTGCTCTTCGCGCCCTTCCACCTCGCGCCGGAAGGAGAGGGCGACGGGCTCGTCGTCTTGCTCGACGCGGAGATGAGCCCCTACGCTGCAGCGACGTGGTCCAGCGGGCCCTACCCGGGGAAGGTGGAGCTCGCCTACACGCCCGCCGGCGAGGTGCTCGTCTCGAGCACCTTCACCGAAACGCTGGCGCTCGAGGGCGAGCAGTTCGCCGCCGAGGAGGGGCGCGATCTCTTCGTGGTCGGCTGGCAGACCGGCCACCGCCGGACCCGCCACTTCCCGCTGCCCGGCCTGCAGCTCGGGGCGGTGGTGACGGGCAGCGCAGACGGGCTCCTCTACCTGGCCACGAGCGGCAGCTCCGCCGTCCACGGTGGCCAGCTCCTCGTCGTCGACGAGGAGGGCGCCTCCTGGGAGCTCTCCTCCTTCGGCACCGGGGTCGAGCCCCGCTGGATCGAAGCGGGCGCTGCCGGCGACCTCTGGGTCGGCGGATCGTGGCGGGGCGAGCTGCGCGCGAACGGCTTCGAGCTCTTCGCCCAGGACGAGCGGTCCTTCCTCCTCCGCCGGTAGGGGCGGGCGCCGGCGTTTTCAGCGGCGGCGCTTGCTGCGCCGGAAGAGCAGCTCGCCGGCGAAGAGGATCAGCACCGCGCCGAGGATGGCGCCCACGAAGCCCGCCGGCCGCAGCTCGAAGGCCGCGCCGCCGCCGAGGAGCGAGGCGATCGATCCGCCCACGAACGCGCCGGCGACGCCGAGGATCGTGGTGGCGATGATCCCCATGTTCTGATCGCCCGGCAGGATCGCCCGGGCGAAGAGCCCCGAGAAGAAGCCGAAGCAGATCCAGCCGCACAGGCCCCGGTATTCGTCCATCGTTCCCTCCGTGAGGGAAGCAGGATAGCCGCGGCGAAACGAAAAGGCGCGCGCCTCCGCATGAGGGAAGCGCGCGCCGAAGGGCAGGGCAGCTGCAGGGCTACTCGCTCTTGGCGACCCCGGGCCGTGCCGCCCGGTTCATGTTCCCGTGCGAGAGGAATTTGTGGCGCTGCAGGTTCTTCGGCGCGAGCTCGCCGGGCAGCGGGCTCTCGTCCTCGAGGAACCACGCCTCGAAGGCGACCACGCGATCCTTCGGGTTGCCGGTGCGCTTGTGGTGGGCGAGGAGCCAATCCTTGAGCGGGCCGTGGAGCGCGCCGTTGCCCTTGATCCGCACCTGGTAGTCGCACCAGAACTGGTCCTGATCGAGCCGGGGCGGGATCTCCTGCCACGGCTCACCGGTCCAGCCGGTCGCCGCGTAGTTCAGGGGATCGATCCGCCTCCCGTCGACGGTGAGGGCGTCGACCACCACCACCGCGTCACGGGACGGCGGGTTGGGCGCGAACATCGACCAGCCCTGGAAGAGCCGCGGGTAGTGCACGATCGCCTTGAGCACGTGGGGCTGCGGCACCTTCATCCACTTGGGAACCGCCCAGTTCTCGTTGATCACCTGGCTGCCGAGGGCCACCAGCACGAGGACCACCAGCGCCTCGCGGCTCTGCCACAGCGCCCTGCGCAGGCGAGCGCGGAACGGCGCCTCGGGCTCGGGCAGCTGCACGCCGCCAGCGGGGCGCGGCGCGGGCATGCCGCACGCCGCCAGGCCCAGCTCCATCGAGATCTCCCGGCGGTTGGTGGCCACGAGATCGTAGACGCGGTCGGCGATCGCCGAGAGGCCGGGCACACGGAGCAGCCACGCCACCGGCTTGCCGAAGGGGAGCATCGCGAAGATCTCGGCGAAGGCCGCTGCCTTGATCGTCTGCCTGCCGGTGGCTGGATCGATCACGACGATGGTGCGCTCCACCAGCTCCGCCGTGACGCCCTTCGGCAGCTTGCCGCCGTTGTCGTGGAAGACGAGGCGCTTGCCGCCGTCGAGGCGGGCGAGGAGCCGCACCACCTGGAAGCAGATCCCGCAGCCCGCGTCGAACCACACCGCGCGCATCGGCCGGCTGGCCCGCTGGAACCACCTGCCGGCGAGCTCCCAATCCGCCGCGGTGGGAAGCAGCAGGTAGAAGGTCATCATCGTCGGCGAGAAGAAGCCGACGTTGAGGAAGAGGGCGAAGCCGAGGTGGAGCGCGGGCAGGAGCACCAGCGCCGCCCGGCGCATCGGCACCACCGCGAAGGGCGAGAGGAGGAGCAGCGGCGCGATCCCCTCGATCACCAGCGTCCCCCAGGAGAGCGCCTGCGACAGCCAGATCGGGAAGGAGTCGCGCAGGGCGTAGCCGAGGAAGGTGACGATGCGGTCCTGGTGGAGGGCGAAGTGGATCACCGTCCCCTCGCGCCAGATGTCGCCGTTCTTGTGGATGGTGTTGAAGAAGTAGATCACCGCGAACTGGAGCAGCACCGCGAAGACCGCGACCGACACCACCGGCTTCGTCGACGGGGCAGGGCGGCTCTCGAAGGTGAGCTCCGAGGCCGCCACCTCCTTGCGCCCGCGCAGCGAGGCGAAGAGCGCGTCGAGGGAGAAGCGCTTGCCCAGCGGCAGGAAGCAGGTCCAGGCGACGAGGATGTTCATCACCACGTCGCCGCCGTTCTCGAGGACCACCGCGCGGCTGTGGAGGCTCACCGCCGCCACCAGCGAGAGCACCTGGAAGAGGCGGGTCTTCCACCCCAGGAGCAGCGCCAGGTAGACGAGCCCGCAGAGGACGAAGCCGAACGCCGCCTCACCGGGGTTCGAGGCGAGGAAGAAGAGCGAGAACATGTACTCGGAGGCGGGCCGCCACAGCTGGGTGTGGTTCGGCACCAGCCCCTGGTTCGAGTACCAGATGGCCAGATCGGGCACGCGGCGAAGCAGGTCCCCGAGGAGGAGGATCGCCAGACCGATCCGGAAGATCCCCAGGCTCCGCGGATCGAGCTCGAGCCACGCAACGCGCAGCTGTTCGCGCCAATTCTTCATCGACTTCTCCCCGTACGGCTGCAGCCCCGGATCCCCCCGTGGGCCTTCGGCCCCCAAGCTAGCACGGCGCCGGCTGGCAGTCGGCTGCCGAGATTGCATCCGATCGGTTGCCTGCACGGGCCTCCCGCCAGCCCGGATCCGCATCGTCGCCACCCGCGTCGTTCGGCTATGCTCCGCCGCCGATGGAATCCCGTCTCCTCCGGCACCCCGCCGCCCCCGCCCTCGGCATCTTCCTCGTCGCGCTGGCGATCCGGCTCGTCTTCGGGCTCGTCGTCCACCGCCCGGGGGATTTCATCGATTCCGACATGTGGGTCTACGACCTGCGGGCGGAGCATCTGCGGAGCGGCGAGCTCGGCCCCTGGGACACCTTCACGCCGGTGGGTTACCCCGCGTTCCTCGCAGCGCTCTACGCGGTGAGCGGCAAGAGCTTCACGTTCGTAGCGGTGGTCCAGGCGCTGCTCGGCGCCGGCACCGCGGCGATCGCCTGGGCGCTGGCGCTCCGGATCACGCGCGACGGCAGGGTCGCCCTCCTCGCCGGCGCCGTCACCGCGCTGCACCTGCCGCTCGTCCTCTACGGCGGCCTGCTCCTCTCCGAGACGCTCTTCACCTTCCTGCTCGCAGCCGGCACGTTGCTGCTGCTCCGGATGGCGGAGCGGCCTTCTGCCGCCAGAGCGCTCGGCGCGGGGCTGGCGCTCGGCGCCGCGACGGTGGTGCGGCCGAATCTCCTGCTCTTCCTGCCGGCGCTCCCGCTCTGGCTCTTCTTCGCGGTCCCCGGCGCACGGCGGGCGCTCCGGCTCGCCGCCCTGGTGCTCGCCGGCACGCTGCCCGTTCTCGCAGCGGCCTGCGTCCACAACTCGCAGCTGATGGGCAGGCCCACGGGGCTCGCCACCAACGGCGGGCTCAACTTCTACCTGGCCCACGCGGAGGTCGCCGGCATCCATTTCCGCGAGCGCGGCTACGACCACAAGATCTACCCGCTGCCCAACATGCTCCGGTACCAGGGGCACCAGCGGACGCGGGTTCCGCTCTATGAGGAGCGCCACTTCTACGGCAAGGCCTTCGCGCTCATCGCGAAGGACCCCGCGCTGCTGCTGCGCTCCCTCGAGAACGTGCGCATCGGCTTCAACCAGACGAAGCTGCAATTCTGGCCGGGGATGCCGGGCCATGAACGGCTCCTCGATCGTTACGGCAGGCTCTGTTTTCCGCTGCTTCTGCTGCCGGCGCTCCTCTCGCTCGTCGTCTCCTGCCGGCGGATCTTCGCGCGGGAGGAGGCAGGCCGGCTGCTCCTCGCGTTCCTCATCTGCAGCGCGATCCTGACGCTCTGGCTCTTCCTCGGCGATCCGCGGATGCGGGTGCCCTTCGATCTCTTCTTCGCGATTCTCACCGCCGACGCGTTCGTGCGGGCGAGCGGTTGGCTCGACGCGCGGATCCGCAAGCTCCTCGGGCAGGAAGAGCTCGCTGGCGGGGGCTGACAACCGGGGCGATCAGGGCACCGGCGACGCGCCGCCTGTGCCCGTGACGATCACGTCGTCCACCAGCAGGTGGCCCCAGGGGCCCGTCGCCTCGTCGACCAGCACCAGGCGGCCCCGCTTGCCCCTGAACCCGCGGGTCCGCAGCACCGCGGGGCGGAGCACCTCGTCGCCGCGCCCGCAGACGCGGCGGACGATCCTGCCGTCCACCTCGAGCCCGACGTAGGTCTCGTCGCAGGCGGCGCCGCCGCCGACCAGCAGGTGGATCGGCGCCCCGGTCAGCTCGAAGGGCGGCAGCTCCACCCTGCCGGTCGCTGCGTCGCCACCGTGGAAGGAGTTGAGGAAGCCGCGCCCCTGCACGCCGATCACGGGCTGCTGCCCGCGCAGCGCCTTGCGAACCGGCCGCCGCCCGAAGGCCTCACCCACCGACACGGCGCCTTCGGGGAGGGAATCGAGATCCCACCGTGCCGCGAAGCGGGCGGCATAGGCGACGAGGTCCGGATCGTCCGGCGGCAGCACCTCTTCCGCCGCGGCGACCAGCGCGCTCTCCACCCGGCGGGCATTGCGGAGACGCTCGCGGATGTCGCGAAGCGGCGCGCTCCAATGCACCCCGTCGGCGAGGAGCGCGCCGGAAGGGTCCTCGTCCACGAAGCGCAGCGCCGCCTGCCGGCCCGACCACGCGCCGACGGGCCACGAGACCGGCGACAGGCGCGAGGCGTCGCGCGGCTCCGCCCGGTGCACCACGGCGCCCTCGACGATCAGCTCGGCACGGCAACCTGCTGCGCAGCCGCCGAGCGCGAAGCGCAGCTCACCCGGCTGCAGGGCGCCGAGCGGCAGCTCGTAGCTGCCCGTGGCAGCATCATCCGACGCGAGCCACCCGCTGCCCGAAGCGCCCGGCGGCAGCGAACCGGTCGCGATTGTGAAGACGCCCGCGGATGGACGATCCGTCTCGAAATCCTCCACCGCGCGCAGGTGCGCGGCCACCTGCGCGAGCAGTTCCACTCTGCGCGGATGGTCGACCAGGAAGCGCCGCAGGAAGGGGAGGGTGCCCAGGATCTCGCTCCGTGGCGCGCTGCCGAGGAGCTTCCGCAGGCTGCGCTCGACCTGCGGCAGCGCCGCGTCCTTCGCACCGGCGAGGCCGTCGGCGAGGGCCTGATCCCAGCGGACGAGGTAGGCGGAGGCGCGGCCGAGGCGCATCTGGGTGAAGGGCCGGTAGCGCTCGCCCCAGGCGTCGTCGAAGGAGAGGACCACGCCCTCTGCCAGCATGTCGTCGAGGGTGGCGACCTTCTCGTGCCCGGGCCGCGCGCGGTGGAGGAGGGGCTTGTGGGCGACGCGGCGGTTGGTCAGGCCGAGGGGATCCATCAGGGGCAGGCCGGTGATCCAGCCGACCAGGCCGATCCGCCCTTCGGAGACCAGCGGCGTGAGCCCCCGGGTGCCGAGCACCTCGTGGAGGACCCTGCCGCGCTCCGACTCCACCACGATCGGCAGGATCGACTGCACCCGGTAGAAGGTGGGTTCGTTGGCGAGGTGCCAGCGGATCTCCCCGGGGCCGATGGGCACGACGGGCGTCGCCGCCACCGCCAGCGAGACGGCGGTCGCCGGCGCCCAGCGCCAGGCACGCGCGCCTTCTGTCAGACGCCAGCGCAGGGAGGACTCGAAGACCGCCGCCACGATGGTAAGGAGCGGGACGAAGAAGCGGTGCTCCATGAAGTCGCCGCCGACCTTCGCCACGTAGTGGGTGAGGAGCGGCACGGCCAGCAGGGCAAAGATGCGGAGCCGCGTCTCGTCCCGGTTCCGGCGCGGGCCCCACAGCACTGCGAAGAAGAGCGGCGCCCACAACCAGGCGCCCGTGGTCGCCGCGAAATGGGTGAGATAGACCCAGCCCTGCTCGTAATAGGCCAGCCCGCCCGACTTCGCGTAGTAGGTGTTCGGGAAGAGATCGCCGTACGCGCTCCACCGCCAGAAGAAGTAGGGCACGTAAAGCAGCAGGAAGGGTGCAGCGTATTGCGCGATTCGTTTCCAGTCGAGGCGGCGGAGCAGGGGCCGGTCGACGCGGAAGAGGAGATCCTCGCCCACGATCGCGAGGCCCATGCAGGCGTAGAGGAGCACCTGATCCGGCCGCATCAGCACCGCGCCGGTGAGGGCGAAGCCAGAAAGCAGCGCGCCGTTCCGCAGCGTGCTCGCCCACAGCCCCGCAGCCACGAGGAGCGCCGCCGGCATGGTCTCGAGGCCCGAGCTGGCGAAGGTGTGGAAGGGGCGGGTGGCGGCGAGGGCGAGGACCGCGAAGGGAACGAGCACCGGGCCGGGCGCGGTGCGTCGCACCGTGGCGCCCACCGCGAGGAGCGCGAGGACGAAGCAGGCGAGGTTGCCCAGCAACGCGGCGAGGGGAATGTCGCCGCCGGCCTTGCCGACGAGCCCGAGCAGAAGGGTCCAGAGGAAGTTGGTGTAGCCCTCGACCCACTCGCCCACGTTGTAGACGAGGCCGTGCCCCTCGGCGAAGTTGCGCGCGTAGCGGAAGCTGATGAAGGCATCGTCGCAGAGCCAGAGCACCTGCCAGGCGAGGAAGAGTCCCAGGGCCCCGGCAGCGGCGAGGAGAGAACCGTGCAGCACGCGGCGGGTGCCCTGCCCGAGGCGATTGGAAAACCGCGCCTCCACTCCCAGCAAGAGCGCGCACAGTGCCAGCAGCCCGCACAGGAGGGGCCAGCCCCGCAAGAGAAGCTCGCCGCAAACCCGCAGAATCTCTACAGCCATCAGGAACGCCCCCTACCGTCGCCCCGATTCTTGCCGCAACTGGCAAGCAGGCGCTACTGAAGCGTTCCCGTCGGGAGGTCCCCGGTGGAGACTTCGCCCGCCCGGAGGCTGCAGGTGTCGCGGCAGAAAGAGTCGTACCTTCCATTCCTCGTCGGCCTGCTCGGGCTGGTGCTGCTCGCGCTGCATGCAGCGCGCTACCTCCCTTCATCGCCGACGACTCGCTCATTTCGCTCCGCTACGCCGACCGCCTCCTGCAGGGCGAGGGCCTGACCTGGACGGACGGGGAGCGCGTCGAGGGGTACTCCAACCTGCTCTGGGTCCTCGGCACCGCGGCGCTCGGCGCCCTGGGGCTCGATCTCGTCGTCGCCGCCCGGGTCCTCGGCTCCCTCTCGATGGCCGCGGTCATGGGGGCGCTCCTCTTCGCCTACGGCCCCCGGCGCCTCGTCGAGCTCCCCCTCGGCCTGCCCGTGCTCGCTCTCGCGCTCGCCGGACCAATCGCGGTCTGGGCCATCGGCGGCCTGGAACAGCCGCTGCTGGCGGCGCTGCTGTCGTGGGCCGCGGTGCTCCTCCTGCCCGAGCTCGAGGCGCCGCGGCGCAGCCGGCTGTGGACGGCGGGCGGCCTGCTCGCGCTCCTCTGCCTGACCCGCCCCGACGGTCCGCTCTTCACCGCCACCTTCGCGGCGGCGCTCGTTCTCGCTGGTGGCTTCCGCCGTACGGCCTTCGCCGACGGGCTCCGCCTCGCGCTGCCGTCGGCAGGAGCCGTTGGCGGCCAGCTCGCCTTCCGGCTGCTCTACTACGGCGACTGGGTGGTCAACACCGCCCGGGCGAAGGTCGCCTTCTCCTTCGGCCGCTTCGCCGACGGCGCCAGCTACGTCGGTGACGGCCTGCTCTGGCTCGGAGGCCTCACCGCCCTGGCGCTCCTCGGCGTCGTCGCAGCGATCGATCGGCGCCATCGGTACCGGACCTTCCTCCTCCTCGTGCCACTCCTCGCCTGGCTCTGCTACGTGGCGGCCGTGGGCGGCGACATCTTCCCGGCCCGTCGCCACCTCGTCCCCGCGGTGGTGCTCCTCGCGCTGCTCGCTGCGGAGGGCCTCCGCTGGCTCTGCGCCAGGGGCCCGCGTGCTGCGTTGGCTGGCGGTGTGGCGGGCCTCACCGCCCTCATCGCTCTCGGATTCGCGCAATCCAGGGATCCCGAGAACGACCGGGCGATCCACGAGCGCTGGGAGTGGGACGGCCTCGTCCTCGGGAACCTCCTGCAGGAAGCCTTCGCCGCGCAGCGCCCGCTAGTGGCGGTGGATGCCGCCGGGACCATCCCCTATTTTTCGCGGCTCCCGGCCCTCGACATGCTGGGGCTCAACGATCGCTTCCTCGCCAGCAACCCGCCGCCGGATTTCGGCAAGGGTTTCCTCGGCCACGAGCTGGGCAACGGCGCCTACGTGCTCTCCCGTGCGCCGGACATCGTGGTCATGTGCCTGCCTACCGGCAGCGCCCGTGGCTGCTTCCGGAGCGGCAAGGAGCTGGTGGCGGACCCCGCCTTCCGGCAGGCCTACCAGCTGGTGAACCTCAAGGGGCGCGAGCCCCACCGCGTCCGGACGCTCGCCTGGGTTCGCAAGGAGGGGCGGATCGGCATCCGCCGGGAGGAGGGGCTGGTGGAGATCCCGGGCCTCCTCTTCGCGACCGGGAAGAGGGGCGTGGCCCGCCTCGACTCGGAGCGGGTGCTGCGAGGCGAGCTCGAGCGCGGCGCCGCCGCGCGTGTCCACGTCGAACTCGGCGCGGGCTCCTGGCGGGTCCGCGCCGTCGGTACGGGGAGGCTGCGGCTTGTGCTGCGCCCCGCCGACAGGGCCGCTGCCGCCGCCAGCCCGGCGCGCCATGCGGACGGGGAGGGTGGCCTGATCTGGAGCGGCCCGGCGCAGAAGGTGGACGTGCTCGTCCGGGCGGGCAAGGAGCCGGCGCGGATCGAGCGGATCGTCTTCGAGCGGATCACCGACGCCGACGAGGCGCGCTGAAAGGATAGGGCCCGGCACGCGAGCTGCGCACCGGGCCCTTGTCCGTTGCCCACTCGCCCCGCTGGTGCGGAGCAAGCGGACAACGGGCGCCCTGCGGGCGCATACGCTTTTGCGTTCGAGGGCCGTGGGCCCTCCGCCGGCCGTTACTGCGTCTGGAACTCCACCGAGCGGCGCGGGGCGCCGCCGGAGGCGGTGCCGCCCACGTGGTAGAGGAAGGCGTTCAGCCGCACGGTGCTGAAGAACGCGCGCTCCAGCTGCAGATCCGCACCCGGATCGCTGAAGTCCGCCACCAGCGCGTCCTCGGCAGGGACCGGCTCGGCGTTCCCGTACCAGAAGTAGCGGCGCGAGGCCTTGGAGGTCTGCGGCGCGCTGCCCGGCTGCGGCACGGTGCGCGCGCCGCCGAACATCCACACGAAGTCCTCGTCGGTGCCCGCGGTGTAGAGCAGCGCCTCGCCGCCCATCACGGTGTTGTTCGAGGCGGTCGCCGCCTGGCGGGTCCAGCCGACGATGTGGCCGGTGGCCCGGTCGATCTGCGCCACCTCGAAGCTGCCGAGCACGCCGCTCCCGTCGGAGCCGAAGGTCGCCACCAGGTAGAGCGGCTCGTCCGCCGGCGCCGGCGTCAGGGCCCCGGCCACCGACTGGAGGATGAGCGTGTCGCTGCCGTCGCAATCCTCGTCTATGCCGTTGTTGGGCAGGTCCTCCGCTCCCGGGTGCACGTTGGGATTGGTGTCGTCGCAATCGTCGCCACCGCAGCGGATCGCAGCGTGGCCGTCGCCGTCCTCGTCCGGGATCTCGCAGGCGCAGACGAGGTCGTCTCCGCTGCAGTCCTGGTCGATCAGGTCGCCGCAGATCTCCGCGGCGCCCGGGTGGACGGAGGCGTCGCCGTCGTTGCAGTCGTCGCCGCCGCAGTCGACCCGCTCGTGTCCGTCGCCGTCGGCGTCGGGCTGGATCGAGCAATCGCAGGCGAGGTCGTCGCCGGAGCAATCCTGGTCCACGCCGTCGCCGCAGATGTCCACCGCGCCGGGGTGCACGGTGGGATCGAGATCGTTGCAGTCGTCACCGCCGCAGCCTGCGTTGGTGTGGCCGTCGCCGTCGAGGTCGGGGCAGGCCGGCTCCGCAGGCGGCGGGGGCAGGGGGATCTCCCTGCGGCCCTGGTTGGTCACCACCGAGGGATAGCTGCGCGCGGTGGTGAGCTGCGCCTCCTCCGGCTCGAACGCCGAGAGGGATCCGTCGGGGAGGATCTGCGCGCGCTCGGTGGAGGTGAAGGCCTGCGCGCCGTCGCCGCCGCCGACCACGAAGAGGAAGGGGATCCCCTGGGTCGCGTCCGCCGGATCGGGGACGACCACCACCACCGCCTCGGCGCCCTCGCGGGCCACCTGCAGCGAGGCAGCGGGGAGCCAGCGGGTGAGGGCGCCGGGCTGGAGCGGGGCGATCCCCTCCTGCGGCTGCGTGGCCGGATCGAGCGCGACGCTGCCGTCGTCGACGAAGCGGTTCTCGGTCAGTCCCTCCGCCAGCAGGCCGAGGGCGCCGTCCGGCGTGCCCGCCCCGGTGCGGTAGACGCGGTAGGTGGCGCCGGGGATCGGATCCCAGCGGAGCTCCACCGTGCCGGTGCCGGTGCCCGCGACCTCGATCACCGCGCGGTAACCGGCGACGGTCTCGTGGCTCGGCAGCACCGCGGCGACGCGGTAGCCGTAGGTCCCTGCTGCGAGGGAGCCGTCGGGCAGGAGCGCGCCGCGCACGTTGCCGGGGGCAGGGGCGAGGAGCTCGCGGCCGTCGTCGCGCAGCTCGAGGGCCGGCACCGCGGTGGCGACGAGCCGGGTGGAGGCGGCGCGGCCGTCGGAGGCCAGCGAGCGGTAGACGTTGTAGTGCTGCGCCACCGAACCGTCGAGGCAGCTCACCGCGCTCCAGCGCACGGTGATCACGCCGCCCGCACGGCGGGCGAGGGCCTCGCGGGAGGGCAGGGTCTCGCCCTCGGGGCAGATCGCCGCGACCTGGTAGTACCAGGCGCCGATGGGCAGGCCGGTGCCGCCGCTCGCCACCGGGTTGGAGATCGCCGGCATGGTGTCGACGCCGAGGATGCGGGCGCGCTCCACCGTCGCCAGCGCCGTGGTGCTGCCGGCGCGGGGATCGGTGGTGGTGCCGCCGATGGCGTAGAGCCAGGGGCCGAAGCGGGCGAGCGCCGCGCCGACACGCGGCGTGGCGAGGCGGTTCTCGACGTGCGCCGCGCCGTCCCACTGCAGGCCGGTGCGGAAATCACCCGGCGGGCCGAAGAGGGAGACCGGGGCGACCTCGAAGGTATCCGAGGGGGCGCGGTTCGCGGCCTCGTCGATGGTGACGCCGCCGACCACCGCGATGTAGCCGTGGCCGAAATCGTCGAAGAGGTTGGTGCCGCCGTGGCGCTCGCGGCCGAGGCGGAGCACGCCGTCGACCACGGTGGTGGCGCCCAGCTTGCCCGACGCGCTCGACGTCGCCTGCCAGGAGTAGAAGGTGTCGAACTGGCCGTCCGGCCCGGTGACGCGCACGGGGTAGAAGCCGTTGGTCAGGGTGCCCGCCGGGATCTCGATGGCGAGCTCACCGTCGGAGATCCGCTCCACCGGCGCGGCGTAGAGGCTCTGCCCCGCTGCGTCGAGGAAGTCGACGGTGAGCCCCTCGGCGAAGTAGCGCCCGAGGATCCGGACCCGGGTCGGCGCCGCCGAGGCGCTCCGCGGGGGATCGAGGTTGAAGATCAGCGGCGCAGGCGACGGCATGATCCGGAAGACGCCGCGCGCCTCGCCCTCCATCCAATAGGTCGACTGCAGGTCCGGGTTCTCCACCAGCAGGTGGTAGTCGCCGGCGGGCATCTCCAGCGTCTCGCTCGGCACCACCGCGTTCACGGTGGAGGCGTCGACGAAGGCGGTCTGCACCGCGGCGAAGCGCAGGGTCGGATCGGCTGCCGAGACCCAGAAGACGCCGGGCGTCGAAGCGAAGCCGGTGCCGCCGATGGCGATCGCCTTGTCGGAGAGGATCCCGTCGCCGGGATCACCGTGCCAGGCGAAGGGAGGCGAGACCTCGGTGACCGAGGGCGGCGGCTGGATCGCCACCCGGAACGCGGCGGGCAGCACCTCCTGCTCGCCGGTGCCGGGGTTGGTGATCACCACGTCGTAGAGCCCCTGGAGGCGCTCGGCATCGGCGGGGATCGTGCCGGTGATCCGGGTGCCGTCCGCGGCGACCTGCTCGATCGAAGGCGCCACCCGCACGCTCTCGTCGTCGGCGTGGATCAGCTCGAGCGTCGCGTCCGCCTCGAAGCCCCGGCCCTGCGCCTCGAAGGGCACGTCGAGGAGCCGGTAGGCTGCAGCGGGCTGGAAGGCGTCGATGGCGAAGCCGGCGGGCGAGGGATCGCAGACGTCACCCATCCCGTCCCCGTCGCCGTCGAGCTGGTCGGGGTTGGCGTGATCGGGGCAGTTGTCGTTGCCGTCGCCGGCGCCGTCGCCGTCCTTGTCGCCCGGCTTGCCGACGCTGGCCCGCTTCTCTTCTTCGTCGCTGCAGCCCGCAGCTGCGACGAGCAGCGCGGCGCCGAGCACCATCCATCTCTTCGGGAGCATGGGACCTCCAAATAGTCCAACGCTCCCCAGACGAGGGGCCGGGCGCCCGGTTACCATGTCCATGGGAGATTTTCGGTCAGAGCCGCCGGTGCTGGAGGCAGGGGATCTGCCCCCGCACGCTGGCCAGCACCGCGGGCGAGAGCTCTGCGATGCAGAAGCCGGGGCCGTCGGAGCAGCGCGCGATCACCGTCCCCCACGGATCGACGATCATCGCGTTGCCGTAGGTCACCCGCTTCGCCGCATGCCTGCCCACCTGCGCCGGCGCCAGCACGTAGCAGGTGTTCTCGATCGCCCGGGCGCGGAGCAGCACCTCCCAGTGGTCCTTGCCGGTGTGGAGGGTGAAGGCCGCGGGCACGGTGAGGATCTCCGCCCCCTGATCGCTGAGGAAGCGATAGAGCTCCGGGAAGCGCAGGTCGTAGCAGACCGAGAGGCCCACGTTGCCGAACGCCGGCTCCGCCACCACCGGCTCGTGGCCCGGCTGCACCGTGTGGCTCTCGCGGTAGGTGGCGCCGTCGGGGATGTCGACGTCGAAGAGGTGGATCTTCCGGTACACCGCCTCCCGCCCGCCGTCGGGACCGTAGAGCACGCTGGTATTGAAGATCCTGCCTGCGGGGGCCCGCTCGGCGATGGTGCCGGCGAGGAGCCAGATCCCCTTCTCCCGCGCCTTCTCCGCGTAGGCCGAGAAGGTGGGCCCGTCGAGATCCTCCGCCCCTTCGATCTTCTCCGCCTCCGGCCCCATGAAGTCCACGTTCTCGGGAAGGCCGACGAAGCGCGCCCCGCGGGCACAGGCCCGGTCCACCAGGGCGAGGGCGTCGTCGAGGTTCCGCTTCCGGTCGGTGCCGGTATTCACCTGCACGGCTGCTGCGAGGATCGCTTCCATGGACCGATCCTAAGGCCCGGGACGACGCCGGTCGACCGCCGAAGCGGCAGCGCTCCCGCCCTCCCGGGAGGCGCCGCAAACCCTGGCGAAAGCCGCTTCCGGGCCCCTCGCGCCTTGACCGTGCAATGCCTATCTGCTATCCGCATCGCAGCTTTTTCGGAGACCTCTTCGGAAAGTGGGCGTCCAACGGCCCGCTTTTTTGTTTTTCAGGGCATGAGCACCGCATTCGTCCAGGGCATTACCGACAAAGTTCGCGAGCTCGCCGAGCCGCTCGCCTCCCACGGGGGGATGGAGCTCGTCGACGTGGAATTCCTGCGCGAAGGGGGCCGCTGGGTCCTGCGCCTCTACCTGGACCGGCCGGGCGGCGTCTCCCTCGACGATTGCCAGGAGATCTCCCGGCAGGTCGAGAAGCTGCTCGACGTCGAGGACTTCATCGAGCCGGCCTACGCCCTCGAGGTCTCCAGCCCCGGCCTCGAGCGTCCCCTGAAGACCCGGGCGCATTTCGAGCAGTTCGCCGGCAGGGACATCGAGCTGAAGACCTTCGGCCCCATCGGCGACCCGCCGCGAAAGAACTACAAGGGTCGTTTGTTGGGGATCTCTTCCGACGACGTCGTCCGCATCGAGATCGACGGCACGGAGTACGCCGTCCCCCTGGACAAGGTCGCCAAGGCACACCTCGCGATCGACTTCGACGCGCTGGCAGCCGACCTCCGGGAACGGAAGTGACTTCGAGACAGCGGCCTTCCCGGACGAGGCCGACATAGCGCGGGACCCGGGGCCTTGCACACCGCGCGAACTGGGCAGCTCCGAGAGGAGCTGCGGCGGGAAGGCGAAAGCCACCCCGCACAAGGAGTGAGAGTATGCAGGGCGGAATGGGCCAGAGCGTGAACCTCAACCTGATCATCGATCAGGTGGCCAAGGACAAGGGCATCGACCGCCAGGTGATCGTCGACCTGCTCGAGCAGGCGATCCTCACCGCAGCGAAGAAGACCTTCGGCGCCGAGCGCACGCTCGAGGCGCACTACAACCCGGACAAGGGCGTGGTCGAGGTCTTCCAGGCGCTGACCGTGGTCGAAGAGGTCACCGATCCGCTCCAGGAGATCAACCAGCTCACCCTCGAAGAGGCCCGCCAGAAGGGCATCGAGGCGGAGGCCGGTGACGAGCTCGTCTTCCAGATCTTCTACCGCGACGAGGACGCTGCGGAGGCCAAGGCGCAGGACGATCGCTACGGCGACATCCTGAAGCTCAAGACCTTCCGCCGTGGCTTCGGCCGCATCGCCGCGCAGACCGCCAAGCAGGTCATCCTGCAGCGCACCCGCGATGCCGAGCGCGAGAACGTCTACAACGAGTTCAAGGACCGCAAGGGCGACATCGCCACCGGCACCGTCCGCCGCTTCGAGCGCGGCAACATCATCGTGGATCTGGTGCGCGCCGAGGCGGTGCTCCCCATCCGCGAGCAGGTGCCCCGCGAGACCTACCGCGCAGGCGACCGTGTGCAGGCCTACGTCCTCGACGTGCTCCGCGAGTCGAAGGGCCCGCAGATCGTCCTCTCCCGCGGCTCGCCGCATTTCCTCACCAAGCTCTTCGAGATGGAGGTCCCCGAGATCGCCGAGGGCGTGGTGGTGATCGAGGCGGCAGCCCGCGAGCCCGGTGGCCGCGCGAAGATCGCCGTCTCGTCGCGGGATCAGGACGTCGATCCGGTCGGCGCCTGCGTGGGCATGAAGGGCTCCCGCGTCCAGGCCGTGGTGCAGGAGCTCCGCGGCGAGAAGATCGACATCGTCCCCTTCGATCCCGATCCGGCCGCCTTCGTCTGCTCCGCGCTGGCGCCCGCCGAGGTCTCGCGCGTGCTCATCGACGACGCGAACCACGCGATGGAGATCATCGTCCCCGACGACCAGCTCTCGCTGGCCATCGGCCGCCGCGGCCAGAACGTGCGCCTCGCCGCGCAGCTCACCGGCTGGAAGCTCGACATCAACTCGGAGACCCGCGTCGCCGAGCTCCGCGACTTCGCCTTCCACTCCCTCTCCCAGCTCCCCGGGATGACGGACACGCTGGTGGAGGTTCTCTACGCACACGGATTCCGCAAGGCGAAGGACATCGCCGACGCCTCGCCCGATGTGGTCGTGCAGATCCCGGGCATCAATCCCGAGCTCATCCCGGAGATGCAGGCGAAGGCCCGGTCGCAGATGTACGACGATGCAGCCGAGCTCTCCCGCATCGAGCAGGAGCGCGAGGCGGCCCGCATCGCCGAGGCCCGCCGGCATCCCGACGAGCTCACCCCCCGCGAACGGCTGATCCGCGTCCGGGGCGTCAGCGAGCGCACCGCCGAGCAGCTCGAGGCGGGTGGCTACAACACCGTCGAGGATCTGATCGCGGAAGCCGACGTGATGAAGCTCGGCGACAACAGCGGCCTCGGCGTGAAGAAGGCCAAGCAGGTCAAGTTCGCAGCGGAGCAGTACCTCACCGAGGAACAGCGACTTCGCGAAGAGCTCAACGCAGAGCGCGAGCGGCAGGCAGCCGCGAGGATGCTCGAGACCGCGACGCCGGCAGCGCCTGCCGACGCGGAATAAGACGAGGTGGCAGCGGTGCGCCACGAGCCCACGCGAACCTGCCTGGGCTGCATGGGGAAGGAGCCGAAGGAGCGGCTCCTCCGCCTGGTTCGAGGCCCGACGGGCGAGGTCACGGTCGACAGCACCGGGACCGCGCCGGGGCGGGGCGCGTGGGTCCATCCGAGGACCACGTGCCTGACGAAAGCAGAGACGCCCCGGGCCCTGGGGCGTGCCTTCCGCGGCAAAGCGAAGGCGCCACGGCCCGGGGAGCTGCTTGCAGAATTTGCTGCCGCAGGCTTGCGGCTCGACGAAGAACAGACGCGGGATCGAGGCGCCGGTTGACCTCTGCTTCCCGCTGGACTACGAACGGCGCTCCCGTTGTTGCCCCTCGATGGCAGACGGACGGGATGCCGGGGGAAGACAGAGGATTATGGCGAAGAAGCGCGTGTACGAGCTCGCGAAAGAGCTCGGAATGCAGAACAAGGAGCTGGTCGACTGGCTCCAGGCGCACGGGTACGACGAAGTGAAGTCGCACTCCAGCTCGCTGGATGACGACCAGGCCCAGGCTGTGACAGACAAAATTCAGGCAGAGCGCAACCCCTCCCCCGCGGCCCCGCCGCCCAAGGGATTCGTCGTCCGTCGCCGTCGCGCGGACATCGAGCCCACCACCGAAAACGCTCCTGCAGCAGCGCGCCCCGCGCAGCAGCAGGGTGCGCCCGCCCCGCAGCAGCCGGAGCGTCGTCCCGCCGCAGAGCCGGAGTTCCGGCCCGCGGTCGTGGTCCGCCGTCCGCCTGCGCCGGCTCCCGCAGGGCAGCCCGCGGCAGCGGTCGCGCAGCAGGCGCCCGAAGCAGCGGCTCCCGCAGCGGAGGCAGCGACGGAGAACGTCGCAGCAGCAGCGGCGCCCGAGCAGCCCGAGGCACCGGCAGCAGCAGCGCAGCCCGAGGCTGCGGAGCGCGAGCCCGCCGCCGCAGCCGCCGAGGCAGCGCCTTCGCCCCGCGTGGAAGCCCCCTCGGTCCCGGCGCCGCAGCCGCGCACCGAGGTCCAGGTTCGTCCCGGCGCCCCCGGCGGCGCGCCGCGCCCGCAGCCCCGCGTCGAGGTTCGCACCCCGAACCTCCCGGGTATGCGTGGCCCCAACGTTCCGGTGCAGGAAGGCGTCGACCCGCGCACCCTGCGCCCGACCGCCACCCAGGCCGTGGTCATCTCGCGCCCGCTCATCCCGATCCGGCGCGTGACCCCGCCCACCTCGACGTTCCGTCCCGCCCCCGCGGCCCCCGGCCGCACGGCGATCGGCGAGCGCCGCGAGGTCCGCGTGGTCCCCGACTCGATGGGCCGCGGTCGTGAGTTCATCGACGTCACCAAGGACAAGGCCGGCCAGCGCCGCCGCGGCGGCTCGCGCTTCGGCGCAGGCCCCGGCACCCCTGGTAGCCCCGGTGAGCCCGGCAAGATGCCGTCGAAGCAGGACCTGATCGACCTGGCACGTGGCCGCGCCCACATCCCGACCCGCGCACGCAAGCGGAAGCCGACCAAGAAGGGCGCCAAGACCCTGATCACGACGCCGAAGGAGTCGAAGCGCGTGATCCGGATCGACGAGGCCATCTCGGTCTCCGATCTGTCGCAGCGCCTCGGTGCCAAGGCGAACGAGCTGATCCGCAAGCTGATGAAGATGGGCGTGATGGCGAGCATCAACCAGATGCTCGACCTCGAGACCGCCCAGCTCCTCGCCACCGACTACGACCACACGGTCGAGAAGGCCGGCTACGAGGAGTCGCAGTTCATCTCCGAGGAGGAGGATCGCGCCGAGGATCTCAAGCCGCGTCCGCCCGTGGTCACCATCATGGGCCACGTCGACCACGGCAAGACCTCGCTGCTCGACGCCCTCCGCTCCGCCAACGTCGCCGACGGCGAGGCGGGCGGCATCACCCAGCACATCGGCGCCTACTCGGTGAACACCGCCAAGGGCCCGGTCACCTTCCTCGACACCCCGGGCCACGAGGCGTTCACCGCCATGCGTGCCCGCGGCGCGCAGGCCACCGACGTGGCCGTGCTCGTGGTGGCTGCCGACGACGGCGTGATGCCCCAGACGATCGAGTCCATCAACCACGCCAAGGCCGCCGAAGTCCCGGTGGTGGTGGCGATCAACAAGATGGACAAGCCCGACGCCAACCCCGACCGCGTCAAGCAGATGCTGGCGGAGCACGGCCTCGTTCCGGAAGACTGGGGCGGCGACACCATCATGGTGCCCGTCTCCGCCAAGGCGAAGCTCAACCTCGACCTGCTGCTCGAGAACATCGCGCTGCAGTCCGAGGTCCTCGAACTCGCCGCCAACCCGGACAAGCCGGCCAAGGGCATCGTCATCGAGTCGAAGCTCGAGAAGGGCCGTGGCCCGGTTGCCACCGTCCTCGTGCAGGAGGGTACCCTCCGTGCCGGCGACGCAGTGGTGTGCGGCCAGCAGTACGGCAAGCTCCGTGCGCTGAACGACTACCGCGGCAAGCAGGTCAAGGAGACCCTCCCCGGCTTCCCGGTGGAGATCATCGGCCTCTCGGGCGTCCCCACCGCCGGTGACGAGTTCCACGTCGTCAAGGACATCAAGGCCGCCGAAGAGGTCGCGAAGAACCGCGAGCTCGTCGAGCGCAAGAAGGAGATGGCCAAGACCTCCAAGCTCACCTCCCGCGAGGAGCTCTTCGCCTCGATCCGGAAGAGCGAGCAGAAGGAGCTCAAGGTCATCCTCAAGGCCGACGTGGGCGGTTCGTCCGAGGCCGTCGCCCAGGCGTTGCTCAAGCTGTCCACGCAGAAGGTCCGCGTGAACATCATCCACAAGGCCGTGGGCGCGGTGACCGAATCCGACGTCAACCTGGCCAAGGCCTCCGGCGCCCTGATCGTCGGCTTCAACGTGAAGCCCGAGAGCAAGGTGCAGGACGCCGCAGCGCGCCTCGACGTGGACGTCCGGCTCTACTCCATCATCTACGAGGCAGTGGACGACGTCCGCCTCGCGATGGAGGGCATGCTCGGCTTCCTCACCCGCGAGAAGACCATCGGCAAGGTGGAGGTCCGCCAGATCTTCAGCACGCCGAAGGGCATCATCGCCGGCTCCGCCGTCACCGACGGCAAGATCGTCCGCAACGCCATGGCCCGGGTCTTCCGCGAGCGGAAGCAGATCCACCAGGGCAAGATCGCATCGCTGCGCCGCTTCAAGGACGACGTCCGCGAAGTTGCCCAGGGCTTCGAATGCGGTCTCGGCTTCGACGGCTTCAACGATCTGCAGGTCGGCGACACCCTCGAGGTCTTCGAGATCGAGCAGATCCGCCAGTCGCTGTAGCGCAGTCCAGCGGCCCGCCCGGGCTAACGCCCGGGCGAACCGCTGGATGCTCCCGCTCCGCGGGAGCAGGCGCTACCTTCTTGTTGGCTACGCCCTTCGGGCTTCGCGGCTTCCGGCCTTCGGCCTGCAGCCCGTTGGCCGTGCGGGGAGAGATGGTCGTCGGCACCCTCCGCTTCGTGTTGCAGATCCCCGGATCCGCGTCGCTCAAGGCCAAGCGCCACGTGATGCGCAAGGTCATCGACCGGGTCCGGGCCCGCTTCAACGTCGCGATAGCAGAGGTCGGCGACAACGACCTCTGGCAGAAGGCGACCATCGGCGTGGCGGCGGTCGGCAACGACCGCGCCTTCGTCAACGAGGTCCTCGACAAGGTGCTGCGCTCCGTGGAGGAGGGCGGCGCCGAGGCCTTCGTCGTTTCCCACGAGCTCGAGATCCTCACCCTCTCGGAGATGTACGGCGGCGGCCGCTCCCACTCGGAGCGGACGCTGGCAGAGGCGGAGGGACTCGCCCCTCCCTTCGGTTTCGAAGACGGGGACGAGGGGGCGGGGGACGAGGACTATCCTTCCCTCGAAGAGCTCGAAGAGGCCGCGGCCTCGTACCAGGCGCCCGGGCCGAAGGGCCGGCGCCGCTAGGATTCCAAGTGGCACACGACAGACCGCAGCGCGTCGGGCAGCTCATCCAGGAAGAGCTCGGCCGCCTCGTCACCAAGGGGTTCAAGGACCCCCGGATCGGCTTCGTCACCTTCACCGGCGTGAAGGTGAGCCCCGATCTGCGACAGGCGGTGGTCTACTGGTCGATGTTCGGCGCCGACGAGGCGCAGCGGAACGAGACGGCGGCGGGCCTCAAGGCAGCCACCGGCTTCATGAAGCGCGAGATCGGTTCGGCCTTGAGCCTCCGCTACGTCCCCGACCTCCGCTTCGTCTACGACGAGGCGATCGATCGCGGCGACCGCATCGACAGGCTCCTCCGGCAGGTGAAGGAGGAGGAGGCGGCGCGCACGAGCGACGACGAAGCCCCCGGCGTTCCGGGTGGCGAGAACGAGAGCTGAAGGGCTTTCCCCAACCCGAGATCGGTGTACCCGTGGACGGCGTCCTCATCGTCGACAAGCCCATCGGCCCCACCTCCTTCGACGTGGTGCGCCGCGTCCGCGCCCTGGGCTCCGGCCGCAAGGCAGGACATACCGGCACGCTCGATCCGATGGCGACCGGTGTTCTTCCCGTCTGCCTGGGTGACGCCACCAAGATCGCCTCCTTCATCACCGAGGGTGACAAGGAGTACGAGGGCGTCGTCCAGCTCGGGGTGGAGACCGACAGCTACGACGCCACCGGCAAGGTGGTGGCCGAGCGCTCCATCGCCGCGGTGAAGCCCGCCGAGGTGGAACGGGCGGTCGCCGCGATGCAGGGCGAGTACTGGCAGACGCCGCCGATGTTCTCGGCGGTGAAGGTCGGCGGCAAGCGGCTCTACGAGCTGGCCCGCAAGGGCGAGGAGATCGAGCGGAAGCCCCGCAAGGTCAACCTCGAGCGGATCGAGCTCACCCGCTACGACGCGCAGACCGGCGCCGCCACGATCTTCGTCCACTGCTCCAAGGGCACCTACGTGCGCTCGATCGCCCACGAGCTGGGCGAGGCGCTCGGCGTGGGCGGCCACCTGATGGCGCTCCGGCGTCTGCGGAGCGGCCCCTTCTCCCTCGATCGCGCGGTGCCCCTGCCGGTGATCCTCGACCTGGCGGCCTCCGGCAGGCAGGACGAGATCGCCCGTTTCGTGGTGCCGATGTCCGAGGCCCTCGCGGAGCTGCCCGAGGCGCGGCTCGACGAGACGCGGGCGCGCAAGGTGGCCTACGGCATGGTTCTCGGGGCCAGGGACCTCGCCGAGAGCGGGCTGCCGCGGCAGGAGGAGGGGGTCCGGGTCCGGATCACCGGCCCCGGCGGGCGCCTGCTCGCGGTGGCGGAGCAGCGGCAGGGCACGCTGCGCTACGTGCGCGTGCTGGTCACCCCGCAGGACCTGCTCGGCTCCTGAATGGTGATTGACCACCCGTTGTTGTGTCGGTAACTTGCGCCGACTCACGGACCCTGGCGGTTCGTGGGCTCGACGTATTGGGCCGCCCCGCCTGCACCGCTCCGCGGACCTGGGGCATACGAGGCCCACCCCTGGCCATCCCGGCCATGGGGAGGGAGCGGATGGATGAAGCAAATGGCATTGCTCAAGGACCGGAAGCAGGAGCTCGTCTCGAAGTTCGCCCGCGGTGAGGGTGACACGGGTTCCCCCGAGGTGCAGATCGCGCTCCTCTCCGAGCGCATCACCTACCTCACCGAGCACTTCAAGACCCACGCGAAGGATCACCACTCGCGCCGCGGTCTGCTCAAGCTGGTCGGCCAGCGTCGGCGTCTTCTCGACTACCTGAAGCGCAAGGACGTGAGCCGCTACAAGACCGTCATCGACGCGCTCGGAATCCGGAAGTAGTCCGGCTCCGACACGGGGGCGCTCCCATCCCGGGGGCGCCCTTCGCGTATCGAGGCCTTCGCACCGGAGGGTGGTGCAAAGGGGCTTTTGGTTTCCGACTCGAGCCAGCGAATCCCTTCGCTGGTTCGGCTCAGGGACCAAAGCCCCCTCTCCGGCGAGGCCGCCAACCCCCGCGCCGTGTGTGGCACGGGAAATAGAGAGGCAGCATGAACCACATCGTCAAGAAGGCCGATCTCCAGGGCAAGGAGATCACCATCGAGACCGGCAAGATCGCCAAGCAGGCGGACGGCTCGGTCATCGTCCGCCAGGGCGACTCGATGGTCCTCGTCACCGTCGTCAGCGCCAAGGAGAAGAAGGAGGGTCTCGACTTCTTCCCCCTGACCTGTGACTACCAGGAGAAGCTGGCTGCAGCCGGCAAGATCCCGGGCTCGTTCTTCCGCCGCGAGGGCCGCCCCTCCGACAAGGAGACGCTCACCTCCCGCGTGATCGACCGCTCGCTCCGGCCGCTCTTCCCCGAGGGCTACCAGAACGAGACCCAGGTCATCGCCACCGTGCTCTCCTGGGATCCGAACGCCGACACCGACGTGCTCGCGCTCACCGGCGCGTCCTGCGCGATCGCCTGCTCGGACATCCCCTTCAACGGCCCCATCGCCGGCGTGCGCGTCTGCCGCATCGACGGCCAGCTGGTCGCCAACCCGAGCCACGAGGACCGCGAGCGCGCCGACCTCGAGATCATCATGGCCGCGTCGAAGGACGCGATCACGATGGTCGAGGGTGGCGCCGCCGAGGTGCCCGAGGACGTGATGGTCGAGGCGCTGCTCTTCGGCCAGGCCGCGGTGCAGAACCTGCTCCGCGTGCAGGAGGAGCTGACCCGCGAGCTCGGCAAGACCGAGAAGCGCGCCTTCGAGCCGCCGAAGGTCGACGAGGCCCTGCGGACCCAGCTCAAGGAGATCGCCTGGGAGCCGATCAAGGCCGCCTACGGCAACGCCGAGAAGGGCCCGCGCTACGCGGCGCTCTCCGTCGCCAAGAAGCAGGCGATGGCGGCGATGAAGGAGAAGCTCGGCGACTCGTACGCGTCCCGCGAGAAGGAGCTCAAGGGCTACTTCGAGGACTTCAAGTACGACTACATGCGCGGAATGATCGTCAACGAGGGCGTCCGCATCGCCGGTCGCAAGCACGACGAGATCCGCAGCATCTGGAGCGAGGTGGGTGCGCTTCCCCGCAGCCACGGCTCGGCGATCTTCACCCGTGGCGAGACGCAGTCGATCTGCACCGCGACCCTCGGCACCGGTGACGACGAGCAGCGCATCGAGATGCTCACGGGCATGCACTTCAAGCGCTTCCTGCTCCACTACAACTTCCCGCCCTACTCGGTGGGCGAGGTGAAGTTCCTCCGCTCGCCGGGCCGCCGCGAAATCGGCCACGGTGCGCTGGCGGAGCGCGCGCTGCGCTACGTGATGCCGAGCGAGGAGCAGTTCCAGTACGTCGTCCGCATCACCTCCGACATCACCGAGTCGAACGGCTCGTCGTCGATGGCCACGGTCTGCGGCGGCTGCCTCGCGCTGATGGACGCCGGCGTGCCGATCAAGGCGCCGGTGGCCGGCATCGCCATGGGTCTGATCAAGGAGGGCGACAAGATCGCCATCCTCTCGGACATCCTCGGCGACGAGGATCACCTCGGCGACATGGACTTCAAGGTCTGCGGCACCGCCAAGGGGATCACGTCCATCCAGATGGACATCAAGATCACCGGCGTGACCCGGGAGATCCTCGAGCGCGCGCTCAACCAGGCCCGCGACGGCAGGAACCACATCCTCGGCAAGATGCTCGAGGCGCTGCCCGAGTCCCGCAAGGAGATCTCGCAGTTCGCCCCGCGGATCACCTCGATCAAGATCCGCCCCGAGCGCATCAAGGACGTCATCGGGCCCGGCGGCAAGGTGGTGAAGGACATCATCGCCCGCACCGGCTGCTCGGTGGACATCAACGACGACGGCACCATCAACATCGCCTCGTCGGACAGCGTCAAGGTCGACCAGGCCATCCAGATGATCCGCAACCTCACCCAGGAGGCGGAGATCGGGAAGGTCTACATGGGCACGGTGCGCCGCATCGTGGAGTTCGGCGCCTTCGTGGAGATCTTCCCGGGCACCGACGGCCTCGTCCACATCTCGGAGCTCTCCGACAAGCGCGTCAAGAGCGTCAGCGACGTGCTCAACGAGGGCGACGAGGTGATGGTCAAGGTCATCTCCGTCGACCGCCAGGGCAAGATCCGCCTCTCCCGCAAGGAGGCGCTCGCTGGCGCCGCCGGCGGCGGCGAGGGCGGCGAGGCCGGTGGCGAGGGGCAGGCCCAGGCCTGATCCACGCGCCAGCGTGACATGACGAAGGGCGGGCTCGCTTGGGTGGCGGGCCCGCCCTTCGTCTTTCTCGCGCGGGCGACACACCTTCTTGCGCAGGGGGGGATGGTGGAACTGCTCGATCGCCTGCTGCCCGGAGCGCCGCTCGTCGAGATCGACGAGGTGGTGATCGACGCGCCGGCGCAGGCGGTCTGGGCGGCGGTGCGCCACGGGAGCATCGGCGGGGCGGGCTTCGTCCGGCTGCTCTTCGCGCTCCGCACCATCCCCGAGCGGCTCCTCGGCCACGGGGACGATCTGCGGCTGCGGATCGACGAGATGCGCTCGTCGCCCGAGCGGCCGGGCTTCCAACTCCTCCTCGAGGAGCCGGGGCGGGAGGCGGCGGTGGGGGCGATCGGCAAGGTGTGGCGGGCGCGGATCCCCTTCCTCCACGTGGACGCCGCCGCCTGGGAGGCCTTCGCGGAGCCAGGCTGGGTGAAGGTGGCCTGGGCGCTGCGGGTGACGCGGCACGAAGGCGGCAGCAGGCTCGCGATCGAGGCACGTGTCGACGCCACCGACGACCTCTCGTGGCTGCGCTTCCGCCGCTACTTCCGGGTGATCGGCCCCTTCTCGCGGGCGATCCGCCGATCGCTCCTGCGCGGGGTGGCCCGGGAGCTCGAGGGCGGTGCCCGTTTGCGGGCCTGAGGCACCATCGCTCGGTGCATTGCCCTGCTACCCGTCGTGCGTTAGCGTCGCCATTCATCGCCCACAGGGGGAAACGATGCGCGGCTGGCTTCTCGCAGGGCTTGGTCTTGTCTCGTCGCTGGGCTGCGGTGGTGCGGAGGAGCGGCAGGCTGCCGTGCCGACCTGCACGCTCCCGAATTGCGACGAGGCGCAGCTCCTCGGCAGGGCCGACGCGCTCCTCGGCACGACCGAGGGCGGGATCGTCTTCGCACGGCGCAGCTTCGCGTTCGGCGGTGATTGGAGCGGGGTGGAGCTCTGGCACCTCTCGCTCGTCGATGCCGCCGAGACGCGGATTGGCGTGGGCATCCACCCGGCGACGGTCCGGGTCGCCACCGACGGGACGGTGCTCTACCTCGAGGTGGCGCAGCTCGCCGAGGGCGCGCGCTGGGACGATCTGCGCGGCGTGCTCCACCGGTGGGATCCCCGCACCGGCAGGGATGCGGTCCTCCTCGACGACGTCCGACCTGGCCAGTACGACAGCTGCGGCGGCAACGCCTGGGCCTGGCACGGCGAGGGAGCCGCGGCCAGTTGCGGCACCCTGGCGGTCTACGACGGCGCGAGCGGGACGAGCGTCGACGTCGCCAGCGCCTGTGACTACGGCACCGTCGAGCAGCTCGCTCTCTTCTCGACCGGCTGCAGCCGGGTGATCCTCGCCGGGAGCGTATGGGAGCAGGACTACACCGGGATCACCGCCTACTCCGTCGAATCGGGCGAGGCGCGCCGCCTCGGCAGCAGGTACGGCGGAGGCTTCCTCGTCGACGAGGACGGCTACCGGCTCGTCGCGTTCTTCGACACCGCCCTCGCGCGGATCGATGTGTCGACGGGCCACCCCTATCCCATTGACGGTGATCCTCGCGAGGTGGTCCCGCTTGCGCTGGGGGACAACAACGATCTTCTGTACCTGCGCACCCACAACGCGGGAGCGCCCGACCTCTACTGGGCACGGGGCTTCGGCGAGCCTGCGGCGCTGGTGGCCGCCGACGTCGAGATGGGCGACACCGCCTTCTGGCCCGAGAGGAAATGGCTCGCGTGGATCGAGGAGGGGCAGTCGGTCGAGGGCAACCGCATCCGCGTCGTCGCCACGCAAACCGGCAGCCTGATCGAGTTTGCCGCGCCGGCCCTCGCCTTCGTCGGCGAGCGGGGTGGGGCGCCCTTCGCCAGGCGCCGGGAAGCCTTCAGTCGCTCCGGCTGGATCTTCTTCGCCGCACAGCGCGAGGGCGGGGGCACGGGCCTCGACGCGTGGCAGCCGCAGAGCGGCGTCCACTACCGTCTCGGCGACAGCGCGCCCCGGCTCGCGCGCGTCGATCACGACGAGGATCGGATCGGCTGGATCGACGAGACGGGTGCGCTCCGCCTCGTCGACTTCCCCCTCGATTTCGAGCCGCTGCTGGTGGGCGGCGACGTCGTCGACTTCCGCTTCGTCGGCGACTGGCTGGTCTGGACCGATGGCAGCGGCATGCTCCACGCCGTGCCGCTGCGCACCGGCTGGCATCGGTAGCAGGCGAGGCCGAACACCACGTGCGCCTCGACGTCGACGCCGGCCGAAGTGACGGTAGGAACGGAAGCGGGGCGACCCGGCGCTGCCGGATCGCCCCGCGTCGATCAACGCCCGCTCAGTAGCAGGAGCTCTGGGCGAAGCAGGCCTGGTAGCAGCTGCTGGCGTCGAGGACCGCCGCCTCGCAATGCTCCCAGAGGCAGGCATCGTCGTACTGCTCCTCGGAGACGCAGCCGTTCTGCTGCCCGCAGGTCGTAATCGCGGCGAACTCCACCGTGCAGACCTGCTCGACGCACCGCCCCTCCTCTGCCTCGAGGCAGCTGGCGCAGGAGGCGCCACCCGGATCCGTGGAGCAGGGGCCGTCGCCGGCGGGGACCGGCTCGCAGACGTCGTAGATGTGCTCGACGAGGGTGGTGCCCGGCGGCGGCGCCTCGAAGGGCACGCCGGTGGTGGTGAGCGGGACGGTGAGCATGCTCTCGTCGAGTCCGCACATGTCGTACTCGATGAGGTGCATGCCGTCGGGCAGCGGCGCCGGCTGCGTGGCGCCCACGTCCGCCTCGATGAAGAGGAGCAGGTGATCCAGGGCGATGCCCACACCCACGTCGGGCGGCGCGACGTCGTAGCCGTCGAAGGCGAAGGTGCCGTCGCCGTTCGCGTCTTCCACCGCGAGGATCATGCCGCTCGCCCACGAGTAGCCCACTTCCGGCTGGAGCCACGCGGGCGCAGCGATCGTCGCCGGCAGGTAGCTCACGTCCAGCGCCGGTGCGGCGAGGAGCTCGGTACCGTAGATCACGTTGCCGTTGCCGTCGTGCGCCGGCCAGGCGATGCCGATCCGCGGCGCCGTTCCCTGCCCGCTCCAGCCGCCGCCCGACCCACCGCTGCCCCCGCCGCCGACGCCGCCGGTGCCCGTGTCGCCGCCAGTGCCGCCCGTGCCACCGGTGCCGGTATCGCCACCCGTGCCGCCGTCCCCACCGCCGCCGGTGATCGGCCCGCTGTCCTCGAGATCCGTGTCGGCACCGCTCTCGCCGGTACCGCACGCCGCCAGAAACATCGCTGCAACCAGAATACTCCGATACATCATGTACTGCCCTCCCTGGCAGGCGCCGAAGCGATCTGCCGACTCCATGATGCAGGAGCGGAGTCGTCGGGGAAGCAGTCGGTGACACGATTCTGTATACACCCGCAGTCTGCGGGGCCTTGAGCGCGGCACGTCTGTCGGGCGAGACTTCGCCCGACTTCCCCGGGAGGATGCGATGCAGCTGGCTGAGGCGATGGCGGCGCTGGAAGCGGCGGGCACGGAGCAGAACCGGAAGATCTACCGGCGCCACGGCATGCCCGATCCGCTCTTCGGCGTGAGCTTTGCCGTCTTCGGCAAGCTTCAGAAATCGATCAAGCGCGACCAGGCGCTGGCCGACGCGCTCTGGGCCACGGGCAACGGGGACGCGCGGCTCCTCGCTTCGATGATCGCCGACCCGGCGGCGGCGCCGCTGGAGCGCTGGGCCGCCGCCCTCGACAACTACTTCTCCACCGACATCTTCGTAAAACACGTGGCGGCGCCTGCACCGGGTGCGTGGGAGCGGGCGCGCACGTGGATCGACGCCGACGGCGAGTGGATCGAGCGGGCGGGCTGGTCGACGCTCACGCACCTGGCGATGGGCAAGCTGCCGATCGCCGACGACGAATGGCTCGCCTTCCTGCCGCGGATCGAGCGCGAGGTGCAGGGCGCGAAGAACCGCGTGCGCGATGGGATGCTCGCGCTCGTCGCCGCCATCGGCCTGCGCAACGAGGCGCTGCGCGGGCCTGCCCTCGCTGCTGCGGCGCGCATCGGCCACGTCGAGGTCGATCACGGCGAGACCTCGTGTGAGACGATCGACGCAGCGGGGATGATCGAGCGGGGCTGGGCCCGCAAGGCCGGGAAGCCGTTGCCGCCGAAGCGGGTTTCCGCCGGGGCGAAGAAGAAGGCGGCGCCTGCCGCGAAGCCCGCGGGCAGGACGGCCCGGGCGCCAGCGAAGAAGGCCACCCCCGCGCCGAAGAAGGGCACGAAGAAGTGAGCGAAGAGAACTACCAGCTGCTCGTCACCGTCTGCCTCGCGGTGGTGCTCCTGCTTTCCCCGTTCGCCGGGATCCACCGCGCCGTGCGCCGCCTCCGCGCGAAGGCCGAGTCCTCCACCGCGCCGGTCTTCGCCGGCGTGGTGGTCGCCGCCGACGCCATCGCCGGACTCGCCGGCCTCTTCGAGCAGCCGGTGGCGCTCCTCGCCGTTCTCCTCGCGGTGATCTGGCTGGTCGCAGCCCTCGCCTCCAACGGCCTCGTTCGCCGGGCGAAGGCGAAGGCCGCTGCCAGGACGGCGGCGCTGCCGCCCGAACCGCCGCCGTCCCAGCAGCTTTGACCAGGGGCGGGCGCCCTGCGCCTGGCTTTCAGTATTTACATCTGTCCTCCCTTCCGGGGTAGGCTGGGCCATCCGGTCTCGGCAGGGAGGCGTGTCTTGAAGAAGCTGGTCGTGGTGCTGGGCGCGTGGGCGCTCGCTGGTTGTGGCGGCGAAGAGGCGGCGCCGGTGGCGCAGAGCGATTGCAGCCTGCCCGATTGCGAGGCGATCGAGAGCCTCGGGACGGTGGGCAGGCCGCTGCACGCCGTGGGCACGGACGCATTGCTGGGCTTCCGCGGCGGCAAAGGGGAGAAGGGGGATCTCTTCTTCCACCCCATCGGCAGCAAGGCGCAGGCGGTCGCCTCCGGCGTCTTCGCGGAGACCGTCGCCGTCGACCCCGCCGGCGACGTGGTCCTCTACCTCGAGCCCACCGGCACGGCGCCCACGGTGCGCGGCGAGCCGGTCGGCGTGCTGCAGCGCTGGAACGTCCACAGCGGCGCCACCACCCAGGTGCTGGGCGACGCCCGCGGCGCTGCGTTCGGCGTCTGCGGCGACTGGCTGTGGAGCTGGCACGGCGGCGGCACCTTCGCCAACTGCGCCTGGATGAGCGCGCAGCAGATCTCCACCGGCAAGTGGGTCGGTCTCGGGGACAGCTGCGACGGCTGGTCGGTGGAGCGGCTCGCCTGGTTCTCCCGCGACTGCGGCAGCCTCGTCACCGCGCCGGGCACCGAGCAGGTGGGCGTCGGCGTGACCCACCTGGCGAGCGGCGCCCAGCAGATCGTCGGCGCGGGCACCGGGAGCTTCCTCGCCTCGCCCCGCCTCGACCGTGTGGTCGCCCCAGATGGCGCCTCCGGGCAGCTGCTCCTCGCCGACCTGCTCACCGGCACCGAGCGATCGCTCACCGAAGGCTGGGTCTCCGGGCAGCCGTGGCGCTTCTCTCCTTCCGGCTACGCGCTGATCTACCAGGTGCAGGACGCCGAGGACGGAAACCACCTCCTGCTGCTGCGCGACGGCGGCGAGCCGGTGGAGCTCTCGCAGGGCTTCGCCTTCGTGGAGGCGGTGGGCTTCTCGCCGAACGAGCGTGCGGTCGCGTGGGTGGAGCGCTCGCTCGCCGACGGCAGGCGCCACCTCTGGCTGCAGGACACGGAGAGCGGCGTGCGGGTGGAGGTCGACGGCGACGCCTTCGCCGGCAACGATTCGTCCATCGCCCCGGTGGTGGACGACGGGGGCGCGTTCGTCGCCTGGATCGATCGCGACGGATCGCTCCGCCTGGCCGACCTGGCCCGCGACACGTCGTGGCAGGTGGCCACCGGCGTCGACAGCTTCCTCTTCGTCGGGGAGCGCCTGGTGTGGAGCGACGGCACCGCCGGCCACGTGGTGCCGCTGCCACGGAGCTGAGCCCGCGCGCCTTGACCCGGCGTGCAGCTGCGGGAACCATGCGCGCCTTCTCCCCGAGGAGGCAGCATGGAGATCCACATCAAGCGAATGGGGAGCCGCGGCGAGCCGCTGCCGCTTCCCACCTACGCCACGGACGGCAGCGCCGGCCTCGATCTGCGCGCCGACGAGGCCGTGACCCTGGAGCCGGGCGAGCGGAAGCTGGTCCCCACCGGGATCGCCGTGGCGATCCCGCCGGGCTTCGAGGGCCAGGTGCGCCCGCGCTCCGGGCTCGCGCTGAAACGAGGCGTGACGACCCTCAACGCTCCCGGCACGATCGACGCCGACTACCGCGGCGAGTGCGGCGTGATCCTGATCAACCACGGCCGGGAGCCGGTCCACCTCCCGCGGGGCGAGCGAATCGCCCAGCTGGTCATCGCGCGCTTCGAGCGCGTGCAGCTGCGCGAGGTCGACGCCCTCGACGATACTGCGCGCGGCGCCGGCGGCTTCGGGCACACGGGCCAGAGCTGAGGACCCACCAGGACGCCCCGGGCCAGCCGACGGTTGCCCGGCGTCGCCTGCTCGACTATACGGGCCGCCACTTCGCACGGAGGCTCGTAAGGCCATGATCGCTCGCTACTCCCGCCCCGAGATGACCGCCCTTTGGACCAGCGAAGCCCGCTACGAGCGTTGGCTCGCGGTGGAGATGGCCGCCTGTGAAGCGATGGCCACCCGCGGCGAGGTCCCGCAGGACGAGTGGAAGCGCCTGCAGGAGAAGGCGCCGAAGCAGGTGACCGCGCAGGACGCCGAGCGGATCGAGGAGATCGAGAAGGTCGTCAAGCATGACGTCATCGCCTTCCTCACCTGGGTGGAGGAGCAGGTCGGACCCGAGGCGCGCTGGCTCCACCTCGGCCTCACCTCGAGCGACGTGCTCGACACCACGCTGGCGCTGCAGCTCAAAGAGGCCGGCGAGCGGATCCTGCAGGGGCTCGACGCCTCCCTCGCCGCCATCGAGAAGCGCGCCTTCGAGCACAAGAACACCGCGATGATCGGCCGCTCCCACGGCATCCACGCCGAGCCGATCACCTTCGGCATCAAGCTGGCCAACTGGCACGCCGAGCTCTCTCGCGATCGTGCCCGCCTGGCCACCGCCATCGAGAACGTGGCGTACGGCAAGATCTCCGGCGCGGTCGGCACCTTCGCCAACGTCGATCCGGCGGTCGAGGCCCACGTCTGCACCAAGCTCGGCCTGAAGGCCGATCCCGTCTCCACCCAGGTGGTGAGCCGCGATCGCCACGCCGAGTACTTCAACGCGCTGGCGCTCCTCGGCGCCTCGATCGAGCGCTGCTCCGTCGAGATCCGCCACCTCCAGCGCACCGAGGTGCGCGAGGCGGAGGAGCCCTTCACCGCCGGCCAGAAGGGCTCGTCGGCGATGCCCCACAAGCGCAACCCCATCCTCACCGAGAACATGACGGGCCTGGCCCGCCTGCTCCGCGGCTACGCCGTCACCGCGCTGGAGAACGTGGCGCTGTGGCACGAGCGCGACATCTCGCACTCGTCGGTGGAGCGGGTGATCGGCCCCGACGCCACCATCCTCGCCGACTTCATGCTCTTCCGCTTCACGCGCCTCGTCGCCGAGATGCGCGTCTACCCGGAGCGCATGCAGGAGAACCTCGAGATCACCGGCGGCCTCGTCTACTCGCAGCGCCTGCTCCTCGAGCTCGCCCGCCGCGGCATCGCCCGCCAGACCGCCTACGTCTTCGTGCAGCGCAACGCGATGAAGTTCTACGAGGAGGGCGCCGACTTCCTCGAGTCGCTGCTCGCCGACGAGGATCTGCGCAAGCACCTCTCCGAGGACGAGATCCGCGGCGTCTTCGACGTGAGCTACCACACCAAGCACGTCGACACGATCTTCCGCCGGGTCTTCGGCAGGAGCTGATCGGCAGCGCTGCTGCCAGGCGAAAGCGGCCTGCGCCCTCGCGGCGCGGGCCGTTTTTTGTTGGGCAACCGACCTGCTGCTCCACCTTCGCGGCGGGAAACCCCTTGCTGGTTCGCCCCGAAGATCCGATCTAGGGCCCCATGATCCGTCGCAGGACCATCCTCCTCTCGAGCCTGGGGCTCGCCGTCCTCGTCGGGCTCGCGGTCGGCCTGGGGCTGTACACCTTCGCCTACGCGCGCGGTTATTCGTACCTGCTCGACGATCCGTCGGCCTGCGCCAACTGCCACGTGATGGAGGAGCAGTACAGCGGCTGGATCAAGTCGAGCCACCGCGCCGTCGCCGGCTGCAACGACTGCCACACGCCCCACGACACCGTGGGCAAGTACATGGTCAAGGCCAAGAACGGCTTCTGGCACTCGTACTACTTCACCACCGGCACGTTCAAAGAGCCGATTCGGATCACGAAGGACAACCGCGAGGTGACCGAGGCGACCTGCAGGCATTGCCACGGCGACCTCGTGCACGCGATGGACGCCGGCGCCGGCGGCAGGGAGCCGCTCTCCTGCATCCGCTGCCACGGCTCCGTGGGCCATCCCTCGCGGTAACCACCCTCCGGATCCGGCACGCCACCCGTCGATCGACCAAAGGAAGAAGCGAGGACCGATGAGCCACCCGGACGCCGAATCCCCCCGCCGTTTTCGTGCCCGAACCGTCCTGCTCGTGGCGATCGCGGCGGCGGTCGTCACCGCTGCGGTGGCGGCGCTGCTCGTCAACATCTTCGAGCGCAAGCAGGAGGCGCAGGACCCCTTCTTCCGCGTCGTCGAAATCACCGACGACACGGTCGACCCCGCGGTCTGGGGCAAGAACTTCCCCCTGCAATACGACAGCTACCGGCGCACCGTGGATCAGGTGCGCACCCGCTACGGCGGAAGCGAGGCGGTCCCCCGCACCCCCACCGACGCCGATCCCCGCTCGATCGTGGCCAACTCGCGCCTCGAGGAGGATCCGCGGCTCAAGACGATGTGGGCGGGTTACGCCTTCTCCACCGATTTCCGCGAGGAACGCGGCCACGCCTACATGTTCCTCGACCAGCTCTACACCGAGCGGCAGCAGCACACGAAGCAGCCGGGCACCTGCATCAACTGCCACGCTTCGACGTACACCATCTACAAGGAGCTCGGCGACGGCGACCTCGTCGCGGGCTTCGAGAAGATCAACCAGATGCCCTACCAGGAGGCGGCGAAGCTCGCCGAGCATCCGGTCGCCTGCATCGATTGCCACGACCCCGACACGATGCAGCTGCGGGTGACGCGGCCGGCCTTCATGGAAGGCATCGCCCGGGTGAAGAAGCTCCAGGGCCACGAGAACTACGACGTGAACCGCGACGCCAGCCGCCAGGAGATGCGGACCTACGTCTGCGGCCAGTGCCACGTCGAGTACTACTTCCGTGGTCCCGAGAAGCGGCTCACCTATCCCTGGCACAAGGGCCTGCGGATCGACGACATCTACGCCTACTACCAGGAGGAGGGTTTCCGGGATTGGGTGCACGCCGACACCGGCGCGCCGGTGCTCAAGGCGCAGCATCCCGAGTTCGAAACCTTCAACCAGGGCACCCACGCTCGCGCCGGCGTCGCCTGCGCCGACTGCCACATGCCCTACGAGCGCGTCGGCGCGCTCAAGGTCAGCGACCACCACGTCCGCAGCCCGCTCCTCAACATCAACCGCGCCTGCCAGACCTGCCACCGCACCTCGGAGCAGGAGCTGATGGAGCGCGCGATCACGCTGCAGACCCGGACCTTCGACATGCGCAACCGCGCCATGGACGCGCTGGTGGAGCTGATCACCGGGATCGAGGCAGCCCGCGAGCAGGGGCTCGCCGACGAGCAGCTCGCCGACGCCTGGCAGATGCAGCGGAAGTCGCAGTTCTACCTCGACTTCGTCGAGGCCGAGAACTCGATGGGCTTCCACGCGCCGCAGGAGGCGGTGCGCATCCTCGGCGAGTCGATCGACTATGCGCGGCAGGGCCAGGTGGCGCTGCAGCAGGTGGGCGCGAAGCTCCCGCCGCCCGGCTCGGTGCCGCAGGCGCCGGAGGGTGTGCCGCCGCCCTCGCCGCCGGGGCAGCCTCAGCCCACGCAGCCCGGCGCCGCCACCCCGACGACGCCTGCGCAGTAGCAGACCGCGACGAACGCCGCTGGCCCCCTGGCGGCGTTCGTGCTTTGGACCGATGGCGATGGAAACGATCCTCGCGACCGATCGCCTCGTCCTCCGGCCCCTCACCCCCGCCGACGCGCCGCAGGTGCAGCGCCTGGTCGCGGCGCGGGAGGTCGCCGGCGCCACCGCCGACATTCCCTTCCCCTTCGAGGCGGGGATGGCTGCAGCCTGGATCGGGTCGATCGATCCGTCGCACCAGCGGGTCTTCGCGATCACCAGCGGCGGCACGCTGGTGGGCAGCATCGGGCTCCACCGCGACGAGGCCAACGCGCAGGCCGAGCTGGGCTATTGGCTCGGTCTGCAGCATTGGGGAAAGGGCTATGCCACCGAGGCGGGCCGCGCGGTGATCCGCCGCGGCTTCCTCGACCTCGGCCTGCGGCGGATCTGGGCGAGCCACCTCGGGCGCAACCCCGCCTCGGGACACGTCCTCGAGAAGCTCGGCATGCGGCACGAGGGCACGCTGCGGCGCCACGTGCTGCGCTTCGGCGTGCCCGAGGACCTGGTCCACTGGGGCCTGCTCCGCGAGGAATGGCGGCCTTGATTCAAGGCTGGAGGCGATGCACCTGCACCAGCGGCTGCACGCCGTCCAGCTCGCGGCGCAGCAGCGCGGCGATCCGCTCCTCGAGCCCCGGCGCTTCGTCGGGCCCCGCCAGCACCCAGACGTCGGTGAGGAGCCGGTTGCCCGCGCCGCCCGATTGGGGAAAACGGATCCGGGTCTCGAGCAGCACGGGTACATCGGCTCCGCGCAGCTCCCTGGCGACGAGGGATTGCGCGGTGGAGACCACGCTGGCGCGCTGCAGGGCCGGTGGATCGCCGAGCTGCCAGAAGAGCAGGGCGGTGAAGGCGGCTGCCGCCCCGACGAACGCGATCGGCACCAGCGCCTTTCTGCCGGCGGGGAAGCGGGCGCCCTTCGCCGAGAGGCCGACGAGCCGGAAGACGAGCGCGCCGGCGAGTTGAATCCCGGCAATTTGCAGCAGCAGGAGGAAGAAGCCGCTGCGCACCAGGATCCACTCGCCGAGGACGAGGCCCATCGCCACCACGCCGGCGGGCGGGGCGAGGGAGGCGGCGACGAGCATGCCGGTGCCGGCGGCGCTGACGAGGCTGCTGCGCTCCGATTGCGCGAGGTGGAGCGCGCCTGCAGCGCCGGCGACCAGCGGCAACAGCGCGGTCGCATTCGAGATCGAGGCGGTGCGCCGCATCATCTCGGTCGGCGCCTCCGGCCCGATGACCCAGGTGAGCAGCATCCCCACGCCGATGGTGGTGGCGAGGCTCGCAGCGTAGCGACCGAGGCTCCGCAGCAACAGGCTTCCGTCGCCACGGGCTGCAGCCACTGCAGCGTTCATCGCCGGCGAGGCGAAGGGCGCAATGAGCATCGCCGCGGTGAGCAGGTACCAGGTGCCGGTGAGCAGGCCGAGCCAGACCACCGCCCCCGCGGCAGCGGCGAAGCCGAGGAAGCCCTTCCAGCTCCCGACGCTCTGCAGGCCGGAGAGGAAGATCTCGAGGGGGCTGCGCGGCTGCACGTCGAGGACCTGCTGCGGCGCCTCGTCCGGCGGGGGGCGCAGCGCGAAGGCGCCCTGGGGGAGAAGGCTCACGCGCGCGCCCCCGATCGCTTCGTCGAGCGCATCGATGAGCGGTCCCACTTCGTGGTTGGGAAGGTGGAGGAGCACCACGTCGCAGGGCCCGTCTGCGCCCTCCGCCGCCCAGCACGCCTGGTTGGTTGCGCCGCGGGCGGCGGCGAGCCGCTGGACCTGCCCGCCACGCCCCGCCTCGACCTGGACGATCACCTGCCGCATGCCTGGCCTCCGGCGGCCAAGGTAGGCACCGCGCCCGCCAGGGCCCACCGGGGTGATCCACCCCGTGCTGCCGGGACATCCCCTCGGGAAGGGGCTATCGTCGGCCCCGCCTCTGCCTTGCGAGACGTGCCGATGTCCTTGCGTGCCTTCCTGCTTCTGCTTCTCGCGCTCTTCACCGCCTGCGACGGGGGGTTGGATGCGCCGAAGAAGGGGCTGGGCCTGCAGCTTTGCGGCAACGGCGCGCTCGAGCGCGGTGAGGATTGTGACGACGGCAACGCCCGCACCGAGGGCTGTCCGTACGGCGAGACGGCGTGCACGGTCTGCGACGCCGCATGCCGCGAGGTCCCCGGCGTCGCGAGCCTCTGCGGGGACGGCGTGCTCGATCCGATGCACGAGGGCTGCGACGACGGCAACGCCGTGACCGAGGGCTGTGCCTACGGCGCCGCCTGCACCGTCTGCGACGCGAGCTGCAACCTCGCGCAGCTGCCCAGGCGCCACTGCGGCGACGGGGTCGTCGACGAGGCCGACGGCGAGGTCTGCGACGAGGGGGCGGCGAACGACGATCGCTCCGCCACTTGCAGGAGCGATTGCCGGGCGCCCACCTGCGGCGACGGCATTACCGGTGTCCACGAGGAATGTGATCCACCGGGAGCGGGGGGGTGCCGCGCCGACTGCACCCTGGAGCGCTGCGGGGACGGCAGGCTCGACCCCGACGAAGCCTGCGACGAGGGCGCTGCGAATGCCGACCGCCCCGACGCCTGCCGCACCGACTGCAGCCTCCCCGCCTGCGGCGACGGGATCCACGATCGGGCGGAGGCCTGCGACGCGGGGCCCTGGCCGGTGGCGAAGGCGGAGGCCCGCGGCGCCGCGGGCTGCGCGCTCTCCGTCGACGGCGCCATCCACTGCTGGGGCCCCTTCGCGGCGCTGCGGCAGATCCCGGCGGCGCTGCAGGACGCGCCGGCGCGCGATCTCGCGGTGGGCGAGGGCTTCGCCTGTGCGATCGACCAGGAGCAGGCGATCATCTGCTGGGGCAACGAGCCTTTGCTCTCGCCCCTCGCCTCGAGCCCCCTCTTGCCGCCGCCGGGTGTCTTCACCAGCGTCGCCGCCGGCTCGCTCCACGCGTGTGCGATCGACTACCGGGATCGCCTCGTGTGCTGGGGCCACCTCCCCGGCACCCAACGCCCTGCAGGTGCTGCCGCCGAGGTCGTCGCAGGCGATGGTTTCGCCTGCGTGCGCGCGCCGAATGGTCCGATGTCCTGCTGGGGCGGCGATTCCCTCGGCGAGCTCCAGTCGCCCGGGATCTGGGTGGTCGATCTGGCCGCCGCGCCGACCCACGTCTGCGCCCTGCGCAAGAGCGATCGCCATCCGGTCTGCTGGGGCGACGACCGCGCGCTGCAGGTGAGCGACGCGCCGGCGGAGCCGATGCTGCAGCTCTCGGTGGGCGAAGGCTGGAGCTGCGGCCTCACCGAGGCCGGCAGCGTCCGCTGCTGGGGCGAGCGTGTCGACCGCGTCCCTGCGGCGCCGGTGCCCTTCGTCGGCCTCGTCCAGGGCGAGCGCTGCGCCTTCGACCGAGACGGCGCGGTGCACTGCGCACCCGGCGCATCGCTCGACCTGCCCACCAACAGCGACGGGAGCGGCGCCGTCTGCAGGGCAGACTGCAGCGTGCCCCGCTGCGGCGACGGCGTGATCGACGCCGGCGAAGACTGCGACGACGGCAACACCACCGACGACGGCAACGGTTGCAGCGCCACCTGCGTCCGCACCGGCTTCTGCGGTGACGGCGTGCTGCAGGAGGCGGTGGAGGGCTGCGACGACGGCAACGCGGTCACCGAGGTCTGTGCGTATGGCGAGCGGTGCACCGTCTGCACCGCGGCATGCGTCGAGGGGCCGGGGAGCACCTCGTTTTGCGGCGACGGCAGGATCGATCCGCCGGAGGGGTGCGACGACGGCGACGGGGCGGTGGCCCATCTCCAGCTCGATCTCGGGGCGAACTTCGCTTGCGGGATTCGCGGCGACGGCAGGGTGCGCTGCTGGGGGCTCCTGGTGGGGACGATCGAGGAGCCCCCGGGCGCCTTCACCGAGGTTCACGTCGGGCGCGACTTCGCCTGCGCCCTGGCTGCGGACGGCACGGTCGAATGTTTCGGCACCGCTGCCGCCGGCCCCTTCCCCTCACCGGCTGCGCGCTTCGTCTCGATCGACGCCGGCGACGACTTCGTCTGCGGCGTGGAGCAGGGTGGGGCGCTGGGCTGCTGGGATCGGGCGGGACCGCGGGCACGCCCCGACGGCGCCGACTGGCGCTTCGTCGCGGCGAGCGGCGCGAAGGCATGCGGCCTGCGCGTCGACGGGACGCTGCACTGCTGGGGCGGTCCCCTTCCCGAAGCGCCGCCGCCCGCGTCGCTGGTGCAGGTCGCGATCGGGACCGCGCACCTCTGCGGCCTCGATCGCAACGGCCAGCTCCACTGCTGGGGCGGGCATTGGCAAGGGGAGGAGCCGCCGCGGTTGCCGCCGGGCTTCTTCTCCTCGGTGATCGCCTCGGGAGATGCGAGCTGCGTGCTCGACGGAAGGGGCGAGGGGACCTGCTTCGGCGCCACCGGTCTGACCGCGCCGGCTGGGCGCTGGGCGAGCCTCGCTGCGGCACCTGCCGCCGTCTGCGGGCTGCGCCCCGACGGCAGGGTGGAGTGTTTCGCCGGCGGCGGCTTCCTCCCGCCAGCCAACGACGACGTGCGGCCCGACGCCTGTCGCACCGATTGCCAGCCCGCGACCTGCGGCGACGGCGTTCGCGACGACGGCGAGAGCTGTGACGACGGCAACCTCGAGCACGAGAGCTGCCCCTACGGCGAGCGCTACTGCTCCGTCTGCGACGCCACCTGCAGCTGGGCCGACGGCGCCACGGTCTCCTTCTGCGGCGACGGCGTGATCGATGCCGCCGGGGGCGAGGCCTGCGACGAGGGCGAGCGCCTCGTCACCCGCGTGGGCAGGGGCGATGGCTTCCTCTGCGCCCTGCGCGGCGCCGCCTTCTGCTGGGGCGACGACACGTGGGGGCAGTCCTCGCCCCCTGCCAACCTCACCTTCCGCGAGCTCGCGGTGGGCGCGCACCACGCCTGCGCGATCCGCTGGCAGACCTACGAAGTCGACTGCTGGGGCCGCAACGAGAGCGGGCAGGCGACACCGCCCGCCGGGCAGTTCGTCGCGCTGGCAGCTGGGCGCGATTTCACCTGCGGCCTCGATCTCAGGTTCGGGATCCACTGCTGGGGCAACGTGCCGGCGTCTGCTCCCGCCGGCACCTACGGAACGATCGCTGCGGGTGATCGCCACCTCTGCGCCACCGACTGGCGAACGGGCGAGGTGCACTGCTGGGGCGCGAACGAGCACGGCCAGGCCACGCCGCCCCAGGGCCACGTCGCCTCCCTGGTGAGCGCCGGCGCGCGCCACAGCTGCAGCGTCGGCGCCGGGGGCGCGATCACCTGCTGGGGCGACGATTCGCAGGGACAGTCGACCGTTCCCGCTGGCACCACCGGCGTGCCGGTCGCCGGCAGGGATCACAGCTGCGCCGCGGGCCCTGCCGGCGTGGTGTGCTGGGGCTCCAACGTCGAGGGCGTCCTCGACGCGCCGCCGCTGCTGCTCGACCGCCTCGCCGCCGGGATCTGGGGCCACGACCGGACCTGCGGGATCGAGCGTGGCAGCACGGCAGGCCATCTCGCCTGCTGGGGTAGCACCGGCATCACCGGCGCCCCGGCGCCTGCAGGAAATGCCGACGTGCCCGACAGCTGCCGCCCCGACTGCGCCGCACCGGCTTGCGGCGACGGAACGGTCGATTCCGGCGAGAGCTGCGACGACGGCAATGCACTGGGCGGCGACGGCTGCAGCGCGAGCTGTGCCGTCGAATGATCGGGGAGCGGCTCCCTCCACATGGGGTAGAAAGAACGAAGACACGAAAGGAGCCGTGATGCTCGTCCGTCTCTTCCCGCTCGTGCTGGTCCTCGGTCTCGCGTCGGGGTGCGGCGACGGTCTCGATGTACCGAAGCGCGGTCTCGGCGTGCAGGTCTGCGGCGACGGGCGCCTCGCTCCCGGCGAGGCCTGCGACGACGGCAACACGCGCACGGAAACCTGTCGTTGGAACGAGGCCTCTTGCACGGTCTGCAGCGCGACATGCGAGCTGGTGCCGGGCGAGACGAGCCGCTGCGGCGACGAACGCATCGACCCGCTGCACGAGGGCTGTGACGACGGCAATGCGGTGACCGAATCCTGCGCCTACGGCGAGCGCTGCTCCGTCTGTGACGCCACCTGCCAGCTCGTCGAGGTGGCGCGGCGCTGCGGTGACGGCGCGGTGGACGCCGATGCAGGCGAAGCCTGCGACGAGGGCGAGGCGAACGACGACACCACTCCCGATGCATGCCGCCTCGACTGCCAGCTCCCACGCTGTGGCGACGGCGTGATCGACGGGGACGAGGCTTGCGAGCCACCGGGCGCGGGCGCCTGCCGGGCCGATTGCAGTCTGCCTGCGTGCGGCGACGGCATCCTCGATCCGGGCGAGGCCTGCGAGCCGCAGCTCGACGCCGCCTGCCGCGCCGACTGCACGCTGCCGCTCTGCGGCGACGGCAGGATCGATCCCGGCGAGTCCTGCGACGACGGCGCCTTCGCCGTCGCCGGCGTGGCGCTCGCAGAGGCGGGCGGCTGCTTCCTGGCGGAGGGCGGCGAAGTGCGTTGCGTCGGAGAGGCGCTGGCGGCGGTTCCCGCCGAGGCCTCCGCGGGGGCGGTGCGGCTCGCTGCCGGCCCCAGCGCCGCCTGCGCCATCGACGGCGAGGGTGCGGCCCGGTGCTGGGGCGACGATCCCGCCGGGGTCGGGCTGCTCGCGCCGCCGGAGGGCGTCTGGGGCGAGATTGCCCTGGGCCCGGGCCACGGCTGCGGCCTCCGCCCCAACGGCTTCCTCGTCTGCTGGGGCCAGATCACCGAGCTGCCCACGGCCCGCTACGGCTGGAGCCACCTCGCCTCCGGCCACGGCTTCAGCTGCGGGATCTCACCTGCAGGCCACGCCTTCTGCTGGGGCGCCTCGACCTTCGGCGTCCTCGACGCGCCGGACGGGACCTTCGCGGAGATCGCCGCGGGAACGCACCACGCCTGCGCGCTCGGGGCAGACGACGGAAGGGCGGTCTGCTGGGGGGATGGCAGCAACGGCCAGCTCGCCGCGCCGGAGCTACGGCTGCACGCGCTCGCCGCCGCTGGCGACCTCGCCTGCGCTCTCGACGACGACGGCCGACCCCACTGCTGGGGCGATCTCGCCCCCTGGATCCCGGCGCCGGCAGGTCCCTTCGAGCGGCTCGAGGTGGCTCCAGGCCGGATCTGCGGCATCGGAGCCGGCGGTGCGATCTGCTGGGGGGGCGAGCCGCTCGACGCCGCGGGGATCGGCAACACCGACGGCCTCGCCGGCACCTGCAGGAGCGACTGCAGCCTCCCTCGCTGTGGCGATGGCGTGATCGATCCCGCGGAGGCGTGCGACGACGGCAACTCCGTCGACGATGGAAACGGATGCAGCGCGATCTGCACGAGGCTCGGCAGCTGCGGCGACGGCGTGCTCCAACCCGGATTCGAGGCCTGCGACGACGGGCCCGCCGATCCCAACTGCGGCTACGGGCAGAGCTGTCTCGTCTGCGGCGCCACCTGCAGGCTGGTGGAGGGGCTGGCCAGCCGCTGCGGTGACGGCCTGGTGGACGCAGGCGCCGGCGAGTCCTGCGACGACGGGCTGCGCAGCGGGGCGTTCCGGGTGGTCAGCACCGCCGGTCCCCACGCTTGCGGGATCCTCGAGGACGGGAGGCTGCGCTGCTGGGGTGACGGGGCCCTCGCCGGCGTGCCCACAGGCAGCTTCGCAGAGATTGAGTTGGGCAGCGACTTCGGCTGCGCCCTCGACGAGGCTGGCGCGATCCGCTGCTGGGGGGCCGTTCCGGCCCCACCGGAGGGAAGCTTCCACGGCCTCGCTGCTGGACCTGCCGCTGCGTGTGCCCTCGATGGCGAGGGGACGCTCCATTGCTGGGGCACGATCGACCCGCCACCCGCAGGCGGCGGGTGGACGGCGGTGGCGGTGGGCGACGAGAGCGCCTGCGCCCTCGACGCTGCCGGCGCGATCGCCTGCTGGGGCGCCGGCGCGCGGGATCTCGAGCCGCCTGCAGGCACCTTCGTCGCCGTGGCCGTCGGCGACACGCTGCGCTGCGCGATCGATGGCGAGGGGATGCTCAGCTGCTGGGGCCAGGAGGCCGCGGGCTACACCCTTGGCTTCCCGGTGGTGGCCCTCTCCGCGTGGGGCGATACCGTCTGTGTCCTCGACCGGAGCGGCTCCGCCACCTGCCTGGGACCGTGGGCGCCGCAGACCGCCGACGGTGTCTACCGCGCCGTCGACGCAGGCGCCGGCGGCTCCTGCGCCCTGGGGATCGACGGCATGGTGAGCTGCTGGGGGTCGGCGGCAGCCGTTTCGCCGACCAACTCCGACGTACTGCCCGACGCATGCAGGACCGATTGCCAGCCCGCGAGCTGCGGCGACGGCGTCTGGGACAGCGGCGAAGGGTGCGACGACGGCAACACGATCACCGAGCGCTGCCCCTACGGGCGCGTGAGTGCCTGCACCGTTTGCGACGAGACCTGCGAGTCCATCGCAGGCGAGCGCGCGTACTGCGGCGACGGCATCGTTCAACAGGACCACGAGAGCTGTGACGATGGCGCCTCCTCGATCGCCGAGATCCGCTGGGGTGACGCTTTCGCTTGCGTCCGGGCGCCCCGCGGCGATCTCGACTGCTGGGGGGAGAACGGCGCGGGCCAGGCCACGCCCCCCGCCGGCCAGTTCCAACTCCTCGCCGTGGGACAGCGCCATGCCTGCGCCACCCAGCCGACCGGCGTCTCCTGCTGGGGGGCCGGTGACCTCGGGCAGACCACCGCTCCCTCCGGCACCTTCGTGGAGCTGGTGGCGGGCAGCGACTTCACCTGCGGCAGGCCGACGAACGGGACGGGAATCTCCTGCTGGGGCGACGTGCCTTTCGTGCCCCCTTCCCTGGGAACCTGGCGCGGTCTCGCCGCGGGCGATCGTCACCTCTGCGCCATCGGCGCCGCCGACGAGGTCTCGTGCTGGGGCGAGAATGGCGCCGGGCAGGCGAGCCCGCCATCCGGTACCCTCGCCTCTCATCTGGCAGCCGGCCGCAGCCACGCCTGCGCGAGCCATCCCTTCAGCGGCCCGCCGGTCTGCTGGGGCGATGACGCCGCAGGGCAGGCGACGCCGCCTGCGCAATTCATCCAGGAGATTTACGCAGGCGGAGACCTCACCTGCGCCCTCGGTCTCAACGACGACGTGGTCTGCTGGGGAGCGGCGCCTGCCGGTGCGGCGGGGCCGAACCAGCTCCGCTTCTCGGCGCTCGCGCTGCCGCGGTGGGGCGCCGGGGCGATCTGCGGGCAGGCCTACTACCCGCACTTCGGCCTCATCTGCTGGGCCGGCGGCACCGATCCCCTGGTCGCGCCGCTGGAGACGGGCAACAGCGACGTCCGGCCCGACAGCTGCCGGACCAATTGCCAGCCCGCCCGCTGTGGCGACGGAACGGTCGACACCGGCGAGGCCTGCGACGACGGCAACACCACGAGCGGCGACGGCTGCAGCGCGAGCTGTGCCGCCGAGTAGGAACGAACGAGGCCCGCGCGGCGCATCCGCCGGCGGGCCTCGGTTTCGCAGCAACGCGGATCGACTACTTCAGGATCCCCGCCTTGCGCAGGTTCGCCTCGAGGCGCGAAGTCGGATCACCCGCCGCAGGCTGGAAGCCCTCGCCGGTGAGCCGCTCGTAGTTCATCACGTACTTCTGGGCGAGATCGACGCGCACGTCGCCCGGGATCTCCGGCGGCGTGCCGTGGCCCTGGAAGCCGCGCTCCTTGATCAGCCACTGGCGGATGTTCTCCTTGTCGAGCATCCGCTGCTCCTCGCCAGCCTCGAAGCGCTGCTGGTACTCGGAAGCCTCCCAATACCGCGAGGAGTCCGGCGTGTGGATCTCGTCGATGACGAGGAGCTCGCCCTTGTAGAGGCCGAACTCGTACTTCGTGTCGACGAGGATCAGCCCCTGCTGCAGGGCGAGCTCCTGGCCGCGCTTGAAGAGGGCGATGGCGCGCTTCTGCACCTCCTCCCAGAGGCCGGCGGGGCAGAGGCCGCGGCTCACCACCTCGGCGGAGGAGATCGGCTCGTCGTGCTTGCCGGGATCCGTCTCCTTGGTGGAGGGGGTGATGATCGGCTCGGCGAAGGGCTGGTCCTTCTTCAGATCCTTCGGGAAGTCGATGCCGTAGACCCCGGCCTTGCCCGCGGTGTAATCGCGCCAGAGCGAGCCGGTGATGTAGCCGCGGACCACCACCTCGACCAGGAGCGGCTCGCATTTGCGGGCGAGGAGCGCGTTGGGATCGGGCTGGCTGATCACGTGGTTCGGGGCCACTTCCTTCGTCTGCTCGAACCACCACGCGGCGAGTTGGTTCAGGATCTGGCCCTTGAAGGGCACGGTGGTGAGCACCACGTCGAAGGCCGAGAGGCGATCGGTGGCGACGAGGAGCATCTCGTCACCCAGGTCGTAGGTGTCACGGACCTTGCCCTGGCGCTTGCCGGGCAGGGGGAGGTTCGTTTCGCGAAGGGTCTGGGGCAGCTGCTGGTGGAGAACGTCGTCGGCGACCATGGCGACTCCTCGAAGGGCATCGAAGCCCTTGGGACCAGAGGTTCGCGGGCCTTCTACCCGAGATCGACCACGACCGGAAGGTGATCCGATGCATCGCCCCCGACCGCCTCGACCCGCAGCGGCTGGCCGAGGCCGCCGCCGACGAGGATGTGGTCGATGCCGATGGTGGGCGCGTCTGCAGGATAGCTCCGCAGCGGCGAAAGGCCCGCGCTGGTGGCGCTGTCGCGCAGCTCCGCCGCGAGGATCGCGAGGGAGGGCTCGCTGTAGCTGGCGTTGAAATCGCCGAAGAGCACCACGCGGGGCAGGCCGCGCAGGCGCTCCGCCACCGTGCGGGCCTGCCGGAGCCGCTCCACCGGATCGAGGCCGAAGTGGGTCACCGCCGCGGTGACGAGGCCGTCCGGATGCGCCACCTCCGCCACCAGCAGCGCCCGCTGCTCGGCGAGGGAGGGCAGCTGCAGCGTCTCCACGGAGCGGATCGGCCAGCGGGAGAGGAGGGCCACGCCGTAGTGGCCGCCCTCGTAGGGGAAGGCGGCGCCGAAGGCGACCTCCCGGCCGGCGAGCCGTGCGAGCAGCTCGGCCTCGTCGATGCCGCCGGAGCGGCGCACCCCGACGTCGACCTCCTGCAGGCCGACGAGATCGGCGTCGATCGCAGAAAGCACCCCGGCAATCGCCTCGGGCCCCTTGAGGCCGCCATGCTTGATGTTGTAGGTCGCGACGCGCATCGGCGCGGAGGATAACGGGAAATGGCTGGCGATGTCGGAATCGTGCTCTACAAGCCGCGGATCGCGGACAACGTCGGCGGCGTGGCCCGTGCCATGGTCAACTTCGGCTTCGACCGGATGGTGATCGCCGACCCCGCCACCTACCACTTCGACACCCGCACCGCGGTGAAGTCGGAGCGCGTGGTCGAAAACGCCTACATCGCGCGGACCTTCGAGGAGGCGGTGGCGCCCTTCACCTGGGTCTGCGGCACCACCTCCCGCGTGATCCGCCGCCGCGCTGCGCTCTCACCCAGGCAGATGGCGGAGGAGGCCTTCCGCCGGGTCCAGGCAGGCGGCACGGTCTGCGTGGTCCTCGGCAGCGAGAACCACGGCCTCACCGACGCCGACGTCGATCGATGTGACGCGATCTGCCGGATCGACACCGACGAGGAGCAGCCCTCGATCAACCTGGCGCAGGCGGCGGCGATCCTCTGCTACGAGCTCCACGTGGCGCAGCGGCAGGAGCGGCTGCCGCGCCAGCAGGCGACGATGGCGAGCAGGGAATCGGTCGATCGGCTGGTGGACTTCGCCCGGACCATGCTGCTCGACGCGGGCTTCCTCAACCCGCAGCAACCCCACCTCATCCTCGCCGAGCTCCGCCGCCTCCTCGTCCGCGGGGAGCCCACCAAACGCGAGGTGGAGCTCCTCACCGCAGCGGTGAAGCAGGTGCAGCGGAGCCTCGTCCCGGTGCCCCAGCGCAAGGGGCCTTGAGCTTCGGTCAGGGCTGCGGGTCGAGCTGCGGCGCCGGGGCCTCGGCCTTGCGCCCCTCGACCTTCCTGCCGAGGGCGAAGATCACCGCCACCAGCGCCACCGGCCCGAGCAGCCAGCTGAAGGCGTAGGCGTAGCCGAGCGCGTTGAGCCCGTAGCCTGCCACCGCGGCGACCAGCATGGTCACCGTCGCGTAGGGGAACTGCGTCCGCACGTGGTCGAGGTGATCGGAGCCGGTGGCGATCGAGGACATCACCGTGGTGTCGCTGATCGGCGAGACGTGGTCGCCGAAGATGGCGCCGTCGAGGACCGCCGCCAGGGAGAGGAACATCATCTCGGGGCCGGCGAGGTGGAAGGCGAGCGGCGCCGCGGTGGGGATCAGGATCCCCATCGTTCCCCACGAGGTGCCGGTGGCGAAGGCGATGAGCGCCGCGAGGAAGAAGATCGCCAGGGGCAGCGCCGCCGGATGGATCACGTCGCGCAGGCCCGCCACGAGGAAGTGGCTGGTGCCGAGATCGTCGCAGACCGCCTTGATCCCCCAGGCGAGGGTGAGGATCACGATCGCCAGCCACATCGCCTGCATGCCGCGGCCGTAGGCGAGCACCGCGTCGCGAAGCGGGAGGAGCCGCCGCCCGAGGACCAGCGCGAAGGCCACCGCCGATCCGGTGAGGGAGGCGACGCCGAGCACCAGGGTCGAGTTCTCGGCGCCGCCGAAGGCGTCGCGCCACATCGAGAAGGAGAAGAGCGCCGCGGGTGAGGCGGCGATGGCCGAGAGGCCTCCGCCGTCCCACAGCAAGCCGATCACCGTCACCGCCAGCACCACGGCGACGGGCACCACCGCCACGTGGGCGAGGCGGGGCACGCCCTCCTTCGGCTCGGTGCTCTTGAAGCCGGCGGAGGTGAGGGGGGTGGCGCCGTCCCGGAGCACCGCGCCGGTCTCGAGGGCCCGGCGCTCTGCACGGAGCATCGGCCCGAAGTCGCGGCCCGAGAGGACGAGCACGCCCACGAAGATCAGCGTGAACATGCAGTAGAAGCGGAAGGGCAGGGCGGCGAAGAACATGCCGTAGCCGTCCATCCCCAGCCCGAGGCCCTGCGCCAGATCGCCGAGGAGGCCGACCTCGTAGCCGATCCAGGTGGAGATCACCGCGATCCCCGCCATCGGCGCCGAGGTGGAATCGACCAGGTAGGCGAGCTTCTCCCGCGAGATCCGCATCCGGTCGGTGAGCGGCCGCATGGTGCTGCCCACGAGGATGGTGTTGGCGTAGTCGTCGAAGAAGATCGCCACGCCCATCAGCCAGGCGACGACCTGGGCCGAGCGGCGGCCCTTCGCCACCCGGGCGAGGCGGTCCACCACGCCCTGCACGCCGCCGGCGCGGGTGGCGAGGCTCACCAGGCCGATGAGCGCCGTGGTGAAGACGAAAATCCAGATCTTGAACGCGTCGCTGAAGGTCGCCTTCCAGCCGTAGTCGACGAGGGCATGGGGGACGAAGGCGATCGGGTTCCAGCCCACCGCGAGGCCGGCGCCGACCACGATCGAGAGGACCAGCGAGAGCACGAGCCTGCCGGTGGCGAAGGTGAGGACGATGGCGAGGAGCGGCGGGAGCACCGCCCAGGGACGGATCGGCGCCCGGCTCGTGGTCACGCCCACCGGGTGGACGGAGAGCTCGTCGTAGCCGAGGGCGACCTCCATCGTGCCGTCGGCCCGCTCCGAGACGAAGACGTGGAGGGTTCTTCCGCTGGCGGAGAGATGGAGGTGGGGCGCGGCGCCGACCCTGCTGCGGACCACGTCCTCCACGTCCCGGGCCATCTTGCCGTCGAGGTAGAGGCGGGCGGGAAATTTTCCACGGAGGTCGGGACGCTCGGTGACGAGCTTCTCGTCCAGCTCCGCGACCGCCTCGTCGAGGGCGGCGGAGACGGTGGCGGTCCGTGCCTCCTCCTGCAGCCGGGGCAGCGAGAGGAAGGCGAAGGCGAGGATCGCCGCGGCGATCCCCCAGCGCACGATTTCGCGTCGAGTGGGGCGGTACATGGATCGCCCGATCTATCACGCCGCGAACGCTTCGTGGGGGGCAGGGGAGCGGGCGCCCGGGTCGCTACCGGCCCGGGCGCCAGCAGGCGGCGGGCCTACCGGGGCTTCTTCCCCTGCTTGCCCGGCACGGCGCCGAAGAGCTTCGGCGCGGTGACCGCATCCTGCCCCTTCTTCTCGAGGAGCCGGTTGACCGCGCGCACCATCTTGCTCCGCACCGGTCCGGGGACCGGCTTGTCCTGCATGGCCGCCTCGATGTGGCCGGGGCGGAGCGACCTGCCACTCTTCGGCTTGCCGAGGTTCGCGTCGGCGTAGGACTGGCCGGGGTTCCTGCGGCGCTTCTCGGCCCGCTTGCGGATGAGATCCCGGTCCGCGTTGCCGACCCGCTCGAGTCGCTGCGAGACCTGCAGGAGCCGCTTGGTTTCGATGCCCTTTTCGCTCAGGAAATCGGAGAACTGGCCCATCGTTTCGTAGCCTCCTTCGGCCTTTCGTTTGCGGAGAAGGCGCGAAGAATGACCCCGGCTGCCGGCGCGCGCCACCCGTGGCGGGTGCCCGGATGTGTCGTGGCGCACAACCTGGCTGGCACCCCGGCGCCGACGTCCGCATCCTCCTCGGGCGGGGCTGGATTTCCAGCGAGGGGCTGCACCGAATCCACGGGGGTGGGCCATCGGCGGGGGAGGCGAGACGCCCGGTACCGCGCCGGGATGGGGGGCTGGCGCAACGCCGGCGATGGTGGTGCTGCGCCTGGCGCGCCTGCTCGAGCCCTCGCTGGCGCCTGCCGAGGTCGCCGCTGGCGTGCTGGAGGCGGCGCGCCTCGTCCTGGGTGACGTTCCGGCCTGGCTCCTTCTCGGGCAGAACGGCGAGCTGCGCCTGGTGGCCTCGGCCGACCTTCCTCCCGAGTCGGCGCGGCGGCTCGCCCACGTTCCCCTCGACGCGCCGGCGGTGGAGACGGAGGCGGTGCACCAGCAGCGAAGGCTCTGCTTCCGCGCCGACGAGCTCGGCCCCGCGCTCGCCTGGAGCCGGGCGCTGGTCGAGGAGGCGAAGCTGCCCGGGGTGGTGGCGCTGCCGCTCGTACCCTCGGAGCGCCGGGCGGTGCTGGCATTCGGCCGCGCCACCGACCTCGACCCGAGCGAGGAGGAGGTGATGGGCGCCCTCTGCGGCTTCTTCGTGCGGGCGGTCGAGAGCGTCCATCTCCCCCACGAGACCTCCCCCCGCAGCGAAATGGAGCGGATCCGCGACGAGATCGTGCGCTGCCGCCGGGTCGAGGCGGATCTGCGCGACAGCGAGGAGCGCTTCCGGCTCGTGCTGGAGGAGGCGCCGATCGGGATGTCGCTGGTCTCGCTCACCGGACGTTACCAGCGGGTGAACCGCGAGCTCTGCGCGATCCTCGGGTACGAAGAGAGCGAGTTGCTGCAGCGCCGCTGGCAGGACATCACCCACCCCGACGATCTCGAGACCGATCTCGACCTCGTCTCGCGCCTCGTCGCCGGAAGGATCGCACGCTACGAGCTGGAGAAGCGCTACCTCCGCAAGGACGGGGCCGAGGTCCTCGTCCTCCTCGGCGTCTCGCTCGTCCGCGATGCACGCGGCGCGCCCTGGTACTTCATCTCCCGGGTCCAGGACATCACCGAGCAGCGCCGGCTCGAAAAGGCCCTGCGCGAGCGTGAGGCGAAGTTTCGCGGGCTCTTCGACGCGGCGCTCGATCCGATCATCATCCTCGACGACGAGGCGCGCTTCGTCGACACCAACGCGGCAGCCTGCCAGCTGCTCGGGAGGCGGCGCGAGGATCTGGTCGGCCACCGCCTCGAAGCGCTGCGGAGCAGGTTCGTCGACTTCGACCTGCGGCAGGCGTGGGGCGAATTGCGCGAGCAGGGCTCGCGCACCGGTGATCTCCGCATCCGGGACGGCGGTGGCGATCTCCGCGTCCTCGAGTTCTCGGCACGGGCGAACTTCGCGCCCAGCCTGCATCTCGCCATTCTCCGCGACGTGACGGAGCGCACGAGGACGGAGGAAGCGCTGCGGAGGCGCGAGCAGCAGCTGGCCGAGGCGCAGGCGATCGCGCACGTCGGCCATTGGGAGCTCGATCTCGCCGCCGATCGGGTCTACGCCTCTGCCGAGGCCTTCCGGATCTACGGGTGGTCTGCGGAGCAGGGCTTCGTGACCCGGGAGCAGCTCATCGAGGCGATCCATCCGGACGACCTGGAGGCGACCCGCGCCGCGCTCTGGGCGGCGGTCGAGGTCGAGGGCTCCTTCTCGGTGGACCACCGCATCCTCTGCCGCGACGGCGCGGTCCGGGTCGTCCACTCCCGGGGAACGGCCACCCGCTATCCCTCCGGCGTGCGGGTCCTGGGCGTGGTGCAGGACATCACGGAGGAAAGGGAGGCGGAGCGGGAGCGCGAGGAGCTCGTCGCCGCGCTGGGAGCGGAGCGGACCTGGCTCGATACGCTGATCGAGCGCTCGCCCGTGGCGATCCTCCTCATCGATCACAAGGGAAGGATGCGGGCCAACCAGCGGGCCCACGATCTCCTCGGTACGCTGCCTGCCGGCACGAAGCCGGAGGAGATCGACGTGCGCTTCTGCGGCGCGGAGGGTGATCCCATCGCGCCCGACGGCATGCCGCTGGTGCGGGCGATGAACGGTGAAGTGCTCCAGGCGGAGGAGATCTGCATCGCCCAGGAGGATGGGCGCATCCTCGCGACCCTGGTGAGCGCCGCGCCGATCCGGGACGAGGCCGGCGACTACCTCGGCGCCGTCGCGGTCTTCGAGGACATCACCCGGCTCAAGGACCTCGAGCGGCTGCGGGAGGAGTGGACCTCGGTGGTGGCCCACGACCTCCGCCAGCCCGTCACCTCGATCAACGCCCAGGCCCAGCTCCTCGCCAGGCGCGCGGCGAAGACCGCGCCGGAGCTCACCGCCAAGCTCGAGCACATCCTGGCGTCGGCCCGGCAGCTCAACCGGATGATCGGCGACCTCCTCGATGTCTCGCGGATCGAGGCGCGCCGCCTCACCCTCGATCGCCAGCCGGTGGAGCTCGAATCCTTCGCCATCGCGGTGGCGGAGCGCATGGCGGAGGAGCTCGCCGGACACGAGGTCCAGGTCCGGGCCGACGGCGACGTGCAGATGGCCTGGGCCGACCCCGTGCGGCTCGAACAGGTCTTCGCCAACCTCCTCTCCAACGCGGCGAAATATGGGGCTGCCGGCGCGCCGATCGAGGTGGCGATCGCGCAGGAGGGCCGGGAGGTGGCGGTGCGCGTGATCAACCAGGGCAAGGGGATCCCGGCGGAGGAGATGCCGCAGCTCTTCGCCCGCTTCTACCGCGCCCGCAGCGTGCGGGAGGGGCCGGTCGCCGGTCTCGGCCTCGGCCTCTACATCACCCGCGGCCTGGTCGAGGCCCACGGCGGCAGGATCCGCGCCACCAGCGAGCCCGGCAGGACGACCACCTTCTGCTTCACGCTGCCCGTGCCGTGAGTCTGCCGCCGCCCCGGAAGACGCTCCGCGCCATCGGCTTCGACGACGCGCCCTTCGAGCGGCGGCGGGGGGCGGTGGCCCACGTGGCGGGGATCGTCTGCGCGGGGACGCGCTTCGAGGGGATGGTCTGGGGCAAGCTCCAGGTCGACGGCTGGCGCGCCACCGACACCCTCTGCAGGCTGCTCGAGGGGGGCAAATTCCTGGAGCAGCTCCACCTCGTGCTGGTGGACGGGATTACCCTCGGCGGCTTCAACGTCGTCGACCTGCCGCTGCTCGCGCGGCGCCTGGGCTTGCCGTGCGTCGCGGTGATGCGGAGGCGGCCGGACATGCCGGCGGTGGAGCGCGCGCTCCGGCGCCTGCCCCACGCCGAGCGGCGCCTCGAAATCCTCCGGCGGGCAGGGCCCTTCCACCACCACCCGCCCTTCACCTTCCAGGTGCACGGGGCGACGCCGGAGGCGATCGGTCCGGCCCTCGCGCGGATCACCGACCGGGGCAACGTCCCCGAGCCCTTGCGCCTCGCCCACCTGATCGGCACCGCGGTGGAGCGGGGCGAGAGCGGCAAGAGGGCCTGACACAGTTGCAGTGCCAGGCCCTCGTGTCTGCATCGCTTCGCTGCAGGCGCCTACTGCGCCGGGAGGCGCAGCGGCAGGTAGACGTTCTCGCCGCTGCGGCGGATCTGCAGCTCGAGGAGCGTGCCGGGGGCTGCCTGCTGCAGCAGCGCGAGCAGCTCGTCGGCGCCTGCCACGGCATCCTTGCCGACGGCGACGATGAGATCGCCCGCCTGCAGGCCGGCGACGGCGGCGCGGCTCTCCGGCACGACCTCGACCACGCCGGCGCCCAACGGCGCACCGGCGAGGACCGCGGCGCCGGGATCGGGCTCGCCGAGGCGAAGGCCCAGCCTTTCGGTCGGCGCCGGAAGGATGAGGGAGGCATGCTCCTTCTCCGGCGCCAGCTTCGGCTCCACCGAGACCTTGCGGACCTTGCCGTTGCGCACCAGCTCCACGGGGATCTTCCCGCCCACCGCGGCGCAGGCCACGTCCCAGCGGAGCCTGTGGGCGCCGCGGACCGGCTGGTTGTCCCAGCTGAGGATCACGTCGCCGACCTCGATCCCCGCCTTCGCCGCGGGGCCATCGCCGGAGATGTCGCTCACCACCACGCCGGCGGGACGCTTCATCCCGAGGGAGCGGGCGTACTCCACCGTGACGTCCTGGATCGAGAGGCCGATCCACGCCCGGGTCACCTTCCCGTCGTTCGCCAGCTGCGGGATGATCCGCTTGGCCATGTTGATCGGCACCGAGAATCCGATGCCCTGGCCGGAGGCGTTGATCGCGTTGTTCACCGCCACCACCTCGCCCCGGAGGTTGAGGAGCGGGCCGCCGCTGTTGCCCGGGTTGATCGAGGCGTCGGTCTGGATGAAGTCGAAGTAGCCGTCGCGGCCCTGCGGCGTGATGTCGGTGCGGTTGGTCTGGCTGATGATCCCGAAGGTAACCGACTGCGAGAGGCCGAAGGGATTGCCGATCGCCACCACCCAGTCGGCGATCTCGATGTCGTCGGAGTCGCCCAGGGGGAGCACCGGAAGGCTCCTGCCGGCCTTCACCCGGATCAGCGCCAGGTCGGTGGCCGAGTCACGACCCACCACGGTGGCGACGTACTCCTGGGGAAAGCCCTGGTCCTCGAGCATCACCCGGATCTTCGAGGCGTGCTCCACCACGTGGGAGTTGGTGAGGATGAGGCCCGAGGCGTGGATGATGAAGCCGGTACCCAGCCCCTCGGCAGGCTCGTCGCCGTAGAAGCGCTCGAAGAAATCGTGGAGCGGATCGCTGGGATCGAGCTCCACCGGCGCGGCTTCCTCGACGATGATCGAGACCACCGCGGGCGCCGCGCGCTTCACGAGCGCCGACAGGTTGGGCAGCCCCTGGTCGGTCGAGGCGGCCGGTGCCGCCGTCGGCTCGGCGGGAAGCTCCGTCCAGATGCTCTTGTCCGCCGTTCCCCGGGCGCCAGCGGCGCCGGGCCCTGCCAGGAGGGCCGCCACCGCCACCAGGAGAGCCACTCGTTCGATTCGCCGCATCGCGCCTCCATCCCCCTGCGCATCAGGGTGAGCACGAAGCGCACAGACGACACGGGGGTTGTGCAGGAACGACACCCTCGTAGGGCGTGCCCCTGCAGGGCGGGGCCTGCGGGCAGCCTGCAGGCCGGGTCAGCGAACCTTCTGGCCGATCAGCTGGTCGAGGGCCCTGCGATCCTCTTCGGTGTGGTCGTCGGCAGGGGCGCGCTCGGGCTGGCTGGGCCGCTGCCGCGCCATCCGGGGCGGCGCCCCCTGCGCCGGCTTCTTCGGCGCGGGTCCGCCGGCGAGCTGCTCCTCGACCAGCGCGCGGACGTGCTCCGCCGCGGTCTTGCCTTCGATCGGGATGGCCACCGCCGCGACGCCGGCGACGATGGCGAGTGCGCAGAGGAAGAGGAACTTCAGGAAGCCGAACATGGGGGGCATCCTCGTGCGAGCAGCCCCCGCAGTCGAGTTCCCCACCTGTGGAGAGGCCGGGCCGCCGGGCGCGCCATAGCTTCCCGGGAATGGCAGGGCGGATCCTCGGCAGATTGCGGGCTCGATCGAGCCCCGGGCCCCTGCTGCGCTACGAGGCGCAGGGGCCGGTGGCGGTGGTGCGCCTGCGCTGTCCCGAGGGGCGTTGCGGCACGGAGCACGGCTACGCGTGGATCGCTGCATGCGCGGGCCACGGCTTCCGCTGCGTGGCCTGCGGGGCCGCCTTCTCCGCCTGGCTCGGCGAGGTGGCGGCGCTGGCGGTGGAGGGCGCTGCGATCGTGCGGCGCTACCGGCTGGAGGCCCGGGGGCTGGGGGGCGAGCTGGCGGCCTTCGCCTTCACCGACGCGAGCGGCGCCCGCTTCGCGCCGGCGCCGGGCAGTGGGGTGCTCCTCGTCCACGACGCCAGGGGCGTGCTCCGGGAGGTGGTCGACCGGGCGGCAGGAACGCGGATCCACCTGGTGGCGCGGCAGGCCTGCTTCGTCGCCACGGCGGTCTATGGCCCGGGGGCGCCGGAGCTCGCCGTCCTCCGACGCTTCCGGGATCGCAGGCTGGGGCGGCACGCCTGGGGCCGTTTGCTGGTGCGGGCCTACTACCGGAACGGAATGGGGCTCGCCCGGTTCCTCGTCGGGAGACCACGCTGCACCCGCCTCGTTCGCCAGGCGCTGGGGCTCGTGGTAGCGATGCTGCGCACGAGGGAGCGACCATGACCGAAGCCTTGCCCAGACAGCCGCGCGATCCCTGGGGCCGCCTCATCCTGGTGGCCATCGCCGTGATCGGCGTGCTGGTCGCGATCGAGTGGATGCAGCGCCCGCAGCTACCCTCCGCAGGGAGCGATGCGCCCCGGGTCGCCTTCGCGCTCCTCGACGGCGACGAGCCGGTGGACCTCGCCGCGTGGCGGGGCAAGGTGGTTTTGCTCGATTTCTGGGCGACCTGGTGCCCGCCTTGCGTGGAGTCGATGCCGGTGGTCCACAAGGTGGCGGCGGATCTCGCCGACGAGGGGGTGGTGGCGGTGGCGGTGAACGGCGACGACGCCGAGCGCCGGGAGGAGCTGGTGCGCCACTTCCTCCGCAAGCACCAGCTCGAGGGGCTCTCCGTCGCCCTCGACGACGGCAGCGCCGCCAGGGCCTTCTCGGTCACCGCCCTGCCGACGATGGTGGTCATCGGCAGGGACGGAAGGGTCGCCGGCGCGCACCTCGGTGCGCTCGACGAGGCGACGCTGCGGGCGCTGCTCGCGCCGGCGCTCGCGGCGTCGGTCCCCGGCAGCTGATCAGAGGCTGATCGAGGCGCCGTTGACGAGGCGGACCTCCTCGACCACGAGGGAGCCGTTGCCGAGGACGGCGCGGGCGGAGGCGGCGCCCTCCTGCGCGCTGCTGTCGGTGGTAATCTTCGCCTGCACGACGATGGAGTGGCTGCCGGAGCCGACGTCGTCGAGCAGGAAGTTGAACGAGTGGGCGCCCATGGTGTCGAGGACGAGCTGGAGCTGCTCGTCGCTGAACTCGCACTCCGTCTCGCCGTCGATGATGCCGTCGTCGTTCTCGTCGTCGCAATACTCGAGGACGCCGCCGAACGACGCCATCAGCGTCTGCGCCCGCCTGGCGTAGATCACCGACGCCGGCATCGCGGCCAGGCCGTCGACGAGGACGCGCACCTCGATCATCGCCTCGGCGAAGGAGGTATCCGAACGACCCTTCCTGCTGGAGACGAGGGTGTCGGTAAAAAGGCCCGCCTCCAGCGAGACATCCATCACCAGATCCTTCTGCTGCGACGTGTGGATCGTGGTGGCGAGGATGTTGGTCCAGCCGTCGGTGGTGGCGGCGGTGTTGGGAACCCCGACCAGGGAGAGGTTGCCCACCTGGACGCTCGACTTGGCGGACTGGGCAGTGGCTTCGGTGGCGACGAAGGCGGCGAGAAGGGCGACGATCGCAGGCAGTGCACGCATTGTGTCTTCCTTTTCTTTGCAACGAGGGCGCGACGATACAGGCCGTGGCTCCGGGCCACGGGTGGTGTTTTTGATTTCGGGTGCTCTGCCGACTACTCGTAGAAGCGCATCTGGAGCAGCTTCAGGCCGTAGTTGTCGTACTGCCAGAGGTAGTCTTCGAGCGCCTCGTCGAAGAGCGGGTAACGCTCGGTCCTGCCATCGCCGTCGAGATCGACCCAGACGTAGAGCAGGTCTCGGCTCACGTCCGTGAAACGCTTGCTTCCCTTGCCGGTCTCGACCTGCACGGTGAAACCGGTGTTGCAGTACTCGGTGGTGGTCGTCCCGTCGTCGTAGGTGGCGCAGGTGGTCATGTGGGCGGAGCCGCCGGGCTGTCCCAGGGGCCGCACCCAGACGGTATAGGCGGGATCCTCGCCGTCGCCGGGGCTCGGCAGCTGGAAGCTGGCGCTGCCGTCGGTCCCGTTGGCGTCGACCACCCCGAAGTCCCCTTCCGAGAGCATGATCTTCGTGCGGCCCTCCAGCGCCACGAAGATCCGCGAGCCGTTGTCGTTCATCTCCGCGGGCCGGTTCCCAGCCGGCACGCCGATCAGGTTGAGGGTGTAATGGCCTCCAGAGGGGGCGCCGTTGCCGCCCCGGACCCCTGCTTCCCGCGATCCGGTCGAGTCGGGCGTGCCGGGTTCCTGCCCGCCACATGCAGCCAGCGCGGCAGCGAGCGCTGCCGCCAAAACGAAGTGCGTACGCATACACGTCCCCCGCGCGCCTGCTCAGCAGCAGCAGGCGCCTTGAGATCCAACTTCTGGGAAAGCCGCAAATTCGGCGAGGTGACGCTACGAGATCCGAGGTAGCCCGCCTAGAACGCACAGGGGGAGCCCTGCAGGGCGTACCATGACGGCGGGAGGCGTGTGGGAGCCCCTCCGGCTGCGTTCATGGGAGGCCCGCCCTTCCTCAGGGGCGCCCCATGTAACCTTCTGCGAGCAGGTCGCGGAGCGCTGCAGCATCGCCGGCGACCGGGCACGCAGCGTCGAAGCTGCCGAAACCCCAGGTGACGCCGACGAAACGGCAGCCGTAGGCCGCTGCGGTCTGCCGGTCGATCGGCATGTCGCCGACGTAGGCGGCGATCGGCATCCCCTGCGCGGCGGCGATCCGATCGAGCAGGGCCGGATCCGGCTTGCGGGGCCCCTCGTCCCCGCCGATCACCTGCACGAAGCGGCCGGGAAAGAGCGCCTCGCAGATCGTGCGGGCATAACGCCCCGGCTTGTTGGTGGCGACGGCGAGCAGGAAGCGGGGCGCGAGCTCGTCGAGCAGCGCGGCGATGCCGGGGTAGGGCCTGGTGGTGTCGAGGAGATGGGCGGAGTAGTGCCGGTGCCAGGCCTCCAGCGCCGCCTCGAGCTTCTCGATGTGCGGCTCCACCGAGCGGGCCACGAGGTTGCGGGCGCCGCCGCCGACGAAGCGGACGATCTCGTCCGCCGGCCGGCGCGGAAGGCCCACCGCCTCGAGGGCGGCGTTGGCGCTGGCGGCGATGTCGTGGCGGGAGTCGACGAGGGTCCCGTCGAGATCGAAGGCGAGGAGCTTCTTCATCCGGCGAAGCTCAGCCCCCGGCGACGAGCTGCTCGAGGACCCGGGCCACGTCCTTCTTGCGGAAGGGCTTGGCCAGCATCGCGTCCGGGGCGGCGCCTGCCTCGAGCCGCTCGGTGGTGGTGGAGGAGAGGGCGGTGATGATCACCACCTTGCCGCCGAAGCCGCGCTCCTTGAGCTGCGCCAGGGCGTCGAAGCCGTTGAGCCGCGGCATCAGCACGTCGAGGAAGACGGCCTGTGGCTGGACTTCGAAGGCGCGCTCCACCGCCATGGCGCCATCGCTGGCCTCGACCACCTCGTGCCCGAGCGAACGGACCTCGAGGGCGAGCAGGCGGCGCACGGAATCGTCGTCGTCGGCAATGAGGATCTTCACGGGGGTCTCCGACGGGGCGAACGCACCCGGCAGCGTGGCCGGGCGCAAATCGCCGCGATGGTAGTCCACCCCTCGCCCGCGGTCACGAAACCGGACCTGTTTTCACCGATGGCGCAGGCGCCGGGAGCCGAGCCAGAGGCCGACGCCGAGGGCCGCGGCGCCGGCGGCCATCCAGCCCCACCGCGCCATCCAGCGCTTCCGGGCCATGTGACCCATGTCGACGGGCGTCGAGGTGGCGAACGAGAGCCGGTAGGGATCGACCTCCGGGTGCATGCGGCGCAGCCGCTGCAGGATCTCGGAGGAGGTGCCCTCCTCGTCCCTGGCGATGAACTCCCAGGGGCCCATGTGCCGCGGCAGCTTGTCGCCGACCTTGAGCCGCGCGAGCTTGTGGGCCTTCTTCGAGTAGTAGTAGCCGTGCTGCTTGACCGGATCCGCCTGCATGTCTGGGTAGTGACGCCCCATCTCGCCCTCCATCCGGCGGCCCCATGGAGCGGATGGCCGCCTCCTTCGGGGAAGATCGGCACGGAACGCCCGGGGGACAACCGAGTCAGGGCCCCAGCCCCACCCATTCGGTGCCGTCGGTGAAGTGCTCCTTCTTCCAGATCGCCACCTCCTCCTTGAGGCGCTCGATGGCGTGGCGGCAGGCGGCGAAGGCTTCGGCCCGGTGGGGCGCCGCCGCTGCGATGACCACGGCGATCGCGCCGATTTCGAGGGTCCCGGTACGGTGGAGGATGGCGACCCTGCTGCCCGGCCACTTCGCCCCGCACTCGGCGGCGATGGCGCGGAGCTGCTTCTCCGCCATGGGGCCGAAGGCCTCGTAGTCGAGGCGGACCACCTCGCGGCCGCGGCTCGCCTCGCGGACCTGGCCGGTGAAGGTGACGATGGCGCCCGCATCCCTGCCGCGGACCGACGCCACCGCCTCGTCGAGGGAGAGGGGCTGCTCGGAGAGCCTGCAGATCGGCGCGGTTCCCCCTGCCACCGGCGGAATGATCGCCACCTCGGCGCCAGGGGCGAGGGTCGCGTCCGCCGGCGCGAAGTCGTGGCCGATGGCGACCCTGCAGCGGGGCAGCACCGGCAGCAGGGCAGGGTGCAGGGTGCCGAGAGCAGAGAGCAGCGCCGCCACGTCGGCGTCTGCTGCCAGTTCGATGATTTCACTGTCGGTCGCAGCCGCCTCCCTGGCGGCGGCGAAGTAGAGCACGGTGATCCGCATGGGCCGCTCTATACATCGTCCCGCCTGCACGGAACTCCCATTGGACACCGATCCGCCGAACGGTTGCCCGCCATTTGCCAGCCGTGGCACACTCCGCCGCATTTCCATTCGTACGCCCGGGGCGGGTCCGGGCTTTCGCATTTCGCAGGAGAGTCGCGAATGAAGTCTCCCCCTATCTCGCGCGCTCTGCCGCTGATCGCTCTGTTGATCGCTGGCATGGCCGCTTTCGCGCCCGGTTGTGGAAGTGACGACCCGGGCACCGTACCCGGCACCGGCGGCACGGGTGGCAGCGGTGCCACCGGTGGATCCGGCGGTACCGGCGGCACGGGCGGCACCCAGACCGGCTGTGAGGAAGACGCCGACTGTGACAACGGCCAGCGCTGCAACCTCGAGACGAACCTCTGCGAGAATCGCCCTTGCGAGATCGACTCGGAGTGCAACGAGGACGAGATCTGCATCGAGGGCGCCTGCCGCCCGATGTGCAAGATCGACTCGGACTGCGGCTTCAACAACGGCACCCGCTGCGACGACGACGCCGAGAGCGAGACCTACGGTCGCTGCATCCCCGGCGAGCCGTGCCAGGGTGACGTGACCTGCGGCACCACCGCCGGCTACGAGTACTGCGACAACATCGGCGTCTGCGTCTGCGTCCCCGACGACTCGGTGGGCGAGTTCATGACCGGCGTCTGCCGCCGCCGCACCCCGTTCTGCTCGCCGTGCAACTCGAGCGCCGACTGCGGTCCCGATCGCGTCATCTTCAACCAGCCCGCGGAGTGCAAGACCTACACGTACGACGACGGCGACGCCAACGTCTGCCTGCCCAAGAAGGGCACCGGCGCCTGCCCCGCGGGCATGGTCCCGGCGAACCAGGAGACGCACCCGCACCTCGCCGGCTACTGCGTGCCGCAGACCCAGGACTGCTCGGACATGAGCCCCTGCGTCACCAACGAGGATTGCGCCGGCAACCCCGAGGCGCCGATCTGCGACCGCACCCGCCAGATCTGCATCCCCGGCTGCAAATACGACTTCGACATCAAGCGCTCGCAGGGCTGCGCGCCCAACGAGGTCTGCCACGCCACCCCGGGCAACCTCGACCCCGAGCTGCTCGCCGATTGCTCCACCGTGGGCCTCTTCGGCCAGGGCCAGTGCGGCAGCCAGTGCGAGACCGACCAGGACTGCCTCGCCTACGACGAGAGCGGCGGCTTCGTCTGCAAGCAGGAGGCGGGCAGCCCCGAGAAGCGCTGCCGTCCCGCAGGCTGCCTCGACGACAAGGAGTGCCCCGAGGGCGGCGTCTTCCTCGGCTACTGCGACATCAAGGCCGACTACACGCAGAACAGCTGCGTCACCGACACCTGCCGCCCGGGCATCGACCCGCGGGCCGGCTGCGGCGCCGACGAGCCCTACGAGGATTGCAACGCCGACTACAAGTGCGTCGCGGGCGGCGGTACCGGCCGTGGCGAGTGCGTCGAGAAGAACTGCATCGACCACGGCGGTGCGGCGAACGGCTGCCGCCTCGGCGAGTTCTGCGCGGGCGAGCCGCTCCTCAACATGATGACCGGCGAGGAGGAGGGGACCCCGGTCACGCCTCCCGAGAACGTGCCGCCCGGTGAGTGCTACGCCCTCACGCCGCTGGACCGCTGGTGCGGTACCGGCTGCGGCTCGAACGACGACTGCGTCGACGGTCCCTACTCGTATACCGACACGCCGGGCATCTGCATGGTCCACCCGGACAACCAGCCGCGCTGCAACTGGGGCTGCGAGTACAGCGCCGAGTGCCCGGGCCGTTGGACCTGCTCCTCGGCTGGGCTCGAGCTCGGCTGCGACGGCCTGAAGATCTGCGAGGCCGATGCGGATTGCGGCACGGGCAACCGCTGCGTGGAGCCGCAGGTCGGCGGCCGGCGCTTCACCAACTGGGGTGATGCGGCGCCGTTCAAGGTCTGCGAGTGCTCCGACACCGGCGCCTGCGGTGCGGGCTTCTCCTGCAACGCCGGCATCGCCACCGCCGCCACCGACCCGGGCACGCCGGACAGCTTCGAGAAGCGTACCGCCCGCTACTGCGCCGCCAACGACGGCTGCGGTACGAATGGCTCGTGCGAGTGGTTCGGCAACCTGGTGGCCCCTGGCCCCGGCGCACCGCCGGAGCCGGTCTACCGCTGCGGCGCCACCCCGGAGGGCAGCTCCTTCCCCGGCGCCGGCACGCCGGTGCAGGTGGAGTGCCCCTCGTCCGACGCGCAGGGCAACTTCGTGCGCCAGGGCAAGACGATGCGTGACCAGTACATGTGCGTCTACTCGTCGGTGTGCCAGCCGCGCTACTACCTGGACACGGCGACTGACGAACTGGTCTGCGGCGCGCAGCCGGCGACGCCGCGGCCGTAAGCGGTAGCAACGTCCTGTGATGGTAGCGAACGCCGTCGGGCCTCCTGGGCTCGGCGGCGTTCGCGTTTGGGGGGCGCGCTGCGGCGTTCGCCGGTTGAGCAGGGCGCGCGGGACGGGGCAGCCGGCACGGCGCCGCGCTGCCGCCGGGCCGCGCTCCCGGGCGGCGAGAGAGGGGCCCCACCACGTCCCTGGCGGGACGTGGTCCGTCCCCAGCCGCCGCCGGATCGCGCGGTCCCGTCGGCGCGGCGCCTTGGTGGCTGGGCAGTTGGCGTGCTTCGCCCGGTTGGCGGGCTGAGTTGGCGGGGGGCCGGAGCGGTGGCGGGAAGGGCGGGGTGCGTGCTGCGGTGGGGGGCTGGGCGGTGGGACGGGGGGTTACTGGGCGGTGAGGCGGCCGACGTCGCCGACGGTGACGACGAGGATGAGGCCGAGGAGGACGACGAAGCCGATGAGGTGGACCCAGGCCTCGGCGCGGGCGTCGACGGGCTTGCGGCGGACCATCTCGACGAGGATGAAGGCGGCGCGGCCGCCGTCGAGGGCGGGGATCGGGAGCAGGTTGAAGAAGCCCAGGGCGATCGAGAGGTTCACCGCGATGCCGAGGAGCCAGCGCATGCCCCGCTCCGCCTGCCGGGCCACCTCGCTGGCGATGCCGACCGGGCCCATGAGGCCGCCCTGCGCCTCGCCGCGGACGAGGTCGACGATCCCCTGCACGATGGCGAGGGAGCCGACCACCACGAAGGTGGTCGCGCGCTGGACCGCCTCGGCGACGCCATAGGAGACGATCGTCTCCGGCGGGCGGATGCCGATCTGGCCGAGTTCGTTGGTCACCACCGGCAGCTCGAAGCGGCGCCCGTCGCGCTCGACGGTGAGCGACACGTTCTGCGCCTTGCGCTCGGCGAGGGATTCGGCCACGGAGCGGAAATCCTCCACCTGCTTGCCGTCCACCGCCACGATCTCGTCGCCTGCCTGCAGCCCTGCCGCAGCAGCGGGCATGTCGGGCATCACCGCGCCGACCTCGGTGGTGTCGAGCTGCAGCTGCGCAGCGCCGGCGAGGAGCAGGCCCACCAGCAGGACCCAGGCGAGCACGTAGTTCATGAAGGAGCCCGCCAGGATCACCAGCAGCCGCTTCCAGGCGGGCTTGTTGGCGTACGAGGCGGGGTCGCCGGGATCGCTCTCGGCCTCCTCGGCAGGGTTCATCCCGGCGATCTTCACGTAGCCGCCGATGGGGAGGATGCCGATCCGCCACTCGGTCTCGCCCCGCCGGAAGGTGGCGAGGGCGGGACCGAAGCCGATGGAGAAGCGCTCCACCCGCATGCCGGCCCAGCGAGCGACGAGGAAGTGACCTGCTTCGTGGATGGCGATGAGCAGGCCGAAGACGAGGATGGCAACGAGTAGGTTCAAGGCGGTCCTCCCCTTCCAGGCAAGGTAGCATGCGCCCCAATGCTCAGGGACTCCCTGCCCTCCGGGCGCGTGTGCAGCTTTCGCTCAAGGGAGGTGCAGTATGGATCGCAGGCATTTGGTGTTCGGATCGGTGGTGTGTGGTGCCCTGCTGCTCGGCGCTTGCGCCGGCGGGCAGAAGGGGCCGGAAATGGCGGAGGCCCCGAAGATCGAGGATTCGTGGCTCGCCCGGGTGCCGGCGCAGGACCTCGGCAACGTGGAGCAGGCCCGGACGGAGCGGCGGATGGCCCAGGACGAGGTCAACCGCGCCCAGGTGGACGTGAGCGACGCCGAGAACCAGCTGAAGGTTTCGGAGTCGAAGGTCGCTGCAGCCGACTCGCAGGTGAAGGCGGCGGAATCGCAGGTCGAGGCGGCGAAGCAGACCGGCGACCAGATGCGAATCCAGGAGGCGGAGCGGAACCTCGAGGATCGCAAGCTCGCAGCGCAGGCCGCCGAGCAGCGGGTCGAGATGGAGAAGGCCCGGGTCGACGCGGCGAAGACCCGGCACCAGCTCGCCGAGGCCCGCCTCGGGACCCGCGACGTGATGGTGAGCCGGGCGGAGTACGAGACGCTCCGGGCGCAGGGCGACACCCGCGTGGCGGACATCGACCCCACCCGCTTCGATCAGGCCATCGCCGACAGGCGCGCGGCGGAGGCGAAGCTCGAGGGCCAGCTCGCCGAGAAGGAGCGCAGCGTCATCGCCGCCCAGAGCAAATACGACGATCTGCAGTACCAGCTGCAGGCCCGGCAGCCCCAGACCAGCCCTGCCGGCTGATCGCGGCGACTAAAAGGGCTCTGCAGCGCGGGAGGAGCGGTAGGCGAGGACCTCCGTCTCCTCCCGCTCCCACGCCAGGGCGTGGAGGCCCGCCTTGCGGCAGGCGAAGGCCAGGTAGGTCGCGGCGTCCCAGCCGCGGCCCCAGCCCACCTCGGGAAGGGTGGTCCCCGAGAAGAGGTCGCCGGTGACCTTGAGGGCGGTGACGCCGGGCTCGATCGGTTCCGGCGAACGGATCCGCTCGGGCGGTCCCAGCACCGTCACCGCGATCCTGCAGCGCTGGAGCTCCGCCGCTTCGATCGGCGGGAAGCGGGGGTCGTCGAAGGCGGCGCCCTTCGCCACCTCCGCAGCCAGCTCCGCGAGCGGCATCGAAGGGGGGGCGGTGGTGCCCCGGGAACCGCGAACCTCGCCCGCCTCGTCGTAGAGGGTGACGAAGAGGCCGCCCACCGCCGTCTCCGGCAGGGAGGTCGCCGGCGCGGCACCGCCCTCCACGGTCGCGTGGAGCAAGGCGCGGGTGAAGACCAGGAGGGCCTCGGCGAGGGTGTCGTTGATCGCATCCATCGGGGCGCCTCTTACCGCACTTCCCGGGTCGGTGCCTACGCCGCAGGCGGCGGGAGCTCCACGCCGTAGCCGGCGAGCTGCCTGCGCACCACCTCGCCCCAGCCCCGGTTGGCTGCGGGGCTCGCCGGGCTGGGATGGAGGATGCAGCCCAGCTGGAGGTTCCTGCCCCCGAGGGCCTCGCGGGCCCGCTTCTCGGCGAAGCCGCCGACGCCGATCACCAGCCGCGGCTGCAGCTCGTCTACGATCCGGCGCAGCGCCTCGTCGCAGGCGGCGAAGAGCGGCGCCCGTTCCGCCGCGGGCAGCTTGTCGGGGGTGACGTTCCGGCCCGACGCCTCCATGAAGACGAGCGGGCAGTAGTTGGCCACGAAGAAGCGGGCGAAGAAGCGCTCCGGCGTGCCGAACGTCTCGCGGAAGAAGCCCCAGAGCCTCGTGCCGCTCACCTCGCTACGCGGGCAGGCGAAGCCGACGATCGGCCGCTTCGGATTTTCCACCGCAGGCTTGCCGACCGCCGCCTCGATCCCGAGCCAGTCGCGCACCATGCCCACGTCGCCGAAGGGCACGCCGGTCTGGGCCATGCCGAAGGGGCCGGGGTTCATGCCGAGGAGTAGCACCTCGCGCCGTCCCGCCCCCCAGCGCTCGACGTAGCGATCCCAGGGGGCGCGGGCGTATTCGAGGGGGTTGTAGACATGGGTCACCGGCGGTCCGAAGCGGAGCGGGCGCAGCGCGGCGACGAGATCGTCGGTCCAGGTATCGGCCATGGCGGCGCCACCCTACGCGATCCGCCCCTGCCCGGGACGTCAAACTCAGCGGTGCTGCGTCTCCGGCCCCAGCTCCGCCGGCACGGGGTGCTCGATCCGGAAGCGGCCGATGAGCGGCATGTGATCGGAGAGGCCGGCGAAGGGGCCCTGGCCGAAGGGATGCGTCCCCTCCAGATCGAGCCAGCGGACGTCCCTGCTGCAGAAGAGGTGGTCGAGGTGCATCCGCAGCCGCATGAAGCCCGCGGTGGGGAAGGCGCGCGGCGTGCCGGGGTGGATCTGGCCGAGCTGCTCCTGCACGCCGACGAAGCCCGCCTCCTCGCGCAGGAGCTTGTAGACCGGCGAGCCCGGCGGCGAGTTGAAATCACCGCAGACCACGAAGGGCTCGCCCTTCGAGCGCTCGCGCACGAACTCTGCGAGCCGCTTCGCCTCGTGGAGCTGGTTCACGCCGTGGCCCATCTTCTCCTTCACCGACCAATACTCGCGGGCGAAGGGGGTGGGCAGGCTGAGGTGGGTGTTGAAGAGGTGGAGCGGCCGCCCCTCGCCGTCGGCGAGCTGCAGGTGCGCGCAGATGCGGCTCTGCTTGCGGTCCTTCCACCGGGCCACGTGGTAGTGGGTGATCCCCGTGGGCGCCTCGGCGTTGTGCATGTCGACCCGCAGCGTCTCCAGGTTGACCAGCACCGCGAGGCCGGTGGTGTAGAGCGATACGTCGCCGAGCTTGTAGGTATGGGCCCGGAAGTAGAGCGCCTCGAAGGGCAGCTCCATCCCGCGGGCCTGGTAGGCGAGCTCGAGGCTCTCCATGAAGGACTCGAGCTGCGTCTGATCCGCCTTCACCCGCGGGCGCCCGAGGTTGCTGCGGATCGAGGAGGTCTCGACCTCCTGCAGGCAGATCAGATCGGGGACGGGATCGAGCTGCGCCAGCGCGGTGGCGATCCCCCGCTTACCTGCCCGGGTGCTGGCCAGGCCGCGCACCGCGTGGCCGAAGTACCGGACGTTGTAGCTGACGATCCGCAAGGGCGTGGGCATCCCGGCAATCTAGGCTTTCCTGCGCCAGAGCTGCCACCAGGGTGTGCCGGGATGCTCGTGGTGCTCCCGGTGGTAGCCGAAGAACCAGCAGCTGAGCAGGGCGAAGAGGTGGTGGCGGCGCTGCGACCGGGACCGGTGGGGGCCCATCACCTCGTCGTGCGGCAGGCGGTGGGGCAGGAAGGTGCCGAAGACGAAGAGCTGGAAGGAGCCGAGCAGCGCGGGGATCACCCAATAGGCCCAGAGGGCGCTCTCGGCGAAGAAGCGCTCGAGCACGTTGTAGGCGACCGCCATGAGGAGCAGCTGCCCCACGGTGGCGTAGCGCCAGAGGAACGTTCCCCACCAGACGAAGAAGTTCTGCGAGCGGGTGCAGAAGTCGGGATCGTCGGCGCTGCACGGTGCCGCGTGGTGCCGGTGGTGGTTGGCGGCGAGGCGCCGGAAGGAGAGGCCGGCGAAGAGGAGCGCCGTCAATCGCCCGATCGCCCGATTGACCCGCGGGCTCGGCGAGACGGTCCCGTGAATCGCGTCGTGCCCCACGATGAAGAGGCCGGTGGTGAGCCAGCCCTGCAGGAGCACGTGGGCCCAGACGAGCGGATCGGCCGCGGCCACCGGCAGGCGGGTGAGCGCCCACGCGAGGTGGCCGAACCAGAGGGCGATCACGCAGACGGAGACGAGCAGGCCCATGGGGTCGGGCATGCTACGCGAGGAATGCGCCCCCGCACCACGTTCAGCCGAGAAGCCCCAGCAGCCACAGCACCAGCGGCGTGGCGAGCGCGGTGGCGACGCCCTGCAGGCCGATCGCCAGCGCCGCGCTCGCGCCCTGCCGCTCTCCCTCCTCGAAGGCCCTCGCCGCACCCAGGCCGTGGGCCGCCGCACCGAGGGCGAGGCCTTGCGCCTCCGGATCGCGGACGCCGATCGCCCGCAGGAACGGCGGCCCCGCCACCGCGCCGAAGATCCCCACGGCGATGACCAGCACCGCGGCGACGGCGGGGATTCCGCCGTTCTGCTCCGCCACCGCGATGGCGATCGGCGTGGTCACCGATTTGGGCGCGACCGAGGCGACGATCGAGGCGGGGGCGCCGAGGAACCACGCCGCGCCGGCGGCGCTGGCCACCCCCACCACGCTCCCCACACCGATCGCGAGGAGCAGCGTCCTGCCCCGGCGGAGGATCGCGCGCAGCTGGAGGTGGAGCGAGACGCCGAGCGCCACCACCGACGGCCCGAGGAAGAAGCCGACGAGATCCCCGCCCGTGGCGTAGCGCTCGTAGGGGACGCCGGCGCCGAGGAGCACGGCGGCGAGGAGGGCCACGGCGACGAGCACCGGGTGGATCCAGCGCTGACCCGTCCGCTCCTGCAGCCACCGCCCGCAAGCGTAGGCGAGGAGCGTCGCGGTGAGCCAGAGGAGGGCGTCGCTCATCGCCGGCCCCGCTGCTGGAGCAGGCCGACCACCGCCAGCACGGCGAAGGTGCTGGGGATCGCTGCGGCGACGATGGGCAGCCACCACGCCCGGAGCGCGTCGAGGTGACGAACGACGGCGACGCCCGCGGGCACGAAGAAGAGGGCCATGTTGCGCACGAGGAAATCGGCGGTGGGCTTGACCGTCTCCACGGAGACCAGCCCCGTGCCGAGCGCGGCGGCGAGCAGGAGCATGCCGATCACGTTGCCGGGAATCGGCAGGTGGAGCAGGGCCCGGAGGAGTTCCCCTGCCACGAGAAAGAGGAGAAGTGCGAGCAGCCCCTTGAGCATGGGCGGCATCGGACGCATCGTCCCCGCCGCTGTCAAGCACGGCAGGCCGCCGAGCCCGTGCCGCGGCGATCCGAGAGGAGCGCCGATGACGAGCGAGGAGAAGAACCTGCCGCATTCCGGCGTTCCTCTCCGAACGAACGCCTTGCCTCCGCGAGGCGGATGGGGCGAGAAGGACCACATGCAGGAACTCTTCGAAGCGATCCGCGAGTCGTGCTCCCGTGCCACCTGGTCCCGCGGCGTGGAGCTCGCCCGCGCCGGCGCCGTGCTCGGTGAGCGCGCCGGGAACGACCAGGTGATCTGCAGGGTGACGACCCCCGCCGAGAAGGTGGCGCGGACCGTGGTGCTCGCGGTGGACGACGAGGATTGGTCGTGCGACTGCCACGTCGCCGACGATGTCTGCATCCACGTGGCCGCAGCGGCGATCGCCATGCGTCGGGCGAACAAAGCGGGCGAGGCGCTGCCCGCGCCGAAGGTGAGCGTCGCCCGGGTCGGCTACCGCCTCGAGCGCACGACCGCAGGCCTCGGAATCGATCGCGTCCTCGTCAAGGACGGCAGCGAGGCGCCGCTCGCCACCAGCCTCGCCGCGATCACCTCGGGTCGGGTCGAAGGCCCCCAGATCCTCACCACCCCGGTCGATCTCGCCTTCGAGGTGGCCCTCGGCACCAAGCGCCGCGGCTGGTTTCCGCGGGAGGTGATGCACGCGCTGCTGGAGACGCTGGCCGGCGCCGACGACGTGCGCCTCGACGGCACGCCGGTGCGCGTGGCCAAGGCCCGCGTGGGCATGGTCGCCGTGGTCGAGGATCAGGGCGACGGCTTCTTCCTGCGGATGGAGAAGGATCCCGCGATCCGCGAGATCTTCCCGAACGGCATCGCCCGCTGCGACGGCGACGTGATCCGTCCCTTCGGCGAGCCGCCGCTCACCGCCCGCGAGCTCGCCGAGCTCCGCAACGGCAGGCCCTTTCCCGCGAGCCAGTTGGTGGAGCTGGTCACACGCGTGGTGCCCTCGCTCCAGGAGCGCATCGACGTCCACATCCGCTCGAAGCGTTTTCCCCGCACCAGCAAGCAGCGGCTCCGCATGCTGGTGCAGACCGAGCAGAAGGGCGACGCGCTCGTGGTCTTCCCCACCGTGGTCTACGGCGATCCGCCGGTGGCGCGGGTCGACGGCGGCAACCTCACCCTGCTCGGCGACGATCCGGTGATCCCGCTGCGCAACGAAGAGGCGGAAGGCCGCCTCGTCCGCCAGCTGCAGAGCGACCTGGGTCTCGCGCCGGGAAAGAAGGCGCTCTTCCGCGGGGAGGAGGCGGTGGCCATGGCCGACCGCGTCCGTTCCTTCTCCGGCGACGTGGACGGCAAGGGGCTTGAGAATTTCTTCCTCGCGCCGCGCCTCGTGCCGCAGCTCGCGGTGAACGGCAGCGCCTTCGACGTCTCCTTCACCACCGCCGGTGGCGGCAGGGGCAGGGCCGATGCGGCGGCGGTGCTCCGTGCGTGGCAGGACGGCTCCGCCTTCGCGCCGCTCATCGGCGGCGGGATCGCGCCGATCCCCACCGACTGGCTGGAGAAGTTCGGCAACCGCATCGCGGATCTGCTCGCCGCCCGCGACGGGAGCGGCGAGCTCCCCGCCTGCGCGATCCCCGATCTCGCCAGGCTCTGCGACGATCTCGACCAGCCGCCCCCGCCGCAGTTCGACAGGCTGCGCCCGCTCCTCGAGGACTTCAGCGGCCTGCCTTCGCCCGCCTATCCGCAGGACCTGCGCGCCGAGCTCCGCGCCTACCAGAAGCAGGGCGTCGCCTGGCTCTCCTTCCTCCAGGAGGCGGGCCTCGGCGCGCTCCTCGCCGACGACATGGGCCTCGGCAAGACGCTGCAGACGATCAGCACGATCCGCGGGCGCACCCTGGTGGTGGCGCCGACCTCGGTGATCCACAACTGGTCGAACGAGATTGCGCGCTTCCGCCCGTCGCTGCGGGTCGCCGTCTTCCACGGTCCGCAGCGCTCGCTCGACCCCGATGCGGACGTGGTGCTCACCACCTACGCCATCCTCCGCCTCGACACCGAGCTCCTCGCCGCCCACAAGTGGGAGACGGTGGTGCTCGACGAGGCGCAGGCGATCAAGAACCCCGATTCCCAGGTGGCGCAGGCCGCCTTCCAGCTGCCGGCGCGCTTCCGCGTCTGCCTCTCGGGTACGCCGGTGGAGAACCGGCTCGAGGAGCTCTGGAGCCAGCTCCACTTCCTCAACCGCGGGCTGCTCGGCGGGCGCAAGGATTTCCAGGAGCGCTACGCCAAGGCGATCGCCGGCGGCGTGCCCGGCGCCGCGGAGCGCCTGCGGGCGCGGATCAAGCCCTTCGTCCTCCGCCGCATGAAGCGCGAGGTGGCGCCCGAACTCCCGCCGCGCACCGACATCGTGCTGCGCTGCACGCTGAGCGAGAGCGAGCGCAAGGTCTACGACGCGGTCCGCGCCTCCACGCTGCAGGACGTGGTGCAGCAGCTGCAGAAGGGCGGCAACGTCCTCGCCGCCCTCGAGGCGCTGCTCCGCCTCCGACAGGCGGCCTGCCACGCCGGGCTCGTCCCGGGCCAGCGGGCCGATCACTCCTCGAAGGTGGAGCTCCTGCTCGAGCAGCTCGACGAGGCGGTGGCGGAGGGACACAAGGCGCTGGTCTTCTCGCAGTGGACCTCGCTCCTCGATCGCGTCGAGCCCCACCTGAAGAAGGCGGGCATCGACTTCCTCCGCCTCGACGGCTCCACCGTCGATCGCGGCGGCGTCGTCGACGCCTTCCAGCGCGAGGACGGGCCGCCGGTCCTGCTCCTCTCGCTCAAGGCCGGCGGCACCGGTCTCAACCTGACCGCTGCCGATCACGTCTTCCTGCTCGATCCGTGGTGGAACCCGGCGGTCGAGGATCAGGCGGCCGATCGCGCCCACCGCATCGGACAGGACAAGCCCGTGCTCGTGCACCGGCTCGTCGCGGAGGACACGGTGGAGGAGCGGATCCTCGCGCTGCAGGATCGCAAGCGGGCCCTGGCGGAGGCAGCGCTGGGGGCCGGCGATCAGGCGCTCGCGCTCACCCGCGAGGATCTGCTCGGGCTGCTCGAATAGACGGGCCTATTCGCGCGCCATCCCGCGCAGCCCGGCGCGGGAGGCGATCGCCACCGCCTCGATCTTGCTGTGGGCACCGAGCTTGCGCAGCAGCCGCTGCACGTGGTTGCGCACCGTGGTGCGGGTGATCGACATCGCCTGCGCCACGGTCTCGGTGTCGCAGCCGTCGAGCAGGTAGCGCAGCACCTCGAGCTCACGGGCGGTGAGTGGCGGCTCGCCCAGCGTCGCCGGGACCTTCGCCCCGTCGCTGCGCCGGGGAAAGAGCGTGAGTACCACCGCACCGTCTTCCGTGTCGCGCACCGCCAGCGGGATCGCCACCAGCACCGTACCCGCGCTCTCGGGCCGGACCAGGTGGAGGTCGAAGGGCTCCACCACCTCGCCGGCCAGGGCCCGTTCGAGGGCGTCGCCGCAGGCGCAGTCGTCGCCGAAGACCGACCGGCAGGAGGCGTCGATCAGCGAAGCTGCGGGGATGCCGAGGAGCCGCTCCGCTTCCGCGTTGCCGTAGCGGATCCGCCCATCGATACCGACGACGCAGATCGCGCCCAATGCGCTCCGTGCAACTGCAAGGACCTGCTGCATTGCGAACGTCTCCCGGGTGGAAACCGACCTCGTGGGTCATCGAGCCGGGATCGTTCCACCCCCCGCAAGAACGAGGACCATTATCCCCCGAGCGGGGCCAAGTCGATGGTCCACCTTCATCACACTCGATGTAGCATCGAGGATGCGCCGCTGCGGGAGTCGTTGCGCGCCGGTCCGTCGAGGGATCAGCTCGAGGCAATGGCGCGCTCGACGAGGCGCCGCTCCCTCTCGAGGTGATCGGCGAACTTCCGGGCGAAGCGCAGCGCCACCCCGTAGTCCACCGCGGGCGTGACGCCCGCCAGCGCGTAGCGCGCGGCGGTCGCCTGCGCGAAGAGCTCGACGTGCTGCCGCTCGAGGAGGGCCAGCTCCTCCCGCGCCTCGGGAAGGACCTTCGCCAGCCAGGGGGCCATCACCGCCTCCTCCCGGCCGAGGTGATCGGGAAGCTCCCGGTCGATCGCCCGCACGATGTTGCGGGCCGTATCGAGGTCCGGCGGGGTCGAGAGCAGCGCGGTGACCAGCTGCTCGATCTGATCGTTCTGCTCCACGTGCTCGCGCTCGAGCTCCAACTGCCAGTTCACGTCGATCACGGCATGCCTCCTTCAGCCAGCTGCCGATACCTGTGGCAGCTGGACCGTCCCGTCGCCCACGTCGGCGAGCGTCGTCTCGCTCGCCCAGGTGTTCACCGCTGCCTTCAGCTTCGAGAAGGCGTTGTGGAGCGGGCAGGGCGCATGGCCGCCGCACGCACCCCAGCCGAAGGCGCAGCGCTCCGGGTCGAGCCCCTCGTCCAGGGCCGCGAGCACGTCGGCGAAGCGGATCGCCGCCGGGGGCCGGGCCAGTCGGAAGCCGCCGCCGTGGCCCTTCTGGGAGAGGAGGAGGCCTTCGCGGACCATCCGCCGCAGCACCTTGGAGACGTAGTCGGGGGGAATGCCCGTCGCGGCGGAGAGGTCCCTGGCCCGGACCGAGGTCCCCTCCGGGAGCAGGGCCAGGTGCGCCATCGCGCGGAGCGCATATTCGGCCGTCTGGTTGAAAAGCATTGGATCTCCGGGATCTTGGGCGGGGATCCGGCCCGCCTCAGCTCCCGTAGACCCGTCTCGCGCTTGTGCACGTGCCACCCCCGATTTTCTCGGAGGTCGGAGGACCTGGACTTCGTCCGTGGCGTGGGCGCTAGAGCTTTCGCCGCTCGCCGGTCCGGAGGTAGCGGAGGACGTCGGCGACGATGGTCGCGTGGTCGAAGACCAGCGGGGGAAGCTCGTCGGGGCGGAAGGCCCTGGCCTCCGCCGCGTCGTCGCCGCCCAGGGGTTCGCCCTCGGCGCTGGCGAGGAAGACCGTGGAGAGGGTGTGCTGGCGGGGATCGCGGCTCGGGTCGCCGTAGGTGAAGAATTGCTCCCGGAGCTCGACGTCGAGGCCGGTCTCCTCCTTCGCCTCCCGGATCGCCGCCCGGTCCAGCGGCTCGCCCTCGTCCACGAAACCGCCGGGCAGGGCCCAGCCGTGGGGCGGGTTGCTCCGCCGGACGAGGACGAAGCGGCCGTCCGGCAGCTCGATGAAGAGGTCCACGGTGGGCTTCGGGTTCCGGTATTCGGGCATGGCGTGATCCTCGAGGCTGGCCGGGGATTCTCCCCATCGCCGGCGCCGATGGCTACCATGCCGGCGTGTGCCTGCTCGCTCGAAAGCTCCTCGCCTGCGCCGTCCTCCTCGCCCTGCCGGCGTGTGGCCGCGGGCTCGAAAACGGCACCTACGCCTTCACCACCACCGGCATCCGCCAGGACAGCTGCTCGGTGGAGCCCGAGGCCACGCTGCCGCTCCCGGAAGCGGAGGTCGAGAGCGCAGGCGACTCCATCCGGCTCGAGTTCGCTGCCGAGGGCCCCCTGGTGCCGGGGCTGACCGGCGCCAGCGGCGACAAGGCGCTGATCGGGCGCTATCTGCCGGACCGCGAGGTCGAGCGCTTCATCGCCGACGCCACCTTCGACGTGGTCCGCGAGATCCAGGGCTTCTCCTGCTTCGTCTTCGCCCACTCGTCGATCGAGGCCCGGGTCCGGGACGACGAGTCCTTCACCGGCAGGCTCCGCATCGACTACACCCGCAGGCCGGAAGCCCAGCCGGAATGCCTGCCGGCGTGCATCGTCGAGGTCGACTTCGACGCGGCGAAGATCGGCGATTGAACACGGCTTTCGTTCGCCGGGTTGCTTGTGCACAGCTGCGGTGTCTACGGTCGGGGCAACCTCCAGGAGGAGCAATGGCCGTGAACCCGACCCACCCGTCGACCGCCCTCGATTCCCTGTTGCAGGAGCGCCGGGTCTTTCCCCCGCCGAAGGAATTCGCCGAAGCCGCGCGGATCGGCAGCCTCGACGAGTACCGCCGGATGCGCGAGCGGGCGGAGGTCGATCCCGAGGGCTTCTGGGGCGATCTCGCCAGGGAGCTGGTCGTCTGGCAGCAGCCCTTCCGCACCGTGATCGAGGGCGAGCTCCCCGACGTGAAGTGGTTCGAGGGCGGCGCCCTCAACGCGTCGGAGAGCTGCATCGATCGCCACCTCTCCGGCTGGCGCCGCAACAAGGCGGCGATCATCTGGGAGGGCGAGCCCGGCGAGGAGCGGGTGCTCACCTACCAGGATCTCGCCCGCGAGGTGGGGCGCTTCGGAAACGCGCTGCGCAAGCAGGGCGTGAAGAAGGGCGATCGGGTCTGCATCTACCTGCCGATGATCCCCGAGGCGGCGATCGCCATGCTGGCGTGCGCGCGGCTCGGCGCCACCCACTCGCTCGTCTTCGCCGGCTTCTCCGCGGAAGCGCTCCGGGACCGGATCAACGACGCCGGCGCCGAGGTGGTGATCACCGCCGACGGCACCTTCCGCAAGGGCAACGTCTCCCCGCTCAAGGAGACGGTGGACGCGGCGGTCCGCGGGACCTCCGTGCGCCGGGTGCTGGTGGTTCGGCGCGCCGGCAACGAGGTGGCCTGGATCCCCGGGCGCGATCGCTGGTGGCACGAGCTCGTCGACTCCGAGAGCGACTACTGCCCCGCGGTGGCGGTGGAGGCCGAGCACCCGCTCTTCATCCTCTACACCTCCGGTTCCACCGGAAAGCCCAAGGGGCTGGTCCACTCCACCGGCGGCTACCTCGTCGCTGCAGCGGCCACCACGCGCTGGGTCTTCGATCTGCGCGAGGAGGATACCTACTGGTGCACCGCCGACGTGGGCTGGGTCACCGGCCACTCTTACGTCGTCTACGGGCCGCTGGCGCTGGGCGCCACCGTGGTGATGTACGAGGGCGCGCCGATGCACCCGCAGCCTGACCGCTTCTGGCGCATCGTCGAGAAGCACCGGGTCAGCATCCTCTACACCGCGCCCACCGCGATCCGGACCTTCCTGCGCATGGGCGAGTCGTGGCCCAACCGCCACGACCTCACCTCGCTGCGGCTGCTCGGCACCGTGGGCGAGCCGATCAACCCCGAAGCGTGGATGTGGTACCGAGAGGTGATCGGCGGGGGGCGCTGCCCCATCGTCGACACGTGGTGGCAGACCGAGACCGGCGCGATGATGATTTCGCCGCTGCCGGGTGCGACGCCCACCAAGCCCGGTTCCGCCACCCTGCCGCTCCCCGGCATCGCCACGAAGGTCGTCGACCGCGAGGGCAACCAGGTGCCCGCGGGGAAGGGTGGCTACCTCATCGTCGACAGGCCCTGGCCCTCGCTGGCCCGCACGATCTGGGGCGATCACGAGCGCTACCTGCAGACCTACTTCTCCGAGTTCCCCGGGCGCTACTTCACCGGCGACGGCGCGCGAGAAGACGAGGACGGCTACTTCTGGATCATGGGCCGCGTCGACGACGTCATCAACGTGGCCGGCCACCGGCTGGGGACGATGGAGATCGAGAGCGCCCTCGTCTCCCACGAGAACGTGGCGGAGGCGGCGGTGGTCGGCAGGCCCGACGAGGTGAAGGGGACGTCGGTGGTGGCCTTCGTGACCCTGCAGCACGGCGTGCCCGCGACCCAGGCGCTGCGCAACGAGCTCAAGGAGCACGTGTCGAAGGAGATCAGCCCGATCGCCCGGCCCGACGAGATCCGCTTCGCGGAGGCCCTGCCCAAGACGAGGTCCGGGAAGATCATGCGGCGGCTGCTGCGGGACGTGGCGGCGGGGCGCGAGAGCCAGGGCGACGTGACCACGCTCGAGGATCTCAACGTGCTGGCCAACCTGCGGCAGGGGGACGAGGAGTAACGTCCACCGCCGTGCCGTGAACGAGGCGCCCGGCACCTGGGGAGGTGGCCGGGCGTTTTCGTGCGCGGTGCCTTGGCGTGCACTGCGGGGCGCTCGCGGTGGCTCCTCGGCTTGTTGGAAGCACCGACTTGTCTCTCCTGGAATCCGTAGATCCAGAAGCGATTGGGAGAACCCACTCGGGCCGTAGAAACCAGCATGAAAACCACATACGCTTTTCAAGTGGCTGGTCGCCGGGCAGCACATTTGTGTGGTCTGGCTCCAGCGCGAGGGGGCAGACGATGGCGCGCAAGCCAAAGATGGGGACCCAGGCCGAGCTCGATCTGCCGGAGCGGAATTGGGGCGGCGCGCGCAAAGGCGCCGGCCGCAAGCCGAAGGGCCCGCGTCCGCTCGGCGACCGCCCCGCGGTGCCGCACCTGCGCCGCGGGGAGATCGAGCGGCGGCACCCCGTCCACGTCACCGTGCGGATGATGCCGGAGGTCTGGAACCTGCGGACCCACCGCGCCTGGAACGTGCTCTCCCGCGCCCTGCTGGCGGCGCGCGAGACGGGCGCCCGCCTCACCCACTACTCGGTGCAGGGCAACCACCTCCACCTCATCCTCGAGGTGGAGAGCCGCCAGAACCTGGGCCGCGCGATGCGCTCCATCTCCATCCGCATCGCCCGCGGCCTCAACCAGCTCATGCGCCGCCAGGGCCGCGTCGTCGCCGACCGCTACCACACCGCCGTGCTCCGCACGCCCACGCAGGTACGCAACGCGATCCGTTACGTGCTCTCCAACACCCGCAAGCACCTGCTCGAGCGCGGCGAGGAGCTGGAGCCCGTCACGATGGACCGCTACGCCGCCGGCCCCGCCGACCACGTACCCCGCACGATGCGGCTCGCCGGGAGCGATCGCCCTCTCCTCGAGCCACGAACATGGCTGCTGCAGGTGGGGTGGCGACGAGGCGCCGCGTAGTCGCACGCCGTATTCCAACTCGGATACGGGAAGTCACGGCGCTCGCTCGCAGCGGGGCGAGGGGACCTCGTATGTTGCAAGTCGTGGCGTGGGAGAGCGCCGGCTCGGAGGGGCGAATGCGGTGGTTCACGTTGCTTGGGGCGGTCGGGTGGGTGGCACTGGTGCCCGCGCAGGCGGAGGCGGATTGCGCTCCTTCCTGCGCCGCGCAGCTCTGCATGCAGCAGTGGGCCGAGGCGTGGGGCGCCGCACGGGGGACGGTGCTGGAGGGGGAGGCCCTCACCGTTCGTCTGGACCAGGTCCACGGACCGCTGGCGAGCGAGATCTCCGTCGGCACGGAGCTGCCGCTCGAGATTTACGTGATCGACGCTCCGGGTCCGGACACCGAGGTGCTGGTGGCGGTGGAGCAGTGGGGAGCGGAGCGCTCCGCCCGGGCCATCGCCACCGTCGACCAGGCCGGGCAGGTGCGGTGCGACGGCGAGGCCATCGACCTCGACGAGGCGCTGGCGATCGCCGTCGCGCCCGACTGCGAGGATCGGGCGCTCGAGAGCGGCTACGACAGCGGCGCGGAATGCGACGACACCGAGCACATCGTCGGCTGCAGTGCTGGCGGCGGTGCGCCGTGGTGGGGCGTCGTCGGGGCACTGATCACGCTCGTGCTGCCGCGGTGGAGACGATGAGCGCAGCCAGATGCTGGTTGGGAGGCATCGCCTCTGCGTTGGTGGCGATGCTGCTGCCCGCGGCAGCGGCGGCGGACTGTGCACCCTCCTGTTCCTGGGTCATCTGTGACCCGATCCGACATGAGGAGGCGTGGACTCTCGTGGAGGCGGAGCGGGTAGGCGCACCCGGGCCGAACGGCCGAGCATCGAGCTACGTCGTCACGAAGGTCCTCGGCGGTCCCGGCGCTGCGCAGGTGCAGGTGGGTCTGGCGGTCGAGGCGTGGCAGACGGCAACCGACGAGGCGCTGCTCGTGCTCAGCGGGAGCGGCACCGCAGCCGCCGGACTCGAGGTCGTCGACGGTGGCCGGGTCGCGTGTATGGGCGCGTCGGGGATCGCCGATCGGCATGACGCCATCGATGCGCTCCTCTCCAGCGATTGCGGCCGCGCAACCGCACAGGCAGGGCTCTCCGGATCGTGCGCCGATGCGCCCTTCGGTTGCAGCACAACCGGCGCGACGGGACCTGCCGATGCCGGTGCGGCCGCAACCGCCGGCCTTCTGTTCGCGGCGCTGCTCGCCAAGCGGCGTTTTGGCGCTTCCTACCGGTTCAGTTGCCCAGGCCCCACGCACCGGGGGGAGGCGACTCGCAGCGCCACGTACGGTGCGCTGCAGCGGTGGCGGGTCCCCCCCGGCGTGCCGGACATAAAAGCACCCATCGCCATCATGCTCGCGTCCCTGCCTGTCTGCGCTCCTACTGCCGCAGCGGCCGATTGCTCGATGCCCTGCGATTCGCTGCTCTGCGGAAGCCAGGTGCAAACGGAGCTGTGGGGCGTTGCAGTGACGTCCCGCGCTTCGACGGGTACGCAAAGCTTCCATCTGGTCGAGCGGATCTCCGGACCACTGGCGAGCGATGTCGAAGTCGGGAGCGTCCTCTACGGCTTGGCCGGTGCAGGAGAAGAGCGATACCTGGTGATCCTCGAGGGACGCGACCTCGCCGTGCGCTGGAGCTTCGCGGTAGGTGAAGACGGTGCCGTCTCCTGTGACGGCGCTGCGCCCCTCGAGGACGTGGAAGCCGCGGCGCTCTCGCCAACGTGCGCCGACGATGCGGTCGCACTCGGTTTCGACGCCGGCTACATCTGCAGCGGCGACGATTGGGACGATGGCGGTTGCAGCACGTCGAGCGGCCCACGGGCCTGGTCCGGTGCGGCGCTCGTCACGCTGCTCCTCGCAACGCGGAGGCGCTCTCACGCCTCGTGAGAGCCCTCGTCCTCGGGCGCGGCGTCCGCGTCCGGCGGCGGGGCGAAGAGGTCGGTCTGCAGGGGATCGAGGCCGAGGACCTTGCGGACCGGGGCGAAGGAGCGCCGGTGAATGGCGCAGGCGCCGAGCTTCTCCAGCGCCTCGTAGTGCTCCTTCACCGGGTAGCCCTTGTGCCTGGCGAAACCGTAGCCGGGGAACTCCGTGTCGTAGGCGGCCATGCGGGCGTCGCGGGTGGTCTTGGCGATGATCGAGGCGGCGGCGATGGAGAGGCTCTTGGCGTCGCCCTTGATGATCGCCTCCTGGCGGATGGGCAGCTCCTTCAGGCGCCGCGCGTCGATGAGCAGGGCCTCGGGGCAGGGGGCAAGGGCTTCCACCGCGCGGCGCATGGCGAGCAGGCCCGCGCGGTAGATGTTGACGCTGTCGATCTCCGCCGGCTCGACGAGGCCCACGCCCCAGCAGACCGCCTTCGCCTTGATCTCCGCCGCGAGGCGCTCGCGGGTGGGGGCGTCGAGCTTCTTGGAGTCGTCGACCTCGGCGATGCGCGCGTTGACGGGCAGGATCACCGCCGCTGCGACCACGGGCCCTGCGAGGGGGCTCATCCCCGCCTCGTCGACGCCTGCCACCAGGGTGATCCCGTCGGCGTAGAACGCCTGCTCGTAGCGGAGCATGTGGCGCAGGCGCTGCCCCTCGGCCCGGTGGGCGTGGCGGCGCTTGTCGATGGCGGCGAGCAGGGCCTTCGCCCCGGCACGAACGTCGTTGCGCAAGGCCTGCTCGAGCACCTGCGGGAGCGGGCGCGCTTCGTCGACGTAGCGCTTCCTCAATTCGGCGAGGCTGGGCGGGCGGGGCGTCACGGGGGGACCCTAGCCCCTCCGGGTGCGGGATCGCAACGGCTGCAAGCCGGGAATGGCGCTCAGGCCCGCGCCTCGGGCCGCGCGCCGCCGGCTAGGATGAAGTCCCAGAGATCGATCTCGTGGGCGAGCACCTCGAGCACCTCGCGCTGCGGGAGCAGGTAGGTCTGCATCCGGGTCTTCACCCGGCGGAGATCGGCCCAGGTCGGCTCCTCCCAGGTAGAGGCGAGGCGGTGGAAGAAGGTCCGCGCCCGCTGCTGCAGGACCCGCTGGATCTCCTCGGCGTTGGCGTGCGGCGAGGTGAACTTCATCCCCCTGCGCACCTGGGGCTCCGCACGCTCCATGAACCAGGAGACGAGGCCGTCCCGCGCCTCCTGCACCGAGAGTCGGCGGACCTCTGCCCGCCGTGCCAGCACCTCCACCATCATCGCCGCCCCTTCGCTCGAGCCAGAGGCCCAATCCCTCTGCGCCCCGGCAAAGGCTGGGGAGCGCCCTGCAGGCAGGCAAGCGCCCGGCGGCCCGGGTGGGGATGGTTGCGCCGGCAGCGCCGGCGGTGGGAGATCTGGCCCGTGGGGAGCAAGCGGCCAACGATGCGCTGGGGCGTCGCGGTCGGCCTTTCGGTCGCCGCGCATCTGGCTTTGCTCCTGCTGGCGAGGGAGCCGGAGCGGCAGCATCGGGAGCCGCCGATCGAGCTGGAGATCATCCCGGTGGCCCCGCCGGAACCTCAGCCCGCGCCCGAACCGCCGCCTCGCTACGAGCCGCCGCCGCGCACTCCGGGTGAATCACCCCCGGTGAGAGCCCCGCGCGGGAGCGTCGCCACACCGGCGCCGGCCCCCACGGCGGAGCCGTTGACCGAGCCGCGGCGGGTCGATCCCACCTTCCGCCGCCTCGATCTCCTCCCCGACCGCTACGAGCTCGCCGGCACCCTCGAGATCCCCGTGCCGCCCCCCGAGGAGCCCGAGCCCGCCCCGGGCCTCGCCGACCGCCTCGCCGACGATCGCGCCGTCCGCCGCGCCACCGAGCGCGTCGAGACCTACTGGTCGGAGCTGCGCCAGCAGCTGGAGCGGCGCTGGGAGGTGCCGAAAGAGCTGCTCCGCGACGGCCCCACCCGCGGCCTCGGCATCCCGGTCGAGGAAGCCTGGAAGGGCTACCGGGAGCAGGCGGAGCGCTACGCCGCCACCGGCAACCCCTACGGCGAGGGCCCCCTCGTCCCGGGCGCCAGGGAGCTCGCCGACAACGCCGTCCCGGTGGAGCTTCCGGACCGCGTCGAGCCCACGGTCGACATGGAGCGCACCGCCTACCGCCAGAGCCGCAGCGCCCTCGTCCTCCTGGTGCAGGACGAGACCGGCAACGTCGCCGACGTGCGCCTCCACCGCTCCAGCGGCAACGCCGCCTACGATCGCGCGGCACTCGAGCGGGCGAAGAGCCTCGCCACCCTCGACCTCGGCCTCCCGCCCGACGGCAACCAGAGCGTCTGGTCCTTCGACGCCACCCTGATCACCACGCCGCCGCTGCCGATCGCCGGCTGCGCCGTCGACGCGTACTTCATCCCGCGCCACTGCTTCTACCCCTTGAGCCAGCGGGTAAAGGAGGGCGTCCGCCTCGTCGGCGTGTGGCGCAAGGGCGAGCGCCCCGGGATCCGTTAGAAGCGCAGGGAGAGCCCGAAGCGCAGGATCGGCCCCGACGCGTCGAGGGTGCCGACGTCGATCGGCCCCGCCGCCGTCGGCGGCGGCTCCGCCTCGTCGTCCCCCTCCACCGTGGCCTCGGCGAAGTCGAAGCCGAAGGGGCGCAGGCCGTAGCCCGCCTCCACCGAGAGGCCGAGGCTCGCCCCCCACTCGTCGCCGTCGGCGGCGATGGGCAGGAGCAGCTCCGTCCCCAGCGTTCCCTCCAGCGCCAGCCCCCAGGCCGACGCCTCGAGGATCCGCGAGGCACCGAGATCGAGGCTCGCGTGCTCCAGCGCCGCAGCGCCTCGTGCGAACCAGCGCCAGCGCTCGGAGAAGGGCCGCCGGTAGATCGCCGCGCCCTGGAGCTGCTGCAGCAGGAAGTTGGTGTCGATCGCCTCGAAGACCTCGTCGCTGGCGCCGGCGAGCCCGTACGCCACCTCGAAGGCGAGGGGCGAGCCGCGCCCTGCCTCCCACCCCGCGCCGAAGAGCACGTTGGGGAGCGCGTCGGTACCGCTCACCAGATCGAAGGAGGGATCGGTGATCCAAATCGATCCGACGCGGGTGAAGAGGTGCACGTCGGCGAGCGCCGGCGTGGCGGCGAGCCACACGCAGCACGCAGCGAAAAGGGCACGCACGCTCATCACTCCTCCCCCCGGTCGAAGAGACCACCGAGCAGCACGCCCTCGTAGCGGACCGCGTCCTCGCGGCGCAACGAGCGCAGCGGCGCCAGCGTCACGTCGCCCAGTCGATCGTCGTGCAGCGCGTAGATGCTGCCGCCCACCACGCCCACCTGCCGAACCGGCGCGTCGAGGAGCAGGCCATCGCTGGCGAGGCTGCCGGCGGTGATCGCCGCGACGCCGCCGGTGGCGGTATCGTCCACCGTCGCCGGACGCTGGAGATCGAGCCCGAGGAAGACCACGCCGCTCGCCCCGTCGACGGCGGTGGAGGTGATCTGCCCGGCCACCTGCAGCGCCTGCAGATCGAGCCGCAACCTGGCGGGATCCCGCTCCACCCGCGCCACGGTGAGCGCGCCGGTGGTGCCGCCCTGCTGCGGGAGAAAGGCCTCGCCGTTCGCCACCACCGGCGCGCCGGCAAGCGGCCGCTCGAGGCGATCGACCACCAGCCGGCCAGCGGCCGGATCCCAGGCGGCTACGGACAGGCGATCCGTGGCGAAGCCCTGCGCGGTGAGGAGGAGCAGGCCGTCGCCGAGATCGGTGATCCGATCGAGATCCGGCTCCAGCGCCGCCACGTGCGTCGCGCCGCTGTCGCCCGTGGCGTCGAGGAGCGCCACGTGGCTGGCGTAGAGCGCCACCACCGCGTTGCCCAGCGCCTCGGCGACGGCGATGTCCTGCAGCGACCGGCCCCCGGCGACGAAGAGGAAGTTGATCGAGACGTCGAGGGCGCCGGCCGCCTCGAGGAGCTCCAGCGTGAGCACGTCCTCGGAGCCGACGGCCCGCACGAAGAGGAAGCTGCCGTCCGGCGAGAAGAGCGCCTCCGCCGGCCGGAGCGCGGTGCCGTCCCGCAATTTGAGGGGAACCTGCACCCGGCGCGCCGGCGCCGCGGTGTCGACCAGGGCGATGGCGTTGTCGAAGAGGAGGGCGGCGAGGGTGCCGCCGGGCTGGAAGACCACCGCGCGCGGCACCAGCGCCTCGGTCTGGAGCACCACCGTCGTGGCGCTGCCCGCGGCGAGATCGACCACGCCGATCTCGTTCAGGTTGCGCACCGGCGGCGCGCCGGCGGCGGGCGGAACGTCGGGATCGAAGCGGAGCACCGCGTGCGTGCCGTCCGGCGCGACCGCGATCTCGTCCCACGCAGCGCCCAAGGCGATCCGCCGCCGCTCGCCACCTGGCAGGCGCACGATCTCGAGCGTGGGGGCGTCGCCTCTGCCGCCGAGGATCGCCATCCCGCCGGACCAGGGAGCGGCGCCGCGGATCCTCCCCACCACGTCGAAGGCGCGGGCACCGTCGCCACCCTGCGGATCGAGGACCACGAGCAGCGAGGCGGTGCGATTGAGCCACACCAGCCGATCGGCTGCGACGAAGGGACCCTCCGCCTCCAGCGGCTCGTCCCAGCGGGCGCCGCGGCTGCCACAGGCCACCGTGGCGAGCGCGAGCAGGGAAAAGAGAAGGCGGCGCATCAACGCACCTCCGATTCGAGCTCGAAGCCCGTGATGGTGCGCACCGTGCGCTCGTCGAGGCGAGCGATGCCGATGCGGCCGGCGGGATGTTCCTGTGTCACCCAGATCCGATGGTGCTGCTCCGGCGTCGAGGCGGGCAGGGGCCCGGCGAACTCCGGCGCCGAGGCGAGCTGCAGCGGCTCGGTCACCAGCGTCTCGAGATCGATCGCGTCGAGGCCGAAGCGCTTCGCTTCGTCGTCGCGCAGGGTGACGCCGGCGTAGCGATCGCCGGTGGCGAAGACCGCCTCCCGGGGAACGAGGCTGTCGGTGAGCTTGAGCTGGGCGATGCCGCGCTCGAGGTCGACCACCGCGTAGCCCTCGGATTGATCCACCCAGCGCTCGTAGAGATCGGCGGCGGTGGAGTCGGGATCGGCGAGGTGGAAGACGAGCGCCTGCGTGCCGTCCGGCGAGAGCGCCACCGAATGCACCTGCTTCTCGAGGGCCGAGAAGATCGCGGTGGAGCCATCCGCCGGGTCGAAGATGCCGAGGCTCTCCGTGGGCGCGGCGTTGGAGAAGAGCACGGCGAAGCTGCCGTCCGGCGCCAGCGCCACCTGGCCCGGCGCCGCCAGGCAGGGCACCTCCTCGCAGCCGATCGCCGGGAGCTCCACCGTCGCCACCTGCACCGCCGCCGGATCACCGAGGGCGGCGGGCAGCGGGAACCAGGCCACCTGGCTGGTGGTGCGGAGCACCGCCACCGCCAGCGATCCGTCGGCGGTCACGTCGAGATCGCTGGCGGGGGCCGGCAGGGGCAAGGTGGAGAGGGTGCGGGCCTCCACGTCGAAGACGGCGAGCTCCGGCGCTGCCAGGGAGCGGAGCAGGAGGAAGGAGCCGTCCGGCGCCGCCACCACCTCGCGGGTGGCGATCTCGGCGAAGAGCGCCGGCAGCGCGATCCGGGTCGGGGCGGGATCCTCCGCCCCGAGGGGGAAGACGGCGATCTCCACCTTGCCCACCACCACCGCGTCGACCGCATCGTCTGCGACGGTGCGGAAGTGGACCGCCGTGTGCCGGCGGCCTGCGGCGAAATCCGCCACCGGACCCTCGAGGCCTGCGCGCAGGGCGTCCACGTCGACGAGCCCCACGATCCCCTCGGCGCCAGCGTCGGGGAGCATGCCCTCCGGCGTCCAGAGGAGCGCCCAGGCGCCGTCCGGCGCGAGGGCCACCGCGCCGAAGCGACGGGCCAGCGGCGCCACCTGCAGGCCCACCACCCCGCCCTGCCTGGCGAGGAGGGAGATCGCCCTGCCGCTCCGCGAGAGCACCAGCGCCGCGTCCTCGCCGGGGAGCACCGCCAGATCGACCGGCTCCTCGGGGACCGGCACCGACTCCAGCGCCAGCGTCTCGGGGTCGATCAGCGTCACCGCGTCGGCGAACGGCGCGATCACGTAGAGCCGCTCCGCCGAGGCGGCGGGGCGGGCGGCGATCCGGCTCTCCTCCTCCTCCGGCGGCAGCCCGTCGCTCGCGACGCAGCGCGCCTCGGCGTTGCAGACCAGCCCCGCGGGGCAGTCGGCGTCGCGGGTGCAGCCGCCGAGGCCGCCGCCTCCGCCGTCACCGGATGCGCCGGCAGACTCCCCTGCGGACTCGCCGCAGGCGGCGAGCACCAGCCCGAGCGCAAACGCCAGGAGCCCATGCAGATGAATTCGGTCCATGCGCTCCAGCGAAGCACGACCCGTGCCCGTGCGGGAAGCGACGTCTGCACGGGAATCGGCCACCCGTGACGGCTCGCGCCGCGACAGCGACGCCGGGCAATGCCGTATTCTCCGTGGTGCACGGCAAGATTCAGCCGCCGGCCCGCTCCACCTGCCGGAAGTAGGCGAGCCACGCCTCGATCACCGACCACGCCAGCGTGCCCACCACCACCCCGACGGCGACGAGCCCGAGCAGCACCACCGCCACGAGCGTCCCCACCCGGGCCCGCTGCCGGTGATCCGCCACCAGCGCCGGCAGCACCCGATCGATCGTCCCGGTGACTTCGGCCTGCGCGATCTGCGCCAGCGTCGCCGGCGGCACCACCGCGATCGTCGCCACCGCCTCCGCCAGCGTCGCGCCGGCCTCGAGCCGCTCCTGCGGGCCGGTGGCGCGGAAGGCCGGGTGCGGGGCCGCGTCGAGCGCGAGTGGCAGCGCCTGCCGCACCGCGATCCCGGCGGCCACGCAGGAACCCAGCACCTCGAGGAAGGTGGCGATCGATCCGTTGCGCAGCGCCTGCCGCGACCCGGGCAGTACGAGGCCTGCGCTGCGGAGGAAGCGCCGCGGCCCGGCGTCGGGCCGCATCCGCGGCACGAGGACCAGGGCGAAGAAGCCCGCGGCGCCCATGCCGGCCAGGAGCGGCAGCACCCGCGCCGCCCAGGCGCCGACGCCCTCCCGGAAGATCAGCGGCGCCGGCACGATGATCACCGCGCCGATCGCCAGCAGCAGCGGGTAGGCCAGGGCGAGCAGCACCCTGCCGCGCTCCCGCCTCCGCTCCGCCGCCCGCTGCGCGAGGAGGCGCAGGGTCGCGGGCATCGTCCCCTGGATCTCCCCTGCCTGCAGGAAGGCGAGGTCGGCGCCGGCGAGGATCCCGAGGCGCCCCAGCGTCGCCGAGAGCGGCGTGCCCACCGTGAACTCCGACCGCAGCGAGGCGACCAGCTGCGCGGGCAGCGCGCCTGCTGCCGCCTCGACGAAGGCCAGCGGCGCGAGGCCCGCGTGGATCGCCTCCGCCAGGCCGAGGAAGAGCCGCTGCCGCTGCTGCAGGGAGAGGTGGACCCGCCGCTCCGCCAGCTCCTCCGCCACCGGCCGCTGCCGCCAGCGCGCGTAGATCAGCCCGCAATGCGGGCACTCGGGGCCGTCGCCCCGGGGGCGGTTGCAGCCGGGGCAGGAGGCGCTGGTGAGGGCAGGGTGCATGGCAGCCATCCTACCCGTCAGCGGGCGACGACCACCGTTTCGACCACGCCGTTCGAGCGGGTCAGCCGGATCCCGCCGGTGGTGGGCGACTCGGCGCCGAACTCGATCTTCGCCATGCCCTCGAGGCCCTGGAACGCGATCGAGCCCGCGTGGGGCAGGGACTGTCCCGCGGCGCGCTTCAGCTGGCTCGCCTCCGCCTCGACGATGTAGCCGACGCCGTCGCCGCCGGTGAATTGGAGGTTCACGCTGCCGCTGCGCACGAAGGTCCCTTGCGCGTCGGCGGAGGTCGGCCCCGACCAGAAGAGCAGGACGTCGCCTCCGGTGGGCCCGTGGGCCACCGCGTCGAAGGCGAGGCTGTGGCCACCGCCGGCGCCGCTCACCTCGCCACACGAGACCACGCCGTGGTCGCCGGTGGAGAGGTCGGTCTCGAAGTAGCGCATCACGCTGCCGTCGGCCTGGGTGACGACCAGGGTGCCGGAGACCGGGCGCCCCAGCTCGAAGTCGCAGCCGTTCAGGGAGACCCTGGCGGCGCTCCTGCCCGCGATCTTCGTGCAGGCGCTCTCCGCCTTCGACACCGCCTCGACGCGGGCACAGCTCCCCAGCGTGGCGCCGAGGTAGTTGCCCAGCTCCTGCAGGTTGGCGCAGCTCGGGCAGTCGTCCATCGCGACGAGGAGCGCGTTCTGCGCCTCGAGGGAGGGCTGGATCCCGCCGAGGGCCTGCGCCACCACGGCGTCGTCGCCGAGGGGGGGCTCGCCGCAGCCGGCGAGGGCCGCAAGGGTGGTGCCGAGCAGGATGCGTCGAATCATGGTCGTCTCCCGAAACCGCGCGATTGTAGTGGAGCGCGTTTCCCGCACAAGCTCCGTGGAAAGAGGCCGCCGCCCCCTCTCCCGTGGAGGGGGCAGGCAGGCTGAGGAGGTAGCGGCGGATGCGCACGGAGAAGGCAACCTTCCCTGGAGCCCATGGCGACGAGCTCGCCGCGCGGCTCGATCTCCCCGACGGCACGCCGGTGGCCTGCGCGATCATCGCGCATTGCTTCACCTGCTCGAAGGACGTCTTCGCCGCGAGCCGGGTCGCAGCGGCGCTCACCGAGCTGGGGATGGCGGTGCTGCGCTTCGACTTCACCGGGCTCGGACACAGCGACGGCGAATTCGAGAACACCACCTTCTCGTCCAACGTGGGCGATCTCGTCGCTGCCGCGGACTTCCTGCGCGCCCGCCTCGAGGGGCCCTCCCTCCTCGTCGGGCACAGCCTCGGCGGCACGGCGGTGCTGGCCGCCGCGGGGCGCATCCCCGAGGTGAAGGCGGTGGCGACGATCAACGCGCCCAGCGATCCGGCCCACGTGCAGCACCTCTTCGTCGGGCAGCTGCCGGCGATCGAGGCGGAGGGAGAGGCGGAGGTGCAGATCGGCGGGCGCCACTTCCGGGTGCGGCGGGAGATGCTCCGCGACCTGGAGGAGCAGCAGGTGCTCGAGCAGGTGGCCGGCCTGAAGCGGGCGCTCCTCGTCTTCCACGCGCCCTTCGATCGGGTGGTGGGTGTCGACAATGCCCGCCGGATCTTCGACGCGGCGAAGCATCCGAAGAGCTTCATCTCCCTCGACACCGCCGACCATCTCCTCACCGATCACGCGGACGGCATCTACGTGGCCCACGTCATCGCCGCCTGGGCGAGCCGCTACCTGGGCGTGCACGCGGCACAGCCGACCCCGGCGGACGGCGAGGAGGTGGCGCCCGATCGGATCCGGGTGGAGGAGAGCAGCGCCGGCAGGCTGGCGCAGCGAATCCGCGCGGGCCGGCATACCTTGCAGGCGGACGAGCCGGAGCGGCTTGGGGGAAACGACACCGGCCCCACGCCCTACGACCTCCTCCTCGCCGGCCTCGGCAGCTGCACCGCGATGACGTTGCGGCTCTACGCCGAGCGCAAGGGCTGGCCCCTCGAGCGCGTGGCGGTCGAGCTCAAGCACGAAAAGGTCCACGCCGAGGACTGCGCCACCTGCGAGACCCAGACCGGCCGCATCGATCGAATCGAGCGGACCCTGGAGATCCAGGGCCCGCTCGACGAGGAGCAGCGCAAGCGGCTCCTCGAGATCGCCGACCGCTGCCCCGTCCACCGCACCCTCGAGTCGGAGGTGGTCGTGGTCACCAGCGAGAAGGCTCGTTAGGGCAGGTTGAAGATCGGCACACCCTTCGGATAGCTCACCTCGAAGGCGGTCTGGATCACGCGCTCCTGGCCTGCCTTCAGGTCGAGGGTCCAGGTTTGCACGCCCGGCTTCTGCTCGTCGCCCTTGCCGCCGGCGGTGGTGCCCTCGAGGATCTTCACCTCGATGTCCTCGTCGCGGCTCACCGGCAGCTGCTCGACGAGATCGATCTGCACCGGCTCGCGGTAGAGGTTCTTCACCTTCGTCCGGATCTTGTAGGTGTAGCGCTCGCGCCTGGAGAAGACGCCGTAGTCGTCGCGGTTGCGCTCGAGGACGTCGCGCTCCACGAGGATCCGCTCGTCCGGGCCGAAGGCGAGCTCGAGCTCGTCGCCCTCCGCCACCTGGCCGATCGAGCTCCTGCCCACGAAGGCCCCTTCGACGAAGAGCTCGATCGGGCCGGCGAGGAGGGGCGCGCCGCTCTCGTTCTTCGCCTTCGCGGTGAGGTAGGCCTTCGCCTCGATCGACGGTGCCACCACCCGGCGCAGCTTCGCCTGCAGGGGATGGGAGGCGAGGAAGCTCTTGCGGGCCTCGCCGGTGCTCGGGATGGTGGCGCGAGCCGGGGCGGTGTAGCTGGTGGAGAGGAGGTTCACCCGGACCTGCGCCGGCATCGGCTCGAAGGCCTCTGCCTCGTCCATCGCTCCGGCGGATTCGGAGAGCGACTCGGCCTTGGCCCGTGGGGCCGCCTGGCGGCTGGCGTAGGGCGGCGGGGAGGGCGGCCTGCGGGTCAGGTAGAGGGGATGGACCTCGGGGAGCGTGGTGCGGCGCATCGGTTCCGCCGAGGAGACCACCAGCTGCACGTTCTCCCAATCCTCGCCGGTCCGCTGCTGCACCCGGGCCTGGAGGCCGAGGTCGAGCCGCTCGTCGTCGGGGTCGAGGCGCGCGTCCCAGACCGGCTGCCAGCTCGCGCCGTGGACGAGGTAGGTGAGCTCGAGGTCGATGGAGCCCGCGCGCTCCACCAGCAGATCGACCACCGCCCGCTTGTAGCTGCGGCTGCCCTTCGACTGGAGCCGCGCGAGCTCCCGGCGCGCGGCGTCGAGCTCCTTCTGCAGCTGCAGGCGCTCGCGGGTGGTAGTGCGGACGGTGGCGCTCACCTCGGCATATTCCCTGCCGAGGAAGTCGACCATCGCCGACCACTCCGAGGTGTTCACCTGCCGGACCGGGAGGTTGTCCGAGCGCTCCTTCGCGTAGGTGGCCCGCAGCGCGTCGAGGAATTTCTTCTGCTCCGCTGCGGCCTCGAGCCGGTCGGCGAGGGCGCGGTCCCGGAACTCGAGGTCCCGCACGTTCTCCTCGGCGGCCTGCACTGCAGGTGAAGTGCTCTCCGCCTGGGGCTGCATCTCCACCGAAACCCCGAGGATCCGGGCTCTGGCGCCACCCTTCGCGAAGAGCCGCAGGGTGTCGTCCTGCAGCTGCGGGGTGAGCTCGTCGACCAGGAGCCGGACGCTGCCTGCGGGGAGTTGTGCCCTGCCGTGCCGGGAGATCTGGGCGGTGCTGGGATGGACGGTCACCTCGTCGATGGAGGTGCCGACCCGCAGCTCGGCGGCGGAGGCCGCTGCGGGCAGGAGGAGGAGGAGGAGGGCAAGCGCGCGAAGGCTCATATGGCCCTCTGACAGCACGAAGCGGGGAAAAGATTCAATCGCTCCTGCAGAACGGGAGCGGCGGGCCGCCTCGGTGGCGCCTTTCCCGCCGGATGGATCTGGGCTAAGAAAACCGGCTCCTGCCTCGTCCAAGGAGCCAATGACGTGCGTGAAGCCCTGATCTGCGCAGCGGTTCGGACCCCCATCGGCAAGCTTCGCGGCGCGCTGCAGTCGGTCCGCCCCGACGACCTCGCCGCCCACGCCATCGGCAGCCTGCTGCGCCGGGCAGGCGTCGACGGGGCCCGGGTGGACGAGGTGATCCTCGGCTGCGCCAACCAGGCCGGCGAGGACAACCGCAACGTGGCGCGGATGGCGCTGCTCCTGGCGGGGATGCCCCAGAGCGTCCCCGGCGTCACCGTCAACCGGCTCTGCGCCTCCGGCCTCGAGGCGGCGATCCAGGCGGCGCGGATGATCGCCGTGGGTGAGGCCGAGGTGGTGGTGGCAGGCGGCGTGGAGTCGATGACCCGCGCGCCCTGGGCGATGCCCAAGCCCGACGGCGCCTTCCCCACCGGCGGCAGCCAGGTCTTCGACACCTCGCTGGGCTGGCGCTTCCCCAACCCGAAGATGGAGGCGCTCTTCCCCCTCGAGCAGATGGGCGAGACCGCCGAGAACGTCGCGGAGAAGTACGGGATCGGCCGCGAGGAGCAGGATCGCTTCGCCTTCGACTCGCACCGCAAGGCGGTGGCGGCGTGGGAGCGGGGCGCCTTCCGGGACGAGGTGATCCCGGTGGAGATCCCGCAGCGCAAGGGGCCTGCCCTCGTCGTCGACAGGGACGAGTGCCCCCGGCCCGACACCACCCCCGAGAAGCTCGCCACCTTGCAGGCCTCCTTCCGCAAGGGAGGCTCGGTGACCGCAGGCAATTCCTCCTCGCTCAACGACGGCGCCGCGGCGCTCCTCCTCGCCTCGCCCGAGGCGGCGAAGGAGCTGGGGCTCACCCCCATCGCCCGCTTCGTGGGCGGCGCCTCCGCCGGCGTCGACCCGCGCTACATGGGCATCGGCCCGGTGCCCGCCGTGCGCAAGCTCCTCGTCCGCCACGGCGTCGCCGCTGCGGACGTCGATCTCGTCGAGCTCAACGAGGCCTTCGCCGTCCAGTCGATCGCCTGCGTCCGTGATCTCGGCTTCGATCCGGACCGCGTGAACGTCAACGGCGGCGCGATCGCCCTCGGCCATCCACTCGGCTGCTCCGGCGCCCGGATCCTCACCACCCTCGTGCACGAGATGAAGCGCCGGGGCGCCAGGCGCGGCGTGGCCTCGATGTGCGTCGGCGTCGGCCAGGGCGTGGCGGCGCTGGTCGAGCGGGTCTGATCCCGCGGCCCGGGGCTCACGCCGGCGGCAGATCCGCCGCCGGGATCCCCAGCACCGCCGCGATGGCTCGAAGGATGTCGGGCCAGCGCGGGCCGGTGGGGTGGATCCCCTCCTCGAGGGCGCGGACCTCCTCCGGGGAGATCGCCACCGAGCCCGCAGCCGGCTGCAGCGACGCCTCCCTGGCGACCTGCTCCACCGCCAGGCCCTTTTCGACCCGGCGGTGGCGGAGCAGGGCCCCCAGCCTGCCCGGGCCGAGGCGGAGCCTGCGGATCTCCGCCACCAGCCAGGGGACGTCCTCGAGGAGCTCGCGGAAGTCGCGGGCAACCTCCGGGGCGAGCTCCCCCACGTCCGCGCTGCGCAGCCGTTCGGCCAATGCCTCGGTCTCGGTCAGGTCGGTTTCGGTCATGGCCCCAATCTGCAACAGCGCGCAGCGGGACGCACTGCCGCGGCAGGGGCGCTGCCGTCAGACGATCGACGGCGCCAGCGCCCGCAGCCCCTCGGCGATCGAGCGGGCCACGTTCGCCACCAGGTCCGGCTTGGCATTGACCACGTAGAGGTGGGGGCCGAAGGACCAGAGCTCCCGTTCGATGCGGCGCGGCGGCGGCGCGTCCCTGCGGCGATCCTGCAGCGCCTGGGTGAGCATCGGCACCACCCGGTCGCCGAGCCGCAGCGCCGTGTCCACCACGAAGAGGGCGACGTCGGGCCGGAGCGCCTGCACCCGATCGAAGAAGGCCCGGACCTCCTCCATCGAGAGATGCTTGGGGGGCGAGGATTTGAGCTCGATCTGCACGAGCTTGCCCTCGGCGGCGGCGACCACGTCGAGATCGCCGCCGACCCCCGGGGCGCGGAATTTGTGGTTCACGGCGACGTCGAAGCCGAGCCGGGTCCGGAGCTCACGAGCGACGTACCACTCCAGCGTGCCGCCGAAGGAGGGCACCGGGTGGAGGAGGCGGTAGCGGCTGCCGCCCTCGTGGACCGCGAGCCCCAGCTCCACCAATGTCTCCGCCTGCTCCCGTGCCTTGTGGCCTGCGAGGTAGCGGGTCGCCTCCGTGGCGTCGAAGATGGGGCCGCAGTGGAGGGCGCCGCGGAGAAAGAGCCGGAAGGCGTAGTGGGAGAGCTTTTCGGCGAGGCGGTCGGCTGCAGGGCCGTCGAGATCGGGGGGGAAGGGCGTGAGCAGCTCGCCCGGCGTGGTGGCGAAGCCGCGGCGGCGGAGCATCGCCGCAGCCTCACCTGCGGGGGCGGTGCGGGCGGGCCTCGGCGCAGGCTGCGCCGCAGCCGCCACCTCGAGCTCCCGTGCGCTGGGCCGCGTGTGATCCATTCGATGGATGGTAAGGCACGGCCTGCGTTCGCCGCAGGCCGTGCTCCACTTCGCTTCGGCGGGCGCAAGGCCCCCGTGGTGGGGCCGCCGGGTTGGCATCTCGCTCGGGAGGATCCCGACCGCTCCCTCTCCACGCAGGTAGCGCCGCCGCCGTCCCCCCCCCCGTTGCGCCGGCTTCAGTGCCAGGTGCTCCGCCAGAGATCCGCGGGGGCGGCGGTCGGACGCTCGCGGGCTGGGGCCGCACGGTAGCTGCCGGCGGTGCGGCCGGCGCGCGGCGCCGATCGCGAGCTTCGCGCGGATCGCGCGGTTCGCGCGGCGAGGAGGCCGCCCAGCGCAGCTGCCGCGAAGAGCGCCACCTTGCCCCGGTTCATCTCGGCCCAGGTATAGGTGCTGTGGTGGAGGGCCCGGTGGTTGTAGCCCCGGACCTCGCCCTCGCTCCGAGGCGGTCCCCACAGCGCGTCCGCGCGGCCCGCCTGGTGTTCGGTCCGCTGCCCCTCGTACATCGCCTTCGAGCCCATGATCTTGTCGCCCAGCCGCGGCGCAATCCTGCCCAGCGAGGTGAGCCCCGGCGCGCTGCCGCCGACCGTGACCCGGGCGTGGGGCCGCTGCGCGTTGGCGAGGATCGCCCGTGCGACCACCTCGGGCGTATAGAGCGGTGGCGGCAGCTGCGGATCCCGATCCATGTAGTTGCGCGCATGCTCGGTGTAGGGGGTGTCGATCGAGGCGGGCTCGATCAGGACCACCGCCACCTGTGCGCCTTCGTGCTCGAGCTCGGTGCGCAGCGCGTCCGTCCAGGCCTTCATCGCATGCTTCGTGGCGCTGTAGATCCCCTGGATCGGGAGGGCGCGCTCCGAGGCGACGCTGCCGATGTTGATCAGCGTCCCGCCCCTGCGGCGCAGGTGGCCGACGGCGATCCGGGAGCCATGCACCACGCCCCAGAAGTTCGTCTCGAAGAGCTTGCGCTGATCATCGATCGACACCTCGAGGGTCCCGCCGTAGATGGAGACGCCGGCGTTGTTCACCCAGGTGTCGATGCCGCCGAAGGCCTCGATCGCCGCGTCCGCCACGTGGCGGAGCGCCTCCTCGTCGCCTACGTCGGCGGCGACGAAGATCGCCTGGCCGCCTTCGCGCCGGATCTCGTCCACCAGGCGGCGGAGCTCCGGCTCGTTGCGCGAGCTCAAGACCACCCGGGCGCCCTTCGCCGCAGCCATCCGGGCGGTGGCGAGGCCGATGCCGCTCGAGGCGCCGGTGATCACGATCGTCTGTTCGTCGAGCTTCTTCATGGTGCGTCCCCTTCGCTGCTTTCGATTCCCGTTGGGGAAACGATAGGGGCTCCGCTCCGCGCTGCTCGCTCGGGTGGCAGGGCCGCAGGCCCCTACCGCGATCGAAACAGGCCGACGGCAGCGGCGCCGCCGAGGAGCCCGAGGATCGGGTGGAGCGCGAGCGCTGCCAGCGGGCTGCGGTGGAGCACGCGGCGATCCGAGCCCCGCTCCCTTCCCTCGCGCGGTGGCGGCAGGTGGAGCCCGTCCCCCGGCGCCTGCACGGCTGCATCGCGCCGGAGCTGCAGCGCGACCGCCCGCTGGAGGAGCCGGTCGCCAGTGGCCGGGGCGAGCTTCTCGAGGAGGACGAGCCCGCTGCCGCCGATCACCGTGTCCCGTCGGGGCCGCTTCACGCAGCGGAGCACCGCTCTGGCCACCACCTCCGGTGCGTAGACGGGCTTCGGCAGAATGGGCTGTCTGCCGAAGGGGGTTCGGGCGTGGGCATGGAAGGGTGAATCCACGCCGCCCGGTTGGAGGACGGTGAGGCGCACCGGCACCCGATCGTGACGGAGCTCCATCCGCAGGGCGTCGGTCCAGGCCTTGAGCGCGTGCTGCGAGGCGGCGTAGGCGCCCTGCCAGGGAACGCTGCGGGTGGCCAGCACGCTGGAGACGGTGACGATGGCGCCGCCGTGCCGGCGCATGTGCGAGAGCGCCGTGCGGGTGGCGTGCACCGCGCCCCAGAAGTCGACCTCGAAGAGCCGCTCGTCGTCGGCGAGGTCCGACTGCTCGACCGGCGCATAGAGCCCCGTCGCCGCGCAGTTGACCCAGGCGTCGATGCCGCCGAAGGCTTCGATGGCCCGCTCTGCTGCTGCCTCCACCTCGGCGCGAACCGCGACGTCCGCCCGGGCCCACGCGGCCTTGCCGCCCCGCCTGCCGATCTGCCCGGCGACGTGGCGCAGGTCTTCCTCGTTGCGGGAGACGAGAAAGACGCTGGCGCCGCGTGCTGCGGCGAGGCGCGCGGTGGCGAGCCCGATTCCGCTGGTGGCGCCGGTGATCACGATCCTGCGGCCGTTCAGGGACATCGCCTCAGCCCTCCCTTCCGGCGACCCCTGCGACGAGCCCGACGCCGAGGAGCGCCGCCACCGCACCGCCGACGGCGGGATGCTGCCGGGCCCACGTCCAGGCGCTGTGGCGCAGGACGACCCGCCCGTCGCCGCTTCGCTTCCGGGGCGCTTCACCCAGCGGGCGGTGGAGCGCGTCGACGCCGCGCGCCGGCCCCCTCGCCCGTTGCAGCCGGAAGAAGCTGAAGCGCATCACCTCGTCGGCGGTCTTCGGGCCGAATTTTTCGCCGATGCTCGCGAAGATCCCGGCGCCCCCGACGGTGACGTCGCGCTGCGGTCGCTGCGCCGCCCGGACGATGGCGCGCCCCACCACCTCGGGCGCGTACATCGGGGGTGGCAGCTGCACGCGGAAGGGCATGAGGCTCTTCGAGTGGCGCACGATCGGCGTGTCGATCGCCGAGGGCTGCACCAGGGTCACGGCGACGGCCACGCCCTCCAGCGCGAGCTCCATCCGCAGGGCGTCGGTCCACGCCTTCACCGCGTGCTTGGAGGCGCTGTAGATCCCCTGCAGCGGCACCGCGCGGCCGGAGAGGACGCTGCCCACGTTGACGAGGGTGCCGCGGCTCTCGCGCAAGCGGGGCAGGGCGGCCCTGCTGCCGTGGACCGTGCCCCAATAGTCCACGGCGAGGACCCGGCGGGCGTCTTCGAGATCGACGTCCAGGCTCTTGCCGAAGACGTGGACGCCGGCGTTGTTCACCCAGGTGTCGATGCGGCCGAAGGTCCGGGTGGCGAAGGCGGCGAGCCGCTCCATCGCCGTGCGGGCGGAGACGTCGGCGACGAAGCTGGCGACGGTGCAGCCCTCGTCGCGCAGCGCCTCGGTCGCCTCCTCGAGGGGCTTCGGATCGAAGGAGCTCAAGACCACCCGGGCGCCCCTGCGGGCGGCGATCTGCGCCGTGGCGAGGCCGATGCCGCTGGACGCGCCGGTGATCACGAGGGTCTGTGCGTCGATCGGCTTCTTGCGCCCGGCGTGTCGCATCCCGGAAACGATGCTTCCCGGAAGGCGTGCTGCACACCACCGTCACGCCAGGCGGCGGCGCACCTCGGTGAAGACCCGATCGAACATCGGCTCGGTGAGCAAGCCGGTGTTCGTGTTCTGGCGGGACGGGTGGTAGCTCGCCAGCAGCACGTGGGGCAGTCCCTCCTCCACCGCGGCGAGGTGGCCGAAGCGGGGGCGGGGCTTCGGCTGGTGGCCGAGGCGGGCCGCAGCGGCGAGGTAGGCGTCGAAGGCGAGCCTTCCCAGGGCGACCACCACCTGGAGGTGGGGCAGGGCGGCGAGTTCCCGGTCGAGGAACGAGCGCCCGCAGATCGCGAGCTCCGTCGCGGAGGGGCGGTTGCCCGGCGGGACGCAGTGCACGGCGTTGGTGACCACGCAGTCGTGCAGGCGCAGGCCGTCCCGCGGGTCCCGGGAGAAGGGCTGCGAGGCGAAGCCGGCCCTGTGGAGCGCTCGGAAGAGCCACTGGGGATCACCGTCGCCGGTGAAGACGCGGCCGGTCCGGTTGGCGCCGTGGGCGGCAGGGGCGAGGCCGAGGACGAGGAGCCTGGCGGCGGGATCGCCGAACGAGGGGACCGGCCGCGCCCAATAGGTCTCGTGCCGGAAGGCGGCGCGCTTCTCGGCGCCCACCTGCTCCCGCCACGCGACCAGCCGGTCGCACCGGCCGCAGGCCACCAGTTCCTTCTGCAAGCTCTCGAATGCCTTGGACATCGCGTTGACCGTGTGGGGGGCGACCGCTAGCATGCCCGCCTTTTCGAACGTTGCAGGGGGACTGGTCTGGCGCGGTGCGCCAGCGACCTCGATGCATCGAGCGCCCCGCAAGGTGGCGCGCAGGAGGCGGAACGTGGCGCTCAAGCTCCAGCACGCGAAGATCCCCGAGGGCAAGCTCCTCGTCGGCGGCCGTTGGACCGCAGGCCGGTCCAACACGGCGATGGACGTGATCTATCCCGGGAACGCCGAGAAGGTGGCCAGCTTCCACGGCGCCTCCGCGGAGGACGTGGACGGCGCGGTGCGCATCGCCCGGCAGGCCCTCGAGCAGGGCCCCTGGTCCACGAAGATCAGCCCGGCGGAGCGCACCCGGATCCTCTGGCGCCTCTCGGAGCTGATCGGTGAGCACGCCGACGAGCTCGCCGAGCTCGAGACCGTCAACACCGGCAAGCCCTTCGCCGAGACCCGCAACATCGAGATCCCGCTCTCCGCGGAGATCTTCCAGTACTTCGCCGGTTGGACCACCAAAATCCACGGCGAGACCATCCCCGCGAAGCCCGGCATGCTCAACATGACGCTGCGCGAGCCGGTGGGCGTCGTCGGTGTGATCACGCCCTGGAACTTTCCGCTGCTGATGTCGACGTGGAAGATCGCGGCGGCGCTCGCCTGCGGCAACGTGGTGATCCACAAGCCGTCGGAGCTCACCCCCTTCACCGCGATGAAGCTCGCAGAGCTCGCCCTCGAGGCAGGGCTGCCCGAGGGGGTGCTCCAGGTGCTCCCCGGCACCGGCGGCGAGGCGGGCGAGGCGATGGTGCTCCACCCGGGCATCGACAAGATCAGCTTCACCGGCTCGACGAAGATCGGCCAGCGGATCATGCAGCTCTCCGCCAGCAACCTGAAGCGCCTCACCCTCGAGCTCGGCGGCAAGAGCCCCAACGTCGTCTTCGCCGACGCGGACATGGACGCAGCGGTGCGCGGCGCGATCAACGCCATCTTCTACAACAAGGGCGAGGTCTGCTCGGCGGGCTCGCGCCTCCTCGTCGAGCGCTCGATCAAGGACGAGTTCCTCGAGAAGGTGAAGGGCCGCGCCGAGAAGATGCTGGCGGCGCAGGGTGATCCGCTCAGCCCGAAGTCCCGCCTCGGGCCGCAGATCTCGCAGAACCAGCTCGACAAGGTGCTGGGCTACATCGAGAAGGGCCAGGCGGAGGGCGCCAGGCTCGTCTTCGGCGGCGGCCGCAACACCGACGCCGGCCCGGGCTTCTTCGTGAAGCCCACGATCTTCGACGGCGTGGTCAACGACATGTGCATCGCCCGGGAGGAGATCTTCGGGCCGGTGCTCTCCACCATCGCCTTCGACCAGGTGGAGGAGGCGGCGGCGCTGGCCAACGCCAACGACTACGGCCTCGCCGCAGGAATCTGGACCCGCGACATCAAGAAGGCGCTGCGGGCTGCCAAGGCGCTCAAGGCCGGCACCGTCTGGGTCAACACCTACAACGTCTTCGACGCGGCGATGCCCTTCGGCGGCTTCAAGAACTCCGGCTTCGGCCGCGAGCTCGGCATGCACGCCCTCGACAACTACACCGAGCTGAAGAGCGTCTGGATCGATCTCACCTGATCGACGACGCCGCTCGCGCCACGGACGCCCGTTGCCGGTTTCAGCCGGCGCGGGCGTTCGTGTATTCGGGGAGGGATACGGAAGGTGCTGGCGCGCCCTTCTGATCCGCCTGCGGCTGGCGCAACATGGACGGTCACGGGAGGAAGACGATGAAGCGGATGATCGGGGTCGTTCTCGGCCTGTCCATCGCGGCGGTGGCAGCGGCGGCGTCCGGCTGCGGGGGCCAGAGCTGCAACGCGATGCTGCCCTATTGCGCGCTCGACGTGGCGCTGGTGCACCAGAGCTGGGAGCCGGGCGCCTACACCTTCCGCTTCTCCCTCGACGGCGAGCACGTGCGCTGCACCGCGGACCTGCCCCTGGCGGAAGGGGAGACCCTCGCCTGCGACAGCGACAAGGTCACCTCGCCGGGGTGGGGGCCGCACCACCGGGCCGCCGGCGAGTGGCACGCGGTCCTCTCGATCACCGGCTCGCCGAGCGAGGTCCACATCCTCGTCGAGCGGGAGGGCGTGGAGATCGGCAGCACCTCCATCCACCCGCACTACGAGACCACCGAGCCCAACGGCGAGGGCTGCGGCACCTGCAAGAACGACGACGCCATCTTCGCCTTCTGATCCGGGCCCGCGGGGGGCTGCTGACCTGCGGCAGCGTGACGACGAGCGGGTCCGTGGGCGAGGGCTGCGCCGTCTGCATCCCAGGTCGACCGGAATCTGCACTCGCGCCTGATCCGCCGCCAGCGCAGCGGACATCGAAGCTGCATGCCTTCCCTCGTCCTGCGCCGGGTTCTTCCGCTGGTTGCTGCCGGTGCGCTCTTCGTTCCAGGTTGCGGAGCCGAGCCGGTACCATCGGCCCCCAGGGGCTGTGCGCTCTTGGCATCGGGGTCGTCGTGCATGGCCTGGGTCGACCTCGAGCGGCCGGAGTGGGAGCCGGGGCTCTGGCGCTTCGAGGTGCAGCACGGGGATCGGGTTCTCTCCTCCTGCGAGGTCACGCTCCCGACCGCGTCCGGCGAGCCGGAATGCGCCGACATGAAGGTGGGCATTGCCAAGGGCCGGCCCACCTTCCTCTGGATTTCGAGTCCTGCCAACTCGGTCGACCTCGTAGCGCTGCACGAGTGGACGCAGGTTGCCACGGCCCGCGTCGGACCATTCGAACGCGAGGAAGGACCGTGCGGCCCCACGTGCAGGGACCTCTACGGCGTCTGGAGCTTCTGACCAGCGGCGCTGCCTGCCCGCCATTTCCCGGCCGCTCGACGTGCACCACTTCAGTCCGGCAGATCGTCGGCGGAGTTCACGTGCAGGGAGGCGGCGAGCCATCGTCCCAGCGTCGCCAGGTCGGAACAGCCGGCGATCCTCGCGCGCTGTTCCTCGGAGAGGGCCAGCCCCCGGTTGGTCAGGTTTGCAAGGATGGCTTCGGCGAGTCCTGCCGCTTTGCCCTCGGCCTTTCCTTCGGCCTTGCCCTCCTCGATGTACTTGCGAGCGAACTCGCTCTGGAACTCGTAGCGCCCGCTGTTCATGAAGTCCTCCAGCGTCTTGCGTGCCGCCGCGCCCAGGGAGCGCAGGACGAGGTCAGCATAGAATATCGATCGATCGTCTTCGAGGCCCGCCGCTGCAGCCAGCGCAGCGAGGGCCACCTCCGTGCCACCTTGCTCATGGCCGTGGGCGAGGGCCGACAGCACGGCAAGCTCGGGTTCGACGCGGGCCTTGTCGACGTCGGTGATCCGCGGCAGTGAATCCGCGCCGATTACGAGGGGGACGAGCCGGGATCCGGGGAACCCCAGCTCGATGGGCTGGCGGGCCCACGCCGCTACGCATTCGTCCGGGGTGAATACCAGCAGGTGGACCGGGCAGCGGTCACGTGCGCGCAACGCCGTGACGTAGAGCGGCCAGGTCCACCGCTTGGTGGGATCCCTGCGGAGTTGTACCTCGACGATGATGCGCCGCTCGCGACCGAGCGCGACGACCAGGTCCGCCCGGTACTCCGTGGGCACGACCTGGCTCAAGTCGGCCTCGACGACCCGCGCTTCGTCGCGCGGCAAGGGCACGCCGGAGACGGCGTGCAACAACTCCGCCGCCAGCGCGGGCCGGTTGCGGAAGATCTGCACCAGTGATTCGTGCTCGAGGGACGGCATGGTTCATCCCTCCCCCGGCGGCTGCCTGGTTCCGACTCCGTTTCGTACCATCTGCTCCCCCCGGTCCAGCGTCCACTCCACGCATAGCAGGGGGGTCTGACATTGGGCCCGGCGCTGCCGCCGGGCGGCGGGATGTGCTACGAACCGGGCCTTCCGCATCCACGAAGGAGCCAGAGGCCGATGAGCACCCGCGACTGGACGAAGCCCACCGACGAGCAGCTGGTCGGCTACCGCGCCGAGGGCGGCGTGGCGGTGATCTCGCTGCAGGATCCGCCCGCCAACGCCTACAGCTACCCGATGTTCCGGCAGATCGACGACGCGATCCTCCGCGCCCGCTTCGACGCCGACGTGCACGTGATCGTCGTCACCGGCGCAGGCGAGAAGATGTTCTGCGCCGGCGCCAACATCGACATGCTCAAGAGCGTGGATCCCTACTTCAAGTACAACTTCTGCCTCCACGCCAACGAGACCCTGAATCGCCTCGAGAACACCAACAAGCTCGTGATCGCCGCGATCAACGGCCACTGCGTCGGCGGCGGCCTCGAGATCGCCATGGCGGCGGACCTGCGCATCGCCCGCAGGGGCGGCGGCAAGCTCGGCCTGCCCGAGGTCGCCCTCGGCGTGCTCCCCGGCACCGGCGGCACCCAGCGCCTCGCCCGCCTCGTGGGCAAGACGAAGGCGATCGAGCTCATGGTCGAGGGCGTGAACCTCTCCTTCGACGAGGGTGAGAAGCTCGGCCTGATCAACAAGCAGCTCGAGGCAGCCGACGCCGCCGCCTTCCTCGGCGAGGTGCTCGCCTACGCGAAGCGCTTCGTGCCCCCGGGCCGCGCGGCGAAGGCGGTCGGCGCGATCAAGCGGGCGGTGCAGTCCGGCCTCGAGATGTCGTTCGAAAGCAGCCTCTCCCTCGAGCGCGAGCTGCAGCAGCAGCTCTTCCAGAGCGACGACGCGAAGGAAGGCTTCGCCGCCTTCCTCGACAAGCGCGCGCCGCAGTTCAAGGGGCGCTGACGAGAAAGGGCGAGCGCCGGCGGGAGCGGGACGGTAGATAGCTCCCGCAACCGCCGGCCCCGCGCCGGCCTCTCACCGGGAGTGCAGGGTGGAGATCTCCGAGCAGGCCAAGTCCTCGACCGAATCGATCACCGAGATGACCGAGATCGTGCTGCCGTCCGACGGCAACGCCCTCGGCACCGCCTTCGGCGGCAAGGTGATGCAGTGGATCGACGTCTGCGCCGCGGTTTCGGCGATGCGCCACTGCCGCAAGGTGGTGGTCACCGCGTCGATGGACGAGCTCCACTTCCACGCCCCGATCCGCGTGGGGGAGGTGGTGCACCTCAAGGGCCGGGTGAACGCCGCCTTCAAGCGCTCCCTCGAGATCGGCGTCGAGGTCTACTCGGAGCAGCCGATCACCGGCGAGCGCCACCACACCTGCTCCGCGCTCCTCACCTTCGCCGCCCTGGACGGCGAGGGCCGCCCCACCAGCGTGCCGCCGCTGCTCCTCGAGACGCAGGAGGAGCGGGACGCACAGGCAGCCGCCGCAGCCCGCCGCGAGCAGCGCCTCCAGAACCGCCGCCGCACCCAGCCGCACCACGGCTGAAGCGTCCTCCGAAGGAAAATTTCCGGCTCGCGCGTCTCTCCAAAGAAGGGGGGACGCAAGATGGACGGGCCGATCGAGAGCGAGGCAGCGACGCCGCGCAGCCGCTGGCGTGTGCCGTGCTGCACGAGCTGTGGCGTCGCCGTCGGCGTCGCCGCCTCGCTGGCGCTCTTCCACTCCTGCGCCGTGGCAGCTGCGCTCGTTCTCGTCGGCGCCGGCCTCGCCGGCCTCGCCGTGGGGCTCCGCGGCTGACCCCACGCCGAGCCATTGCATCCGCAGCCCCCAGTGCCCACGGTCGCATCTTCATCCGAATGGAGGTGCACCGTGCAGCGGGGAGGAATCACCCTCGCCGTCCTCGTCCTCTCGACCGCCTGCGCGAGCCAGCAGCGCGTCGACGGCACCGGCGACGAACCGAGCGGGGAGATCCAGGCGGAGATCCTCGATCCCGAGCTCGGGGGCTGGGCGGAAGAATTCTCCGACGTGAAGCTCGACATCACCTCGCCCACCTGGAACGAGGTGGTCCCGCCCGGCGACGTGCGGGTGAAATTCGATCTCGAGAACTATGCCGTCTGGCAGGACGGCGCCCACATCCACCTCGTCCTCGACGACCAGCCCTACATCGCGGTCTACGACGGAGCGGGCTACGTGCTGGAGGACGTGGCGCCCGGCGCCCACCTGCTCCGCGCCTTCCCGTCGCGCCCCAGGCACGAGTCGATCAAGGCGAGCCCGGACGCCTTTGTGATGGTCCGCTTCGTGGTCGGCATGGAGGACGGCAGATACGCCGTCGATCCGGAGGCGCCGCTCCTCACCTGGTCCCGGCCGAAGGGAAGCTACGCTGGCGAAGCGGCGCAGCGGATCCTCTTCGACTACTACCTCACCAACGTGCGGCTCTCGCAAGGCGGCTACCGGGTCCGCTGGACGTTGGACGGCGAGGAGCACCTCGCCACCGAGTGGCAGCCGCTCTGGTGGGAGAACCTGGCGCCTGGCGAGCACGAGATCGAAGTGGATCTGGTAGACGAGAAGGGCGCGCCGGTGGGCAACGGCGGTCTCGGCCCCACCGCGCGCACCTTCACCGTGAAGTGACGCGCCCCCAGCGGCGCAGGAGCGCAAGATGGCAGCGGCACCGCTCGTACTCGTCGACCTTCCCGCCGAAGGCGTGGCCAGGCTCACGCTCGACCGACCTGCGGCGCTCAACGCCCTCTCCATCGATCTCTGCCGCGAGCTCACCACCCGCCTCGGCGAGGTGCAGTGCGACAGCGCGGTGCGTGCGGTGGTGCTCGCCGGGGCCGGCAAGGCCTTCTGCGCCGGCGGCGACATCCCCGCGATGCGCGAGGCCGGCGACCGGGTGGACGTCTTCCTCCGCGAGCTCACCCTCGGTCTCCACGGCGTGGTCTCGGCGATCACCCGGATGCCCAAGCCGGTGATCGGCGCGGTCAAGGGCGCCGCCGGCGGCGGTGGCCTCTCCCTGGCGCTGGCCTGCGACCTGCTCGTCTGCGCCGAGGACGCGAAGCTGGTCTCCGCCTATACCGCCATCGGCCTCACGCCCGATGGCGGCCTCACCTTCCAGCTCACGCGGGCGCTCGGGCCCCACCGGGCGATGGCCCACATCCTCCGCAACGAGCCCCTCCTCCCTGCGGACGCGAAGGCCCACGGCCTGGTCCACACCGTGGCCCCTGCGGCGGAGGTGGACGAGAAGGCGGTCGCGCTGGCCGCCGAGCTCGCCCGCGGCCCGACCCGGGCCTTCGCCGTCGCCAAGCGCATGGTCTGGCGCTACGACTCGTTGGAGTCGACCCTCGAGGAGGAGCGCCAGAACATCTCGGACAGCGCCGCCACCGCCGACGGGCGGGAGGGCGTGGCCGCCTTCCTCGAGAAGCGCAAGGCGACCTTCACCGGTCGCTGAGCCGGCCGCTGCGAAGAATGCAAGCGGCCAAGCTCGTCGTGCGTCAAGGGTTCCACAGTCGCGCCCCGGCTGTGGTACACCTCGCGGTCTGATGGCTGCCAGCGGACAGCCGACGCTCGCCGTCGACGTGGTGCTGCTCACCGTCCGGGACGAGGACCTCAAAGTCCTCCTCACCAGGCGGCGCGAGCCGCCGTTCCGCGATCATTGGACGCTGCCCGGCACCCTCGTCCGCGTCGACGAAGACCTCGACGCCGCAGCCCGGCGGGCGCTCCAGGACAAGGCAGGCCTCAAGGGCGTCTACCTCGAGCAGCTCCACACCTTCGGCGACGTGGGCCGCGATCCCCGCGCCCGGGTGGTGAGCGTCGCCCACTACGCCCTGGTCGCCTCCGCCCGCGCCGCAGCGGCGATCCACGCCGACGACGCCCGCTGGTTCTCGGTCCGCGAGGAGGTGCCGAAGCTGCCGGTGGGCTTCGACCACGCCGAGATTCTCCGCCACGCGGTGGCCCGGATCCGCGCCCGCCTCGAGCACGTGCCCATCGCCTTCCAGCTCCTCCCCGAGGCCTTCACCCTCACCGAGCTGCAGCGGGTCTACGAGGTGATCCTCGGCAAGCGCCTCGACAAACGGAACTTCCGCTCGAAGATGCTCGCCTCCGGGACCCTGGCCCTCGCCCCCGGCAGGCGGGTGGCGGTCGGCAGGCCCGCGCGCCTCTACCGCTTCGTCGCCCAGGGCGAGATGGGCCTCGCCTTCGGCCCCGAACGACGCCGGGCCAGGCCGCGGAAGCCGGCGGCGGCGGAGGAGCCGTGAAGGGTTCGGCGCTTCGAACCCGTCCGGGTTCGCCCTCCCGGTTGCATCCGGGTGCAGAACGGCGGGATGCTTCGTGGTGATGCCTCTCCCGCACCAGCGCCCCACCGCCGCGCCGATCCGCCTCGACGATCCCCTCGTCGACCGCGTGATCGACGGTCGGTATCGCATCGTCGAGCCCCTCGGGGCCGGCGGCATGGGCAAGGTCTACCGCGCGGTGCAGACGGGCCTCGATCGCGAGGTCGCCCTCAAGGTGCTCTCCGCTGGCCTCGCCGACGGACGCGACCTCGCCTTCGTGAAGCGTTTCTGCCTCGAGGCCTCGGTCACCGCGCGGCTCGGCCATCCGCACACGGTGACCATCCACGACTACGGCAGGACCGACGACGGGATCTTCTACATCGCGATGGAGTACCTCGAGGGCCGGACCCTCGCGCAGCTCCTCGAGGAGGAGGGGGCGCTTCCGGCGCCGCGGCTGCTCCGCATCGCCAACCAGATCGCCCGCGCGGCCAGGGAAGCGCACCGCAACGGCCTCGTCCACCGCGACCTCAAGCCGTCGAACGTGATGCTGCTCGCCCGCGAGGACGAGCCGGATTTCGTGAAGGTCCTCGACTTCGGCCTCGCCAAATTCTTCCTCGGCGGGGACGGGGAGCTGAGCCAGTCCGGCGCCTTCCTCGGCTCGCCGCAGTACATGGCCCCCGAGCTCGTGCGCAGCGAGCCGGCGACGCCGCGCACCGACGTCTACAGCCTCGGCGTGATGCTCTACGAGATGGCCTGTGGCAGGCCGCCCTTCACGGCGGAGTCCTCGATCGCGGTCCTCCTCGAGCACGCCAGCGCCCAGCCCAAACCCCCGCGCCTCGTCGCCCGCGACATCCCCGAGGCGCTCGAGCGCGTGATCCTCCGGGCGATGCAGAAGGATCCCGAGGACCGCTACGCCTCGATGGACGATCTCCTCGAGGCCCTCGCCTGGGCGGGCAGCTCCATGGGTGTGGCATTGGCCCGGGAGCCGCTGCGCCCCGTCCTCCTCACGAGCAGCGACGTCGAGGCCCTCGAGGTCGGCTCCCGCCGCCGCTACTGGCGCCGCAAGCTCTCGCCCTGGATCCTCGGCCTGGCGGCAGCTGCCGCCACCGCGGCGGCGCTCCAGCAGCTGCTCTGATCCACAGGGCCCTGCGCTACTTCGTCTCGTCGATCGGCAGCAGCAGCACCACGCCGCTTCCGGTGGCGGCGAGGAAGCTGCCGTCCACGTGGGCCAGCGCCGTCGCCTCGTCGAGGCGGTCGTCGCGCCAGAGCTCCTCGAAGCTGAGCCCGCCGTCCCGGGTGATCTGCGCGAGCCCCTCGCCCCTGGCGATCACCGCGCCGGTGGCGGCGTCGGCGAAGTCGACGAGGATTTCGCCGGGCGTCTCGAGCACCGTCTCCCAGCTGCCCCCGTCCCGCGAGACGAGGAGGGCCGAGGCGGGGCGCGCCTTGCGCCCGGGCCCCGGCAGCCTGTCGGCCCTGCGCTCGACCGCCACCTGGAGCCCGCCGAAGTCGGCGCCGAAGCGCTGCGCGGCGGAGAGGCGGCGGAAGCTCCTGCCGCTGTCCTTCGAGCGCCACGCCCGGAGATCGAAGGGCGCCCAGGTGACGACGGCGCCGTCCGGCTCGACGAGGATGCGCTCGCCACCGTAGCCGGCGAGGGACCCGCGGCGCTCGAGGGAGCCGCTCCCGCCCACGGTGTAGACGACCGTCTCCGCGACGGTGGGCAGATGGAGCTCGTCGGCAGGCGGATCGTAGCGGTGGGCCAGGAGCCAGAGGGTGCCGTCCCGTGCCGTCGCGTCGACCACCGCCACGTCGCCTGGCGGCGCCGCCCAGATCTCGGCCTCCGCCCCTGCGCGCAGCTGGTAGACCATCCCGTCCACCGCAGCGACGAGCAGGCTCTCCGCGAAGCGGACCACGGCGAGGGGTGGATCGGGCAGCTCCACCGGCTCGCCCCAGCTGCTGCCGCCGTCGGTGGTGCAGCTCAGCCGCCTGCCGCCCAGGGCGCACGCCTCCGCGCCGCCGATGGGCACGAGCCGGCCCACCTGATCGAGAGGGAGCGCCACCGCCCTGGGGCCGCGGGGCACCTCGGGCTCCGGCGCGGGCGCAGGGATCTCGACGACCACCGGGGGTGGCTCGTCCCTGCCGCCGAGCCAGAAGCCGAGGCCGAGCGTGCCCGCGGCGAGCGAAGCCACCGCCCCGGCTCGTGCCAGGCGGAGACGCAACCGCTCGCTTGCCGCTCGTTCCGTGTCCATCGGCTCCGCCAACGCCCGGGGGCTCGATCCTCATCCCGCCGCTCGCCCGAAAGGCGAGGGCCTACGGCACGAGCACCACCTTGCCGAATTGCGCCCGGTTCGAGAGGAGCTCGTGGGCCTGCCGCGCCTGCGAGAGGGGGAGCACCCGATCGATCACCGCCCGCAGCTTCCCCTGCTCGAGGAGCTGCACGATGCGGATCAGGTCGCCTTTGCTCCCCATCGTCGAGCCGAGGAGCGAGAGCCGCCGGTAGAAGAGGTGGCGCAGATCGATCCCCACCTGGAAGCCGGTGGTGGCGCCGCAGGTGACCAGGCGGCCGCCGCTGCGCAGGCAGCGGAGCGAGCCGTCCCAGGTCTTGTCGCCCACGTGGTCGAAGACCACCTCGACCCCGGCCTTGCCGGTGAGGCGCTTCACCTCGGCGACCCAGTCGGCGGTCTCGTAGTTGATCACGTGATCGGCGCCGAGCTCCTTCGCCCGCTCGAGCTTCTCGTCCGATCCCGCGGTGGCGATCACCTGCGCGCCGAGGAGCCTGGCGATCTGCACGCCGGCGGAGCCCACGCCGGAGCCCGCCGCCTGGATCAGGACCGTCTCGCCGGCGAGGAGCTGCGCCCGTCGGACCAGCATCTCCCACGCGGTGAGGAGGACGAGCGGCGCCGAGGCCGCCTCCTCCCAGGAGAGGTTCTTCGGCTTGGCGACGATGTTGTGGTGGGGCACGGAGACGAACTCGGCATAGCCGCCGTTCCGGTGCTCGCCGAGGATCTGGTACTGCCTGCAGGCGTGATCCTGGCCCGAGAGGCAGGCGGCGCAGCGCATGCACGAGACGCCGGGCTGGACGATCACCTCCATGCCCGCGGCGATCCCCGCGGGGACCTCGGGCCCGACCTGCTCCACCACGCCGGCGACGTCCGAGCCGAGGATGTGCGGGAACTCCACCGGGATGGTCGGGATCCCGTTGCGGACCCAGATGTCGAGGTGGTTCAGGGCGGTGGCCTTCACCCGGACCAGCACGTCCTTCGCGCCCACGTGCGGCGTGGCGACCTCCGCCTCCTCGAGGACCTCGGGCCCGCCGTGCCGGCGGAAGACGATTGCGCGCATGCTCGTTGCTCCTTCGCTCGGATGCCCCGGCTCCCGGGAACCGGGGGCAACCAAGCATGCCCCTGTCCATCGGGCAAGCGATCTGGCAGGAGGTGAGGGGTGGCGTACGTCGACCGTTGTTATTGCGAGAAGAAGCCCTTCGCCGAGCTGATCGCCACCGCGTCGCGGGAGGGGCTGGACCTCGTGGGGCTCGCCCGCCGCGAGGGCTGCGGCACCCACTGCGGCTGGTGCGTCGCCTACCTGCGCCGGGCCCTGCGCACCGGCGAGACCGCCTTCACCGAGTTGCTGGCGAAGGAGCCTCTCGACGACGAGCGTTAAACGCTGCGTCGTCGTGGAATCGCACCGTCGCTGCCGCTACACTCGCGGCGTGCCGCACCTGCCGCATCGCTCTCTTCTCGCAGCGCTCCTCTGCGCCGCCGCCTGCACCGAGGCGCCGCCACCGCAGCTCGAGGCGCCGCAGGCCTGTCCACCCCAGCAGGCGCAGGTGGCCGCGCCGGCAGCGCCGTCCACGGCGCCGGTCGAAGAGGCCACGCAGGAGGAGCCCCCGCTCCTCGTCCGCTGCGTCGAGGACGACGGACCGCTGGTGCAGCGCGACCTCGAGGAGCTCGAGAACCGCGCGCTGGAGGCGGAGGCGAAGGGTGATGCCGCCCGGATGCTCGCCTGCGCCGACGAGGCGCTGCGCATCGTCGAGGACGACGCCGTCGCCGCCCACCTCCGTGCCGAGGCGCTCCTCCACCTCCACCGCCTCGACGACGCCGCCGACGCCTTCACCCTCGCGCTCGCCCTGGCGCCGAACGATCCCTGGGTGCTCGCCGGCGCCGCGGAGCTCTACGCCAACCACCTGCCCCTCCGCCGGGATCGCACCCTCGCCGCCCTCGCCTGGGCCGAGCGCGGCCTCGTCCACCTCCCACCCGCCGAGACGGATCTGCAGGTGCAGCTCCACCGGCTCGCTGCGTGGGCGCAGGCCGATCTGGGCAACCACCGGGCGGCGCTGGTCCACGCCGGTGTGGCGCTCCACCTCCGTGCAGGCGATCGGGACGCGCAGGTGATCCGCGGCAGGGCGCTCTACGAGCTCACCCGCTTCGAAGAGGCGGCGCAGGTGCTGGAGAAGACCCTCGCCTCGAACCCGGAGGATGCGGAGGCGCACCACCTGCTCGGCCTCTCCCTCGAGCGGATCGAGGGCCGCCTGGCCGAGGCCGAAGAGCATCTCGCCAGGGCGACCGCCCTCGATCCCGCGGGCTTTCCCCCGCCGGTCGCCGTCGACGGGGAGGGGCTCGCCGCCCTCGTCCACGCGGAGGTGGCGGCCCTGCCCGAGCGCGAGCGCGGCCTCCTCGGCAAGGGAAGGGTGCCGGTGCGGGTGGCGCCGCTTCCGGACATCGCCGATCTCCGGGCGGAGGACCCGCCCCTCTCGCCCACGGCGGTGGGCATGTTCCGCGGGCCGCCCCTCGGGATCGCGGCGGAGGAGCCCCGGGAGATCCTCCTCTTCGACCGGAACCTCCGCCGGGCTGCGCGCAATCTCCACGAGCTCCGCGAGCAGGTGCGGATCACCCTGCTCCACGAGGTCGGCCATCTCGCCGGCGAGGACGAGGCCGATCTGCGGGCGCGGGGGCTCGAATAACCGGCGCTCCCGGCGCCCGATCCTCGCTGGATCGATCGCCTGCCCTGTGCGAGAAACGAAGCCTTCCGAGATCGGGGAGGGCATCGTGACCGACTTCCGCACCATCCGTGTCGCCGTCGCCGACGACGGCGTCGCCACGCTCACCCTGTCGCGCCCGGAGCTCCGCAACGCGATCAACCTCGACATGGTCGAGGAGGTCGCTGCAGCGCTCGACCAGCTCGGCACCGATCCCGCCGTGCGCGTGCTCGTGCTCCGCGGCGAGGGGAAGTCCTTCGCCGGCGGCGCCGACATCGGCCAGCTCCGGGAGCGGCGCAGCCTCGACGCGATGCGGGCGATCAACGCGGGCATGTTCCAGCGGGTGGAGGACTTCCCGCACCCGGTGATCGCGGCGATCGAGGGCTACGCCCTGGGCGGCGGCTGCGAGCTCGCCATGGCCTGCGACATCCGCATCGCCGGCGTCACCGCGAAGCTCGGCTTCCCCGAGGTGGGCCTCGGCATCTTCCCCGCCGCAGGCGGGACCTGGCGGCTGCCGCGGCTGGTGGGGCTGGGCAAGGCGAAGGAGCTCGTCTTCACCGGCAGGGTCCTCACCGCCGACGAGGCGATGCAGGTAGGCCTCGTCGAGCACGTGGTGCCGGAGGGTGACGCCGAGAGCCACGCCGGGATCCTCGCCAGGCAGATCGCCGCCAACGGCACGCTGGCCGTGCGCGTCGCCAAGGCGGCGCTCAACGCCATCGCCCGGGGCAACGATCCCGAGCCGATCGAGAAGCTGGGCCAGGCGATCCTCTTCGAGAGCGCCGAAAAATTCGAACGGATGACCGCCTTCCTCGAGCGGAAGAAGCGGAAGGAGAGCTGAGGATGAGCACCTTCGAGATCCGCACCATCGCCGTCCTCGGCGCGGGGACCATGGGTCACGGCATCGCCCACGTTGCAGCGGCGGCGGGCTACGAGACCCGGCTCTTCGACGTGGCTGCCGCAGGCGTCGAGAACGGCCTGCAGAAGATCAAGGCCAACTTCGCCAAGGGCGTGGAGAAGGGCAAGGTCAGCGCCGAGGCCCGCGACGCGGCGCTCTCGCGCCTCACCGGCAGCATGGATCTCGCCGCGGCGACGAGCGGCGCCGACCTCGTGATCGAGGCGGTGCCCGAGAAGCTCGCGCTCAAGGTGCAGGTCCTCGGCGAGAGCGCCAGGCACGCAGGCGAGCACGCCATCCTCGCCTCCAACACCTCGAGCCTCGCCCTCACCGAGATCGCCGCGGCGCTGCCGCGGCCCGCGCGCGTGATCGGCATGCACTTCTTCAACCCCGTGCACCTGATGAAGCTGCTCGAGGTGGTGAAGGCCTACCAGACCAGCGAGGAGACGCTGGCCGCCGTTCGCGCGGTGGGCGAGAAGCTGGGCAAGGAGGTGATCGTGGTGCGGGACGCCCCGGGCTTCGCCTCCTCGCGCCTCGGCATCGCCCTCGGCATGGAAGCGATCCGCATGCTCGAGGAGGGCGTCGCCTCCGCCGCCGAGATCGACAAGGCGATGGAGCTCGGCTACGGCCACCCGATGGGCCCGCTCAAGCTCACCGATCTCGTGGGCCTCGACGTGCGCATGGCCATCGGCGAGTACCTCTACGCAGAGCTCGGCGGCAGCCAGTTCCGCCCGCCGCAGCTGCTCAAGCAGATGGTCCGCGCCGGCAAGCTCGGCAGGAAGAGCGGCGAGGGCTTCTACACGTACTGATTCCCGTTCCGAGCGCCGTGCTTAGGCTTGCCCCAATCCGGCCGATGGGCCGGTGGGGGATCGATGCGGGAAGCAGGCTGGGCAGGATGGCGCCTGGTGGCGAAGGTTTGCGCCTTCGTCGTGGGCTACGTCCTGCTCGAGCTGCTGGCCTACGAAACCGCCTACGCCGCCGGGGAGATCTCGCCGTTCTGGTGGCCTCCCGCTGGCCTCGCGCTGGGCACGCTGGTCCGCGCGCCACGGCGCGCCTGGCCGGTGCTGCTCCTCCCTCTGGCCGCCGTCGTCTTCGGCCTCGCACGCCTGCCCCACCTGGCGGGCCCGGCGCTGCCTGCGCCGGTGGCGGCAGTGTGGGCGCTCGCCAACACCCTGCCGGCTGCGGTCGGTGCGTGGGTGATGCGCACCGCAGGTGGGCGGCCCTTCTCGCTGCGCCGGGTGAGCGAGGTCCTGCTCTGGCTCGCGGGTGGCGTGCTGCTGACCTCGCTGCTGGCGACGCTGCTGCTGCTGCTCGTCTGGCCGATCTGGCCCGCGGACGCGCCGCCGCTCGCGCCCCTGCAGCGGTGGGCGGCGCAGTCCTTCGGCCTCCTCGCCATCTCGCCGCTGGTGCTCACCGCGCCGGTCCGGGGCGAGTGGCCTCGCCCCTTCGTCCATCGAGTCCCCGAGGTTTTCTTGCTGCTGGTGGCGTTGCTCGTCGCGACCTGGGGGACCTTTGCCCTCCCCACCCGCGGCTTGCAGCTGCTCGCCCTCGGCGGCTCGAGCACGGTCGTCCTCGCCTGGGCTGCCTTCCGATTCGGCCCCCGCGGCGCAGCCTGGGCGATGGCCTGCCTGGGCGCTCTCGCAGGCTGGCAAGCGTTGGAAGGCGGTGGTCCCTTCGCCGAGCCGGGCGCCGAACTCCCCGCGATGCGCGCCTTCTACACCCAGGCCTACTTCTCCCTCGTCACCATCGGCGCGCTGCTGCTCGCCGCCCTTGCCGCCGAGCGGCGGCGCGCCGCCGATCGCCAGCGCCTGGTGCTCGAGGTGGGGCTCGCGCTCTCCGCGCGCACGGCCCTGCCCGAACGGTTGGAGCAGGCCGCGGCGTGCATCGTCCGCCTGCTTGCGCGTCGCTGCGTCATCCGGCTGGATGGCAGCGAATTCGTCGCCCCGCACGAGAGCAGCGCCTCGCATGCGACGGAGGTTCTCGTCGAACGCTTCCACGGGGCGGTGGAGGAGGGCGGGATCGAGGTGGAGGCGCCGGCAGAGCTGGGCACCTTCGATCCGGAGGCCCGCACCACCGTCGCCCATCTCGCCGCTCGCATCGCAGAAGCGGCGGAGCAGGATCGCCTCGCCAGCGAGAGCCGGCGGCAGGAGCGGGAGCTGCGGCACAGCGAGGAGCGCTTCCGCCGCCTCGCGCAGGCGACCTCCGACGTGGTCTGGGTGACCGATCCCCACCTCGCGCCCCTGTCGGGAGGGGAGGCCTGGACGGCCCTCACCGGTCACACCCTCGACGACTTCCAGACGGGAAGGTGGGTCCGCTACATGCCGCCGGAGGACCTGGCCCGCGCCGTGGAACAGCAGCGGATCATGCTCCGAGAGGGAAAGCCCTACCGGAATTACCGCTACCGGATCCTGGTAGACGGCAGGTGGCACACCCACGAGTCGAGCGGTGTGCCCGTACGCAACGAAGACGGCAGCATCCGGGAGTGGGTCGGGATGACCGTCGACGTGACCGATCGGGTCGCTGCGGAGGAGGCGCGCGAGCAGGCCCTCGCCGAAGCGCAGGAGGCGGTCCGCATCCGCGACGACTTCCTCAGCGTCGCCTCCCACGAGCTCAAGACGCCGCTCACGCCCCTGGCTGCACGGCTGCAGACGATGGAACGCCGCGCGGTCGCCGGCGAGCCGATCGATCTCGCCGCCATCGCCAAGGCGCGTGCGGGGCTGGAGCGCCTGAAGGATCTGATCGACGATCTGCTCGACGTCTCGAGGATCCGCGCTGCCGCCCGGCTCGCCGTCCGCCGGGAACCCTTCGCGCTCGCCGAAGCGGTTCGCGAGGTGGCCGACGCCTACCGGGAACACGACGAAGCGCACCGGCTCGAGGTGGAGGTGCCGGAGGAGGCGCTGCTGGTCGCGGGGGATCGCCAGCGGATCGTCCAGGTCCTCGACATCCTCGTCGACAACGCCTTCAAGTTCAGCCCCGGCGGCGGGCGCGTCGGGATCACGCTCGCTCGGGAGGGACGTGAGGCGATCCTCGCCGTATCCGACGAGGGAATCGGCATTCCGCCTGCGGACCAGGGTCGCATCTTCGAGCGCTTCTTCCGGGCGGAGAACGTGAGCGCCTCGTCGTACGGGGGGTTGGGGCTCGGGCTCTACATCACCCGCGACGTGGTGGAAAACCACGGCGGGCGGATCTGGCTCCGGAGCGAGCCGGGCAGGGGCTCGACGTTCTTCGTGGCGCTTCCCTTGCTCGAGGAACTGCAGGCGCCACCGACGAGTCTCGCCACGAGCTGAGCATGGAGGTCCATTCCGCCGCCGTGCCGGTCCTGGTCGGGGAGCTCCGGCAGGAAACGCGTGCCGTCTCCCGTGCATAGCGTTGGCGGGCAGGTGGGGGGTGATGGAGAGACGAGGCTGGGAAGGAGGGGGCCTGGTGGCCAGGGCGAGCGCCTTCGCGCTGGCGTACGTCCTCCTGACCCTCTTCGCCTTCGCCGGCCCCTATCGTCCGGGCGAGATCGTGCCACTCTGGGCCCCTGCAGGTGGCCTCGTGCTCGGCATACTGGTCCGGGCTCCCCGGCGGGTCTGGCCTGCGTTGCTCGGCACGCAGCTCGGCGCGCTCCTGGTCGGCCTACTCCTCGCCGGCCTGCTCGGCCTGCAGATGGGCCCGGTGCCGCTGGCGCCGACGCTGTGGGGGATCTCCTCGATCCTTCCGCCGCTCGTGGGCGCCGCGCTCCTCGTCCGCCACACCGGGCGTCCGAACCTCGAGAGCCTCCGCGACATCGCCTCCTGGGTGCTCCTCGGCGTCCTCGTCCCCGGGCTCGTCGGCGGGGGGCTCTGCCTCGTCGCCTGGGCGCTGTGGCCAGGGGAGGTGCCCATCTTCCGGCCCGCCGGGTGGCTCGGGGCGTACGCCCTCGGGCAGCTCTCCATGGCGCCGCTGCTGCTCACCGCACCGCTGCCCGGGGAGCGCTGGGTTCCGGCGAGGCGGAGGACGGAGGCGCTCGCCCTGCTGGTCGTCGCGGTCTGCCTCACCCTCGCCTCGTTCATGGTCCCGGCGCCGCCCGTGCAGCTCGTGCTGCTGGGCAGCATCATCTTTCCGCTGATCGGTTGGGCGGCCCTCCGCTTCGGCGCGCGGGGCGTCGCCTGGACGATCGTCGTCCTCTCCGCGGCCATCGTGTGGCGCACCTTCGAGGGTGAATCGATCGTGCTGCAGAGCCCCCCGTGGATCCGGATCACGTACCAGGCGGCCTACCTCTCCCTCGCCCAGATCTCCGGATTCATCCTGGCTGCGGTCGAGGCGGGGCGGCGACTCGCCTTCGCGCGCAAGGAGGAGGCCCTCGCCCAATTGCACACGCTGCTGCAGAACGCGCCCGTCGGGATCGCGCTGCACGATCGGGAGCTGCGCTTCCTCGAGGCCAACGACGCCCTCGCCGCGATCAACGGAATGCCCAGCGCGGAGATGATCGGCCGCAGGCCCGGGGAGCTGCTATCCACCCTGGGCGCGGAGATCGAACGGCACCTCGAGCAGGCCCTCCTCACCGGCCAGCCTGAAATCAACGTCGAAGTCGAAGGGAAGACCCCGGGCTCCGGCGAGCACCGCGTCTGGCTGGTCACCTACTTCCCCATCGCAGCGGAAGGCAGGCCGCCACTCGGCGTCTCGGCCATCGTCGCCGACATCACCGAGCGCCGGCGCCAGGAGGCGGCGCTGCGGCAGAGCGAGGAGCGTCTGCGGGTGCTGGCCGAATCGACCGCCGACATCATCTACACCACCAATGCGGAAGGGATCCCGGTGCTCGGAGAAGCGGCGTGGTGCCGGTTCACCGGGCAGAGCGCCGAGACGTTCCACAGCCTCCGCTGGATGGAGGCGGTGCATCCCGAGGACGTGGGGCCGTTGGCGCAGGTATGGAGCCGCGCGCTCCACGACGGGACACCGGCGCGTGCGCGGTACCGGCTGCGCCGGCACGATGGGGCCTGGCGGCAGATGGTCGCGATCGGCGTGCCGATCCGCGCGGCAGACGGAACCGTGCGCGAGTGGGTCGGCCAGATCGTGGACGAGACCGAGCGGATCGAGGCGGAGGAGGAGCGCGAACGGGCGCTGCACGAAGCGCAGGAGGCGATCCGCATCCGAGACGACTTCCTCACCATCGCCTCCCACGAGCTGAAGACGCCGCTCACGCCGCTGGCGATGCGCCTGCAGGCGCTGCAGCGGCGGGCTGCTGCAGGCCAGCGCATCGATCCCGAAGCCCTCGCCAGGGCGAGGCGCTCGCTGGAGAAGCTCACCGGCCTCATCCACGATCTCCTCGACGTCTCCCGGATCCGCGAGGCGCGCCTCGCCACCCGGCGCGAGCTCGTCGATCTACGGGCGCTGGTGGAGGATGCCGCCGGCGGGTACCGGGACCGCTCGACGCTCCACCACCTCACGCTCGACCTCGAGCCGTCGGCCTTCGTCGTCGCAGGCGAGCGCAACCGGCTGGCACAGGTCGTCGACATCCTGATCGACAACGCGTTCACCTTCAGCCCGGCAGGTGGGGCGATCACCGTCGCGCTGGAGCGGAAGGGGGAGGAGGCCCACCTCTCGGTGGCGGATCACGGGATCGGCATCCCGGCTGCCGACCTGCCGCGCCTCTTCGATCGCTTCTTCCACGCGAGCAACGTGACGCCGCGCTCCTACGGGGGCCTCGGGCTCGGCCTCTACATCAGCAAGGAGATCGTCGACCGGCACGGGGGCCGCATCTGGGCGGAGAGCGTCGAGGGAAGGGGCTCCACCTTCCACGTCGTCCTACCCCTCTCCCCCAAGGGGGCGTCATTCGCCAGGCCGGTGGGGAGACAGGGCACCGAGCGGGAGGACGTCGCGCAGGTGGCTGTGCACGAACGACACGATCCCTACCCTTTCTTCCAGGGGATGGAGGAGAGGGATGGCACGGTCGGGTCGTCCAGATCGGGGGCAGCGCAGGCGCCGGGCGCCGGCAGCCCCGGGCCGCACCGCACGCGCGACCGCCAGCACGCGGGCGATTCTCGGCGCGCCCCTGGAGGCGATGTGGCGTGAGGCGCTCCAGCGCCGCCTGCGGGGCAGGGTGGCGCAGGCGCTGCGGGTGCGGGTGACCGACAACGTCCACACCATGCTCTCCTTCTCCCGGCAGGACGGCGTGCTGGAGGTGCGATTGCACCACATGTTCCTGCTCGCCCCGGACCCGGTGGTGGAGGCGCTCGCCCGCTACATCCGTGGATCGGATCCGGACGCCTCCTCTGCGCTCGATCGCTTCATCCAGCGGCACCGCCGGCTCATCCGCCGGGTGCCCGCCCACGTGCGCAGGCAGCGGGTGCGGATCCGGCCGCGCGGGCGCCACCATGATCTCCACGAGATCCTCGCGGCGCTGAACGAGCGCCATTTCGAGGGGAAGATCGATTGCGCGATCACCTGGGGGCCGGCGCCCCGGGCGGCGCTGCCGCGCAAATCGATCAAGCTGGGATCGTACTCCGCCGACGCACGGCTGATCCGGATCCACCCGGCCCTCGACCAGGCGGCGGTGCCGCGCTTCTTCGTGGCCTGGATCGTCTTCCACGAAATGCTGCACCACCGCCACGGCGTGAGCCGCCGGGGCGGAAAGCGGTGCGTGCACACGCTGGAGTTCTGTGCGGACGAGCAGGGCTACCCGGATTACGAGAGCGCGAGGGCCTGGGAGCGGGACAACCTGGACCTGCTCCTCTCCTGGGCGCCGGGCGAAACCTGGTACCGCTGATCAGTCGGGGATGACGATGTCGGCGGGCGTCTCCGTCTCGCCGGTGCGCTCCGGTGCCCCGACCCCTGCCTCGCCCGGCAGCAGGACGGAGCTCGCGCTCTGCTGCTGCTGCGCGGGGCGCTGCCTCAGGAAGAGCCGCGCGAAGAGCTGGGTGGCGAAGGGGATGCCGGCGAGCGGTGCGCCGGAGACGAGGATGCGGGCGGTGGCCGAGGCGATCTTCGCCGCGTGGTTGCGCCCCGTCTCCTCGAAGAGCCTGCCGGTGTCCAGCAGGCGTGCCGCCCAGATGGTGCGGCGGCGGCCGTCGAAGAAGCCCTCGGCACAGCGCTCGATCGCGGCGCGCACGCCCTCCTGCCGCTGCACGTCGTCCAGGTAGAGGTTGGACGAGGAGGCGGCTTCCACCGCAGCGGCGCAGCTGCGGAGGGCCTCATCGCCAGGCGACCAGCGGGCGAGCTCGGGTTCGGAGAAGAGCTCGTGGCTCTCGGTGACCAGCTCGCCGAGCACGGCGGGATCGGGCAGGGGCTGCCCCTCGCCCTTCGGCGCCAGCGGCGGCGGCGCCGACGCGGGCGCCGGCCCCAGCACCTGCGCTGCCCAGGCGGGATAGTGGGCGGGGACGTTGCCGGTCTCCCGGGCCGCGACCCGGGCGCGGTCGAGGACCTGCCGCGCGTCGCCGCGGGAGACTTCGCGGATGGTGACGCCGCCGCGCCGGGGCAGCTCGTCGACCAGCTCGCGGAAGCGCTTGCGGGAGAGCTCGCCGAGGAGCAGGTCGACGATGCCCCGCTCGTCGGAGATCACCAGCTGGGCCAGCTCGATGCCGCGGCCAGGGAGGTTGCGGGTCCAGAAGACCGCGCGCTCGCCGTTGCCGTCGAGGCTGGAGAGGAAGACCGGCGGCTCCGCAACGGGCGCCTCCGCCGCGGGGCGGGGCTGCTCCACGGCCTTCGTGGGCAGCGCGATCTCCACGCCCTTCTGCTTGAGGTTGTGGGCGATGCGCTTGGCCTCGCGCTGCACTTCCTTCTCGCCCTCGGCGACCGCCGCTGCGAGCACGTCCTGCCTGCTGCGCGGAATCGACGCCCAGAGCAGGGCGCGGCCGAGGACCGGGGGCATGGCGAGGATCGCGTCGACCGCTGCCTGCTCCATCTCGTCGGCGAGGTAACGGGCCTCGTCCACCGCCTCGGGCGAGACGCAGAGACGCTCCGCCACCGCCCGCAGATCGAGGGCTGCGTCCTGGAGGATCTCCAATGCCTTGCGTGCGTCTACGTCCTTCTTGCTCATCGATCCCACGACGCTAGGCGGTGGATCCCGCCGGGTCAAGAAAGCATGCGATTTCCGGGCAGAAAAACGAGACGCGCCCGCAGCCGTTCGACTGCGGGCGCGTCCTCTCGCCGAAAGGCCGGCGGTCGGGATCAGAACTTGAAGTCCTGCCCCTGCGCCTTGAGCGCGGTGATCGCCGCCAGGTTCACGATGTCGCTGACGCTGGCGCCGAGCTGCAGCACGTTCACCGCCTTGTTCATCCCGAGGAGGATGGGGCCGACCAGCTCCGCGCCGGCCATGCGGGCGAGGAGCTTGTAGCCGATGTTGGCGGCGTCGAGGTTGGGGAAGACGAGGACGTTGGCCTCGCTCTCCAGGGTGGAGAAGGGGAAGAGCTCCTCGCGCAGCTCGGGCACGAGGGCGGTGTCCACCTGCATCTCGCCGTCGACCATGAGGTCGGGGCGCTTCTCCTTGAGCAGCCGGGTGGCCTCCGCCATCTTCCGCGGGCTCTCGCTCGGCGAGGAGCCGAAGTTGCCGTAGGAGAGCATCGCGATCCGCGGCTCCACGTCGAAGTAGCGGGCGAGCTCCGCGGTCCGCTCGGCGATGTCGGAGAGCTCCGCCGCGGTGGGGTCGGCGTTCACCGTGCAGTCGGCGAAGAATTTGAAACCGGTGTTGGTCACCACCACGTAGACGCCGGCGGCGGTGCGCTCCTCGGCGGTGCGGATGAGCTGCAGCGGCGCGCGGATCGCTTCCGGGTAGGCCATGGTGTGGCCGATGACCATGCCGTCGGCCTTGCCGTCGAGGAGCATCATCGAGCCGAAGGTGGAGCGGGTGCGCACCAGCTTCTTCGCCACCCGCTGGCTGATCCCCTTGCGCTCGCGCAGCTTCCAGAACGTGTCGACGTAGCGGTCGAAGTCGGGCGAGCGGTCGGGATCGACGACGGTGACGCCTTCGAGCTCCTCGAGCTTCTGGTCCCGGATCATCTGCCGGATCTCGTCCTCGGGCCCGAGCAGGACGGGCACGCAGATCCCGTCCTCGGCGAGGATCGAGCAGGCCTGCAGCACCTTGGTGGTGTTGCCCTCGGCGAAGACGAGGCGCACCGGCTGCTTCTTCGCCTTCTCGATCACCGCGCGCATCACGCCGTAGGAGCGCGATTGCATCCGGCGGAGGCGCTCGGTGTACTCCTCCAGGTCGAGCTCGATGCGGGCGACGCCGTCCTTCATCGCTGCCTCGGCTACGGCGGGCGCCACCCAGAGGAGCACGCGATCGTCGAAGGGCGTGGGGATGATGTAGCGGGGGCCGAAGGAGATCGGCTCGCCGCCGTAGGCGCGCAGCACCGTCTCGGGGACCTCCTGCCGCGCCAGCTCGGCGAGGGCGCGGGCGGCGGCCATCTTCATCCCCTCGGTGATCGCCTTCGCGCGCACGTCGAGGGCGCCGCGGAAGATGAAGGGGAAGCCGAGGACGTTGTTCACCTGGTTGGGATAGTCGCTGCGGCCGGTGGCCATGATCACGTCGTCGCGGGCCTCCACCGCCTCCGGGTAGCTGATCTCCGGATCGGGGTTGGCGAGGGCGAAGACGATCGGGTTCTTCGCCATCGAGCGGATCATGTCCTGGTCGACGAGGCCCTTCACCGAGAGGCCGAGGAAGACGTCGGCGCCCTTCATCGCGTCGGCGAGGGTGCGGCAGTCGGTGTGGACCGCGAACTGGCGCTTGTACTCGTTCATGCCCTCGGTGCGGCCCTCGAAGATCACACCCTTGGTGTCGACCATCATGAGGTTCTCGCGCCGCACGCCGAGGGAGAAATAGAACTTCGAGCAGGCGATCGCCGAGGCGCCGGCGCCGCTCACCACCACGCGCACGTCCTCGATCTTCCGGCCGGTGAGCTCGAGGGCGTTGAGGAGGGCGGCGCCGGAGATGATCGCGGTGCCGTGCTGGTCGTCGTGGAAGACGGGGATGTTCATCTCCGCCTTGAGGCGCTCCTCGAGCTCGAAGCACTCAGGCGACTTGATGTCTTCGAGGTTGATGCCGCCGAAGGTGGGCTCGAGCGCCTTGATCACCTGGAACATCTCGTCCACCGACTTCGAGGAGATCTCGAGATCGAAGACGTCGATGTCGGCGAACTTCTTGAAGAGGACGCCCTTGCCCTCCATCACCGGCTTGCCCGCGTGGGGACCGATGTCGCCGAGGCCGAGGACCGCGGTGCCGTTGGAGATCACCGCCACGAGGTTGCCGCGGGCGGTGTACTTGTAGGAGAGGTCCTCGTCCTTCGCGATGTCGAGGCAGGGCTCGGCGACGCCGGGCGAGTAGGCCAGGGAGAGATCGCGGGCGCTGCTCACCGCCTTGGTGGGGATCACCTCGATCTTTCCGGGCCTTCCGGAGGAGTGGTAGTCCAGCGCGTCCTGCCGCTTGATCCTGCCGCCGCTTCCCAGATTCGTGGCCATCTGCTTCGCCTCTCAGGATGTGCGTTCGCTTGGGGTACCGACGACTTCGTGTGTAGGCACCCCTTAAGTGTCGCGCACAATACACCTTCCCTCCCCGAGGTACAGGGCATTGCGCTGCCGCACCGCGGCATCAGCAGAGCTGCTGCAATGGGTGGGATCAGGCGCGCTCGGCGCGGAAGACGATCCAGGGGGCGAGGCGGATCCGCTCGAAGCGCTGCAGGCCGGCGCTCTCGCAGAGCGAGCGGAGCGTCGTCTCGTCGTAGCGGTGGACGCCGGCGCGGGCCTCGAGGCGGTCGAGGGGCTGCAGCCGCTCCGGGAGGAGGGTGGCGCAGACCAGGCGGCCACCGGGCACGAGGACCCTGGCGACCTGCCGCAGCACCGCGGCGGGATCGGGGTAGAGGTGGAGCGAGGCGACGTTGAGCACGGCGTCGAGGCTCGCATCGCCGAAGGGCAGGTCCGCTGCCTCGCCGCGGATCAGATCGACGGTGGTGCCCGCCTCGGTGAGATGGTGGGCCGCTTCGTGGAGCATCGGCGCGGAGCGGTCGAGGCCGAGGACGCGGAGCTCGCCCGTGTCGTGGGCCATCCGGCAGGCGTGGATCCCGGAGCCGCAGGAGAGATCGAGGATCGCCTCGCCGGCCTGCGGGGCGAGCAGGGCGCGGAGCAGGAGCTGCTCGCTCTCGGCGTCGAGCCCGGCGAAGAAGGGGCGAACGCTGCGCTCGTAGGCACGGGCGACGACGGTCGACTCCATCAGCCATTGGGCGAGGGAGCGCCTCGGCCTGGTCTCGCCCCCGGCGAGGTCGAGGATCCCCTCGGCGATCGGGTAGACCGCAGCGCAGCTGGCGCAACGTGCCGGGCCGAAGTGGATCGCCTCGCCGTCGCTTTCGGCGAGGAGCGGGCCGCGGCGGCAGCGGGGACAGCGGAGCAGGGGCAGGGAGGAGCGACGCACGGCGGAGGAATCTACCGCAGCGGCCGCTCCTGCCGTCGGGAAAGTACCTGGCGCCTCCGCAGGGACGTCAGGACGGCCGCGCCCAGAGCGAGCGCAGATCGGGGGGGAGCATGTTGCCGAAGTCCTCGGCTTCGCCCTCGGAGACCTGCGCGCGCACCGTGGTGAGGACCGCCCGGACGATCGGCTCCACCTCGTCCACATTCTTCTTCAGGTCGTCGGCGACCATCTGGAAGAAGTCGTCCCTGCCGAATTTCGTCCGCGGCTTGCCCTCGTGGAAGGCGCAGCGGGTGACGAGCTCCCGCAGCTTCGAGGGGAGCTGCGCCTCGAGGTCCGCCGCCTCCTCGCCCATCACGCGCTGCTCGAGTCCGCAGAGCACGGAGACCGCCGCGCACTCCGCCAACTCCTCGTCGAGGTTGCCGATGGCGCAGAGCTCCTTGATGAAGGCCTTGTAGGTCGAGCCGGCGCGCGACTCGTGGCGCTGCTGCCGGATCTCCGGTGTGGCCCGCGAGGGCCGTCCCTGCTGCTGGTTTTCGTTGGCCATGGTGATCACCTCCTCCTCGAAGGTGATCACCTGCAGCCACCTTGCAGCACGCGCCCGGTCGCCCACGGGGGCACCTTCCGACGCAGCCGCACCTTGCAGGGCGCCCAAGGCCCGGCCTCTCGGTGGACGGCGGGCCCGGCGCCGCTGCGGCGACGTGCAGGCCCGCGCAGCGCCTCACTGCTCGTCCATAGATAGGACGTAGAACGTCCTGGTGGTAGCAACGAGTGGGCCGACCATGGTCGGGGTGCCGGCAGTGGTGACTTCGACGAAGTACTGGCCGGATATCAGGGGCGTCCAGATGATACGCGAGCAGCGATTGGTAACACTGATGTTATCGTTTTCGGCGACGAATGCGCCGGCGGAATCGTAAAGGCGCAAATGTGTGTCGTTGCGCTCCGGCTCGGCGCAGGCGCCCGTAAATCTGTCTCGTGTCCAGATGTCGTACGTCTGCCCAGCGGTTGCGTTGAAGGTCCAATAGTCTGCGTCGACAGCGGGGGGCTGCTCGAGTGTCCCCATGCCGAGTTCGCCCACCGCCAGCAGGTCGGCTGTCGCAAGCGAATCGTTCGGCTCGGTCTCACTCTGCCCTTCAAAGCTGCAACTAGAAGAGCAGCCGTCACCATCTACGTTGTTCCCATCGTCGCATGACTCGAGGTAAGCGATTACCCCGTCGCCGCATGCAACAGGTTGGATCGCAAGCATGAACCAGCCCCACACATCGTCGCTGGTCGAATTGCCGTCTACGACAGGATAGATGATCTGGCCGGCCGCGAGGTTGACGTCGAGGAAGATGACTGGACCAAACTGCCCGGTGGGCGGCGGCGCCGGAGAGACGCTGGAGCATGCAAGTTCAGACGCTGCCTGGGTGCAAGCGCCGTCCCAGAGGTAGAGCGACGCGTCGAAGCTGGGGAGAAGCATCAAGCGATACAGGCCGGAAGCCGGCGCCTCGAAGCGCGCGACTCCATCCCTCGCTGCGGTTGTATTGCAGCTGCCGCTGTAGTCGGGCCAGAAGCGTTGGGTCGTCGATCGCCAGAACCACGTGCCCGGCTCCTCCTCGCCGATGACATTCAGATTGACGGCGTCTGCGCAGGTGTCGCCTTCCCAGCGGCAGAGCGGACTGCATCCGTCGCCGGCGACCGTGTTTCCGTCTTCGCACTGCTCCCAGCCTTCGATGATGCCGTCGTTGCAGGTGACCTGCACTGCCGTGGCATGGAACGGTCCGCTATTCGCGACGCCTTCAGGGAGCCCGGCTATACCGCTCGCCACGAAGTACACCGTCTCGCCCGCGGCGATCTCGACCTCGATGCCCTCGGCAACGCCTGGCCCCTCTTCGTTCATGCAGCGCAGCGGCACCTGGCCGTCGCAGGCGTCCTGCCAGCCACGGAGCACGATGTCGTACGCCGCCTCGACAGCAACGTAGTAGCGGCCGTCGGTTGGGGCGGTAAAGGAGAGGACCGCATCCGGCACGCCGGTGGTGTCTGCGCAGGTTGCCGGATAATCGGCAAACCGCCCCGCTGTCGTCCCGTCGAGGGACCAGCCGCCGATGGTGGCATCGGGGGCCAGCGCGAGCGCCTCGGCGCAAACGTCGCCCTCGATCGCACAGACGCTGCTGCAGCCGTCGCCGTCCAACGTGTTGCCGTCGTCGCACCGCTCCGCGCCTTCGATCAGCGTGTCGCCACAGATGGCGTCGCGGCAGGCGCTCGTGTCGAACTCGCAGTCGCTTCCGCAGACGAGCGCCCCGCCGTCGAAGCCGAATTCCGTGCAGCTGGCGGTAAAGGATCCATCGCATCCCTCACCTTGCTGTACCACACCGTTTCCGCATACCGGGCACTCGTATCGGTGCGAGCAATCCGAGTCCTCGCAATCAACGAGACCGTCCCGGTCCTCGTCCGTACCGGAACCACAACTTTCCGGGTCGCCGCAACCGGTGGTATCGAGGGTGCAATCGTCGTTGCACGTCACGCGGCCGAGCGTGTGTCCGAAGTCCGCGCAGTAGGCGGGCACGTTTGTGCCGTCGCATTCTTCGCTGTCCTGGTTGATTCTGCCGTCGCCGCAGCGGGGGCAGGCTGCGTCATTAAAGCAATCGTCGTCTTCGCAGTCGACGAGGCTGTCGCCGTCTTCGTCCACGCCGGAGTCGCACCGCTCGGTGCGAGTACACGCTGCAGTCGAGAACGAGCAGTCGGTTGCACAGGCGAGCTCGCCGCCATCGAAGCCGAGCGAGCTGCAGGTGACGCCGGCGAAGTCATCGCCGTCGCAATCCTCCCCCGCATCGAGTTGCCCATTGCCACAGGGCTCGATCATCCCGCCGGCTCCACCAGCACCGCCTGCTCCGCCCGAGCCACCACCGCCCATCCCTCCTCCGCCCGAACCACCAGCAGGATGCCCGGCGGTGCCACCACTCCCACCGGAACCCGCCAAGCCGTCGATGGGCTCACGCGGGCTGCTGCAGCCGACACCAAGGACGACTGCCAGGGCGATCAAAAGGCCGGGATGGCGAGGCATCTTCAGCTCCCTTCGGCGAATGACGAGCCAGGCGTAGACCCAGCTCAAGCCGGGCCTACGCCTGGCAGACGCTACAGCACGTCAACCGTGAGATAGTAGGTACCCGTAGTGTAGGTCGTCGTATGGTTGGGAGATGCAGTGACCGCGACGTAGTAGGTACCATCCGAGGCAGCAATGAAATCAGCTGCAGCGCAGTAGCCGTTACCGTCATCGACCGAAAAGAGCTCGTAGCCTTGCGGATCGAAGACCGTGATGTAGGTATCACCAGCGGGGTAGCTCTGGCACCACTCTCGAGGCGATTGCGTCGACGTCATCACGTCGTAGTGCTTACCCGCCTCACCCTCGAAGCTCCAGTAGTCGACGTCGGCATTGCCTGCAATTCCCTGCCCGAACCACGACGGCATGAGAGCGTTGGGAATGAGGATGGTGTCGTTGGGTTCCGACTCGTTCGTCAGGACCGCGAGCTGGCCCATGTCGGCCCGAACCCATCGCAGATCCCCGAGCGGATCGATCCAGGCGATCTGGTCTTCGTAGACTGCAAACTCCGGATTCGTCGAGGAGATCGTACCAACGTCAAACGCGCGGTTGTACGAGCTGAGGCTGTTGAACGCGATGAGCTTGTCGCCGCCAGCGCATCCAGACGCCCGCACCACCACGAAGTCGGATGCAGGGAACCCAGTGTGGCCGGCGTTGCTGAGGCCCACTTTCATGTCATGGTAGCCAGCGCAACCCTGAGAAGGGGCGTCGAAGGGCAGCGAGATCGGATTCCAGAGGAATCCGGCGTCACGAGAGCTCGGCTCGCCAGCTGTCTCTGTGAAGACGAGGTCATATACGACGTCGGTCGGAGTTGCAGCCTCGGCCAGAGTTGCCGACGTAGTGGCTGCCGTCGCGACCTCCCAAGCCTTCAGATACCAAACGCCATTCGTGCTGTCCTTCTCCTGGTAGAAGACGTAGTTGTCGCCAACGACAGGATGAGCATCGCGCGAGCTCCCGGCGACCACGGAGCTCTGCAGTGCAGTGCCCGAGGACGCGAACGAAAGGTGGCGGATTTCACCGGTGCCAGGCGGCGCCAGCACTGCTGCGTCTCCAGAAGCCTCAACCAGCCCCTGCGGTGCTCCGTTGCCTTGTAGCGCCCAAGTCGCCTGAGTCACAGCCTGAGAGAAGTCGTACGCCTGCACACCGTCGAGCGGGTAACCCGGAATGGAGTCATTATCGTCCTCGCAGAACAGGACTTGCCCGCCCCAGACGCAACGTGCTGCCGCGCGATCGAGGGTGATTGGGAACGGCCGAAAGGTCGCGGACGCCGGGTCCCAGAGCAGGTTCTCGTTTGTTGCCGAGTCGACGAACGCAAGTCCTGGCTTGTTTTCCATCATCCCAAGCGCCGGGTTCGTCGCCGGTCCGAGGTTCGCGGAGTCGCTAACCGGAAGCGGACGAGCGCTCCCCACCGACTGAATGTGCGACTGCCGGAGCCACCAAACAACCGACGACCGCAGCTAAATGGATGCTTGAGCGCACGGATCCCCTACGAACTTCGAGGCTGTGTTGGCCTCTGAGTCTTTGTGAAGCAACCATTCCCTTGTAGAGTTGGCGTAAGACACGGCGCAACGCCCCAAGCGGGTGCCGCGCCGCCCGTCGCCAAACCGGTTCTAGGAATTGCCTGTGCTTCGGTAGGAGCTAACGCGGCCGTGAGTGCGGCGTGCGTCGTCGTTGTCCAAGTCCTCGCGACTACGCTTCGCACTCGCGCGGTGGCGAGGGGCTGCTCGAGTTGCGGTAAGACCAACCACGGTGGTGCCCGTTGCTCGCGGCGGCGTGTCGCGTCAGCGCCTGCGTCTGCGCGGCCGCGGAGTGAGATTCCCCGCGGCCGCGCAATAGGCGAGCGTGCCAGATCAGCGTTGTCATCGACTGCCCCGGGGTTCGCGGCGCTGGGTCAAGCCCCGATTTGTGTCTAGTTCGTAGCAGCCCGAGGGAAGCGCCATCGACAGGGGCGTACCGCTGCCGGCGCTTTCCTTCCGACGCGCAATCAGGCCCTGCGCTTCTGCCGCCGGGCGTGCTTCTCCAGCACCTGCGCCAGGTAGCGGCCGGTGTGGCTCTCGGGGCAGGCCGCCACCTGCTCCGGCGTGCCCTCGACCACCAGCGTGCCGCCCCCCTCGCCACCTTCGGGACCGATGTCGATCACGTGGTCGGCGCATTTGATCACGTCGAGGGAGTGCTCGATCACCACCACGGTATTCCCGGCGTCGGTGAGCCGGTGGAGCACCTGCAGCAGCTTCTCGATGTCGGCGAAGTGGAGGCCGGTGGTGGGCTCGTCGAGGATGTAGATGGTCTGGCCGGTGCCGACCTTCGCCAGCTCCCGGGCGAGCTTGATCCGCTGCGCCTCGCCGCCGGAGAGGGTGGGGGAGGGCTGCCCGAGCTTCACGTAGCCGAGGCCCACGTCGGCCAGGGTGGTGAGCCCCCGGACGATCTCCTTGTGGAGCGAGAAGTGCTCGAGCGCCTCGCGCACGCTCATCTCCAGCATTTCGGCGATGTTCTTCCCCTTGAAGCGCACGCGCAGGGTGGCGTCGTTGAAGCGCTTGCCGTTGCACGTCTCGCACGTCACGTAGACGTCCGGCAGGAAGTGCATCTCGACGAGCTTCACGCCGTCGCCCTCGCAGGACTCGCAGCGACCGCCCTTCACGTTGAAGGAGAAGCGGCCCGGCGTGTAGCCGAAGGCGCGGGCCTCCGGCGTCTCGGCGAAGACGTTGCGGATCGAGTCGAAGATCTTGGTGTAGGTCGCCGGATTGGACCGCGGGGTGCGGCCGATCGGCTTCTGGTCGATGTCGATCACCTTGTCGACGTACTCGAGGCCGGTGATCGCCTTGTGCCTGCCCGGGTGCGTGCGCCCGTCGTGGAGGGAGCGGGCCAGCGCCGGGTAGAGGATCTTGTTGACCAGCGTGGACTTGCCGGCGCCGGAGACACCGGTGACGGCGACCAGCTGGCCCAGGGGGAAGGCGACGTCAATTCCCTTCAAGTTGTGCTCGGCGGCGCCCAGCACCTGGATGAACTTGCCGTTGCCGGGCCGGCGCTGCGCCGGGATCTCGATCTCGCGGCGGCCGGAGAGGAAGGCGCCGGTGATCGACTGCTCGTCCCGCATCAGCTGCTGCGGCGTGCCCTGCGCCACCACCTGGCCGCCGAGCTCGCCCGCGCCTGGACCGAAGTCGACGATCCAGTCCGCCTCCTCCATCGTCTCCTCGTCGTGCTCCACCACGATCACCGAGTTGCCGATGTCGCGGAGGCGCTTCAGGGTGGCGAGGAGCTTGCCGTTGTCGCGCTGGTGGAGGCCGATCGACGGCTCGTCGAGGATGTAGATCACGCCGGTGAGCTCGGAGCCCATCTGCGAGGCGAGCCGGATGCGCTGGCTCTCGCCACCCGAGAGCGATCCCGCCGGCCGGTCGAGGGTCAGATACGAGAGACCCACGTCGAGGAGGAAGCCCAGCCGCGCGAGGATCTCCTTGCGCAGCTCCTTGGCGATCTGCTCCTCGGCGCCGACCAGCTCCACGTCCTTCACCCAGCCGTGGGCCTCGCCGATGGTGCGGCGGGCGAGCTCGTGGATGGCGAGGCCGTGGATCTTCACCGCCCGGCTCTCGGGCTTGAGGCGGGCGCCGCCGCAATCCGAGCACGCCTTGTCGCTGAAGAAGCGCATGTAGTAGCGCTTCATCTGCTCCGAGGCGGTGTTCTTGAACCGGCGCATCAGCTGGTTGACCACGCCCTCCCAGTCGATCTTGTACCGGCCCGAGCCCGCTGCGTCCTTCCAGGTGACGGTGAACTCCTTGCCGCCGGTGCCGTAGAGGACGAGGTCGCGCTGCTTCTTCGGGAGTTTCTCCCAGGGCTTGTCGAGATCGATGTCGAAGGCCTTGCCGAGCTGCTCGACCAGATCGGCGGTCCAGCCCTCGCCGCGGGTGACGCCGCTGGCCCAGGGGGCCACCGCGCCGCCGTGGATCGAGAGGCTCTGGTCCGGGACGATGAGCTCCGGATCCATCTCGGGCCTGGAGCCGAGGCCGTTGCAGGCCTGGCAGAAGCCCAGCGGCGAGTTGAAGGAGAAGGACTGCGGCGAGAGCTCACCAAAGGAGAGGCCACAGTGGTGGCAGGCGTTGTGCTCGCTGAAGAAGCGGTCGTTCGCCTTCTCCGCAGCGCCGTCGGCGAGGATCATCAGACCCTTGCCCTCGCGCAGCGCCGTCTCCACCGAGTCGGTGAGGCGGGTGCGGATCTCGGGCTTGACCACCAGGCGGTCGACGACGAGCTCGAGGTCGTGCTTGCTCTTCTTGTCGAGCACCACCTTCTCGGCGGTGATGTCCACGACGCGGCCGTCGACGCGCATGCGGGTGAAGCCCCGCTTCTTCGCGTCCTCGATCACCTCGCGGTACTCGCCCTTGCGGTTCTGCACCAGCGGGGCGAGGACCTGCACCTTGGAGCCAGCGGGCATCTCGAGGATGGTCTCGACCATCTGCTGCGCCGACTGCCTGCCCACCGGTCGCTCGCAGGTGGGGCAGTGCTGCACGCCGATCGAGGCGAAGAGCACGCGGAGGTAGTCCTGCACCTCGGTGATCGTGCCCACCGTCGAGCGCGGGTTGGACGAGGCCGCCTTCTGCTCGATCGAGATGGTGGGGGAGAGGCCGCGGATCGTGTCGTACTTCGGCTTCTCCATCTGCCCGAGGAACTGCCGGGCGTAGGAGGAGAGGCTCTCCACGTAGCGGCGCTGGCCTTCGGCGTAGAGCGTGTCGAAGGCGAGCGAGGATTTGCCCGAGCCCGAGACGCCGGTGAAGACCACCAGCTTCTTCTTGGGGATCTCGAGGGTGACGTCCTTGAGGTTGTGCTCGCGGGCGCCGCGGATGAGGATCGAATCGGGCTCCATGTACGTGACCATCCGTTCAGGCTGAGCGTCGGGGTATAGCGGGGTGGGCGCGTCCTGTCGAGCCCCCCTCTCCGGGGCGGGGACCTCGACCTCGCGCGCCGACACCTGCTGCGTGCTGCTCTCCCGCCGCCCGTGGCCCGGCTTCCGATGCATCGACACCTCCGTCGTCTCCCCGCAACAGCGGAAGGCCGAGGAAGTTGCCCGGGTTGCGCCGGTCGGCCCGCCGGCAGGCAGCCCGGCGCCCGGCCTGATGTCAGACCCCCGTGGCAAGCTCTTTCCGGTTCGAGCAAGGGGAGGGCACGATGGAAGCCGGTGCGCACGTTGAGGTTCCCATGGGGATGACGCGGAAAGAGGCGGTAGCGCGGATCGAGGCGCTACCCGAGCGGTTCTACGGCGAGTTCGTCGGCGGCGAGCTGGTGGTCAGCCCCCGGCCTGCCTCGCCGCACGGCCACGCCGCCACGGCTCTCACCGGGGAGCTCTTCGGGCCCTTCCAGCGCAGTCGCGGGGGGCCAGGGGGCTGGTGGTTCCACATCGAGCCCGAGCTCCACCTCGGCGACGACATCCTGATCCCCGACCTGGCGGGATGGCGGACGAGCCGGATGCCGGTCGTGCCGGACACGCCGGCGTTCACCCTGGCTCCGGACTGGGTCTGCGAAGTCCTCTCGCCCTCGACGACTCGGGTCGACCGCGCCGCCAAGCTGCCCGCGTATGCCGCCGCCGAGGTGGAGTGGGTCTGGCTCGTCGATCCGCTGGCGCGCATGCTCGAGGTCTACCGGCGCGCGGGCAGCCATTGGCAGGTCGCGCACGTCCTTGCCGGGAACGATGCGGTGCACGCACCGCCCTTCGACGCCGCTCCTCTCGAACTCGCTGCCCTCTGGCTGCCGACGCCCCCTCCGCCGCAGCCCTGACCCGCACGCGAAGGGGGAGACAGGTGCGGTTGGGAACGTGTAGGTTCCGCCGCCGGTTGGGCAGGCCGCATCCCGCGCGGTCGTCATGCAGCCCATCGCACGCAGGTAGAGGTCCGCCATGTCCGAGAACAACGTCGCCCAGGAAGTCCTCGAGGCCTTCGAGCAGTCGCGCGAGGTCCGCCCCCGCGCCATCACCGGCAACGAGTCGCCGATCGAGCTGCTCGCCAGCGCCTTCCCCGCCTACGTCGGCCGCCAGGTCCGCGAGGGCGCCAGGCTGATGCAGAAGAGCGTCGACAGCGGCAACTTCGTCTTCTGCACCATGTCCGGCGCGATGACGCCGGCGGGGCTCCACCGCTCCTGCATCGTTCCGATGATCGAGCGCGGCATGATCGACGTGCTCACCACCACGGGCGCGAACCTCTACCACGACGCCCACCGCGTCCTCGGCTTCCGGCTCAAGGAGATCGCCCCCGACGCAGGCGACACCATGCTCCGCGAGGCGCGGATCATCCGCATCTACGACATCGCCTTCCCCGAGGACGTGCTGCTCCGCACCGACCGGCTCTTCGCCTGGCTGATGGCGATGCCCGAGTTCCAGCGGACGATGACCACCGCGGAGTTCCACCACCTCCTCGGCAAGCACCTCTACGAGCTCGAGTCGAAGGTCGGCGTCGACCAGCACTCGCTGCTGGCCACCGCCTACAAATTCGGCGTGCCCATCTTCGTCGGCGCGCCGCAGGACGGCTCGATCTTCCTCAACGCCGTGCGCCTCAAGGCGGCCCTCGGCGAGAAGTTCAAATTCGCCCTCGACATCAACGCCGACGTCTACGCCATGGCGGCGCTGCAGTGGCTGGCGCAGAACGAGGGCGACACCGCGGTCTGGATCCTCGGGGGCGGCGTGCCCAAGAACTACACGCTCCAGGGCGAGCCCACCCTCGGCCAGATCCTCGAGCTCGACGCCCGCGGCTTCGACATCGACGTGCAGTTCTGCGTCGAGGTGGTGGACAACGGCGCGCTCTCCTCCTGCCCCGCTGGCGAGGGCCACACCTGGGGCAAGGTCTCGGCGGAGTGCGTGGAGTTCAACTCCGCCTACGTCCGCACCGACGTCACGTCGGTGCTGCCGTGGGTGACCCACGCGCTCTTCCACGGCGACAAGCGCCGCGCGCACAAGCGGATGTACGACCGGCTTCCCGAGGCGCTGCAGCGACTCGACGCCGACGTGGCCGCCCGCCGCGACCAGCTCCTCGAGGGGGTCTACGAGACGCCCGAAGAGTTCCAGCGCTGAAACATCCGTGGGGCCCGCGCGCCTGTGGGCGGGCCCCGAACGCTCGGAGGGGACGATGAACGAGAAGCTCCAGCGCCTCTTCGAGGACTACGCCGACAGCCACCGGCACCCGACCAACCGGTTGACCCACAAGATCGCGATCCCGCTGATCGTCTTCCACATCGTCGCGATGCTCGACTGGATCGCGCTGGTGGAGGTGGCAGGCGTCACCATCACCGCCGCCTGGGTCGGCTACGTGCTCGCCATCGCCTGGTACCTGCGCCTGCACGTGCGCCTGGCGCTGATCATGGCGGTGCTCTTCGCGCTCTGCTTCCCCCTGGGCCGGATCACCCCGTGGCCGGTGGTGGTGGGGATCGCGGTGGTGGGCTGGCTCGTCCAGCTCGCAGGCCACGTGGTCTGGGAGAAGAAGCAGCCTGCCTTCCTCACCAACCTGCTCCAGGCCCTGGTGGGCCCGCTCTTCTTCGTGGCGGTGCTCACCGGCGACTGGCCGCCCGAGCGAGCCGCCGCTCCCAACGCCGATTGACGACGGAGCCGGTCCCCGCAGGGCCGGCTCCGCTGCTTTCGGCAGGCCGCTGCACGAAGGCCACCGGCTGCGCAGCGTAAGTGACATGCGTTCTCTACGAATCTTGTTGGCAGTAGCCCTGGCGCTTCCCGTGGCGGCCTCCGCCCAGGTGGCAGAGCAGGGCGTCGAGGGCTCCGCGGCGGAGCGGGCGCAGGAGGACGTGGTCCTCAATCCGATCGATCCCATCGGCGACGACGACGAACGGAACGATGCCTTCGGGCAGGCGGTCGATCCCCTCGGCAGCCCGGGCAACCAGGATCTCAGCCAGCCGAACCTCGGCGATTCGGCGTTCGACACCGGGGTGGGCGACCTGGAACGGGATCAGGACATCGGTACGTTCGACGTCGACCCCATCGGCGAGGTCGATCCCCTCGAGGACATCGGCACCGTCGGTGACTCGAACCGCATCGGCGAGGTGGATCCCCTGGGCGACGGAACCGACACCCTCGAAGCGCAGCAGGAAGACGCCACCGAGCTCGAGACCTTCGCCGACTGATCCGCCCGGTCGTCAGCGCAGATGGATCCGCCGCCGCTCGGGTGCAGGTGCCGCGCGGCGGCGAGGTTCGTCCGCCTGCACCGGCCACGCGGCCTGCAGCAGCGACTCGCAGGTGGTCCCGGGCGGAACCCGCTTGTAGGCGAAGCTACCGCTGACCCGCTCGGTGCTGTCCCTCGCCATCATCTCGAGGCAGCTGCCGGAGGTGCCGAGGATCTGCTGCGCCACCTCGACCCGCACCTCGCCGCGGAGGGCGCCGTCGCGCTCCTCGCCACGAGCGAGCGAGCGGCTGCTGGCGCCGACGAAGAGCGAGCCGCCGCAGATCGGCGCATCGACCTCCACCGTGGCGCCGGGCCTGCCGTCGCCGTCGATGTCCTCGTCGCTCCAGGTGGTGCTCCAGGGCTGGGCGACGAAGCGGTCGCCCGTGCGCTGGAAGCGGATCGTCGCCGGGGGAAAGGTGGCGCCCTCGCGGAAGGAGACGCGCACCCCCGCCACCTTCGCGATCTCGAAGCGACAGGAGCGCTGCTCGAGAAGGAGCTCGTCCCCCTCGCGCACCACCCGGGCGAGCAGGAAGCTGTCGGTGCGGGTGTCGAGGCTGCCGAGGATCGGGACCTTGCGGGTGCCGAAGACCACCTGGTGCCCCGCCCACCACTCCTCGACCGCCGCGGGCTCGGCGACCGGAACTTCCGCGGTGGCTGGCGGCGACGGGCTCCCCTCCGCGTCGTTGGCCAGCGCCCCCGTCGGGGCCAGCGCGAGGAGCCAAATCGCCGCCGTCCATCTCATCCCTTCCTCCGTTGTCTCGTGGCGAGGAGGGCTTCGACGCGGCCCCGTGCCCCGACGAGATCCTCGCCGACGCAGAGCCCGCCCAGCTCCTCGACCAGAGAAGCTAAGGAGGGTGCTGCCCTGCCGCCCAGCAGGAGGGGGATCGATCCGCACGCTTCCCCGTACGCGGCGAGGAGCCGCCGTGCGGCAGCCCGCGGGAGCGGCATCACCATCGAGAGCCCCACCGCCGCTGGCTCGATGCCCGCCACCGCGTCGGCGACAGCCTCGGGCGGGGTGCGGGCGCCCAGGATCACGGTGCGGTAGCCCCAGCCGGTGAAGTGGAAGGCCGCCCCATAGAGGCCGAGGGTGTGGGTCTCCTCCGCCATGCAGCCGAGAACGACGGCGCGTGCAGGTGTCGGGGGCTGGACCAGCCGGAGCATCGAGCGGACCGTGCTCTCCAGCACCTGGGTGGCGAGGTGCTCCTGGGCCACCGAGAGGAGCCCCGCGTGCCAGAGGTCCCCCACCTCGCGCAGGGTGGGCCCGAGGACCCGCTCGTAGATCGTCGCCGCGGAACCCAGCGTCAGCGCCTGCCGCACCGCCCCCTCTAGGGCGGCGACGTCGAAGCGCCGCGTCGCCTCGACGATCGCCGCGCCGGCCTGCTCCCAGGCATCGGCGCTACCTGCCGCAGGGGCGGGGAGGGGCAGGGCGAGGACCGTCGCCGCCGCCTGGGCGGCGGCGATCCCCTCGGCGAGCAGATCCCGCATCCGGGTGACGAGCTCCACGTCCCTGTCGCTGTAGAGCCGGTAGGCGGAGGCGGTCCGCGCCGGGGTGGGCACCCCGTAGCGCCGCTCCCAGGCGCGGAGCGTCGCTGCCGGCACGCCGGTCATCTGGGCGACTGCCTGGATCCGGTAGCGGCCGAGCTCTGGAGACGTGGCCATCTGCAAATACCCCCGGGTTCACGCCTAGCTACGGTCTCTGCACATCGTTTGTCAAAGGTTGCGGCCAACGTTATGCTCGCCCCCATGGTGAGCGAACGGGTGGAGCGGCAGGCGATCGTGATCGGAAGCGGCTTCGGCGGTCTCGCCGCAGCGGTGCGCCTCGGCGCACGGGGCTACCGCGTCACCGTGCTCGAGAAGCTCGACGCACCGGGCGGCAGGGCCTACGTGCACCGGCAGGACGGCTTCACCTTCGACGCCGGACCGACGGTGGTCACCGCCCCCTTCCTCTTCGAGGAACTCTGGTCGCTCTGCGGCAAACGCATGGACGACGAGATCGACATGCGTCCGGTGACGCCCTTCTACCGGGTGCGCTTCGACGACGGATCCCACTTCGACTACACCGGCGATCCGGCGGCGATGCGCCGGGAGGTGGAGCGCTTCTCCCCCGGCGACGTGGAGGGGTACGAGCGCTTCGTCCGCACCAGCGAGGCGATCTTCCGCGTCGGCTTCGAGCAGCTCGCCCACGTGCCCTTCGGCAGCTGGTCGTCGATGCTCCGGATCGTCCCCGAGATGATCAAGCTGGAGAGCTACCGGACCGTCTACGGCCTGGTGAGCAAACACGTCCGCGACGAGCGGCTCCGGCAGGTCTTCAGCTTCCATCCGCTGCTGGTCGGCGGCAATCCCTTCTCCACCACCTCGATCTACAGCCTGATCGCCTTCCTCGAGCGGAAGTGGGGCGTGCACTTCCCGATGGGCGGAACCGGCGCCCTCGTCGGCGGCCTGGTGGGGCTGATCGAAGGGCAGGGCGGAACGGTGCGCTGCAACGCGCCGGTGCGCCGGATCACCGTGGCGGGCAGGCGGGTCACCGGCGTCGAGCTCGAGGACGGAGAGCGGCTCGCCGCCGACGTGGTGGTCTCCAACGCCGACGCCGCCTGGACCTACCGCAATCTCGTGCCGCCGGAAGCGCGGCGCACCTGGACCGACGCGCGGATCGATCGCGCCCGCTACTCGATGAGCCTCTTCGTCTGGTACTTCGGCACCAAGCGCAAATACGAGAACGTGGCCCACCACACCATCCTCCTCGGGCCGCGCTACCGGGAGCTGCTCGCCGACATCTTCGAGCGGAAGATCCTCGCCGAGGACTTCAGCCTCTACCTCCACCGGCCCACCGCCACCGATCCCTCGCTGGCGCCTGCGGGTTGCGACGCCTTCTACGTGCTCTCGCCGGTGCCCCACCAGCAGAGCGGCGTCGACTGGAGCGTGCAGGCGGAGCGCTACCGCAAGAAGATCGAGGCCTACCTCGAGCGCACGGTGATGCCCGGCCTCTCCGGCGCCCTCGCCACCTCGCGCCTCCTCACCCCCCTCGATTTCGAGTCGCGGCTCAACTCCTTCCGCGGCGCCGCCTTCTCCTTCGAGCCGGTGCTCACCCAGAGCGCCTTCTTCCGGCCCCACAACCGCAGCGAGGATCTCGAGGGGCTCTACCTCGTTGGCGCGGGGACGCACCCGGGCGCCGGTATGCCCGGCGTGCTCTCCTCGGCCCGGGTGCTGGACAGCGTGGTGCCGGATGCACGCTGAGGCGCTGCCGGCGCCGGCGCTCGATCCCGCCGATCTCGCCCGCTGCGGCGCGCTCCTCCGGGCCGGTTCGAAGAGCTTCGCCGCCGCGTCGCGGATCCTGCCGCGGCACGTCCGCGTTCCCGCCACCGCGCTCTACGCCTTCTGCCGCGTCGCCGACGACGCCATCGACGACGCAGGCGCCGCCCGCGCCGAAGCCCTCGCCGGCCTGCATCACCTCCTCGACCGGGTCTACGCGGGAGCACCTGCGCCCGATCCCGTCGAGCGGGCGCTGGCAGCGGTGGTGCACCGCCACCGCCTCCCCCGCGCGCCCCTCGACGCGCTCCTCGAGGGCTTCGCCTGGGACGCGGCGGGGCGGCGCTACGAGACCCTCGACGACGTCGTCGCCTACTCGGTGCGGGTCGCCTCCACCGTGGGCGTGGCGATGACCCTGCTCATGGGCGAGCGGGATCCCGCGGTCCTCGCCAGGGCCTGCGATCTCGGCGTGGCGATGCAGCTCACCAACATCGCCCGCGACGTGGGCGAGGACGCCCGTGCCGGGCGGCTCTACCTGCCGCTCGCCTGGATGCGGGAGGCCGGGATCGATCCCGACGCCTTCCTCCGCGCCCCGGTCCACGGCGCCGCGCTCGCCGGTGTGGTGGAGCGCCTCCTCGCCGAGGCCGATCGCCTCTACGCCAGCGCCGACCGGGGGATCCCGGCGCTCCCTGCCTCCTGCAGGCCGGCGATCCGCGCGGCGCGCCTCGTCTACGCCGCCATCGGCGAGCGCATCCGCGCGGCGGGATGCGACGCGGTTTCGCGCCGGGCGGTGGTCCCGCGGCGCCGCAAGATCGCGCTGCTCCTCCGGTCCTGCCTCGCCCTCTGCTGGCCCCGGCGCGCCTGCGACGCGCCACCGCTCGAGCCGGCGCGCTTCCTCCTCGACGCCGTCCGCTGACCACCTGCAGGGCTGCAGGGGGCTTGGCCGTGTAGGCGGCGGTGCGCACCCTCCAGGCGTTGCAGGAGGGCGTGGGATGGCGTCGGCACGGAGTCTGGAGGAGAGCTTCTACATCTTTCGCGACCTGGCGACCGCTGCTCGCCCGGGTTTCTGGATCGCCCTCGGCTGCGCGGTCCTCACCCTCCTGGTCGCGACCTGATCAGCGTCCCCCGACGGGCGGCGGCGCTTGCCTGGGGAGCAGGCAACGCCCCATTGTCGGTCGGGACCGGGAGTGAACCCGGAAGGATGCGAGGGCACAGATGGCGCAGGGCACGGTGAAGTGGTTCAACGACGTCAAGGGCTTTGGTTTCATCTCGCAGGACGACGGCGAGGACGTCTTCGTGCACCACACGGCGATCCAGACCGAGGGCTTCCGCTCCCTGGCGGAGGGCGAGCGCGTGGAGTTCGAGGTCACCGAGGGGCCGAAGGGATTGCAGGCCGCCAACGTCCGGCGGGTCTGAATCGGAGCCGCAGCGGCGGCGGCGATCCAACAGGCCCTTGCCCGGCTCGCAGCTGGGTCTACCGGAGGTCCGATGCGCACCGCCCTGCTGCTCCCCCTTCTCCTCGCTGCCTGCTCCACCGCCGCGTCCGGCGTCACGCCGGAGGCGCCGCCGCCACGGCAGCTCGATCCCACCGATTCCGCCCTCGCCGAGAGGCTGGCCCGGGCGGATGCAGCGATCCGCGAGCTGGGGTCGACCCTCGGGGCGCGCCTCGCCGAAGCGATCGGCAGCGGGGGGCCCGCCAGCGCGGTGGAGGTCTGCTCCACCGAGGCGCAGGTGCTCACCGCGCGGATCGCCGCGGCGCACGGCGTGCGTCTCGGCCGCACCAGCCACAAGCTTCGCAACCCCGCCAACGCGCCGCGCCCGTGGGTGAAGCCCTGGCTCGCGCGCCATGCAGGCGGCCCTGCGGCCTCGGCGCAGCCTGCGGTCTTCGATCTCGGCGGCGACCGCATCGGCGTGGTTCGTCCCATCGCCACCCAGCCGCTCTGCACGCTCTGCCACGGCGAATCGATCGATCCCTCGGTGCAGGAAGCCCTGCGGGAACGTTATCCGGCCGATCGCGCCACGGGATTCGCCGTCGGCGAGCTCCGGGGCGCCTTCCAGGTCGAGGTGGCGCCTTCCCGCACCGGGCCCTGAGCCACTCGCCGTCGTGCGCCCCGGAGGGCGGGAGGGGCCTCGCTGATTCGCGGCGACGTGGTGCCCAGCTTAGCGACATGGACCCTCGCGACACGAACGCCGCCGGAACCAACGCCGAGCGGGCCCGCCGGATCTTCGACGCGATCTGGAACGAGCGCCGCCCGGAGGTCTTCGACCAGCTCTGCGCCCCCGACTGCCTGATCCACGATCCCTTCCGCGGCACCCTCGACCGCACCGGCTTCGAGCTCCTGCTCACCACCGCCTCCGCCCTCGAGATGCAGCTCTTCGTGGACGAGCTCGTGGAGGCCGGCGACCGCATCGCGCTGCGCTGGAGCGGCGAGTGCATCGTCCGCGGGGAGCCGATGCTGGTGACGGGCCTCTCGCTCCTCCGCTTCCGCGACGGGCTCCTCGTGGAGCAGTGGAGCGCCTGGGACACGCCGCATTTCGGCGAGCTCCTCGGCCTCGTGCCCCACGGGACGGAGGCGGTCCTCCCCTTCGACAGACCCTCGCCCCCCGCCTAAAAGGCGGCGACCGGGCCGATCCGATCGGGCAGACTGCGGGCCAGCCGGCGCCGGCACGTGAAGAATTGTCCACGTGCGCCGTCCCGGTACTGCAGGAGGTTCTTCATGCGTGCCCTGATCGTTTCTTGTCTGTTGCTCCTCGCCCTTCCCGCCGCTGCACAGCAGCAGATGCTGCCGCCGCAGCTTCCCTTCCTCGGCGCGGAGGCGACCGGCGAGGTCCGCGTCGCCCCGGATCGCGCGGTGGTCCGCTTCGGTGTGCAGCACCAGGACAAGGAGGCCCGCCGCGCGCAGCAGCGGGTGAGCGAGGCGATGCAGCGGGTGACGAAGGCGCTGCGCGATCGCGGCATCCCCGCCGAGCGGATCTCCACCGAGCGCCTCGAGCTCCAGCCGGTCTACGACTACAACGAGCGCCCGCAGGGGCCGCACGAGGGGCCGCGGCTGGTGGGCTTCCGCGCCTCCAACGTGGTGCGGGTCGAGCTGCCGCTGCAGAAGGGCAAGGGCGGCGAGCGCGTCGGCGACGTGATCGACGCGGCGATCGGCGGCGGCGCCAACACGGTGGAGGGGATCCAGTTCGAGCTCGCCGACGACCAGCCCCACTACCTGCGGGCGCTGCGCCTCGCCTCCGAGAAGGCGCGGGAGAAGAGCCAGGCGCTGGCGGAGTCCCTGGGCGTCGGCATGGGTCGGCTGCTCGAGGCCCGGGAGAGCGGCCTGCAGTTCGAGCCGCCGCAGCCGATGATGATGGAGGCGCGGGCGATGAAGGGCGGCGACACGCCCGTCTCGCCCGGCGAGCTCACGGTCCGCGCCTCGGTGACCGTGCGCTACGAGATCCGGCAGAAGTAGCGACCGGCGCCGTCCCCGGGCATCGGATGCACCGGGGACGAAGCGCGAGGAGAGCCGGGTGAACGAGCAGCAGGCGGCGGCGATCGTGCGGGAGGCAGGCGGCGAGGAGCTCCTCGAGCGCCTCCTCCATCTCGACCGCACCCGGGAGGCGAGCCCACCGGAGGCGGCTGCACCACGTCCACCGGATGCAGCCGCGCGCCCCGACTACGACGTGGCGCTGGTGGGCGGCGGCCTCTCGATCCTCCACGCCCCGCTCCTCGCCGCGGCGGGCTTGCGGGTGGCGGTCTTCGAGCGGCGCCGCGCCGCCGTCGCCCACCGGGAGTGGAACGCGAGCGGCCCCGAGCTGCAGGCCCTGGTGGACACAGGGCTCCTTCGCGCCGAGGCGCTCGACGAGCTGGTGGTGGCGCGCTACGACCACGGCACCTGCGCGTGGCACGGCGGCGCCAGCTGGCCGGTGGAGGGCGTCCTCGATCACGCGGTGGACGCAGGCGGGCTGCTGCAGCTGGCGCGGCGCCTGGCGGAGGAGGCCGGCGTCGCCTTCTTCGACGGGCACGAGCTGGCGGCACACGCTGCAGGCCCGGGCGGGATCGTCCTGCGTTTCCGCAACGGCGCAGACGCCACCGCCCGAATCCTCCTCGACGGCCGCGGCGCGAGCAGCCCCTTCGCCACCGCCGATCTCACCTGCCCCACGGTGGGCGGGGTGATCGCCGGCATCGAGGAGGGGAGCGGGGCCGGGCAGATCGATCCGCGGGTCGGCGAGATCCTGGCCAGCACCGAAGGCGTGGAGGCCGGGCGGCAGCACGTCTGGGAGGCCTTCCCCGGCAGGCCCGGCGAGACCACCGTCTACCTCTTCCACTACGCCTTCGCCTCGAGCATCCGCTCCGGCGAGCTGCTGCGCCTCTACGCGCGTTTCTTCGAGACGCTGCCCCGCTACAAACGCGGCGCCACGCGGCTCGTGCGCCCCACCTTCGGCTTCATCCCCGGCTGGTCGCGCCTCGCCCCGCCCCCTGCGCCGCCGGGGCCGCGCATCGCGCTCGTGGGCGACGCCGCCGCCCGCCATTCGCCCCTCACCTTCTGCGGCTTCGGGGCGACGCTGCGCTCGCTCGGACCCGTGCGCGACGCCGTCGTCGCGGCGCTGGCGGACGGCGACTTCTCGCAGCAGCGCCTCGCCTGCATCGTGGACGACAGGCCCATCCACCGCGGCACCGGGGCGCTGGCGCTCCTCCTCGCCTCGCCGCCACAGGATCCGGCGCAGGCGGCGGCGCTCAACGAGCTCCTCGACACCGCCTTCGGCACGCTCCACGGCATGGGGCCCGAAGCCTACGCCGCGCTCCTGCGGGACGAGATGGCGATGGGCGATTTCGTGCGCTTCCTCCACCGCACCTCGCTGCGCAGGCCGCGGGTCTACCGGGACGTCTTCGCGCGGCTCGGCGCCGGCGCGGTGGGCCGCTGGGGGCTGCGCATGGCTGGGGCCCTGGCCCCCGGCGGCCGCTCCGAAAGGAACGTGAGTTGATCCCTGCAGCGAAGAGCGCGGCCTTCTCCCGCTGGTTCGCCGGCCAGATCCGCGGCCGCATGCGCAGGAGCTTCTCCGCGGTGCGGGTGAAGGGAGCGGCCCACGCCAGCGAGGCCGCAGCGGCGGGCTCGCTCCTCGCGGTCTCGAACCACACCGCCTGGTGGGATCCGCTCGCCGCCCTGGTGCTGAACGAGGCGGCGACGAAGCTCGACGGCTACGCGCTCATGGACGCGAAGAACCTGCGGCGGCTTCCCTTCTTCGCGCGGATCGGCGGCTTCGGCGCCGACCTCGACCGCCCCGGCGACGCAGCGGCGGCCTTGCGCTACGGGGCGAAGCTGCTCCGCGAACCCGGCAGGCTGGTCTGGGTCTTCCCCCAGGGCCGGGAGCGGCCAATCTCCGAGCGGCCCCTGGGCTTCGCCAGCGGCGCCGCGGCGATGGCCCGGCTGGCCCAGGTGCGAACCCTGCCGGTGGCCCTCCGCTACGAATTCGGCGAGGCGGAGAAGCCGGAGCTGCGCATCGCCGTGGGCGCGCCGATCGATCCCCTGCCTTCCGTCGATCTGCTCGCCAGCAGGCAGGAGCGCGCGGTGGTGGAGCTGCTCGACGGGATCGATCTCGATCTGCGGGCGGGCTCGGTGGAGGGCTGGGAGACGCTGCTCGAGGGGAGCGCCGAGCCGCTGGCGAAGCTCGCGGAGCGCTGGCTCGCCTTCTTCACCAGGGGCGCGGTTCGCGGCTGACCTGCAGCGTTCCGTCACGCGCGAGCGAGAGCCGGCGGCCGCGCCAGGCGAGCTGCCTGCTCACCAGCGCCCGCACCAGCGCTGCCAAAAGAAGCGCATCGGCGAGGATCGCGTCCACCGCTGCGTCGAGTGGCGCGAAGCTCCCGTGGGCCACGTGGCGCGCAGCCAGCGCCGTGAGCCAGCGGCCCGCGACCCCGAGGAGGATCGCCTCGGCGCTTCCCGCAGCGAGGCCGAGGAGCACGATCCCCGGCAGCGGCGCGAAGAGGAGCGGGTAGCTGGCGAGGAGGTGCGGCCGCTGTCCGCGGACCACCAGCATCCACCGGTGGTAGCGATCGGCCACGCTCGCGAGCGATCGCCCCGCCACCAGCGAGCGCGCCCGGAGCGGCACCGCCTCGATCCGCTCGCCTACTGCGAGGAGCCGCCGCGCCAGCTCCATATCCTCGCCGAGGTAGCGGGCGAGCGCCTCGAAGCCGCCGATCCGGCGGAGCGGCTCCACCCGCACCGCGAAGAGCTTGCCCACGAGGCCACGCGGATCGATCCCCGCCAGCAGCGGAAAGGCGTGGAGCGATCCGCCGAGGAGCGCATGCGAGGCGCGATCGCCGAAGGAGGCGGCGGCGCCCGTCTCCACCGGCGGCGCCCAGGTCGCAGCAGCGCCCCAGCGCAGCGGCGCGAGCAGCGGTTCCAGCGCCTCGAGCTCCACGTCGCCGTCGGCGCAGACGAGAACGTCGAAGCGATCCCCCGCGCGCTCGAGGCAGAAGGCGAGCTGCGCCGCCTTGTGGTTCGGAAGGCCCCGGTCCCCGCCGGTCAGCACCACCTCCGCGTCGCTTCCTGCAGCACGGAGCGCGGCGCAGGCCGCCTCGGCAGCAGGGAAGGCGGCGTCGTCGCGGTCCGCCACCGCGAACCAGCAGGTGGCGCGCGGGTGCGCGGGGGAGAGCAGCGCGTCGGCGCCTGCCAGCGGCCGCACCACGAGCACGTGCCCGGGCGGTCCCGCCTGGCGCTGCGGCCTGCGCCAGAACGCAGCCGCCCGCACCCAGGCCACCGCCCCCACGACCACCGGCACCAAAGCGAGGAGCAGCGCCGCTGCGACCCCGAAGCTCATCGCTCCCGCCGCATCCGGAAGGGCAGCAGGAAGCGCACCCAGCCGCTGCGGAAGCGCTCGAGGGAGAGCGCCTCGTGCACCGTCACCGCCGGCGCGCCGCCGAGGCGCCCGGAAAGCAGCGAGCGTGTGTAGAAGGGGGTGTCCTCCATCGTCTGCGTGAGCCGCAGCGCTTCGCCGCGCACCTGCCGCTCGATCCCCCAGGCGGACCGGCGCACCCGCTGCCACGGCGCCGGCTCGGCTGGCGCCACGCCGTCCCGATCGCAGCGCAGCGCCACCGCGTGCCTGGCGCCATCGGCACGAACCACGTCGTAGTGGATCGCCGCTTCGTTCGTGCTGCTGGTCCGTCCCCAGCTCCACCCGCGGAAGGCCACGTCGAGGGGAGCGTCCCCCTGGTTGGTGTCGTGGTAGCCGGCGCCGCTCCAGCGCAGCTGCGGCGCCTCCATCTCCACCTCGATCCGCGCCACCGGCGCCACCGGCCACCAGCGATGGCCCGGCGCCAGCTCCACCGCGGGCCCCGCCGGCGCAGCGGGCCGGATCCGGATCCGGCCGCGGACGCGCCGGGGCAGCGGGGCGGGGAAGGGCGAACTCCGCTCGTCGATCTCCACCACCAGCGCGTCGCCCTCCCAGCGCACGCTGCTGCTCCCGAGGCAGAGATGCGCGGCGCCGCGATCGATGCCGCGATCGCGCTCGGTCATCACCCAGGTGGCGGCGGGGCCGTAGAGCGCCAGGTTGATCGCACAATGGCGCAGCGGATCCGCCGCCCCCGCCTTCCGCGCGGCGAAATAGGAAGGCGAGAAGACGCAGCCGAGGAAGGCGATGGCGGTGAGGCCGTGCCGCCCGTCGTCGCTCACCCCGTCGACGTACCACCACGCATAGCCGCCGGCTGGAAGCGCCTGGTCGAAGCGAGGTCCTCGAGCAGGGCCTGCGCTGCGAGGCGGCCACTCTGCGCCGCCATCGGGACCCCCGCCCCCGGGTGGACGCTCCCGCCCGCCAGGTAGAGCCCCGCCGTCTGCGTCCTGGCCCCCGGCCGCAGGAACGCCGCATTCCATCCGTGCGAAGCCCTGCCGTAGAGCGCGCCGCCCGTCGCCGGAAAACGCGCCGCCCAATCCGCCGGCCCCAGCGTCTCCGACGCCTCCACCTCGAGGCGCAGGCCCGCTCGTGCCAGTGCCTGCGTCGCGCGTTCCCGACATGCCTCGATCTCCCGCTCCCCCAGGGATCCACCCACCGCCGGTGCGTTGACGAGGACGAGGAGCCGCTCGGCACCGTCGACCGCTCCCTCCGCATCGCCGCGATCCTGGGCGCAGACGTAGACGGTCGGATCGTCGGGGATGCTAGCGCCGGCGAAGAGCTGGCGGAACTCCCGCTCGCTGTCGCCGCCGAAGAAGACGTTGTGGCGCACCAGCGGAAAGCCGCGGGCCTTCGCCACCTGCAGGAGCACCACCGCGGAGAGGGAGCGCTCCCGTGGCTCGGTGGCGCGCGCACCGCGTGCGACGTTCGCCCCGAAGGCGCCTGCTGCGAGCGCCGCAGCGTCGGCGTTGCAGATCACCGCGTCGGCTTCGAGACGCTCGCCGCCGTGCAGGACCACACCGTCGGCGGCGCCGGCGCTGGTGGTGATCGCGGCGACGTCGGCCTGGCAGGCGATCCGGACGCCGGCGCGCCGGGCCAGCTCGGTCAGGAGCTCGCCCAGCTGGTACATGCCGCCGGGGACCCGCCAGACCCCCTCGCCCTCGACGTGGGCGACGAGGTGGAGCGTCGCCGGCGCGAGGAAGGGCGAGGAGCCGGTATAGGTGGCGTAGCGCCCGAAGAGCTGCAGCAGCCGTGGATCGCGGAAGTGATCCCCGAGGGCCTTCCACATCGTCCGCCACGGATCGATCGCCTTGAGCTGCCCGTAGAGCCGAAGGCCCGCGGTTCCCATCATCCCGGTGACGCCGGGACGCTGGGAGCGGAGGAAGGGCTTCTCCACCGTCTCGTAGATCCTGCGGGCGTAGGTGCGGAACGCGCGGTACCCCGCCGCCTCGGCAGCCCCGGCGAGATCGCCGATCGCCGCCTCGGTGCGGGCGGCATCGGCGAAGAGGTCGAGGCGGCTGCCGTCGGCAAAGGCGTGGCGGGCGAGGATCTCGCAAGGCTCCAGCCGCAGGTGATCGGCGAGGGAGGTGCCGCCCCTGGCGAGGAGCTCGTCGAAGACCCAACGCATGGTCAGCACGGTGGGGCCCGCGTCGATCGGTTTTCCGCCCACCGCGTGCACGGCGAGTTTTCCGCCGGGAACGGCTCCCTTTTCGAGGAGCACCACCTCGAGCCCCGCCCACGCCAGCTCCAGCGCAGCGGCCAATCCGGCCACTCCTCCACCAATCACCACCACCCGGGGCGTATTGCGGGGCGCGCTCACAGGGAAGGCTTAGCAGGCCGTCGCGCAGCTTGTCGAGGGACTGTGCAATGTATTCGAGAAGCATTGACAAAGCCTTCGTGTGCCCCCGAACCTTTGGGGGAACGAGAAAGGGAGGGACGGTGGAAGAGACGCGCCGCATCGAGGCCGCCCTGGAGGCCTGCCTGCAGGAGGCCACGGCGACCGGCTGCCCCCCGTTGCTGGCGGAGGCCCTGCGCCACGCCGTCTTTCCGGGAGGCGCGAGGCTCCGTCCCCAACTCACCCTCGCGGTCGCAGCTGCCTGCGGCGACGATCAGCCACTGCTCGCCGACGCTGCCGCCTGCGCGATCGAGCTCCTCCACTGCGCCTCGCTGGTGCACGACGATCTGCCCTGCTTCGACGACGCAGCCTTTCGGCGGGGCAGGCCGTCGGTGCACAAGGCTTTCGGCGAGGAGCTCGCCGTGCTTGCAGGCGATGCGCTGATCGTCCACGCCTTCGCCTGGCTCGGAAGGGCAGGGGCGAGGAGACCCGCCCGGCTGGCGGGGCTGCTCCAGCTGGTGGCCCGCGGGGTGGGCGCCCCCCACGGAATCGTCGCCGGCCAGGCGTGGGAGGGAGAGCCGGTGGTGGATCTCGCCGCCTACCACCGCTCGAAGACCGGGGCGCTCTTCGCCGCCGCGGCAGCAGCGGGGGCGCAGGCGGCAGGCGCCGACGGCAAGGTCTGGTACGAGGTGGGGATGCGCCTCGGGCAGGCCTACCAGGTCGCCGACGATCTCGGCGACGCCACCGGATCGGCTGCGGCCCTCGGCAAACCGGTGGGGCAGGATGCCGCCCACCGCAGGCCCACCGCGGTGCAGGCCTACGGCCTCGACGGCGCCACCTCCCTGCTCCGGAGCCTCCTCGACGAGGCGCTGGCGCAGGTGCCGCTGTGCGAGGGCCGGGAGGCGATCCGCGCCTGGATCCGCGGGGCGGTGGAGCGGGTGCTCCCGCCGCCCGCACGGCGCGCCGTCTCCGGATCGTAGGCCCCGGTTGCACGAGGGAGCCGCACCCGTTACATCGGGTCCGCCTCGTTCCCGGCGGTACCCGCTTTGCGCCTCACCACCTCCCCAGCGCCCACCTACTTGTCCACCCTCGCGCAGCGCCCGGTCCTCTTCGGCAGCCTCCTGATGATCGGCGCCTCGGCGCTCTTCGCGGTGATGGCGGTGGCCGCGCGGCAGGCCGCGCCCGAGATGAGCGCACCGCAGCTGGTGGTGATCCGCTTCGCGATCATGGCGGTGGGGACCCTCCTGTGGCGGGGCCCGGGCGCTGGCGCGATCCGCCCGAAGAATTGGAGGCTGCTCGGCCTGCGCGGCATCCTCGGCGGCGCCGCCGTCCTCCTCTACTTCGTGGCGCTGGCCAGGGCGCGGGACGCAGGCACCGCAGCGCTCCTCCAGTACACGAGCCCGCTCTTCACCAACCTCTTCGGCTGGTGGCTCCTCGCAGAACGCCCCAGCGGCAAGCTCGCCGTAGGTGGCCTCGTCGCCTTCGCCGGCGTGCTCCTCGTCCTCCGCACGCCGTCGGGCCTCGAGGTGGGGGTGGGGGAGCTCGCCGCCATCGCCTCCTCGGTGATCGCGGGCTTCGCCGTGGTCACCATCCGCGCCGCCCGCGCCTACGACAACAGCGCGACGATCCTCTTTGCCTTCTCGGTGGGCGGCCTGCTGCTCGCGCTCCCCTTCGCCATCCCGAGCTGGCAGGCGGCAGGGCCCGCCGTCTGGGGGCTTGCGCTCGTGGTGGGCGTGTCCAGTTTCTTCGCCCAACTCATGATGACCCACGCATTCGGGTTGGTGACCGCGGGCCAGGGAGCGATTTACCAGCTGCTGACGCCGATCTTCACCTTCGGCCTCGGCGCTGCGCTCCTCGGCGAAGCCGTCACCCCCGCTGCGGCGACGGGTGCACTCCTCGCAGTGGGTGCAATCGGCTGGGCGGCGCTACCCAAACGCCCCCGCTAGGCCGCTTGCAATCCGTTGCTCCGCTCGTTCTCCGTTCCCACCGTTCCACCATTCGGCGCTTCGAACGCTTGCCTGCCTGGGCAGGCGGCGACGGAGCGGTTGGTCGGGCGTACGGGGTGTGAAGGAGGCCGGAGATGGGCGTGCAGGTGCCGGGGCGGAACGTGGCCCGAGGGCCGCGCGACGTGCGGAACACGGAGCTGGGCAAGCTGGGATACGGCGTGGCGATCGCCGCGTTTCTCGCGATGGCGGCGCTGCTGCTCTCGGGCTGCGACAGCGGGAGGATCCGCAGCGTCACCGGTGATCTGGAGGCGACTCCCTCGCCGCTGAACTTCGGCGTGGTGGCGGTCGAACGCACGGTCTCGAAGACCATCGTCCTGCGCAACAACGGCGACGCGCCGCTGCGGATCACCGGGATCGAGGCACTCGGGGATCTGCCCTCCGCCTTCGTCGTCCCGGACGTTCCGAGCGAGCCGATCCCCGTGGCGGGAAGCAGGGAGATCAGCTTCGGCTTCCTCCCCGGCGACGAGCAGGCCTACGCGGGGCAGGTGGTCTTCATCACCGACTCGGCGGAGCAGCGCTCGATCACCATCGACCTGGCAGGCGAGGGCGCGAGGCCCCGGGTCGACTGCACCGAGTCCCTCGACTTCGGGCGCATCGTCCTCAACACCGACAAGGTGCTGCGCGCCACCTGCGTGAACGCAGGCCGCGTGGACGCCGAGCTGCGGGTCGCCGGCCGTGAGGGCGAGGACGCGGCGCTCTTCACCATCGGCGAGAACCTGGTGGCCGATCCCACCGTCGTGCCGGTGGGGGCGAGCCAGCTCGTCGAGGTCCGCTACACCGCCACCTTCCTCGGACCCGCCAGCGCGCGGGCGCTCCTCGAGATCCCCGGTGCGCTGGAGCCGGTGCAGGTGGTCGAGCTCACCGGCGAGGGCTTCGCCAGCGACCTCGTCGCCACGCCCAACTGCATCCACTTCGGATCGGTGAGCCCCGGCACCGTCGCCACCCGCGAGGTCACCGTCTACAACGGCGGCAACCGCACGGTGACCTTCGACGATCCCCGGCTCCTCGACACCTCCGGCGTCTTCGGGATCACCCGCACCGTGGTGGAGGGGGTCGAGGGCCCGCTCGAGACCCTCGCGCCGCAGGAGCAGGCGCAGCTCACCGTCGCCTTCGCGCCGACGGCGAACGGCGCCTACGCCGGTGATCTCCAGGTGCGCTCCGACGATCCGACCAACCCGCGCCTGCAGATCTGCCTCACCGGCAACGGCGGCGGCGCCGACATCCTCGTGCAGCCCTCGTCGCTCGACTTCGGAACCATCGGCGCCGGGATGCGCGCCAGGGCCTGGGTCACGGTGCGCAACGGCGGCACCGGCGAGGGCGGCCCCCTCGAGATCGACGGCGTGGAGGTCGACGCGCCCGAGAGCTTCACCGCGCGGCAGCCCACCGTCACCGTCCTCGAGGCTGCGGGCGGCGCCGTCTCGATCATCGAGGTGGAGTTCCACCCGCAGGACGTCGGCACCTGGAACGGCAACCTGATCATCCGCACCAACGACGGCGACACGCCCGCCTTCGAGGTGCCGCTCACCGGCGAGGCGAAGAACCTGCCGCCCTGCAGCTACGCGATCGAGCCGCCCTCGATCCGCTTCGGCGCGGTGCAGCGCGGCGCCACCGCGACCCTCGCCGCGGCGCTCCGCAACACCGGCACGGAGGAATGCGTCTTCTCCTCGGTGGCGCTCGCCCCCGGCACCGACAGCGTCTTCACCCAGCCCGGCGGCGCCGTCGGCGTCGCCACCGTGCTCCCCGGCGAAGCCCTCACCGTGCCGGTCCAGTTCGACGCCACCCAGAGCGGCAGCTTCGGCGGCGCGATCGGCTTCTACGTCTCGGATCCGGTCAACCCGCAGGGCAGCATCCCGATCACCGGCTCGACGGTGAACGGCTGCCTCAGCGTCACCCCCGGCGCCGTCGACTTCGGCCAGCAGCGAATCTCCTGCCCGGCGGTGAGCCGCAGCATCCGCCTCACCAACACCTGCACCACCACCGTGCAGGTGACCTCCGCCGCCCTGGGTGCCGGGACCTATGCGACGGGCGAGCTGCAGCTGGTGGCGGCGCCCACCCTGCCGCTCAACATCCCCGCCGGGGGCTCGGCGACCTTCAACGTCCGCTACGATCCGATCGACGAGGGGCACGACGGCGCGCCGTTGCTCTTCGCGACCTCGGTCTACGACATCACCGTTCCGGTTTACGGCTCCGGCACCAGCAACAACACGCGCACCGACAGCTTCCAGCAGGCGGAGCGCTCCTCGGTGGACGTGCTCTTCGTCATCGACAACTCGGGCTCGATGATGGAGGAGCAGCAGGCGGTCGGCGAGGCCTTCGACGACTTCATCAACTACGCGGTGGCGCAGGGCATCGACTACCACATCGGCGTGACCACCACCGGCATCACGCCCTCCGGCGGCGGCTGGGCCGCGTGCCCCGGCGGCGTCGACGGCGGCGAGGGCGGCCGGCTCTTCCCGGCGACCAACGAGCGCGCGCGCTACCTCACCCCGACCACGCCCAACGCGGTGGCGGTCTTCCAGGCGAACGTGCAGGTCGGCGTCTGCCACTGGTGGGAGGAGGGTCTCGAGGCTGCCTACCGCGCGGTGAGCACCCCGCTGGTCGACAACGCCGACGCGCCCAACACCTCGCTCTCCAACGACGGCAACCTCGGCTTCTACCGCCCCGACGCGCGCCTCTCGGTGATCATCGTCACCGACGAGGACGACCACTCCGACAAGGAGCCGAGCTTCTACGTCAACTTCTTCCGCAACCTGAAGGGCGCCGCCAACGCGGATCGGGTCACCGTCCACGGCGTGCTCGGCAACGGCTGCAGCACCGCCTCGGGCAACGGCGACCGCTACAGCCAGGTGATCGCCGCCACCGGCGGCACCACCGAGTCGATCTGCACCACCGACTGGGGCCGCTCGCTGGTCAACCTGGCGCAGGAGACCTTCGGCTTCAGCCTCCGCTTCCCGCTCACCGGGACGCCGACCGGCGCGGTGACGGTGCGGGTCGACGGGCGGATCGTGAACAGCGGCTGGACCTACGACGGCGCCACCAACTCCGTGGTCTTCACCGAGACCACCGCCCCGGCGCCCGGCAGCAGCATCGACATCAGCTACACGCCTGCCTGCGGGACCTGATCCATGCGAGCAGGAGCGGCACGGCGGCGGGCTCTTCGCAAGAGGGGCCCGCCGCTGCCGTTCCTCGGGGCGCAATCAGATCCAGCGCGAGAGCCAGAACCAGACCACCATCCCCGCCGGCAGCACCAGCATCGAGAGCAGCGCCGCGAGGAGGAAGCCGTCGTTGCCGAAGGGCAGGTGGGCGAAGTTCATCCCGAAGAAGCCGGTGACGAAGGTGAGCGGCAGGAAGATCGCGGAGAAGAGGGTGAGGCGCTTCACGATCTCCGAGGTGCGGTTCGCCGCAGCGGAGTGGTAGGCGGCCAGCACGTCCTTCAGCGCCTCGCGGGCCTGATCCACCGCCTCTGCGTGGCGGAGCGCGTGATCGTGCACGTCGCGGAAGTAGAGGCTGGTCCGCTCCGCGACCCGCTTGTCGGCGCCCTTGCTCAGCTGCAGCAGCACGTCGCGCTCCGGGGAGAGGGCGCGGCGCAGCTGCACCAGCGCCTCGCGGGCGGCGAAGATCCGCTGGAGCACCGTGCGCTCGTGCCTGCCGGTGAGGACCTCGTCCTCGAGTCCGTCGATGCTCTCGCGGAGCTGCTCGATCACCGGAAACTGCGCGTCCACCACCTCGTCGCAGAGGTGGTAGAGCAGCACGTCCGGCTTGCGCGCGAGGAGCTCGGGGTCTGCCGCCGCCCGCTCCCAGACCCGCTCGACCTCCGGCAGCGCCGTGGCGTGGACCGTGACCAGCACCTCGCCGGTGAGGAAGGCGTGGAGCTCCCGCAGGGTGAGATCGCTGGGGCCCGCGCCCACCGCGAGGGTGTGGATCACGAGGAAGACGGCGCTGGGGTAGTCCTCGAACTTCGCCCGCTGGTTGAGGTGGAGGCAATCCTCCAGCGCCAACGGGTGGAAGCCGAAGGTGGCGCCGAGCCAGGCGATCTCCTCCGGCGTCTGGTCCTGGATGTCGATCCACCGGGTGCCGCCGGCGGTGGCGAGCTCCGGGCCGCCGGCCAGGATCTGGTCGTGCTCGTCGAGGGTGAGGACGCGGATCACGGGACGCGTTCTCTGCCGGCGCGAAGGGGCGCGTCAAGGGGCGCGTCCAGGCGTCGGCTTCCTGTGCGCCTCTGTGCGCCGCACACGAAGGAGCGCGCGCGGGGCGAGCCATGCCTATACTGGCTGCAACGTGACTTCCGCCGAGCCCCGTCCCCTCCGTCCCGTCGTACCGCTGGCGCCCGCCGAGGCGAAGGCGCTCTGCAACCGGGTGATCGCCAACGTCGAGCGTGCGCTGCTGGGAAAGCGCACCGCCATCGAGCTCTGCCTCACCGGCCTCCTCGCCAGGGGCCACCTCCTCATCGAGGACGTCCCCGGCGTGGGCAAATCGACGCTGGCCCACGCGCTGGCCCGGTCCCTCGACCTGCCCTTCGCCCGGATCCAGTTCACCAGCGATCTGCTCCCCGCCGACATCCTCGGCGTCTCCACCTGGGATCCGCAGGGCGGCGCCTTCACCTTCCGGCCCGGGCCGATCTTCCACGCGGTGGTGGTCGCCGACGAGATCAACCGCACCCCGCCGCGGACCCAGTCGGCGCTGCTGGAGGCGATGGCGGAGCGGCAGGTCTCCCTCGAGGGCACCACCCGGCAGCTGCCCGATCCCTTCCTCGTGATCGCCACCCTGAACCCGCAGGAGCAGCAGGGCACCTACCCGCTGCCGGAGTCGCAGCTCGATCGTTTCCTGCTCCGCCTCGGCCTGGGCCACCCCGCCCACGAGGTGGAGCGGGGGCTGCTCCTCTCCCGCCGCGGCGCCGAGCCGGTCTCCACCCTCGAGCCGGTGGCAGGGGCGTCGGAGGTGCGCAGGCTCCAGCAGGCGGCGGACGCGGTCCGCCTCGACGGCGCCGTTGCCGACTACGTGCTCGCGCTGGTGGGGGCGACCCGCGACGGCGCCCGCTTCTCGCTGGGCGTCTCCACCCGCGGCGCCCTCGCCCTCGCAGCAGCGGCGCGGGCCCGGGCGGTGATCCTCGGCCGCGACTACGTGCTGCCGGAGGACGTGAAGGCGCTGGCGCTCCCCGTCCTCGCCCACCGCGTGCAGCCCGCTGGCCGCGACGCCTGGGACGCCGATCGCGGCGAGGCGGAGCGCCTCCTCACCGAGGTAATCGCCGAGACCGCGGTGCCGGAGTAGCCGGTGGAGTGGGGCCGCCTGCAGGCCACCGCCAGGCTCTGGTGGCGGATGATGCGCATGCAGCGCGTCACCCGCGAAGGCTGGTTCTACGTCGGCTTCACCCTGGTGGTGGGCGCCGCTGCGATCAACACCGGCAACAACCTGCTCTACCTGGTGCTCGGCCTCCAGCTCTCGCTGGTGCTGCTCTCGGCGCTCCTCTCCGAAACCGCGCTCCGCGGCATCGAGGTGGCGCGCGAGCTCCCCCGGCACGCGGTGGCTGGCCAGCCCTTCCGCGCGGCCTTCGTGCTCCGCAACCACAAGCGGCGCTTCGCCTCCTACTCCCTCGTGGTCTCCGAGCTGCAGGGCCCCGCAGCAGGCGTGCGCGTCTTCGTGGCGCGGGTGCCCGCGCGCAGCGAAACCCGCGCGCTCTACGAGGCGGTGGTGCCGCGCCGCGGGGAGGGCGCCTTCGCCACGGTGCGGATCACCACCCGCTTCCCCTTCGGCCTCTTCGAGAAGAGCCGGGAGCAGGAGGTGCCGGGGCTCCTGCCCATCCACCCGGCGCCGGTGCGCGCACCTGCGGCGAAGCTCGGGCCGCTGACCGGCGAGGGCGAGCGGCCGGAGCCGCTGCCGGGCAACGGCCACGACTTCCACGCCCTGCGCGAATGGCGGAGCGGCGACGACCCGCGGCAGATCCACTGGCGCTCCACCGCCCGCACCGGCAGGCCGGTGGTGATCGAGCGGGAGCGCGAGCGCAGGCGGCGGGTGAGCCTCCTCGTCGACACCCGCGGCCTCTCCTCCTCCCGCGCCGTGGACGGCGTCGCCGAGGCCGCCCTCTCGCTGGCCCGCCGCTTCCTCGAGTCGGGCTGCGAGGTGGGGCTCGCCTGGAACGGCGGCGCGCTCCCGCCAGGCGCGGGCCCCTCCCACCTGCGCCGCATCGGCGACGCGGTGGCCGCGCTCCACCCGACCCGCGCCGACATGCCGGCGCCGAAGCCCTTCCAGAGCTCCCACGCCGTGCCGGTCCCAGCCGCAACGGCGGCGCCGCTGGTGCAGGCGAAGGTGGTGCCGGTGCACGAGGGGCCCGCCGGTGATTCCCGGGGCAAGCTCACGCTGCACGGCATGCAGCGCGCCGCGCTCCTCGCCGCGGTGGTGGCGGGCTTCGCCTCGCTGGCGATCTCCGGCGAGCTGCCGGTCTGGGCGGTGGGCGGCTTCGTGGTGGCGGCGATCCTCGGCCTGCTCCTGCGCGAAGGCGCGGCGCAGGGGGTTCGCAACGCCTCCAACGTCGTCGCCCTCGGCGCGCTCCTCGTCCTCGCCTTCCAGGTGGTGAGCGGCGCCGCCGACGTGATCGTCGCGGCGCCGACCTTCGCGGTGGCGCTCGCTGCCTCGCGCCTCCTCGGCCGCCGCGGCCCCGCGGACGACGCGCTGCTGCTGCTCTCGGCGCTCCTCATGCTCGCAGGCGGCGCCGCCCTCACCGGCGATCTCTCCTACGGCCTCGCCTTCGCCGCCTTCGCCGTCACCGCCACCGTGGCCTTGTGCCTCTCCCACCTGCGCCGCGAGACCGAGGAGGTCGACGGCCCGCACGCGAGCAAGCGCCGCGGCACCGTGAGCGGCAACCTCGTCGGCGCCCTCGCGGTCCTCTCGGTCACCGTGCTCGCGGGCTCGGCGGTGGTCTTCGTGATGTTCCCCCGCGTCTCCGCCGGCATGATCCGCCGGGCGATGGAGCAGCGGGTGGGCGGCGGCTCCGACCGGATCCAGCTCGGCGGCGTCGGTGTGCTCAAGGAAGATCCCACGCCGGTGCTGCGCGTGCGCTTCCCGGAGGGCGAGCCCGCCTCCGAGCTCTACTGGCGCACGATGGTCTTCGATCGCTGGGACGGCCGCGGCTGGACCAGGCCCGCAGGTGGCCGCACCCCGATCCCCACCGCTGCCGACGGGATCTACCGCTTCGCGCCGGTGGAGCAGGGCGCGGTGGTGGCGGAGGTGGAGGTCCTCGGCGGCGAGCCCGGCCTCCCCAGCCCGGGAGAGCCCCTCGAGGTGCGCTTTCCCCGCAAGCCCCGGGAGACGCCGCCGATCCTGCTCGAGGCGCCAGGCGGCACCCTCGAAGTGCGCCGCGAGGGCGGCGGCAATCTGCGCTACCGGATCGCGGCGGCGCCGCGCCCGCGGGCCGACGAGCTCCAGGGACGGGAGCGGCGGTATCCGCCGCCGGAGGTGGCGCGCTACCTGGAGATCCCGGCGGGCCTCGATCCGAAGGTGCGGGAGCTGGCGCTGCGGGTGGGCGGCGACGCCGATCCGCTGCGCAGCGCCGAGGCGCTGGTCGAGCACCTCGAGCGCGGCTACCGCTACACCCGGGAGCTCCCCGGCGAGGTGCCCGATCCGATCGCCCACTTCCTCTTCGAGCGCAAGGCGGGCCACTGCGAGTTCTTCGCCTCGGCGCTGGCGCTGATGCTGCGGATCAACGGCGTGCCGGCCCGGGTGGCAGCGGGCTATTACGGCGCCTCCTTCGTCGAGGGCGGCGACTATTGGCTGGTGCGGCAGGGCGACGCCCACGCGTGGACCGAGGCGTGGTTCCCGGGAAGCGGCTGGGTCCGCTTCGACGCCACGCCGGCGGAGGTGCGGCCCGGCGAGCTGGGCGGCACCTGGGCGTCGGTGGTCGAGTGGGTCGACGTGTTGCGGGTGCGCTGGAGCGATTGGGTGCTCGACTTCGACACCCGCAGCCAGGTGCAGATCGCCTCGGCGATCGCGCAGGCCTTCTCGCGGCAGGAGGGGGCGGGCCGGGATCTGGCGCGGCCGGTGCGCTTCCTCGGCGCTGCCCTTTGCCTCGGCGCTGCTGGTTGGCTGGGCCTGCGGCTGCGCCGGCGCCTCCTCGAGGAGGCGGGCCGCAAGGTGCCCCCGCACCACAAGGCGGCGGTGCGTCTCTTCCGCGAGGTGAAGCGCTCCCTGCGCAGGCGCGGGGTGAAATTGCCCGAGAGCGCCACCGCAGCGGAGTGGGCGGAGGCGGCGGCCCGGGTGGCGCCCGAGCGCGCCAACGCGGTGCGGGCCGCGGTGGACGCCTACGAGCGGACCCGCTTCGGCGGCAGGCCCCTCGACGGCGAGCGGGCAGCGAGCCTGCGCCGCGCGCTTCGTTAACGGGCCGCCGCCAGCTCCATCCTGCTGCGGCGGCGATCGACCAGGGTGGCTGCGGCGACGCCGCCGATCACCAGGGCGGTGCCGGCGATCTGCAGCAGGCCGAGCGACTCGCGCAGCACCAGCACCGAGCCGGCGAGGCCGAAGAGCGGCACCAGGTTCATGAAGAGCGAGGCGCGCTCGGGCCCGAGGGAGGCGACGCCGCGGGACCAGAGGAGGAACGCAGCCACGCTGCCGAGCAGGGCGATGTAGAGCACCTGGAACCAGCCGGCGGTGGAGAGCACCAGCACGTCGGGCAGGCCGCCTTCGAGGATCGCCAGGGGCAGCGCGCCCCCTGCACCCACCACCACCGTGGCCGAGGTGAGGACCTTCGCCGAGTGGCGCTTGCCCAGCCTGCCGGCGAGCACGAGGTAGGAGGCCCAGGCGACGGCGCCGCCGAGGTGGAGCAGATCGCCGAAGATGCGGGTGTCGCCGCTGCCGCCGGCGAGGTTGGCGGAGAAGACCAGCGCGATGCCGGTGGTGGCCACCGCGAGGCAGAGGATCCGCTGGGGCGAGGGGCGCTGGCCGAAGAGGACGACCCCCGCCACCGTCACCAGGATCGGCGAGACCGCCGGCGCCAGCGCCGCGTCACCTGCAGGAGCGAGGCGCAGGCCCGAGAAGACGAAGCCGTTGAAGATCACGCTGCTCATGGCGCCTGCAGCAGCGAGGGCGGGCAGATCCTCGCGGGAGAGGCGGCGAAGCTCCGGGGCTGCGAGGGGCAGCACGATCAGGGCGGCGATGCCGTAGCGGAGGAAGGTGACCGCCATCGGCGGCAGCTCCGCCGAGAGCAGCTTGCCCACCGAGAAGACCGCGCCCCACAGCGCCGTAGCCAAAACAACCTGTACCAGCGCCTTGCGCTCCACCACCTGCACTCCCGACCGCCCCCGAAAAGCGCGCAACCTATTAGAGGGGAACGGCCGGTACGTCCAGTCCCGTCTGCGGCGGGGCGAAGGTCAGAGCGGCAGGGATTCGCGCTCCTCCATCAGTGCGAGCATCCGCTCCTCGAGTCCGTCCTTCTCCGCCTGGAGCGTGCCGAGCTGCACGTAGTCCGCTGCGAGGTTGGGATCCTGGAGCCGTGCCTCGAAGCCGGCGACCTGCTTCTCCAGCCTGGCCAGCTCCTCGTCGATCCCCTTCGCCCGCCGCTCCGCCGCCTTCTTCGCGTTCGCCTCGGCCTTGCGCCGCTCGTGCTCGCTGCGGCCGTCGCTCGGGGCCTCGTCCGCTGCAGGCGTGGGCGCCAGCGCCGCGGCGGCCATGGCCTCGCGGCGCTCCTTCACCTCGAAGAAGGAGCCGGACCAATCCTCGAGGTGGGCGGGGCCGCCGCCTGGCGCGTCGAGCCAGAGGAGCCGCTCGCAGGTCCGCTCGAGGAACCAGCGATCGTGGGAGACGCAGACGAGCGTGCCCGCGTAGTCGTCGAGGGCGGTCTCCAGCGCCTCGCGGGCCTCGGCGTCGAGGTGGTTGGTGGGCTCGTCGAGGACGAGGAGGTTGAAGCCGGCGAGGGTGAGCTTCGCCAGGCACGCCCGGGCCCGCTCGCCGCCGGAGAAGGTGCCGATGGGCCGCTCTGCCTCGTCGCCGGAGAAGAGGAAGCGGCCCGCGTGGCTGCGCAGCGCGCTGTCGGGGAGGGCGCGGCGGGCCTGGTGGAGCTCCTCGAGGACGGAGTTGCGGGGATCGACCGCGCTGAGCTCCTGGTCGTGGTAGCCCACGCTCACCTTGCCGCCGAGGCGGACGAAGCCCGCCGCAGGGCGGAGCTTGCCGAGGAGCGCCTTGAGGAGGGTGCTCTTGCCCACGCCGTTGGGGCCGACGATGCCGACCCGCTCGCCGCGGCGGATGGTGAAGGTGGCCCCTTCGAAGAGCCGCCTGCCGCCGGCCTCGAGGGCGAGATCCTCCGCTGCGGCGACCTCGAGCTCCGACTGGCCGGCGACGTCGAGGCGGAGCCGCGCCACTTTCTCGGTCTGCACCGCCTCCACCCGGTCGAGCTTCTCCAGCATCTTGCGCCGTGCCTGGGCCTGCTTCGTCGCCTGGCCGGCGATGTTGCGGCGGATGAACTCCTCGGTCCGGGCGATCAGCGCCTGCTGCCGCTCGTGCGCCTCCTGCTGCTGCTCGCGCACCTGCGCCCGCTGCTCCAGGTAGGCGGAGTAGTTGCCGGTGTAGAGGGTGAGGCGGGCGCGGGCGATCTCGCCCACGCGATCGACGGTGGCGTCGAGGAAGGAGCGGTCGTGGGAGCTCACCACCGCCGCGCCCTTGTAGCCCCGCAGCAGCTCCTCGAGGAATTCGGTGGCGCCGAGGTCGAGGTGGTTGGTGGGCTCGTCGAGGAGGAGCACGTCCGGCGCCCCGAGGAGGAGCCTGGCGAGGCCCAGCCGCGTGCGCTCGCCGCCGGAGAGGCCGCACACCGGCTTCTCGAACGCGTCCTGGGCGAAGCCGAGGCCCGAGAGGATCTTCTTCGCCTGGGCCTCCGCCACGTAGGCGCCGCGCCGCTCCCACTGCTCGTGGAGGTGGCCGTAGTGCTCGAGGAGGGCGGGGTCGCCGTCCGCCAGCTTCGGCTCCAGGCTGCGGAGCTCCGCCTCGAGGGCCTGGAGATCGGAGAAGGGCTCGAGGGCGCTCTCGAGCACGGTGCCCGCCTGGTTCTCGTCGATCTGCTTGAGCCAGCCCACGGAGAGGTCGCGCCGGCGCTGGATCCTGCCTTTGTCCGGGGCGAGCTCGCCGCCGAGGATGCGCAAGAGCGTCGACTTGCCCGCGCCGTTGCGGCCCACGAGGCCCAGGCGCGTGCGCTCGTCGATGCGCAGGGAGATGCCGGCGAGGACCGGCTCGCCGGCGAAGGAGAGGGTGGCGTCTTCGAGATGGAGCAGCGACATGCGACCGTCCCAACAGCGGAAGGGGCGCGCACCTTACCGCAATCGTCGGGGACGGCGGGGCTGGTTCGGGCGAGCCGGCGGGGGCGCGGGAAGCAGGCGCCCGCCAGCTCGCCAGAAACTCAGAGTGTGCCGCGCCGGCGGGGCGGCTCCTGCCGCTGCGGCTCCACCCGGCCCTGCTGCTCGAGCTGCTCCTGCCGCTCGATGTCGGGATCGACGAGGCGATCGTCGAAGCCGAGCTGCAGGCGCATGCATTCGGAGAGCTCGCGGGCGGCGTACTGCACGCCGTCGTCCCAGGCCAGGGGGCGCAGCGGCTCGATCCAGGTGACGCCGGTCCAGGGGCCGGGGCCGCCGTAGGGCAGGCCGAAGAGGTTGAAGCGCACCCAGGGCGAGAGCCCCGGCGTGTTGTTCAGGCCCTCGATCAGCGCCAGCGGATGCTCGACGTCCTCGATGCCGGCGATGCGGAAGAGCTCCTTCACGTAGGACTCGCGCTCCTCGTAGCAGGCGCCGGGATCCGGCGCGCCGCCGCCTTCGGTCGGCGCCTGCTGCTGGCGGCGCCGGCGGTAGTCGCGCCGGGGCTCCTCGTATTGCGGGTAGCCGGGGCCCGCCCGGAGGCCGGGCTGCGGCTCGGTGCGGACGCCGGGGGCCTGCGTCGGCGTGAGCCCCATCGCTTCGGAGGTGACCACGCCGAACGAGCCGGAGCCCGGCTCCTCGTCGTCGGGTGCCGACTCCACCCGGATCCAGCCCTCGCGCAGCTGGATGGTCGTCCCTGCAGGCGGCGCCTCGGGGAGGATCTCCACGTAGCCCCACTCGCCGCTGATCACACCCGAGCTGCCGTCCTTGCCCTTCGCCTCCGCCGCCGCTGCGGGGAGCGCCACCGCCGCCACCAGGCCGAAGGTGATCGTTGCACGCATGGTGCCTCCTTCTTGCCATGAACGGTGGTGATCGCTTGCGGTCGGGGGAAGGAACGCACGCCCCACGAGCAGGCGCAGGGGCGCCGCTCGTCCGGGGGCTGGGAAAAATCCTTCCCTGCCTGCCCGCCTGCTTCTGTCAGACGAAGGGATCGTCCGGCAGCTTGCCCCGGGGCTTGCGCTTGTGGCGCCAGCTCGTCGGCGGACCGTGGGTGCGCAGGATCTCGAGGTAGTCGATCGGCACCATCCGCGGCACCCGCTCCTGCACGCCAGCCACCACGGCGATCCGCTTGAGGAAGGACTCGACCACGTCGCCAGCAGGCCGGAGCGCGTCGATCACCGCGGCGTGGGCCTCGAAGGCGAGGCGCAGGGCGCTCACGTCCTCCTGCCGCGCGAGGCCGCGCCGCAGCAGATCCTGGAAGGAGTTGGCCAGGGAGACGAGCGAGTAGCCGTAGCCCTGCGAGAGCTCGGCGGCGATCCGGACCACCGCCAGCGGCCCGAGGTGCCCGTCGATCATCAGGAGCACCGCCGCCTGGAAGTAGTTGTAGATGGGCACGACCCGCGAGCCGTAATGGGCGAAGCGGGCAGGGGGCGTGTAGCCGTCGAGGTGGATGAAGATCCGGCCCACCGGATCGGATTTCTCCACCTCGGCCGCCACCGCGAGGGTGCGCTTCGCGTCCACGTCGTAGACGGAGCAGAGCCGGAGGATCTCCCCGAGCTCCTCCACCGAGACCCGGCCGGCGACGAGATCCGCGTAGAGCGAGTAGACGAAGGCATCCGCCTCCGCGTCGTCACCGAAGAGCGTCTCGGTCGCGGTGGCGGGGACGCGCTTGCGCCCCTCGAGCAGCGTCGGGAGTTTGTAGCCCACCTGATCGCGCAGGGCGCGGAAGCGGCCGCGGAGCAGGTTCTCCACGTTGGGCTTCAGGGTGAACTCGTCGAAGCTGACCCGGTCGAGGCGGAACTTCTCCTCGAGGGTCTTGCGCATCTGCCGGGGCGAGCCGCTGATGATGCAGATCCGCGATCCGGAAATCGTCTTGAGCTCGCGCATCAGCGCCGCGGAGCCGGCGACGTTCACCTTGGCGCCGGCCTTCTCCCAGGCGGCGCGGAGCAGCCCCCGCCAGCTGTCGAAGTCGGTGCGCAGGTAGGTCTTGTCGAGATCCCACCGGTAGACCTGTCGGATCTCGCCCACCCGTCATTCCCCCGCTGCGCGGAGCGGCGACTCGACCATCAGCCCTGCGATCGACTCGGGGACCTTCGCCGCCACCGCCTTCGCCGCCACCTTGCCCGCGTTGTAGATCGCCTGTTCCTTCGAGCGGCCGTGCGCCTTGATCACCAGCTTGTCGAAGCCGAGGATCGGCGCGCCGCCGTATTGCTCCCAATCGGTGAGCGCCTTCAGCTGCTTGATCCCGCCGCCCAGCATGGTGAGCCCCATGCGCCAGGAGAGCCGCTCCTTGTAGGCGTAGCGGGCGAGCTCGAGCACCGTCTCCGCCACGCCCTCCAGCATCTTGAGCACGACGTTGCCCACGAAGCCGCCGGTGACCACCACGTCGGCGGTGCCGAGGGGGATGTCGATCCCCTCGATGTTGCCGATGAAGTCGATGCCCGGCACCTGCTCCAGCCGCTCGTGGGCCTCGACGATGGCGGGCAATCCCTTGGCGGCCTCGGTGCCGTTGGAGAGCAGGGCGACGCGGGGCCGCGGGTTCTTGCTGATCACGCGGGCGTAGGCGGAGCCCATCACCGCGTAGGCGACGAGGTCGTCGGCGGTGGCCTCGAGGCCTGCGCCCACGTCGAGGATGAGCGAGAAGGGGTCCTGCTTCTCGCCGCGCGTGCTGGCGGTGGGGTAGACGGCGGCGAGGGCGGCGCGGCGCACGCCGGCGAGCAGACGGAAGGCGTGGGAGCAGGCGATCACCGCGGCGCCGGTGTTGCCGGCGGTGACCAGCGCGTCCGCGTGGCCGTCCGCCACCAGCTTCGCCGCCACGCAGATCGAGGCGTCCGGCTTCTGCGCCACGGCGTCGGCGGGCTTCTCGCCCATGCCGATCCAGGTGGGGGCGTGCCAGACGGCGATGCGCTCGGGGTTGTGGTGGGTGTCCGAGAGCAACGCGGAGATCTGCGGTTCGTCGCCGACGAGGAGGAGATCGAGCTGGGTCTCCAGCGAGAGGCGCGCAGCGCCCCGCACCACCTCCACCGGTGCGAAGTCTCCTCCCATGGCGTCGAGGGCGATCGTGGCGGGCCGCATAGGGAGCCATCGTAGCCGCTGCCACCGGGGGCGGAAAGCGGCGACCTCGTCGCCTGTGCAGCGAAACGAACTACAGGCCGAGGCAGGCCTGGACCTCCTCGCATTCGGCGAGGCAGCTGGCGGCGGCCGTGGTCTCGGCGAAGCAGGCCTGCGCGGCGCAGAGGTAGTCGATCCCCTCGGCGGTTGCGCAGCCGGCGCCTGCTGCGCAGGTGCCGAAGGCGATCAGGGCCTCGCCGCAGCCGTCGCCGAGGCCGCCGCAGGCGAGGAGCGCGCCTTCGATGCAGGCCTCGCAGGCCTCGCCGCCGCCGCTGCTGCAGGGGGCGCCTTCGGTTCCGCCGCCACCACCGCTGCCGCCCGAGCCGCCGGCACCGCCGCTGCCACCCGTGCCGCCAGCACCGCCGCTTCCTCCACCGGTGAGGGGCTGGCGATCGTTCTTCTCGTCGTTGCCACAGGCAGCGGCGACGAGGGCGAGGACGAAGACGGCTGCTGCAAGGCGCTGGTGCATGGCGTTCCCCTCCGGTGGACGAGGGGAGCGTAGCAGCGCCCCGGGCGGCGCGGGAACGCACGCCCCGCAAAATGGGAGCCCCGAAGAACGAGAAAGGCCCCGCCGCCGGAGCGACGAGGCCTTCTTGGACTCGAAAGCCTGCTTACTGGAGGCAGGCGTTCACGTCGTTCGGCTCGCAGGAGGTGCCCTCGTCGAGGCAGGTGCGGATGTCACCGTCCCAGTAGAGCGTGCAGATGGTGGAGCAGCCCTCCTGCGGGATCGCGCCGCCCTCGCCGTCGGGGAAGGCGAGCTCGCAGTCGACGTAGAGGCGCTCGCAGATGTCGTCGCACTGGGTCGCGTTGCAGGCGGCGAGGCCCGCGTCGGTGCACTCGGCAGTGGCCAGGCAGTTCAGCGTGGCCTCGTCGTTGTAGGCGCACGAGGTCTCGCACTCGGCGGCGGTCTCGAACGCACAGCCGACGAGGTTCTCGCAAGCCGACTCGCAGGCGGTGCCGACGCTGCCACCGGTGCCACCGGTACCACCCGTGCCACCGGTACCGCCGGTGCCGCCCGTGCCACCGGTACCGCCCGTGCCACCAGCGCCGCCGGTTCCGCCGACGCCGCCGGCGCCGCCGTTGTTGTCGTCGTCGTCGTCGTCGTCACCGCCGCAGGCGGTGGCAGCAAGGGCGAAGATCGAAAGCGCCAGGACAGCGTACTTGGAGATGTTGCGCATGCAGTGCTCCTCAGGCGGCGGCCCGCAGCGGTGCCGCCCAGCAGTTCCGCTCATCGCGGGGACCGTGTGGCTCTACTGCAATTCCCGGAGCAAGTCCACGAAACGGCCTCCAGGAGCGCTTTCGGGCGACTTCGGCGCAGGAAACCACGACACGCGTGTCGTCCTTTCGCCCCGGCCCGGGCTATTCGTCGCCGTCGCGGGAGAGGCCGGCGCCGCAGGGGGGCAGCTGCTCCACCTCGCGCAGCAGCACCGCGGGATCGCCGCCGAGGCGCCGCACCGCCCACGCCGCAGCGTCGCGCACACCCTCGTCCGGATCGGCGAGGCGCGCGGCGCAGGTCGCCAGCATCGAGCTGTCGCCGCTCGTCCCTGCGGCGATGAGCGCGTTGCGCACGGTGCCGAAATGCTTGGGCCGCGCCAGCGCCGTGCCCCGGGCCCGCTCCTCCCACTCCCCGTGCTCCATGGCGACGAGGCGCTCCAGCGGAACGTCCCAGAGGCCGCGCTCCCGCGGGGCGAAGCCCTTCTCCCGGGTCTGCTGGGCGAAGCGCTCGTTCCAGGGGCAGACCTCCTGGCAGAGGTCGCAGCCGAAGAGCCAGTCGCTCTTCCGATCGTCGGGCACCGGGCCGCGGTTCTCGATGGTCTGGTAGGAGAGGCAGCGCCCTGCGTCGACAACGTAGGGACGGGGGAAGGCCTTCGTCGGACACGACGGCATGCACGCGGAGCAGGCGCCGCAGAAGTTGGCGTGGGGCTCGTCGTAGGGATCGCAGGGCCTGTCGAGGACGAGGGAGCCCAGGAGCACCCAGGAGCCATGGGTACGCGTGATCAGCGTGCCGTTCTTGCCGATCCAGCCGATCCCCGCTTCCTGCGCCCACGGCTTCTCCGCGATCGGGCCCCAATCGACCGAGCCGTAGGTGCCGAGGCCCGGATCGGCGGCGTGGAGCGCCTTGCGGATCTTCCGCAGCTTGCGGCGCAGGATCGAGTGGTAGTCGGTGCCGCGGGCATAGCGCGCCACGCGGCCACCGGGCTGCGCGGCGTCGAAATAGGAGAGGGCGAAGACCGCCACCGCCTCCGCGCCGGGAAGGAGCAGGCGCGGATCGGTGCGCCGCTCGTCCCGCATCCACTCCATGTCGGCGTGGAGCCCCTCGGCGAAGAAGCGCTCGAAGGGCGCGGGATCGAGGGCCCGCGCCGGCGCGATGCCCACGCGATCGACGCCGGCCTCGGCGCCGAGCCGGCGCACCAGCGCGCCGCGTTCTTCCGGTGTCAGTGTCACGATGCAGGGGCAACCGGCGGGGAGGTCAGCGCGTTTCCTGCCGCCGCGGCGCGCTCCACTTCGGCTCCTCGATCCCGGCCCGGTGGTTCACCAGCCGGGCGAGCATGAAGAGCAGATCGGAGAGCCGGTTCAGATAGACGATCACCTGCTCGCGGACCTGGGTGTGGCCGGCGAAGGTGACGAGCCGCCGCTCCGCCCGCCTGCACACGGTGCGGGCGAGGTGGAGGTGGGCGGCGCCCGGGTGGCCGCCGGGGAGGATGAAGTTCTTGAGCGGCTCCACCTCGGCGTCGATCTCGTCGATGATCGTCTCCATCGCCGCGATCTCGCCCTGGTCCACCGGCACGAACATCTTCCGCATCGCTTCGGCGTCCGGGGTGGCGAGCTCGGCGCCGAGGACGAAGAGCTCGTCCTGGATCCGCCGGATCCAGGCCTTCACCTGTGCGTCGGTGATGGCGCTCTCCGCCGCGCCGAGGCAGGCGTTGAGCTCGTCGACCTCGCCGTAGGCCTCGACGCGCAGATCGTCCTTGCGCACGCGGCCGCCGCCGAAGAGGCCCGTCTCACCCTTGTCGCCGGTCTTCGTATAGATGCGGAACGTCACGTTGCTTTCCTCCCGAGGGCCGGGAGCATAGCCGCGACGCCCCGCCGCCGCAGCGATTCGTTCGAGCGAGTTGCTACGCCGCGCCGACCGCGTCGCGCGGCGCTGCCGTCTGGGCCGCGGCGTGGATCCGCAGGCGCGAGAGCTCGACGTACTCCTTCTCGCGCTCGAAGCCGATGTAGCGCCGGCCCGCAGCGACCGCTGCCACGCCGGTGGTGCCGGAGCCGCTGAAGGGATCGACCACCAGCGCGCCGGGCTCGGTGGAGCAGCGCACGATGCGGTCGAGGAGCGAGAGCGGCTTCTGGGTCGGGTGGCTGCCCAGCACCTTCTCCCGCTTCGCCGGGGTGGGCAGGCTCCAGACCACCTGCTCGCCGTCGGGCTCCGGCACCTGGTAGTCCAGGTTCCAGACGTCGCGCATCTGCTTGCCGCCGTTCTCCGCCTTCATCTGCCGGTAGTTGAAGGTGTGGAGGAGCTTCTTGCTGCGCTGCGGGGCGGCCCAGATCACCAGCTCGGTGGAGTGGGTGAAGAAGCGGCAGGCGAGGTTCGGCGCTGCGTTGGGTTTGTACCAGGTCACCGTGTTGAGCAGGTGGTAGCCCAGCTCCTGGAGCGCGAAGCCGATCGAGAAGATCACGTGCTGCGTGCCGGAGACCCACAGGGTCCCGGTGGGCTTCAGGGCGCGCTGCGCCTCGCGGAGCCAGGCGAGCTGGAACTCGTGGTCGGTGGCCAGCCCCCGGGACGCGTCCCAGCCGCCCTTGTTCACGCTGGCCCGCTTGCCGCCCTTGCAGGTGAAGCCGCCGTTGGAGAGGTGGTACGGCGGATCCGCGAAGACGAGGTCGACGCTCTCGTCCGGCAGGCGGGCGAGAAGGTCGATGCTGTCGCCCTTCACGACCCGGTAGAGGTCGTCGTGGCCAGCGGAGGCGGGGAAGAGGGAGATCGGGTCGGCGCGCATGCGCCAACTCTTGCGCCCCGGGATCCCCGAAGGCAAGGCAGGCATGATCCGCGGATCATAGCTGCCTGTGGAAAACGCGACGGAGGGTCGGGTTCTGGTGCAGCCTTTGGCCCGATCCCTGATCGCCCGATCAGGCCCCTCCTGTGATCTAGCTGTGGGCTGGCGCCAGCCGCCCGCAGGAACGAGAGACGCCCGGCGGCCACGAGGGCAGCGCCGGGCGCCAGGTCTGCGGGGGCTGCTACTTCGCCACGGGCGCGGGCGTTGCGGCCTTGGCGGGCTGCGCCGCCTTGTCGGGGTGGAAGCCGCGGACGTAACCGACCAGCGCGTCGATCTGCTCCGGGGTGAGCTTGCCCTTGTAGGCCTTCATCTTCGTATCGGGCACGCCGTTGGTGATGGCGTCGCGGATCTCGTCGTCCGCGTGGCGGCCCTGCCAGGCGGCGTCGGCGAACGAGTCGATCTCGTGCTTCTTGCCCATCTTGGTCTCGGCCTTGCCGTCGGCGCCGTGGCAGTTCTTGCACTTCTTCAGGTAGACCTGCTCGACGTCGCTAGCGGCGGCCTTGTCGGCTGCGCCTGCTGCCAGGGGCGACGCGAGGAGCGCCGCTGCGAGGATCGAGGGGATACGACGAACCATGGATTCCTTACCTCCTTGGCGGTCGGCGCCGCCGCTGCAGTCGGAGGATAGGACGAAGCCGCCCGCCAATGCATTCTCCGGGGCAACAAAGGCTTAACTGCATGAATACGCTCTACTTCGACCACAACGCCTCCACCCCGGTGCTGCCCCGGGTCCGCGACGCCCTGCTGCTCGCGCTGGACGAGGGCTTCGGCAACCCCGGTGCGCCCCACGCGTACGGCAGGCGGGCGAAGGCCTTCGTCGAGGTGGCGCGGGGGCAGGTGGCCTCCCTCCTCGGGGCCGCCCCCGACGAGATCGTCTTCACCGGCGGCGCCACCGAGTCGAGCAACCTCGCGCTCCGGGGCACGGCGCTCCTCGCCGGCGTGCCCTGGCTCACCCTCCTCACCAGCGCGGTGGAGCATCCGGCGACGGTGGAGCCGGCGAAGGTGCTGCAGCGGCAGGGGGCCACCTGGATCCGGCTGCCCACCACCGCCGCCGGCACCGTCGACGAGGCGGCGGGGCTCGAGGCGATCGGCGCGCTGCAGGGCCCGGCGATCGTCTCGCTCATCCTGGCGCAGAACGAGACCGGCGTGATCCAGCCCGTGGCCCGGCTCGCCGCAGCCGCCAGGGAGAAGGGCGCGGTGGTCCACGTCGACGCGGCGCAGGCGGTGGGGAAGATCCCGGTCTCGGTGGAGGCGCTGGGCGCCGACCTGCTCTCGCTCGCGGGCCACAAGCTCTACGCCCCCAAGGGCGTCGGGGCCCTCTACGTGCGGCGGGGCACCAGGATCGCGCCGCTCGTGGTGGGGGCAGGGCACGAGGGTGGTCTGCGCCCCGGCACCGCGAACGTGAGCAGCATCGCCGCCCTGGGCGCAGCCTGCGCCCTCGCCGCCGACGACCTCGAGCGGGAGGCGGCGCGGCAGCGCGCGCTGCGCGACAGGCTGGAGATGCACCTCGCCACCGGGGGCTTCGTCGTCCACGGCGCCGGAAGCGAGCGGCTCCCCAACACCACCAACGGCCGCTTCCCGGGGGCCCGGGGCGGGGCGCTCCTCGACGCGGTGCCGGCCATCGCCGCCACCACCGGCAGCGCCTGCCACGCAGGCGAGGAGCAGCCGTCCGCGGTCCTCACCGCGATGGGGCTCGCTGCGGAAGAGGCCCTCGGCGCGATCCGGCTCTCGCTCGGACGCGGCACCACCGAGGCCGACGTCGATCGGGCAGCGGCGGCACTCGTCGCTGCAGCCGCCCGCCTGTCCGCCGGTTGTTGACCGACTTTCGTTGGCAGAGAAAGGGCCCTCGACTAGAAGAGGGCACCTATGGCCAACAAGCGACCCCGCAGCATCGCCGCGCTGCTCAAGATCCTGCAGCCCTTCGAAGCCTTCGTCCGCGTGGAAGCCCTCGGGGGCACCCTGCTCATCATCGCCTCCGTGATCGCGCTGATCTGGGCGAATTCGGAGGCGAGCGCCAGCTACGTCGCCCTCTGGGAGCGGCCCTTCACCCTCGGGCTCGAGGGCGCCGCGCTACAGAAGCCGCTGATCCTCTGGATCAACGATCTGCTGATGGCGGTCTTCTTCCTCCTCGTCGGCCTCGAGATCAAACGCGAGCTGCTGGTCGGTGAGCTCAACACCGCCCAGAAGGCGATCCTCCCGGCCCTCGCCGCGGTCGGCGGCATGGTCGTGCCGGCGCTGATCTACTACGCCGTCGCCCACGAAGGCCCCGCCGCCTCGGGCTGGGGCGTGCCGATGGCCACCGACATCGCCTTCGCCATCGGCGTGATGCGCCTGCTCGGCAACCGCGTGCCCAACAGCCTCGTGGTCTTCCTCACCGCGCTGGCGATCATCGACGACCTGGGCGCGATCCTCGTCATCGCCATCTTCTACTCGGGGGCGCTGAAGACCACCGCGCTCCTCTGGGCCGCCGTCTTCATCGCGGTGCTGGTGGTGATGAACCGCTTCGGCATCCGCCGCCCCGCGCTCTACCTCTTCGCCGGCATCCCGCTCTGGGTGGCGATCCTGAAGAGCGGCATCCACGCCACCATCGCCGGCGTGATCGTGGGCTTCTGTGTGCCGGCCACCTCGCAGTTCAGCCTGGCCAGCATCCTCGCCGACGCGAAGCAGCTCCTCGGCGTCGCCAGCAACAAGACCGCGCCGAAGGAGACCGTGGAGGCGTCGCTGCGCGCGTTGGAGAAGCGCTTCGACGACGCCGAGTCGCCCCTCTCCAACCTGGAGCACGCGCTCCACCCCTACGTCGCCTACGCGATCGTGCCGATCTTCGCCCTGGCCAACGCCGGCGTGGTGCTCCTCGGCGCGTCGCCGGCGCTGCTGCTCGAGCCGGTCTCCCTCGGCGTGATCCTCGGCCTCACCCTCGGCAAGCCGATCGGCGTGGTGGGCATCAGCGTGCTCACGGTGAAGATGGGCTGGGCGAAGCTGCCCGCCGGGGTGACCATGCGCCACCTCGTCGGCGCCGGCCTGCTCGCGGGCATCGGCTTCACGATGTCACTCTTCGTGGCGGGGCTGGGCTTCGAGGTCGGCTCGATCTACCACACGGAGGCGAAGGTCGGGATCCTGGCCGCCTCGGTGATCGCCGGGCTCGCGGGGCTGCTGGTGCTCCGCTCCGCGAAGCCGGTGGTGGCAGCGGAGACGTCGGCGCCCGCCTCGCTCCAGACCTCGCCCTAGCTGCGGAGCCGCGCTGCCGGGCGCTCCTCGAGGAGCGCCCGGATGGCGTCGACCACGGCGTCCGGCTTCTCCATCGGCAGGAATTCGGAGGCGTCGGGGATCTTCTCGACCGCCGATCCGAGCACGCCCCGCCAGGCCTCCGCGAGGCCGACGCCGACCACCGGATTGCTGTTCGCCCCGGCGATGAGGACGCGCACCGGCCCCGAGACCAGGGGCAGCAGCTCCGCTGCGCGGTGGAGCGCCGGCGACATGCCGAGGAGGGTGGCGGAGCGCTCCGCGGCGAGGGCGAGCATCCGCTCCACCCGCGCGGCGATGGTCGCGTAGTCGGGGCCGAAGGGGTAGACGAGGAGCGGGATCAGGCTCTTGCCGACAGCGGGGCTCCACGCGTGCCGGACGATGCGCTCCAGGCCCCGTGCCCTCTCGAGGAACTCCGCGTCGAGGGTCGGGGGGCCCGGCGCCACCATCACCGTACCGCGCACCCGATCGCCGAGGACGGCGGCGAGCTCGAGGGCGATGTGGGCGCCGATCGAGGCGCCGAGCAGGACCAGCGGGCCTTCGGGCAGCTGCGCCGCCAGATCCTGCACGAGGTGGGCGAGGGTGCCGTCTCCGCGCTCGGTGAGGGCGATCAGGTCCGGCGCCAGGAACTCTAGGTCGGGGGCCGCCTGCCGGACCTCGTCCCACATGGCCGGTGTTACCGCTGCGGCGTGCAGTGCGACGATGGTTGCTGGCATCTGTCGCTCCCTGGGCTCAGGTGGATTTCGGGGCAGCGTCGATCCGCGGCGGTGCGGCGGCGAAGGCGCGCAGCTCCGCGACGATCTTCTCCGGCGCCTCGATCGGAAGCCAGTGGCGGGTCTGGGCGATGAGCTCCACCGCGCCGGGGCCGAGGGCCTTCGTCCAGTCGGCGATCAGCGTTTCCCCGAGGAAGGGATTGATGCATTCGGCAGCGAAGAGGGCGCGGACCGGGGCGACGAGGCGCTTCAGCGCCAGATTGCCGTCGGGAAAATCCGCGCCCAGCTGCACCAGCGGCGCGCAGCTCACGGTGGCAGCGATCCGCAGCATCGCCTCCGCCTGCTGCGCCGCCCGCCTGCCCCGGAGGCCGTCCCGGTGGACCATGATCGGCGTCCAGGCGAGGACCTCGTCCACCCCCATCTCCGCCGCCAGGAGCCTGGCGAACTGCCGGGTTCGCTCCCGGTAGACGGCGTCGGGGCGGAGCGGCAGGGGGCTCGTGAGCAACACACCACGCACACGGTCGCCCAGCTGCGCCGCCAGCTCGAGAGCGATGTTCGCGCCCACCCCACAGCCGGTGAGGAGCACCGGCCCCTCCGGGACGATCCCCGCGAGGGCCCGGAGCAGGGACCCCAGCCTGCCGCCCACCGCGAGGGTGAGTGCCACGAGGTCGGGCGCAACCAGATCGAGCTCGTGGGCCGTCGTCGACACGTCCCGGTAGAGCGCCGCGGTCGCGGCGGAGCCGTGGAGCGCGAGCACCCGGGGGCGGAGCACCTTCTTCATCGGGTTCCTTCAGGGATCAGACAGCAGATCAAGACGACTACCCATGTCGGTGGGATGCCACCCGGATCACACGGGCTCGAGCGGCAGGCCGGCGAGCTCCCGCGCCTCCCGCTGCAGCGCCGGGTCGACGTAGATCCGCGCGATCCGGACCTCCCGCTCGTAGCGGCGGAAGAGCGGGGTGTACTCCTCCAGCGGCACGAAACGGCGCTGGTCGGGGACGTGGACCCAGATCGTGCTGGTGGCTCCCGACTCGCCGAAATATTTCGAAACCATGCCCAGCGACTCGGTGGCGAAGTGCTCGATCCCCGCGCGCTCGAGGCGGCCGACGATCTCCACCAGGTCGTAGCCGGTGTCGTAGGGATTGGCCTCGATCAGCAGCCGGAAGGGATGCCGGTTGGCGATCCGCTGGGCCCAGCGGTTCTTCGAGGCCCGCAGGACCGTGAGCAGCTGCACGTCGTCGCAGCGCAGGTAGGCGGCGGGGGCCGAGGGGATCTCGAACTCGCCGGGGGCCTCCCGGTAGTAGAGCCGCAGCATCCGGTCGAAGCAGATGGGCGTGCGGTGGTAATAGACCGAGAGGAACATGTGGTAGCGCGAGAGGAGGAAATCCTCGAACGCGAAGATCGCCCGATTCCCCACCGCCAGCTCGGCGACGCCGTCGTGGACGTGGGCGCCCAGATGCCCCACGAGCCAGTCGAGGTCGTAGTTGCCGTAGTTGACGCCGGTGTAGAAGGAGTCGCGGAGGAGGTAGTCCATCCGATCCGCGTCGAGCTCGCTCGAGACCACCTGCCGCAGGAGCGGGCCGTAGTCGATCCCGCGCACGGTGAAGTAGGGACCGCCTGGGCCCGGTACGCCGGCGACGAGGGAGCCGATTGCCTCCGGCGGCAGGTCGAGGGGGCGGTAGGCGGCCCGGAGCAGGTCGGTGAGCTCCGAGTCGAGGAGGAGCTTCAGCGTGAAGTCCTCGTGGTTCGCCTGGCCGGCGCTGCTGCCACCCGTGGCCCAGAGCGGCAGGGCGAGCCGCGCCCGCTGCGGCATGATCGACTCGGACGCGTGGGAGAAGGGGGCGTGGCCGAGGTCGTGGAGGAGCACCGCCACGCGGAGCGCCGACCGCAGGCGCGGGCGCTCCGCCTCGGGGAGCGCCGGCAGCCGCGCGCAGATCGCGTCGAAGATCTTGCCCGAGAGGTGGGCGGCGCCCAGGGCGTGGGCGTAGCGGGTGTGGCTGGCGCCGGGGAAGGCGAGATCCGCGAAACCGAGCTGCCGCACCGAGCGCAGGCGCTGGAAGAAGGGCGAGTCGACCACCGCCCTTTCGCGCTCGTCGATGGCGATCGAACCGTGGATGGGATCGCGGATCTGCGTCACCGGGGCAAAGTGGCAGGCCTCGGTCCCCGGTTCAATGGCGTATGCTCGGGCGATGGCTTTTCTCGTTCTCGGCGCCGGCTTCACCGGGCAGCGGGTGGCGGCCCGCCTCCTCGCGGCAGGGGAGACGGTCCACGTCACCACCCGCGATCCCGCGCGGCTCGCCGCGCTGCCGGGGGCAAGGATCCACCGGCTCGACGTGGCGGACCCCGGGAGCCTCTGGGCCCTCGCTTCCGACCTGCCCCGGGGGCTTCGGGTCCTCCACTCGGTGCCGGTCCTCGAAGGGGAGGCGGGGCCCTTCGATCCGACCCCGGCGCTCCTCGAGGCCCTGGGGGAGCTGCCGGCGCGGGTGGTCTACCTCTCCACCACCGGGGTCTACGGCGGGCAGGCGGTGGTGGACGAGAAGACGGAAGTGGCGCCGGCGAGCGCGCGCACCAGGCTGCGGGTGGAAGCGGAGCGGGCGGTGGCGCGGGGGCCCTGGTCCTGGATGGTGCTCCGGCCCGCGGCGATCTACGGGCCCGGGCGGGGCGTCCACCTCTCCATCGCCAGCGGGCGCTACCGCCTCGCTGGCGATGGCTCCAATTTCGTCTCCCGGATCCACGTGGACGATCTCGCGGCCGTGGCGGTGGCGGCGCTGCGCAGCGACGAGGTCGGCGCCTTCCCGGTGGCGGACCTCGAGCCTGCCCGGGCCCGCGAGGTGGCCGCCTTCTGTGCCGCACGCTTCGGTCTGCCCATGCCGCCCTCCGCGCCGCCCGCATCGCTCCACGAGACCCTGCGCTCCGATCGGCGGGTGGATGGACGGGCCATCTTCCGGCGCCTCGGCGTGGAGCCTGCCTTCCCCACCTTCCGCGAGGGGATCCCGGCTGCGGCAGCAGCGACCTGAATGCTTGCTGCAGCAGCAGTTGAGGCAGGCATTTCGCTCGTGCACACTGCGGCGCATCGATGAAGATCACCGTCCTGTACAACCGCGACTTCGACCACCAAGCGCCCCAAGACGACCCCGGCTTCGCTGCCCGGGCCGAGGTCGAGGGCGTTGCCGAAGCGGTGGCCGCGGCCCTCTCCGCCCACGGGGCCGAAGCGAACCTGCTGCCGGTCTTCGGGCATGCCTTCCGCTTCGTCGCCCGCCTCGCCGAGGATCCGCCGGATCTCGTCTTCAACCTCTGCGAGTCGCTGGCTGGTGACGCGCGGGGCGAGCTGGCGGTACCCGCGATCCTCGACACGCTCGGCGTGCCCTACACGGGCTCGCCAGCGGTGGCGATCGCCCTGGCGCTCCACAAGCACAAGGCCAAGGAGATCCTCGCTGCGGCAGGTGTGCCGGTCCCTGCAGGTGCGGTGATCCGCCGGCTCGAGGAGGCGGCGCAGCTCGGGCTGCCCTTCCCGCTGATGGTGAAGCCCGCCCGCGAGGATGCGTCGGTCGGCATCTCGCGGCGGAGCGTGGTGCACAACCACGAGGAGCTGCAGCAGCAGGTCGCCTTCGTGCTCGAGACCCACCGCCAGGAAGTGGTGGTCGAGCAGTACGTCGAGGGGCGCGAGATCTACGTGGCCCTGCTCGGCAACGATCCGCCGGAGCTCCTGCCGCTGACGGAGATCGACTTCTCCGCGCTTCCCTCCGACCGGCCGCGGATCGTGACCTACGAGGCGAAGTGGGCCAGCGGCTCGGTGGAGGACGTGGGCACCGCGCCGCGCCTGGTCGAGCTGGAGGACGAGGCGACGAGGCAGCGGGTGGAGCAGGTGGCCCGCACCGCCTTCCGCGCCCTGGAGCTCCGGGATTATGGCCGGATCGATCTGCGGCTCGCAGCCGACGGCACGCCCTACGTCATCGACGTCAACGCCAACTGCGCCCTGGCGCCCGATGCAGGCTACGCCCGCGCCGCCGCAGCGGCGGGGCTGCCCTACGACGCCCTGATCGGCAGGCTCGCCGAGATCGCCAGGAAGAGGACCCATGCAGATCCGCATTGGCAGGCGGAGCGACCTGCGCCCACTCGTCGCGCTGCTCAGCCGCATCGAGAACTTCACGCCAGAGGAAGTCGCGTGCGCCGTGGAGCTCCTCGAGCTGGCCGTCGGCGCAGAACCTGACGAGCACGTCGATTACAAATTGCTCGTGGCGGAAGTCGACGGGGCGCTGGCGGGCTACGTGCTCTACGGGCCCACGCCGATGACCGAGGCGACCTTCGACCTCTACTGGATCGCCTCGGATCCCGCCTTCCGCGGCAAGGGGGCAGGCTCGCGCCTGGTCGTCGCCATGGAGGCGGAGGTCCTCCGCCGCGGCGGCTGCCAGGTCCGCATCGAGACCTCTTCGCTGGGCGAATACGCCGCGACCCGGGCCTTCTACGATCGCCACCGCTACCACGAGGCGAGCAGGCTCCCGGATTTCTACAAGGCGGGCGACGACCTGGTCACCCTCTACAAGCGGCTGCGCTGAACGGACCCCGCCCGGTGCCTACGGTATCGGGAGGAGGTGCGACACATGCCGAAGAGGAGTGCGGACGACCGCATCCGCCGCGCCAGGGCGGCGGGCCACACCGCGACGATCAAGGCGGACGACCCCGGGGTGCAGCCGAAGGAGGTCCTGAGCAGCCACGCTGCCAAGAAGAGCCGGTGGAACATCGGCGAGGGCTATCCCGAGGGCCGTACGGTGAGCCACAAGAGCCCGCCCCACACCGGCGCGATGCGGAGCCCGCCGCTGGACGGCGAGGCGGAGTCGGTGTTGCCGGCGGATCGGCGTGCGGCGCTGCCGCGGGAGGAGCGGGAGGCGGAGCGGATCCGGATGGGCCACCGCGACGACAGGCTCTCGCCCAGCGGCAAGAAGCGCGGCCAGTTCTGACTTTCGGCGGTGCGGGGGCATTGGGTACCCTGCGCCGCCTATGAGCGAAGCGATCGAAGGGCTCGAATTCACCCCGCCGCCAGCGAAGATCCGCGACGCGGCGGCGGTGATCCTGGTGCGCCGGCAGGAGGGCCCGGACCGGGAGGTCTTCTGGGTCCGGCGCGGCGAGAAGCTCACCTTCTCCGGCGGCTTCTACGCCTTTCCCGGCGGCAAGGTCGACAAGGGCGACGCGGCGGTGCCGATCGAGAACTGCCCGGCGGACGAGGTGGCCCTGCAGGTCTGCGCGCTGCGCGAGACCTTCGAGGAGACCGGCGTGCTCCTCGCCCGCGGTGCGGAGCGGCTCGGGGCCGGCAGGCTCGATGAGCTGCGCCGCGAGCTCCTCGGCGGCGCGTCCTTCGCGGCGCTGCTCGCAAGCGAGGGGCTCGTCCTCGACGGCAGGGCGCTCTTCCCAGCAGGCAGGTGGCTGACGCCGCCCTTCTCGCCGGTGCGTTTCGACGCCCGCTTCTATCTGGCCTACGTACCGGCGGGCCAGACGGCGGAGGTGATCCCCGGGGAGCTCTCCGACGGCGGTTGGATCCGGCCGCACGAGGCGCTCGCCCGCTGGGAGGCGGGGACGGCGCTGCTCCACCCGCCCAACCACCATGCCCTCGCCACGCTGGCGGGCTTCGCGCCGGAGGCGGCGCTGCCCAGGCTGCGGACGCCGCCCTTCTGCGGCGCCGACCACGTGGTGGAGCGGATCGAGTTCCAGCGGGGGATCCTCCTGCTGCCCCTGCGCACGCCGACCCTGCCGCCGGCGCAGCACACCAATTGCTGGGTGGCGGGGACCGGGGAACTGGCCCTCATCGACCCGGGTTCGCCCTGGGCGGAGGAGCAGGCGCTGCTGGAGCGCCACCTGCGGGAGCTGATCGCCGAGGGGCGCAAGCCGAAGTACGTGCTGGTGACCCACCACCACGGCGACCACGTCGGCGCCGCGGTGGAGATCGGCAGGCGCCTCGGGATTCCGGTCTGGGGCAGCGCCGAGACCGCCGCCCGGGTGCCCGGGGTCGAGGGGCGCCTCGCCGACGGCGACGTGATCGAGCTCTGCGGGCCGCTCTCGATGCGGCTGCGGGCGATCCTCACCGAGGGGCACGCGGACGGCCACCTCTGCTTCCTGGAGGAGCGGACGGGGGCGCTCTTCGCCGGCGACATGGTGGCGGGCGGCTCCACCATCGTGATCGATCCGCCCGAGGGCGACATGGGCCGCTACCTCGCCTCGTTGCGCCGTCTGCTCGAGCTGCAGGCCGGCGTCCTCTACCCGGCCCACGGCTTCCCCATCCCGGACGGCCCGGCGAAACTCGCCGCGTACCTCGGGCATCGGGAGAGCCGCATGGAGCAGATCCGGGGCGCGGTGGCGCAGGGCGCGAGCGCCCTTGCCGACATCGTGGAAAGGGTCTATTCGGACACGCCGGCGTTCCTCCACCCGGTCGCGGAACGGAGCGCGCTCGCCTCGCTGATCGAGCTGGAGAAGCGGGGCCAGGCGCGCCGGACCGACCGGGGCTGGACGGCTCTTTAGCCCTTGAGACTGCAGCAGCGCGAAAGGAAACACAGCAAATGCCCGTGATCGAGAGCACTCCCGAGATGGTGCGTGGCGTCTACGAGCGCACGCGCAAGAACCTCGCGACCGTCCGTGCCCGCCTGAACCGGCCGCTGACCCTCGCCGAGAAGATCCTCTTCGGCCACCTCGACGATCCGAAGGGCCAGGAGCTCGAGGCCGGCAAGGCCTACCTGCAGCTCCGCCCGGATCGCGTGGCCATGCAGGACGCCACCGCGCAGATGGCGCTGCTGCAGTTCATGCAGGCGGGCAAGCCGGAGGTCGCCGTCCCCTCCACCGTGCACTGCGATCACCTGATCCAGGCCCGGACCGGCGCGCTCAACGACACCAACGCCGCCTCGATCGAGAACAAGGAGGTCTACGACTTCCTCTCCAGCGTCTCGGCGAAGTACGGCATCGGCTTCTGGAAGCCGAGCTCCGGCATCATCCACCAGGTGGTCCTCGAGAACTACGCGTTCCCGGGTGGCCTGATGGTCGGCACCGACTCGCACACCCCCAACGCCGGCGGTCTCGGCATGGCGGCGGTGGGCGTGGGCGGCGCCGACGCGGTGGACGTGATGGCGGGCTTCTCCTGGGAGGTCCTCCAGCCGAAGCTCATCGGCGTGAAGCTCGTTGGCGAGCTGAACGGCTGGGCGGCGCCGAAGGACGTGATCCTCAAGCTCCTCGGCATCCTCACCGTCAAGGGCGGCACCAACCGGATCGTCGAGTACTTCGGCCCCGGCGCCAGGGCGCTGTCGTGCACCGGCAAGGCCACGATCACCAACATGGGCGCCGAGCTCGGCGCGACCACCTCGGTCTTCCCCTACGACGCGGCGATGGAGCGCTACCTGCGCGGCACCGAGCGTGCGGCGATCGCCGACGTGGCCAACGAGTACGCCGATCTGCTCGCGGCGGACGCCGAAGTCGAGGCGAACCCCGAGAAGTTCTACGACCAGGTGATCGAGATCGACCTCTCGACCCTCGAGCCCCACGTGGTCGGGCCCCACACCCCCGACCTCGCCAGGCCCGTCTCCGAGCTGAAGAAGGCGGCGATGGAGGAGGGCTACCCGCTCAACCTCACCTCGGCGCTCATCGGCTCGTGCACCAACTCCTCCTACGAGGATCTCACCCGCGCCGCCGACCTGGCGAAGCAGGCTGCCGACGCCGGCGTGAAGGCGAAGGCGAAGCTCTGGATCTCGCCGGGCTCCGACCAGATCTTCGAGACGATCAAGCGCGACGGCCAGATGGCGGCGTTCGAGGGCATGGGCGGCGTGGTGCTCTCCAACTCGTGTGGTCCCTGCATCGGCCAGTGGAAGCGCGAGGACATCCAGAAGGGCACGAAGAACTCGATCATCACCTCGTTCAACCGGAACTTCCGGGCCCGCAACGACTCGAACCCCGAGACCTTCGCCTTCATCGCCTCGCCCGAGATCGTGCTGGCGTTCGGCCTCGCCGGCCGCCTCGACTTCGATCCGATGAGCGACGAGATCGACGGCGTCAAGCTGCAGGCCCCCGCCAAGGCGCCGGACCTGCCGGCACAGGGCTTCGTCAAGGCGTTCGGCGGCTACCAGGCCCCCGCCGCCGACGGCGCCTCCGTCGAGGTGGCGGTCTCGCCCACCAGCGAGCGCCTCCAGCTCCTCGCCGCCTTCGCTGCGCCGAAGGCCGACGAGTACGCCGAGATGCCGCTCCTCGTGAAGACGAAGGGCAAGACCACCACCGATCACATCTCGCCCGCAGGCCCGTGGCTGCGCTTCCGCGGCCACCTCGACCGGATCAGCGACAACATGCTGACCGGCGCGATCAACGCCTTCTCCGGCGACGCCGGCGTGGCGAAGAACGCCTTCTCCGGCGAGGTCGGCGCGGTCCCCGCCGTCGCCCGCGACTACAAGGCCCGTGGCCTCAAGTGGGTCGTCGTCGGTGATGAGAACTACGGCGAGGGCAGCTCCCGCGAGCACGCGGCGATGAGCCCGCGCTTCCTCGGCGCCGGCGCGATCATCGTCCGCTCCTTCGCCCGCATCCACGAGACCAACCTGAAGAAGCAGGGCGTGCTGCCGCTCACCTTCAAGGACGCTGCGGATTACGAGAAGGTTCGCGAGGGCGACAGGGTCTCGCTGCAGGACGTCTTCGCCATCGCCCCGGGCAAGCCGGTGGTGGCGGTGCTCCACCATGCCGACGGCTCCACCGAGTCGATCGAGCTGAAGCACACCTGCAACGCCGAGCAGATCGCCTGGTTCAAGGCGGGCTCCGCGCTCAACATCCTCCGCGGCAACTGATCGCGGTCGCGTAGCGCGAAAAGGGCCTCCGTCCGCTGGTCGCGGGCGGAGGCCCTTCGTGCAGGTGGGGGCTGCGATGGAACGGATCGATCGCTGGCAGAACCTGGTGAGCGGCGCGTTCCGGCTCGGCGAGGCGGGCGGCGGGGAGAAGCCCGACGCTGCCCGCGAGTATCTGGACAACGTGCTCGAGGTCTTCGGTCCCGGGATCGATCCGCTCGAAGACTGGGAGGGCTACGCCGTGCGGCGCATGGCGCTCGCCCTCCGCGAGGCGCTCTCGGAGCGTTGATCAGAGATCGAACTGGCCGGCGGCCTCGGGCTGCCAGAGCACCTCGACGATGCGCAGCCGCTTGGACCTGCCGTTCGGCATCGGCCAGTCGATCGAGTCGCCGGCACGCAGGCCGATCAGCGCCGCGCCGATGGGCGCGAGGATCGAGATGCGCCCCTCGGCCGCGGAGGCATCCTGCGGGTAGACGAGCGTCGCCTCCCGCTCGCTGCCGTTGGTCTCGTCCACGAAGCGCACGCGCGAGTTCATCGTCACCACGTCGGCAGGGATCTCCTCCGGCGCGACGACCTGCGCCCTGGCGAGCTCCGCCTCGAGGGCCTCTGCAGCTGCCAGATTGCGTTCGGCGGCGACACCCTCGATGAGCGCGTGGAGCCGTCCGAGATCCTGCTGGGTGACGACGATGCTGCGTTCCATGGGGTCGTTCTCCGTCTGCCGGCACCATGCCGGTGTTACGCCGCGCCGAGCGGAAGGCGTAGATCGTTCGAACCGCCGGGCGCTCCCGTTTCTTCCCGCCTGATGATATGACGCTCGGCCCATGAGGTCCTATCTCGAGCTCCTGCGCCACGTGCGCGAGGCCGGCGTGCAGCGGGGCGATCGCACCGGCACCGGCACCTTGAGCATCTTCGGGCACCAGCTGCGCTTCGACCTGCGGCAGGGCTTCCCGGCGGTGACCACCAAGAAGCTCTTCTGGAAGGGCGTGGTCGGGGAGCTCCTCTGGTTCCTGCGCGGCGAGGGAAACGCGCGCTGGCTGCAGGAGCACGGCATCGGCATCTGGGACGAGTGGGCGAAGGAGAACGGCGACCTTGGCCCGGTCTACGGCGTGCAGTGGCGCTCATGGCCTACCGCCGACGGCGGCCACGTCGATCAGCTGGCGAAGGTGATCGAGGAGATCAAGGTCCGGCCCAGCTCGCGGCGGCTCCTCGTCAGCGCCTGGAACGTGGCCGATCTGCCGAAGATGGCCCTCGAGCCCTGCCACGTGCTCTTCCAATTCTACGTGGCCGACGGGCGGCTGAGCTGCCAGCTCTACCAGCGCAGCGCCGACCTCTTCCTCGGCGTGCCCTTCAACATCGCCTCCTACGCGCTGCTCACCCACATGGTGGCGCAGGTCTGCGATCTGGAGGTGGGCGACTTCGTCCACACCTTCGGCGACGCGCACATCTACCTGAACCACCTCGAACAGGTGGACGAGCAGCTGCGGCGGGAGCCGCTGCCGCTGCCCACGCTGCAGCTCGATCCTTCGGTGCGCTCCATCGACGACTTCCGCTTCGAGCACATCCGGCTCGAGGGCTACCAGTCCCATCCCGCGATCAAGGCACCGGTGGCCGTATGAAGCTGACCGCGATCGTCGCCGCCGCCGAGAACGGCGTGATCGGCAAGGGTGGCCAGATGCCCTGGCACCTGCCCGCCGACCTGAAGCACTTCAAGCTCCGCACCATGGGCCGACCGGTGGTGATGGGCAGGAAGACCTGGGAGGCGATCGGCAAGCCGCTACCGGGGCGCCTGAACGTCGTGTTGACCAAGCAGGCGGACTGGTCCGCCGAGGGCGCCGTCGTCGCCCATTCGCTCGACGAGGCGCTCTCGCTACCAGAGGTGGCCGGCGCCGAAGAGGTGATGATCATCGGCGGCGCGCAGCTCTTCGCCGAGGCGCTCCCGCGCTGCGACGAACTCGAGCTCACCCGCGTCCACGCCGAGGTGGAGGGCGACGCCTTCTTCACCTTCGACGAGTCCGCGTGGCAGCTCGACGCGAGCGAGGGCATGACCCCGGACGATAAGCACCCCTGGGCCTTCACCTTCGAGACCTGGATCCGCCGCCGCTGATCACGCCGCTTGCGGCGCTCCCGGTTCGGGCGCCTGGTGTCGCGCTGCCGCCGCGAGGCCCCCGCAGAGGTCCTGCCACAGCGCCTCCGCCATCGCAGGCTCGAGGACCCGGCTGATCTCGAGGTGCATGAGCCCGTGCACCCGCGTGTACCAGGCGACGCCCTCCTGCTCCGTTCCCAGCCGGGCCAGGTCCGGCCAGAACCACCCGACGAGTTCCTCCTGCTTCGCCACGGGATAGGGGCTGTCGTGGCGGAACGTGAACGCGAACGAGCCCGGCTCCATCCGCCAGAACGAACGATAGGCCCGGGCCTGTGCCACGAGCCGGAAGGCGCCGGCGCCCGGCCGGGCGGCGACCCGTAGGCTGGCGCGGAGCTCCCCCAATACCTCCCGTGCCACGTGCTGCCTGACGTCCTCCACGTTGCAGATGTAGTTGTAGAAAACCCCTGCCGAGCAGCCGAGCCCCCTGGCGATGTTGCGAAGCGACACCGCCGCCGGACCGCCCACCCGCAGCAGCCTGCGGCCCTCCTTCATCATCTCCTCGTATGCGTTCTTCACCTTCCCGACTCCACGTGCCATCGGCAGCCCTCCCCTGGGACGAGGGAACGTAGCAGCCGCCTCCGACATTGGGCCGCGACGCGGCCTGCGGTGCAGCTGTGTTGCCCGTCGCCATCGGACGGCCGGGGCGTCGGCACGGAGGCGGTTCCCTGCGTGCAGGTGTGCCGGTAGCGGCCTACCCCGGACAGGAGCGCCCTGCCGCAGCGCCACGGGGGGAGGGGTTGTACGGCGTTCAGTCGTCCCGCCCGCCCGATTCGCGTGCAGCGCCGGCAGGGCGCCTCCTACGGTGTGCAGCAATCCCGCGCCTTCGAACACCGTTCACGCGACGAGCGCCGCTCTCGTCGCGCGCCTGCAGCGGACCGGCAACGCCCTGCAGCCGCGGCACGGCGGTCGGCGAAGCCGCACTCGCGGCGGGCCCTGCGGCGGAACCCACGAAGGAAAGCTCGAGGCAGAACGCGGCAGCGCTCGTGACGGAACCCGCGACGGAGTGCGTGACGGAACCCGCGACGGAGCGCGAGACGGAACCCGCGACGGCGCTCGTGACGGAAGCCGCGACGGAGCGCGTGACGGAACCCGCGATGAAGGCCGCGACGAAGCCGCCGACGAACCCGTCGACGTAGGCGCGAGGGATTCACGACGTCCACATCGATCCTGCGACGCAGGCCGCGACGGATCCAGCGACGGATCCAGCGACGGATCCTGCGACGGATCCAGCGACGGATCCTGCGATGGAGGCCACGTAAGTCGCGACGGGACCTGACCTGATGGCCGCGCCGGAATTGCGCCCGGGGCTGCGTCCCTATCGACCGAGGCTGCGGACGGGACCTACGTTGCAAGCCGAGTTGGAATCCGCGTCAAAATTGGTATCGCAATCCGCGTCGGATTTTGCGCCGGAATCGGGCCAGGCTCGGCACCGATATCCACCTTCGCGTGCGCGACCCGCGTTCGCGGCGACCCGCGTTCGCGGCGACCCGCGTTCGGAATCCGCATCGGACTCCACGCGGTACCGGCCTCACTCGCGTCGCAATGCGCAGGCGGAACCCCGCGACGAAAAGTACGACGGAGAGGCCGCCGCTCATCGCAAGCGGAAGTTGGGCGGCGTTCTTGCGCCGGAAGCTGCGGAACGCCGTTCAACCTCTGGAGGGAGCAGAACGGCGTTGGGGGCGTCGGGCGACGGGGGCCGTCGACCTTGCGAGGGGCGAGCAGCTGAACGGCGTGCAACCCCACCTCCTGTGCCGTGGGGAGAAGGTGCTCCTTCACGGGGTAGGGCGGAGGAGGGCGCGAGCCGCGGGCCGCGGCGCCGGTGGGCATCGGTCGGGTGGCGGATGCCGGGGCGGTCGGGGCAACTCGTAGAGTCGGCTCGTACCTCGGGCGCTGCGCCAGGCGGCGCGTAAGGAGCGGGCGATGAACGTGACGGTGGACTTCTCTTCGATTCTCGGCAGGGCAGGTGGCGACACGAAGCTGGAGCGGATCGACCCGCAGCTCGTGCTGGTGCTGGGGCTCTGCACGCTGGGGCTCTACCCCCTCTACAAATTCTATCGGGTTGCGATGCAATACCAGGCGCTGGCGGGGCGGGCGTCGCAGGTGCAGGTGTTCCTCGGGAGCTACCTTGGCGCCCACCTCCTGGGCGTGCTCACGCTGCGGTGGTACGTCGGCATCTTCTTCCTGCTGGGCAGCGTGCTCGCCGGGCTCTTTGCCCTCAACGAGGTGCTCGCGCTGCGCCGGACGATCCTCGAGCAGCACGGGCTCGATCTACCGCAGCTCCACGAAAGCGACGCCCAGCGGGCCTGCTGGGTCGCGGCCTCGTTGCTGAGCTGGGCGGGCGTCGGCGTCATCCCCGCTGCGATCCAGTGCTGGTGGTTCTTCAGGGACCACGCGGCGCTTGCGGAAACGATGGCGGCGCAGCGCCGCCAGCAGCCTCCGCATCCTCGGGCTGCGTGACCGTCTCCCGCTTCGCGCCCGCCTCGCCGCTGCGCACCAGGGCGAGGCGGAAGAGGATCGGGCCGGTGAGCTCGTTCAAGGCCACTACCCCGAGAACCAGGGCGGAGGCCTCGCGGCCGAACTCGGGGAAGGTGCTGGAGAAGAGCAGGGCGAGGGCGAGGGCGAGACCGGACTGCGGCAGCAGGCCGAAGCCCGCCCACCGTCGCACCGCCACCGGCGCGCCGCTCAGGCGGGCGCCGATGCGGGCGCCGGTGAGCAGGCCCGCCGCACGCACGCCGACGTAGAGCGCCGCGGGCAGGCCGACCACCAGCAGGATGTCCAGGGGCAGGTTGGCGCCAGCCCCTGCAAAGAAAATCACATAGACGGGCAGCGCCGAGAGATCGATGACGTGGTGCAGCCGCGGCCCTGCGGACGAGGCGTTGCGGATGAACATGCCCGCGGCCAGCGCCACGAGGAGCGGGTCGAAATGGATCCGCTCGCCGACCTCGGCGACCACGAAGGCGACGGTGAGCACGAAGAGCGCGCCGCCCCGCGGGACCTTGCGCAGGTAGGTGGCGATCAGCATGCCCGCGAGGATGCCGCTCCCCAGGGAGCCGAAAATCTCCCAGGCGAGCTTGGCCATCGTGTCGACCACGTCACCCGGCGCGCCGAAGATCGACTTCGCCACCGACGAGGTGATCGCGAAGAGCAGGATGACGACCAGGTCGGCGATCACCACCACGCCGAGGACGGTGCGGCTCATCGGGCCGTCGGCCTCCATCTCGTCCCGCAGCGCCACCACCACCGCCGGCGATTGCGCCGCCATCACCGTCCCGAGGACGAGAGCGATGGCGATGCTCTCCTCGAGGTTCATCAGCGCCGCGAACGGCAGCAGCCCGCGGCTCGCGTAGACCGCGACCGCGAGCAGCAGCGCCGTTCCGACCACCGCCACACCGGTGATCCAGCCGATCGATCGGAAGAGCGGACGGAAGGTGCGCAGGTCGAGCTCGTTGCCGGCGGTCAGCGCGATGAGGGCGATGGCCACGCCGTTCACGATGCGGAGCTGCTGCACCATGACCGGCGTGAGCAGGCCGAGCACGCTCGGACCCACCAGGATGCCCGCCATGATGTAGCCGGTCAGCCGCGGCAGCTTCACCCGCTGGAAGAGCTTGCCGGCGAAGAAGGCGGTGAGGAGCACGTAGCCGAAGGCGAGGCCCGCCGAGACGGAGTGGGGCAGGCCGCTCACGTCGAAGGAGCGGGCGGCGGACATCAGTCCCGCGAGGACGAGGATGAGCAGGATGCTCATGCGCTGCCCTCCCCGGTGCCCGGGCCGAGAGCGCTCCGCAGCTGCCGGACGATGAGCTGCACCGCCACCTCGGTGACGATGGCGGCGCCGAGCACCGCGGTGACGATGAGCGGAACCGTTCCCTGCGGGTAGAGGAGCAGGGCGCTCACCACGATGGCGATGGAGAGCTGCCCCATCGGCGCCGCGGCGAGGACGAGCCGCTCGTTGGGCGAGAGCGAGAGCTCTCCCTGGCTCCAGCCGAGACGCACGCCGATCCACTTGCCGAAGAAGCGGGCGAAGAGGAAGACGATCATCAGCGCCCAGCCGCGCCAATCCCCCACGTTCCAGATCGCGCCCACGATCACGAGGAAGAGCAGGTAGATCGGGCGCTCCAGCTGCGCGAGCGTCGTCGTCACCCGCGCCTTGTAGTCGCCGGGGAAGTTGACGAGGAGCACGCCGGCGACGAAGCAGACCGCCAGCGGGGAGAGGAGCAGGTTGCTGGCGAGCCCCGCCGCGAACGCGACGGTACCGAGGAGGAGGACCTGCGATTCGGCCTGCGTCGCCTTGCGGCGGAGGATGGCGTAGGCTACCAGGCCCACCGCAGCGCCCAGCCCCAGGGTGATGAAGATCCAGGCGGTGCCGGGGAGTCGCCAGCTCACCTCCTCGTCCTGCGGCCGGAAGTAGGCGGCGACGAGGGTGATGCCCGCGAGGCCGGCGAGCTCCTCCAGCCGGATGATCTGGAGGACGAGGGGCTCGTGGGGGCCGCCGCCGCTGATGATCCGGGCGGCTGCACGGGCGGTGATCGCGCCGGCGCTGCCGAGGATCATCGCGTCGCGGAGGAAGATCGGATCCCGGAACGAAAAGGACCAGCCTGCCTCGCCGAGGAGCAGCAGCCCTGCCGCAGCGACGACGGTGAGGAAGGGGATGCCGGTGGAGAAGGCGACCTTGGGCGCGGTCCCCTGCGGCAGCGAGTCGAGGAGCCGCGCGTCGAAGCGGAAGCCGATGCTGATCCCGATCCAGCCCAGCCCGAGATGGAGCAGCGGGCTGAGCTCCACCAGGATGGCGTCGGTGAGGATCCCGACCGTCGGGGTACGGGCGATGAGCCCCAGCGCGACGAAGGGAAAGCCCGCGGTGACGAGCTGCGCGATGCCGAGGCGCTGCTCCAAAGCCTGCACCCGCCGCTGCCCGGCGAGATAGGCGAGGGCGAGGAGGAAGACGAGGCCGAGGAGGATCTTGATCACCACGCCGGGGCGGCGGGCGGGAAGCTCCTCGAGTTGCATCACCGGCGCCGCAGAGGGCGGCGCCTGCTCCCCGACGGGGACTTCGGGTGCGCCCTGCCTGGCGGCCACGCCCTCCGGCAGCTCGCGGCCGGAACGGCGCGGCGCGGCCTCCACCGGCGTGGGGCCGAAGCCGCTCTCGTAGGGAACGACGATCTCCCCGCCGGGCAGGTAGGGAACGACCGGCGCCGGCGCCTCCTCGCGCGGCGCCGCCTCCTCGGGTGGAGGCGCCTCGTCGGCGGGCTGTGCGCCTGCGGGCTGCGCAGCAAGGAGGAGAACGCCGAGCCACGCCGCCAGCAGGCGGATGCTCGCAGTCGGCGGCAGCAGACTAGCCTTCCTCGGGGACGAGCCAGATGGAGCGGTTCCCGAAGGTGGTGTCCTCGGAGCCGGTGTCGTCCGGCAGCTCTTCGCAGCGGAGCGGCGGGAAGCCCTCGGGCTCCACGATGTCGCCGCCCTCGAAATTGTCACCTTCCGCCAGCGCGGTGGCGAGGTTCTCGAGCATGTCGCCCGCAGCCTCCGCGTGCTCGGGGGCGACACCGCCGATGGCCAGATCCGGGCGCCCGAACTTGGCGAGGCCGAGGGTGTGGCAGAGGTGGCCCGCGCCGGGCTCGCGCTCCTGCGACTCGAAGACCACGCGCATGTGGTCCGCGACGTCGAACTCCCACTCGTCCGGGAGCTCCTCGAGCGCCGCCTTCGTCCACCACATCATCGACTCGACGTCGCAGGCAGCGACGGCGCCGGCCTTCTGTGCGAGGAGCTTGAGGACGAGGAAGGCCCGCTGCAGGTGGCCGAGGTCCTTCGGATCGGCCACCTCGCCGGTGAGGATCATCGCCGCCTTGCACTGGGTGAGGGCGACCATGTCGAGGCCGGGCGTGCGCATCAGCAGCGAGCCGAAGGCGCTGCGCGGATTGACCCAGCCCTCGAACCAGGACGGATCGTCGCCCCGGTACTTCGACTCGATGCCGAAGTCGGCGAAGAGCGGATGATTCTTCTGGGCCAGCTCCACCGCGTCCGGCAGCAGCACCAGGTAGGCGATGCGTGCCGGTCCCGCGGAGATGTAACGCGGGCGGGGCCAGGGAGCGGGAACGTTGGGAATCACGGTAGAACCTCCAGAGCGGCCGGCCATCCTACCGAAAAGGAGCGGGAGCGAAAGGCTTCTCTGCTGCAGGGCGGCACGGCTCCCGGGGGCCGGCGGCAGCCCGTTGGACCGCCGACGATTCGGTCCTCCATCGGGTTGCGCCGCCCCGATCCCGCCCTTACGGTCGCTCTCTTGCGCGCAACCGCGCAGCACGTGAGGAGAGACCATGGCAGCGGACAGCTTCGGCACCAGGGGTGATCTCGACGTCGGGGGCAAGCGCTACCAGATGCACCGGATAGGCAAGCTGCAGGGGGTCGAGCGGCTCCCCTTCTCGATGCGCGTGCTGCTCGAGAACCTGCTCCGCCACGAGGACGGCAGGGTGGTGACCCGGGACCAGATCGAGGCGGTCCTCCACTGGGATCCGAAGGCCCGGCCCGAGAAGGAGATCGCCTTCCACCCGGCCCGCGTCCTGCTCCAGGACTTCACCGGCGTTCCCGCGGTGGTGGATCTCGCGGCGATGCGCGAGGCGATCACGCGGATGGGCGGCGACCCCCAGCGGATCAACCCGCTCAACAAGGCGGACCTCGTCATCGATCATTCGGTGGTCACCGACCGCTTCGCCTCGAGCCACGCCTTCCCCTTCAACGCGGCGATGGAATACGAGCGGAACCGGGAGCGCTACGCCTTCCTCCGCTGGGGCCAGCAGGCCTTCCGGAACTTCAGCGTGGTGCCGCCCGAGACCGGCATCTGCCACCAGGTGAACCTCGAATACCTGGCGAGCGTCGTCTTCGAGCAGGACGGGATGGCCTTCCCCGACACGCTGGTTGGCACCGACTCGCACACCACGATGATCAACGGCCTCGGCGTGGTGGGCTGGGGCGTGGGCGGAATCGAGGCGGAGGCGGCGATGCTCGGGCAGCCGCTCTCGATGCTCGTGCCCCACGTCGTCGGCTTCAAGCTCACCGGCAGCCTCCCCGCCGGCGCCACCGCTACCGACCTCGTCCTCACCGTGACCCAGATGCTCCGCAAGAAGGGCGTGGTGGGGAAGTTCGTCGAGTTCTACGGCCCCGGCATCTCCTCGCTGGCGCTTCCCGACCGCGCCACCATCGCCAACATGGCGCCGGAATACGGCGCCACCATCGGCTTCTTCCCGGTGGACGAGGAGACGCTGGCCTACCTGCGCTTCTCCAACCGCTCCAAGGAGTTGGTCGACCGCGTCGAGGCCTACTGCAGGGAGAACAAACTCTTCCATACGAAGGACGCGCCGGAGCCCGAGTTCACCGACACGCTGGAGCTCGATCTCGCCAACGTGGAGCCCTCCCTCGCCGGCCCGAAGCGGCCGCAGGATCGGATCAACCTCCGCGACGCGAAGGGCGCGTTCCGGCAGTCCCTCGGCGAGATGGTGCAGGGCGAGGATGCTCTCGAGCGCGCGGTCCCCGTGCAGCAGGGGCCGATCCAGTACGAGCTCAAGAACGGCTCGGTGGTGATCGCCTCGATCACCTCCTGCACCAACACCTCCAACCCGGCGGTGATGCTGGGCGCCGGCCTCCTCGCGAAGAAGGCGGTGGAGCGCGGGCTCCAGACCAGGCCCTGGGTGAAGACCTCGCTGGCGCCCGGCTCGAAGACGGTGACCGACTACCTCGCGGAAGCGGGGCTCACGCCCTACCTCGAGGCGCTCGGTTTCCACCTCACCGGCTACGGCTGCAGCACCTGCATCGGCAACTCGGGGCCGCTGCCGCCGCAGATCGCCGACGCGGTGCAGAAGGGCGATCTCGCCGTCGCCGCGGTGCTCTCCGGCAACCGCAACTTCGAGGGCCGGATCAACGCCCACGTGCGGATGAACTACCTGGCCTCGCCGCCGCTGGTGGTCGCCTACGCGCTGGCCGGCACCATGGACATCGACCCGAACAACGAGCCCCTCGGCTGCGACGCGAACGGCGAGGCGGTCTACCTCGCGGACATCTGGCCCACCCAGGAGGAGGTCCGCGCGGCGATCCGTACTGCGGTGAAGCCCGAGCATTTCGCCACCCAATACGGCGCGGTCTTCGAGGGAGACGAGCGCTGGCGCGCGCTGGAGAACCCCACCGGCAGCACCTTCGCCTGGGAGCCCGACTCGACCTACGTGCGGAGCCCGCCCTTCTTCGAGAACATCGCGAAGGAGCCGGCGGACCTGCAGGACGTCCGCGACGCGCGGGTACTGGCGCTACTCGGTGATTCGATCACCACCGACCACATCTCGCCGGCAGGCTCGATCTCGATGAAGAGTCCCGCGGCGCGCTACCTCACCGAGCAGGGCGTGCAGCCGCGGGACTTCAACTCGTACGGCGCCCGGCGCGGCAACCACGAAGTGATGATGCGCGGCACCTTCGCCAACATCCGCCTCCGCAACCAGTTGGTGCCGGGGACGGAGGGCGGCGTCACCATGCACATGCCCTCGAACGAGGAGATGTCGATCTACGACGCCTCGATGCGCTACCAGCAGGAGGGTGTGCCGCTGGTCGTCCTCGCCGGCGCGGAGTACGGCACCGGCTCCTCCCGCGACTGGGCGGCGAAGGGCACGCTGCTCCTCGGCGTGAAGGCGGTGATCGCGAAGAGCTTCGAGCGCATCCACCGCTCGAACCTCATCGGCATGGGCGTGCTGCCGCTCCAGTTCGACGGCGGCGAGGACGCGCAGCGCATCGGCCTCACCGGCAGGGAGACCTTCTCCATCGCCGGCATCGCCGAGGGGCTCTCACCGGGCAAGCGGCTGGAGGTGGTGGCGAAGGGCGAGGGCGGCGAGAAGCGCTTCGGCGTCACCGCGCGCCTCGATACGCCGAACGAAGTCGATTACTACCGCCACGGCGGCATCCTCAACTTCGTGCTCCGCCAGCTCGCCGCCTCCTGATCGGCCGCGCGATACGCGCCGGGCCGCTCGAGGCCCGGCGCGGGCTACTCGTCGATGCTCTCGCGCAACTCCTTGTTGAAGTCGCGCCGCTGCTGGATCATCGACTGGAACCGGGCCTTGCGCTGCGCCCGCACGACGTCGCCCTCCGGCCGGATCAGCTCGCCGTCCACCTGGCCGTCGTTGAAGTTGACCCGGGTGTTCTTCTCGTAGACGACCTTGTCGTCCTCGCGGATCACCGTCTCCTCCGCCTCGTCCTCCGCAGCGACCGCAGCCGCGGGCAAAAGCGCCGCGGCAGCAGCCAGCAGGATCGCCCAACGCATCACCGTCCACCTCCCGCCAAGACCTGCGGAAAATCTCGGTGCGCTGGCTCGATTCGGCCCATGCCCGAATGGGGCTGGTGGGGCGCCCCGAGGAGCCGGGCGCCACCCTGCTCTCAGGCGCCAGCTGCCGGCTCCGCCGCCACCGCTGCAGAAGCTGCCAGGGGCCGGATCGGCCGGGAGGAGAGCCGGAGGAAGCGGACGGTGAGGGTAGAGGCCACGGCGGTGAGGCCGGTGCAAAGGCCCCACCAGAGGCCGCCCACGCCGAAGCCGAACCACATCCCGAGGGCGATTCCCACCGGAAGGCCGACGGCATAGTGGCCGACCACGTTGGCGACGAAGGGGAAGCGCGTGTCGCCTGCGCCCCGCAGCACGCCGGCGCCAACCGCCTGCAGACCGTCCGAGATCTGGAAGACCGCCGCCACCAGGAGGAGCGGCACCGCCATCCCGATCACCTCGGGCTCGTCGGTGAGGAGCGCCGCCAGGGGCGCCGGGATCAGCACGAAGAGCAGCGCCCCCAGGGTCATCATCCCGCCGCCGCCGGCGAGGCCGACGATGCCGGCGAGCCGTGCCGCCGGCGTGTCGCCGGCGCCGATCGCCCTGCCGACCCGGACCGACGCTGCGGCGCCGACGCCCATGGCCACGGTGAAGGTGAAGCTGGCGAGGGTGAGGGAGATCTGGTGTGCGGCGAGCTCGTGGGTGCCGAGCTTGCCGACCAGCAGCCCCACCAGCGCGAAGACGCCGACCTCGGCGCCCAATTGCAGGCCGATGGGGGCGCCGACCTTGAGCCCCCGCCGGAACTCGATCGGATCGAAACGCCTGTCGCCGCGCTCGAAACCGGGGACCGCGGCGGCCCGCACCGCGGCGGCGACGATCCCGACCTGGAGGAGGGTGCAGAGGGTCGTGGCCAGCGCCGCCCCCTCGACCCCGAGGGCGGGGAAGTGGCGCAAGGGGCCCGCCCATGCCGGCAGGCTCCCGCCGCCGTAGACGAGGAACAGGGTGGCGGCGACGTTGAAGATGTTGGCAGCCACCACCGCGATCAGCATCGGACGGGTGCTGCCGATCGATTGCAGGTAGGAGCGCACGCCCACGAAGAGGAGCGCCGGCACCAGGCCGATGAGCCGCACGTAGAGGTAGCTGCTCGCCTTGGCAGCGACCGCAGGCTCGATCCCGAAGGGGACGAGCAGGGAGGGGGCGAGGCCGATGGGCACGGAGAGGACGAGCCCCACCAGCACGGCCATCCACACGCCCTGCCAGAGGAGCTTCCGCGCCCGGACCGCATCCCCGGCGCCGAGGGCCTGGGAGACGAGGGGATCGAGCCCCATCATCGCCCCCATGCCGAGAACGGTGAGCGGGAAGAAGAGGCTGTTGGCGAGGCCCACGGCGCCGAGCTCCACGGCGCCGAGCCTGCCGACGATGGCGGTGTCGACGAGCCCCATCAGCTGATTGCCGGCGTGGGCAGCAGCGAGGGGGGCGGCGAGGCGGAGAAGCTGGCGGAGCTCGGAGAGCCAGGGGGAGGACGGCTGGTACATCGCGCGGCAAGATAACCGCAAAGCGACCGGCCTGCTTCCGATTCGCCCGGGGCGTGGCGCCTACCAGGTGCCGACGCCGCACTCGGGGCACTGCCGCTCCGCGAGACGGACCCATTCGATCGAGTCCGACGCCGCCTCGTCGGCGCCCATGGCGTGGACGTCCTCCTGCTCGAGCACCTCGAAGAAGCGGTCGGCTGCGAGCACCGTCCCCGACGGAATGCCGAGCTGGCTGGCGAAGCGGCGCTGGGGATCGACGAGTACCCGCACGCCGGGCGGGGTCTCCCCCGGATCCTCCTCGAAGATGGCGATCGGGGTCGTGTTCTCCGCGGCGAGGACGTCCGCCTGCTCCTCCCAATCGGCGAGGACCCTGCGGCACGAAGCGCACGAGCCGTGGGCGACGAGGACGAGGACGTTGCGCCGCTGCCAGAGCTCGGGCCAGGAGAAGGGCGAGCCGTCGCGGTTGCGGAGCTGGAGCATGGGCAGGTTCACGGAGAGGACCTCGCTGGTTGGCGACCTCCCTCCACGATGGGAACCTGCCTGCTGCGAGGCCTGCTCGCCTAGCCGCGGCCGAAGCGCTCGGCCAGCTCGGCCATCACCCGGGTCCGCTCCCGCACGAAGGGATCGCCGTGGAGCTGGGTGATGCTCCAGGGCAGCCGGTAGGACCAGTTCTCCGGGCCGACCGTCCCCGGCAGGTTGATCCGCTCCCGCACGCCGAAGACGTCCTGTACCGGCAGCACCAGCAGGTCCGAGCCACTGCGGTAGACCGCCTCGAGGATCGCCTGGTGGACGTGCGGGGAAAAGTGGTTCGACTGCTCGTCGGTGAGGTGACGCAGCGCAGGGAGGGCCCGCGCCGCGCGGCGCTCGTGCTCCGGCAGGTCGTCCCACCACACGGCGACGGGCTCGGTGTCGTGGGTGCCGGTGGTCGCCAGCGAGAGCGCCGGCCAGTGATCCGGATCGCGGAAGACCGCGTCGTCCTTCTCCCAGCGGAGTACCCGGTAGCCGGGAACGCCGATTCGCGTGAGCGACTCGCGGACGAAGGGCGGCACCGTGCCCAGATCCTCGGCGCAGAGATCGACGCCGGCGGAGCGGAAGGCGTTCATCACCTCCTCACCCTGGCGCCGCTGCGAGGGTTCGTCCGGCGGGGCGAAGTAGGGCTCGCTCCTGTTCCGGGGCCTGGCGTAGGTCCGGTAGAAGCCCACCACGTGATCGATCCGGACGAGGTCGAAGAGCTGCGCCGAGCGGGCGCCGCGCATCCGCAGCCAGTCGTAGTCGCGGGAGGCGAGGACGTCCCAGCGGTAGACGGGCAGGCCCCAGTCCTGGCCCTCGGCGGAGAAGGCGTCGGGGGGCACGCCGACCGTGGCGTCGAGGTCGAACTCGTCCTGTCGGCCCCAGACGTCGGCGCTGTCCTCGGCCACCATGAAGGGCAGGTCGCCGGCCAGCGCCACGCCGTGGCGGCGTGCCTCCTGCCGCGCCGCCGCCAGCTGCCGGTAGGCGATCCACTGCACGTACTCGAAGAAATCGATCGCGTCGGCGTGCTGGCGCCGGGCTGCGTCGAGGGCGTGGGGCTGCCTGGTGCGCAGCTCCTCGCCCCAGCCCTTCCACCAGTCGAGGTGGTGGGCTTCCTTGAGGGCGCGGAAGAGGGTGTAGTCCGGGAGCCAGTGGCGCTGCTCCTCGCGGAAGCGCTGCAGATCGGCGGCCCGCTCACCCCGGGCAGCGGCGCCGCTCTCGTGGAAGCGCCGGAAGGAGCGGTGGAGCCAGGCGTTCTTGAGCCGCCGCACCGTCCCGTAATCCACCGTCTCCCGGGCCCGCACCGCCTCGAGCTCCCGGTGTTCCTCCGGGGAGAGCGCGCCCTCGCCGCCGATCTCCTGGAAATCGGGGATCTGGTCGAGGCTGACGTAGATCGGATCGAGGGCGAAGGCCGAGAGCGCAGCGTAGGGGCTGTCCTGCCCGAGGGCCGCTTCCACCAGCGGGAGCATCATCAGCACCGGCATCTTCGCCGCCTCGAGCCAGGGCGCGATCCCCGCCACGTCGGTGAATTCGCCGACGCCCCAGCCGCGGTCGCTGCGCAACGAGAAGAGCGGTACCAGGATGCCGGCGCTGCGGCCCTTGGGCAGAGTCACGTCTGATTCCTCCCCGGAAAAGAGGCCCAAGATAGGCGCGTCGCAACCGAAGCGCAGGGACTTCGCGCCAGCCCGGCGGCGGGGGTGTCCACCACGCGAAGGTTGGGCCCCGAAACGGGCCGGCAGGCTCAGCGGCTCGCGGGCACGGAGGCGGTGCTCCCGCTTCCGGCGAGGACCACGCGGTTGCGCCCCTGCCGCTTCGCCTCGTAGAGCGCCGCGTCCGCTGCGGCGAGCAGGGCGTCGCCGGTGCCGCCCGCCTCCTGCAGGATCGCCACGCCCACCGAGAGCGGAAGCGGCGGCAGCTCCCCGCTGCCGGTTCGGATCGGCTGGGACGCTGCAGCGGCCCGGAGTTCCTCGGCGCGGCGCAACGCCACCGCTGCGTCGGCCTCCGGGAGCAGGAGGAGGAATTCCTCGCCGCCGTAGCGGCAGGCGACGTCCTCCGCCCGGACGTGCCGCTGCAGCAGCTGGCCCACCTGCCGGAGCGCCTCGTCGCCAGCCTGGTGGCCGAAGGTGTCGTTGAACTGCTTGAAGTGGTCGAGGTCGACGAGCAGCGCCGCCAGGGGCAGCTGCCGCCGCTCGGCGCGGTGGATCTCGCGGGGCAGGGCTTCGGCGAGCCAGCGCCGGTTGTAGAGGCCGGTGAGCGGGTCGTGGAGCGTCTGGAAGGTGAGCTCCTCGTTGCTGCGCCGGAGCGCCGCCTCGGAGACGCGCTCCCGGGCGAGCTCGAGGAGCATCGCGCGTTGCGCCCGCACCACGGCGATCGCCACCGCCACGTTGGTCACGCCGAGCGCGAGGACGAGAGCGAGCCGGAGCCACGGGGGATCGACGAGGGACGCGCCGAGCGTGGCGGTCGCAACCAGGACCGCGGTCGCGACGAGGACCTGCTGCCCACGTGGGATCCGAGCCGGCATCTGCCCCTCCATGCGGGTTCTAACACGCATCCGGGGGGTGGTCATCGGGGGGGCCGGGCCGCGAGGGGCCCGGTCACCTTCCGTCAGGGCGCCGGGTGGAGAAGCGCCACCGGCAGCTCGGCGAGGAGCGACGCCAGGGGCAGGGTCGGCTGGCCCCGGTGCATCACCGGTCGGTGAATCGAGCCGGTGAAGACGTCCGTCCAGGCCACACCGCCGGAGCCGCTGGGCAGGAGCAGGTAGGTACCGTCGAAGGGCTTCTGGCCTGCTACCGCCTCGTCGAGCATCCGCGCCACCAGCCGGGTGCTCACCGCGATCACCTGGCTGAAGCCGCGCCTGCGGGAGAGGGCCACCGCATTGCCGCCCCGGGGCCCGGCACATTCGACCGGTACGTACTCGCCGTGGAGGAAGAGGTCCGACTGCGACCGGCGCAGCCGCAGGCTCCGCCAGGTGACGTATTGCTTGATCCTGCCGTCGTGGCGGCTCGCCCAGAGCTCCCGCACCAGATCGAGCCGCTCCTCGGCGGAGCGCTCGCTCCGATCCCGCAGCATCCGCAGGCTCTGTGCGAGACCGGCGAAATCGACCGGCCGCCGGTTGTCCGGATCGACCAGGGAGAAATTCCAGCTCTCGCATCCCTGGTAGACGTCCGCCGCGCCGGGCGATGCCATCTTGAGCACCACCTGCGCCAGCGAGTTGTAGATCCCCGCCTCGGCCACCCGCCGCTGGAAGGGCAGGAGCTCGGCGCGGAACGCAGGGTCGCGGAGCACCGAGCGCACGAAGGTGGCGAGCGCCTCGTCCCAGGTGGCGTCTGGGTTGATCCAGCTGGTGTTGACCTTGGCCTCCTTCGCCGCCTTGAGGACGTAGGCCTCGATCCGGTCGATGAAGGTCGCGAGGGCGTCGCCCTCGAGCTCCTCGAAGGGCCAGGCACCGATCAGCGTCTGGTAGAGGAGGATCTCCTCGTTGCGATCGGGCGCGACGCGATCCTCCGCCACCTGGACCCGGTGCTTGCGGGCGGCCCTGGCCAGCCTGCCGAGCAGCGCCTTCCACTCCTCGGGCAGCTCGGAGAGCACGTCGATGCGGGTGCGCACGTCCTCGCCGCGCTTGGTGTCGTGGGTCGAGGTGGTGAGGAGCGAGCCCCGCGCCGTGGCGAGCCGCTCGCTGTTGCGGGCGTGGAAGTCGGCGACCGAGTTCCCGAAGTGGACGGGCTCGCCGCCCACCTCGTTGAGCGAGACCAGCCGGTTGTAGACGTAGAAGGTCGTGTCCTCCATCCCCTTCGCCATGACCGGACCGGTGAACTGCTGCATCTTCATCGCGAAGCCCAGCTGCAGCCGCCGCTCCTCCTCGCCGAGGTGGGCGCCGTGGCGGACGAGGAGGATGTCCCGGAGGAAGTCGAAGATCGAGACGTTGGTCACCGGGGCGCGCCGCTTCGCCCGGGCGATCGCCTGCTCGATGTAGCGGCGGTCGCGGTCGTCGGCGCCGCTGCCGTCGACGTAGGTGCGGTAGATCGGAAAGCAGGCGACGAACTCGATCAGCGCGGCGCGGAGCGAGTTCAGGGTGAAGTCCCGGGAGCGCCGGTTCATCTCGCTGATCCGGTTGAGCTGGTAGGCGAGCATGTTCACCTCGCTCGCCATCGAGGTGCTCATGATCAGCTTCTTCTTCTGGTAGACGAGCTCCTCGAAGTCGAAGCGGAGGCCGGTGAACTTCGTGTAGACGTCGTCGATGACCCGCTGGTTGGAGCGGTCGACGAAGATCCCGTTGAGCCAGTTGAGGAAGTCGTAGCCGGTGGTTCCCGCCACCGCCCAGCTCTCGGGGAGCACCTCGCCATGCCCGAGGATCTTCTCCGCCACCACGAAGAGGGGCCGGTAGAGCGGGGTCGCCGGGCCACGCGCCTCCCTGGTGTAGGCCACCCGGAGCGAGGGCTCGAGCTGATCGAAGGCGAACTCGGTCTCCATCTCCGCGAGCACGTTCCTGCAGACGCCGAGGAAATACTCCTCCTGCAGGCGGCGGAAATATTCGCGGGGCTCGAAGAGGCCGTCGGGGTGATCGATGCGCAGGCCGTGGAGCTTCCCGTGCGCCAACATCTCGAGCACCACGGCGTGGGCCTCGCGGAAGACCTGCGGATCCTCCATCCGGATCGCCGCCAGCTCGTTGATGTCGAAGAAGCGCCGGTAGTTGATCTCCTCGCCGGCGACGCGCCAGTGGGCGAGGCGGTAGGCCTGCGCGTCGAGGAGCCTGTCGAGGAGGTCGAACGAGCGGGGATCGCCGGGCCTGCCGTTGAAGTCCCGGACGTTCTGCTCGACGAAGGCACGGATCTCCGGTGACGACTCGCAGAGGCTGTCGAGGCGCCGCTTGATCACTTCCTTCTCGCGGCGCCGCTCGGCGATCTTGCGAGGGTCGGTCTCGGTGCGCGGCGGCAGGTTGTCGCAGGCGGTGCAGATCGAGAGGAGCTCCTCGAGGCGGAGATCCTCCTCCTCGAGGACCTCCTGCAGCTCGTGGAGGCGGTGCCGGAGCACCATCGAGTATTGCCGCGGGTTGATCGGAAAGAGGTGCTCGTAATAGCGGACCCAGAAGGTGCCCTGGTTGAACTCGAGCTTGAGATCGCCCGCCTCGAGGACGGCGCCGTACTGATCGCCGAGGACCGGCAGGAGCACCTTGTTCTCGAGCTCGTCCTTCGCTGGGCGCCAGTCGATGTCGAAGAAGCGCGCGTAGTGGGAGGAGGGGCCGTTCTCCAGCACGTCCTGCCACATCGCGTTCGTCGGACCGATGCCCATGTGGTTGGGGACGAAGTCGAGCAGGTGGCCCATGCCGTGCTCGGAGAGCGCGGTGACGAGGCGATCGAGGCCTTCCTGGCCGCCGAGCTCGGGGTTGATCTCGTCGTGGGCCACCACGTCGTAGCCGTGGGGTGATCCGGGCGAGGCCCGGAGCCAGGGGGAGGCGTAGAGGTCGGAGATGCCGAGGTCGTGCAGGTAGGGGACGACCTTCGCCGCCTCCTCGAAGGGAAATTCGGCGTTGAGCTGGAGCCGGTAGGTCGCGGCGGGAAGGCGCGGCTCGCGCAGGCGCAACTTCGCCTGCTCGAGGATCTGCGCCACCACTTCTTCGAGCTGGGAATCGGGCCGTTTCACGACGGCCAACCTGCAAGCGGCGGTCCCAAGCGGCAAGAGAAAAGCCGCCCGCACGAGGGCCGCACGTTGGCTGCTCGTCACAAGGGCCGGTGCGTTCCATCTTGCCTCGGCGCGTCATCGCGGCCATTCTCCCGCCGCAGCTTGGACCGACTTCGTGCCATCAACCCACTGCGTTGGGTCGCCCGCGGGTGGCGGAACATCTCCGCCCCGGGGCTCTTCGTCGCGAGCTTCGCGCTGCTGATCGCGATCGGCACGACGGGGCTGATGCTCCTTCCCAACCTCTACACGGGGCCGGAGCTCGACTTCCTCGACGCGCTCTTCATGATCACGAGCGCCGCCTGCGTCACCGGCCTCGCGGTGGTGGATACCGCCACCTACTTCACCTTCTGGGGCCAGCTCTGGCTCCTGATCTTCATCCAGCTGGGCGGCATCGGCCTCGTCACCCTCACCAGCCTGATCATCGGCATCCTCGGCAGACGGCTCTCGCTCCGAAGCGAGATGATCGCCGGCCCGCCGGTGGAGCTCCTCGGCAAGCGCGATCTCCGCAGCCTCCTCGGCGCGGTCATGCGCTTCACCTTCGCCATCGAGGCGGTGGGCGCCTTCGCGCTCTGGCTCGCCTTCGCCCGGACGATGGGCGTGGTCGACGCGATCTGGCCGGCGATCTTCCACTCGATCAGCGCCTTCTGCAACGCGGGCTTCTCCCTCTACTCCGACAGCCTCGTCGGCTTCGCGGACGATCCGGCGGTGCTGATCTTCATCTCGGTCCTGGTCGTCATCGGCGGCGTCGGCTTCCTCTCGACGGAGGAGCTGCTGCGCTGGTGGCGGTCGGGCGGGCTCAAAGGAACGCGGCGCCTCTCCACCCATACCTTCGCAGCGGTCTCGGTCACGGTGGCGCTCCTGCTCCTGGGCTTCGCGCTCTTCGGCCTCTTCGAGTGGAACGGCGTGCTCCGGCCGCTGGGCTTCGTCGACAAGGTGGTCAACGCCTGGTTCATGTCGGTGACGCCCCGCACCGCCGGCTTCAACTCCATTCCCTACGCCGGCCTCGGCAACGAGAGCGCCTACCTCACCATCCTCCTCATGGTGGTCGGCGGCTCCCCCGGTTCCACCGCCGGGGGGATCAAGACCACCGCGATGGCGGTGCTGCTGGCCCTGGCGATCCAGCGGATGCGTGGCAGGCGCAACGCCGTTATCCACCACCGCTCGATCCCCGACGGCACGGTGGAGCGCACCGTCTCGCTGGCGCTCATCGCCTTCGGGGTGATGACCGCCGCCATCTTCTGGCTGAGCTTCACCGAGACCCGCGGCGTGGGGCTCGAGGAGGCACGGGCCGCCTTCCTCCCGCTCTTCTTCGAGGCGGTGAGTGCCTTCTGTACGGTAGGGCTCTCCATGGACGTGACGCCCTACCTGAGCGCCATGGGCAAGTTCACCGTGATCGTGCTGATGTTCGTGGGACGCGTGGGGCCCCTGGCCTTCTTCGCAGCGCTCTCGATCAAGGCCCGCTCCACCCTGCGCGACGTGCGGCCCGCCCGCGAGGACGTCATCATCGGCTAAAGGCCGGGGAGTGACCCGTGAAACGCTTCATCGTCATCGGTCTCGGCAATTTCGGAAACATCCTCGCCAGGCGGCTCCACGAGATCGGCCACGACGTGGTCGCGATCGACGCGCGCCCGGACGTGGTCGACGCCCTCGGGCCCCACGTCGGCAGGGCGGTGGTCGGGGACGCCACCAAGCGCGCGGTGCTGGAGGAGGCCGGCGCCAGGGCCTCGGACGCTGCGGTGATCTCCACCGGCGAGAACCTCGCCGCGAGCATCCTCGCGCTGCTCGCGCTCCGCGACATCGGCGTGAAGGAGATCTTCGTCAAGGTCCGCTCGGACGACCACGCCCGCATCGCCGACTCCCTCGGCGCCACCGAGAGCATCTTCCCGGAGCGCGAGTCGGCGCTGGGCCTCGCCTCCCGCGTCACCTCCGGCAAGCTGCTGCAATACGTGCAGCTCGGCGGCGACCTGAGCCTCCAGGAGATGCCGGTGCCGGAGGAGTGGCTGGGCAGGAACCTGCGCGAGCTCGAGCTGCCGCAGCGCTACCGGGTGCAGGTGGTGGCAGTGCACGACGTGCTCCGGGACGCCTTCATGCCCGTGCCGGATCCGGGCCGGGCGCTGACCCAGTCGGACGCGCTCCTCGTCGCCGGCAATCCGCAGTCGCTGGAGAAGCTCGCCCGGCTGCGGTAGCCGACGGGCGCCGCAGAGAGGAACGAAACGGGCCCCGCTCCAGCTCGGAGCGAGGCCCGTTCCACTTCGACCGGTATCGAAGCCGGAAGGCGCCGCCTACTTGCGGGCGGCCTTCACGGCCTCCTTCCAGGTCTTGGCCGGGCGGAACTTGATCACGTTCTCGGCCTTCTTCGCCGGGATGGTGATCTCCTCGCCGGTGGCGGGGTTGCGGCCCTTGCGCTTCGGGCGAGCCGGCTTGGTGTGGCGGCGGAAGACACCGAAGTTCTTCAGCGACACCTTGTTGCCCTTGCGGACCTCTTCCGCGACGGTCTCGAGGAGCATGTCGAGGGTCTGGGTGACCTGCTTCTTCGAGAGCTCGATCTTCTTCTTGCCCGCCTTGTCGACGATCGACTGGACGAGCTTCGCGGTGGACAGGCTGGCGCCGGTTGCAGGCGCCTTCTTCTCAGCTGCAGCAGCCTTCGTGGCCATTCTCACTCCTCGGAACTGCGCGATTTCCGCGCTTCGTCGCTCGTGTCTCGTCCGGCGCGAACCGGACCAGGTGTCGGGATTTTGTTGGTGCGGTCGCCGGCGACCCTCGTGAAACGCCGCGTTTTCCTCGTGCCCAGCACGTCGGAAAGGATGGACTGCCTTGCGTTGTAGCGCAAAAAGCTTTCCGCCCGGAAGAGGGAAAAGCGTGACAGCGGTGCGACGCCGCAGCGCTGTGGCGCTTTACCCGATGCGTTCGGAGGCGCTAGAAATCCCGGCGACTCGCCCTCGTCGCATCGCCCATCGGCCGGTGCGACAAACACGCACGAGCCGGGCGAGGCACGGGAGAACGTGATGACGAGCGACCGCGTCGCCAAGGCCCTGTCCCACTACGAGAGCAAGAAGGCCGAGCACCTCGAGGAGCTCAAGGCGCTGGCCCGGATCCCCAGCATCTCCTTCGACGGCTTCGATCCGGCGGAGGTGCGGCGCAGCGCCGAGGCCACCGCCGAAGTGCTGAAAAAGCGGGGCTTTTCCGGCGTTCGGCTCCTCGAAGTGGACGGGGCCCACCCCTACGTCTACGGCGAGATCCGCGTCGACGCCTCGCTGCCCACCGTGCTCCTCTACGCCCACCACGACGTGCAGCCCGCAGGCGAGCTGGCGAAATGGATCTCGCCGCCCTTCGAGCCGACCGAGCGCGACGGACGCCTCTACGGCCGCGGCACCGCCGACGACAAGGCCGGCATCATCGTCCACACCGCTGCGGTCGACGCCTGGCTGCGGGGGACGGGTGAGCTGCCGGTGAACGTGAAGATCCTCGTGGAGGGGGAGGAGGAGATCGGCTCCGGCCACCTCGCCGCCTTCCTCCGGGGACACAAGGAGCTCCTCTCGGCGGACGCCATCATCCTCACCGACACCGCCAACTTCGACACCGGCGTCCCCTCGATCACCACCGCGCTCCGCGGCCTGGTGGCGGTGGACGTGGAGGTCCACGCGCTCAAGAGCGCCCTCCACTCCGGCATGTGGGGCGGCCCCGTGCCCGACGCGGCGATGGCGCTCTCCAAGATGCTGGCCAGCCTCGTCGACGAAAACGGCGACATCGCCATCCCCGGGATCCGGGAGAAGGTGAAGCCGATGAGCGCCGAGGAACGCCTCCACATCGAGCGTCTGCCCCTCTCGCCCCGGGAGTACGCGCAGCAGGCGGGGCTGCGCGAGGGCGTGCAGCTGCTGGGCAACTGCCACCCCTGCGAGGCCAACTGGCGCAGGCCCTCGCTCTCGGTCAACGCGATGCAGGCCTCCTCCCGCGCCGACGCCCGCAACATCCTGGTGGAGAGCGCCTGGGCGCGGGTGGGCATCCGCATCGTGCCCGACCTCGACGCCCACGAGGTGCAGGCGGCGCTGGTGAAGGCGCTCAAGGACGCGGCCCCCTGGGGCGTGCAGGTGGAGATCACCCCGGAGGCGGCGGCGGGGCCCTGGTACACCAGCACCGAGCACCCGGCCTTCGGCGCGGCGTTCCGCGCGCTGGAGAAGGGCTACGGCCGCGAGGCGGTCGCCATCGGCTGCGGTGGCTCGATCCCCTTCGTCGAGCCCTTCGCCCGGGAGCTGGGCGGCGTGCCCGCGCTGCTGATCGGCGTCGAGGACCCCTACACCAACGCCCACTCCGAGAACGAGAGCCTCTCGCTCTCCGACTTCGACAAGTCGATCAAGTCGGCGATCCACCTCTACGAAGAGATCGCTTCCGCCCTGCGGAAGCAGGAGGCCTGATGCTCACCCTCGTCGACGAAGCGATCGAGCAGTACGCGATCGATCATTCGAGCCCGCTGCCGCCGCTCTTCGCGGAGCTCGCCGCGGAGACCCGGGCCCGGACCACGCTGCCGCAGATGATGGTCGGGCCGATCGAGGGCAACTTCCTGCGGATGCTGGTGCAGCTCACCGGGGCGAAGCGGGTGGTGGAGGTCGGCACCTTCACCGGCTTCTCCGCCCTCTGCATGGCCTCGGCGCTGCCGGAGGACGGCGAGCTCGTCACCTGCGAGATCAGCGAGGAGCACGCGGCGATCGCGCGCACCTTCTTCGAGCGCAGCGAGCACGGGCGGAAGATCAAGATCCGCATGGGCCCCGCGGTGGAGACCCTGCGCCACCTGCCCGAGGCGTCGTTCGACCTCATGTTCGTCGACGCGGACAAGGTCTCCTATCCCGCCTACTACGAGGAGGCGATGCGGCTCCTGAAGCACGGCGGCCTGCTCGTCGGCGACAACGCGCTGTGGAGCGGCAACGTGCTCGAGCCGAAGGACGACGCCACCCGCGGGATCGTCGCCTTCAACGAGCGGGCGAACCGCGACGATCGGGTGGAGCACGTGCTCCTCACCGTGCGCGACGGGATGCACCTGATCCGGAAGAAGTAGCCTACGGGGGCAGGGGGGAGACGTAGAGGCCTGCGTCCTCCCCCTGCTCGATCACCCAGACCACGTGGCCGGTGCCGGCGCGGGCCTCGCCCGCCGCAGCGCCGAGCTGCAGCGTCCGGTTCCCGCCGACCCGGTGGAGCACCAGCGGCTGCGGCTCGTCGCCTCGCTTGCCCGAGACCACCACCCAGCGGCCATCGCTGCTGAAGCGGCCTTCCGCGTCGACGTCGGCATGGAGCGTGCGCACCGCGCCGTCCGCCACTGCGACCAGGTCGATCCGCGCCCGCTCCTCGTCCGTGATCCCCTCCCAATCCCAGACCGAAGGCGCACGGTCGTGGACGAGGAGGTGGCTTCCGTCCGGCGAGAGCGCAGGCAGCGGCCCGTGCGCCGCGAGCGTCTGCAGGGCGAGGGTGCGCCGATCCCAGCGGTTCACCCTGCCGCCGCGCCAGCCGGGGGCGTCGTCGAGGAAGATCCAGCCGCTGCCGTCCGGCAGCGCCATCCGCTCGGCGAGGCCGATCCACTCGGCGCCGCTCCACATCGCGCCGCCGCCGAGGCGCCGGGCGGAGGCGAGCTTCGCGTCGAGTAGGAGGAAGCGGCCGTCGTCGCCGAGCACCGGGGCCTCACCCGCCGGCGTGAAGTTGATCGCGTCGAGCCGCGAGACGATCGCCCCGCCGAGATCGGCGAGCCGCCGTGCCGTCGCCGTCTCCCAGAGCGCGAGCGTCCCCTCGTCGGTGTTGGTCCGGTAGCCGGGAGCGGCGTCGTGGAGCAGGGCGAAGCGCGCGCCGTCCGTGGTGAAGGCCACCCGCGCGTCGCCGCCGAAGCCGAGGTGGGTCGGGCCCGCGCCGAGTCGGTGGAGGTACCAGTCGCCGCAGACGTAGGAGCTGTGGCTGAAGCCGCAGCCGCCGCGATCGGCGCCGTAGACGAACGCGTCGCCTGCAGCTGACCAGCGGGCGCCGTCGGAGGCCTCGGCGATCGGCTCGTCGCTTCCGGTGGCAAGCTCGAGGAGGTGGAGCCTGCCGTCGAAGGTGTACTCGCTCGTATCCTCGATCCAGGCGAGGTGGCTGCCGTCCGGCGAGAAGGCGGCGGCCATCGGCCAGCCCGGCGCGATGGCGGGGCGCTGGAGCTCGCGACGCACGCCGGTCTCGAGATCCATCGCCCAGCCGCGGGACTCGTCGGGCTCGATCCAGGCGATGGCGCTTCCGTCCGCCGAGAGGGCCGGGGCGAAGCGGGCGGTGGGGCCGAGCCGCAGGGTGCCGCGCCCTTCGCGCCAGACCACCAGCTCGCCGCTGCGATCGCCTTCCACCTCCGCGAAGAAGGCGAAGGTCCCGCCCGCCTCCCGCCAGGGAACGTCGCTTCCCCAGAACGATCCGGGCCCCGCAGCCAGGGGGACCTTCTCGCCGGTCCGCGGGTCGTAGTGCACGATCGATCGGCCCACCCACGCCAGCACCCTGCCGTCGACGCCTACCGCGAAGGACCAGGCGCCGCTCGTCCCGAGGTCGCGGCGCGCCAGCGCCTCGAGATCCCAGTGGACGAGGTGGGGCGGGTCGAGCCGCGGCCCCTCTTCGGACTCGAGGAGGAAGAGGTGCGCGCCATCGGCGGTCCAGCGGACCGCCTCCGCATCCGAGCGGAGGTCACGGAGCCGCGCGGTGAGCCGGAGCGCCGGCCCTTCCGGGAGCCCCACCCAGAAGATCTCGTTCTCCCGGCGCAGGAGCACCCAGCGCTCCTCCGGGCCGAGGGCGACGATCGAGAGGCCGTCCTCGGTGACGAGCCGCCGCTCCTGGCCCGGGAGCCCGATCGGTGCGGGCTGGGTAGGGCGCTCGAACGACGGCACCGGAAGGGTGCCGCACAGCGCGCCCTCGCAGCGATCCGCGGCCGCTGCAGGCACTGCGGCAGGCCGCTCGTCCGCACAGCCCAGGAAGAAGACCACCACCGCCGGGATCGACCAACGCATGGCGATCGAGGTGGTGCTCGATGGCCCGAAGGGCAACACCTCAGCGCTTGCGCAGCAGATCCGCCAGCGCCTGGTCGAGGGTGGGAAATTGGAAGCAGTACCCCGTTTCGAGGGCCACCTTCGGCCTCGCGTTGTGGCTCGCGAGCAGCGCGTCGGCCATCTCGCCCACCGCGATCCGCAGCGCGAAGCGAGGCGCCGGCGCGATCGCGGGCCGGTGGAGCGCCTTGCCCAGCACCTTCGCGAAATCCCGCTGCCGCAGGGGCTCCGGCGCGACGCAGAGCATCGGTCCTTCGACCCTGTCGTCGTCGAGCGCGTGGAGCACGAGCCCCACCTCGTCGGCGACGTGGATCCAGGGCCAGTACTGATCCCCGCCGCCCATCGGCCCGCCGGCGCCGAGCCGGAACGGCGTGAGGAGCTTCGGCAGCGCGCCGCTCTCCCGGGCGAGGACCATGCCCGTGCGCAGGGTGACGACCCGGGCGCCGAGCGCCTTCGCCCGCATCGCCTCCTCCTCCCAGCCCACGCTCACGTCGGCGAGGAAGCCGTTGCCCGGGGGATCACCCTCGTCGATCACCTTGTCGCCGGTGTTGCCGTGGTAGTCGATGCCGGAGGCGGAGACGAGGACCTGCACGCTCCCGCCGGCAGCGCGGATCCCCTCGACCACCGACCGCGTCCCCTCGACCCGGCTCGCCTCGATCAGCTGCTTCCGCGCCGCGGTCCATCGGCCCCCTGCCACCGGCGCACCGGCGAGGTGGATCACGCCGTCGCAGTCGCCCAGATCGGCGGGGCCGCCTCGCGCCGACCACTCCCGCTGCTCCACGTCGCGAGGCAGCTCGATCCGCGGCGCCGCCCGCACCAGGGCCACCACCGCGTCCCCGCGGGCGAGGAGCGCGTCGATCACCTTCCTGCCGATGAGTCCGGTGCCGCCGGTGACGGCGATGGTGCGGGGCATCTCTCCCTCCTCGAAGGCCTGCGCTGCGAGGATAGCGATGCGACGAGGGGCGCGCGGCCTTTTCAGCGGCGGCGCAACCCCCACGGGATCGAGGCGAGGGGGCCGGGGCCGGCGGGGATCGCGTCGTTGCCGGCGGGCACCACCGGCCGCTCGATCCGCTCGAGGCCGAGCTTGTGGGTGACGAGGACGCCGCTCTGCTCCTGCACCATGCCGCGGTGGCGCAGGCTGAGGCGCACCGGCATCCGGTAGCAGCGCGCCGCCTCGGCGAAGCGCAGCATCCTGCCGCCCTCGGCGAGGACCGGCACCTGCTTGATCGGATCGTCGAGGCGGGTGAAGAGGGGCGAAAGATCGTAGCGGAAGACGAGCTTCGCCCGCTCGTGGCCGTGCCACGCCAGGCGCGCGTCGCTCTCCACCGTGCCGCGGAGGAGGTAGCGCAACCGCACCACCGGCCTGGTGGGGCCGAGGTCGGGGTTGAGCGGATCCGGACGCTGCTCCCTGGTGGCGAAGAAGGATTCGCGGACCCGCATCAGGCGCAGCGGGGTGCCGAGGAGCCGCGCCGGTGCGGTGAGGCTGGTGATCCTGCCCGCATAACCTGCCTCGACGCGGGAGGAGAGCCAGCTGCGCACGCTCTCCTTGATCCGATCCTTGACCGCGTAGCTCAGGACCAGCAGCGCGATGGTGGAGCTCACCCCGAGGCCGAGGCCGGTGACGCCGCTGCCGCCGGTGAGGAGGAAGCCCAGGGGAAAGGCCCAGAGCGCGGCGAGCGAAGCTGCGACCACGCCGAACCAGTTGCGGAAGCGCTGCTCCGATCGCTCGGTCTCGAGCTGGAGGAAGAGCACCTCCTGGAAGTGCTTCTTGAGCAGGCTCGCCCTGGCGACGTAGCGCTCGAGCTGCCAGGGATCGCTGTCGTCCGGCTGGAGGAAGCCCCGCTCGCTGCGGTACGCCAGCTCCTGCGCGAGTCGTTCGGCGAGGAAGGGCCGCAATTGCGCTGCTGCCTCCGCATATTCGGCGCGGTGCCGCGAGCGGGGGCCGCAGAGCTGCTCGTCCACCGCCCGCTGCACCTTGGAGATGAACTCGAGGGCGTGGTTGGAGAGGAACTCGGCGGCGAGGATCCGCTCGCGGACCAACTCGCCGGCATCGCTCCCGCTGCCAGCGGCGAGCTCGGTGCGCTCCCGCTCGAGCTCGCCAAGGGCGCCCTCGGCACCGGTGCGGATCTCGTCGGCGAGGCTGGCCCGGGCCGCGGTGGAGAAGAGGGAGGCGGCGAGGAAGACCTCGCGCTCGATCCGATCCCTGGCGTCCTTGAAGCGGTGCACCGCAGCGAGGGTCGCCCGCCGCACCTCGTCCACGGTGGTGGGGGCGTCGCCTGCATACCCCTCGTCGCTGGGGCTGGAAAGGCGTGCCAGGAGCTGCAGCCGCTCCCAGTGGTCGTGCTCGGTCCAGATGTGATCGGGGACTTCCGCGCAGAGCTCCAGCTCGATCGCTTCCTCCCCCTGCTGGGGTAGGGGCAGCTCCGCCACCCACTCCAACCGGGAAGTGTCGTGAATTCCGAGCCTTACCTCCGCGCGATCCGCCACGTCCTGCCGTCCCTCCACTGCCTTGTCACACGACTGCCACAAAACCGAATCCTTGCTGTAACACGGGAGGGCGCGCAAACCGACCCGCGGCACACAAGGTGCCGTGCCCTCGTCAACGAGCGTGCAGGCTGCCCCTCGGCGCGAAAGGCTGCGCCGTCCGAGCTCCCCATCCCTCCCCCCGGAGGGCCCTGGGGACGAAGCTAGCCATCGCAGGGGCTCGATCGGGAGCCCCTCCGCTTGGGCCACTTGCGAAAGCCGTGCACGCTGCAAGGCCGGAAAATGGCGAAGGCCGCCTCGCTCCCAGGGGGAGCGGGCGGCCTTCGGTCCTTTTCGTCGCGGCGCCGGATCAGTCGGCGGTGGGGACCGCGGTGGTGCCCGAGGCACCCTCGACCAGCTTGCCTGCCGCAGCACGGGCGCGGGCGGGGATGCCGGCGACCTTGTCCGTGAGGGGCCCGAGCATGCCCACGTCGTGGTGCCCGTCGGCGAGGAGGTTGCGCTTGAGCACCGCCTCGCTGGGCTTGCGCAGATCCCAGGTGAGGCCGACCCAGCTCATCGCCTTGAGGATGTAGTAGCTGAAGTCGATCTCCCACCAGAAGAAGCCCTGGTTGGCCGTCGACTGGTAGTAGTGGTGGTTGTTGTGCCAGCCCTCACCGCAGGTGATCAGCGCCAGCAGCATCGAGTTGCGGCTGGTGTCGGTGGTGACGTACCGGCGGCGACCCCAGACGTGCATGATCGAGTTGATGGTGAAGGTGCCGTGCCACAGGATCACGGTGCTGAGGAAGAAGCCCCAGAAGAGCCAGCTCACGCCGCCGATGAGGAAGAGGGCGACGGCGAGGACGACGGGGGGCACCAGGTGCCAGCGGTTGAGCCAGCGGAGCTCCGGGTACTTCGCGAAGTCCTTGATGTTGTCGTAGGGCGTCTCCTCGTATTTGTCGCAGAGGATCCAGCCCACCTGGCTCCACCAGAAGCCGCGCTTGGGCGAGTGGATGTCCTCGGGCATGTCCGAGTACTTGTGGTGGTGGCGGTGGTGACCCGCCCACCAGAGCACGCCCTTCTGCGTGGCGGTGGTGCCGCCGAGCGCCATCAGGAACTGCATCACCCGGCCCATCTTGTAGGACCGGTGCGAGAAGTACCGGTGGTACCCCGCGGTGACGAAGAACATCCGCACGTAGTACATGCCGATGCAGAGCGCGATCTCGGTCCAGCCGAAGTCCACGAAGAACGCGCCGAGCGCGAGGAAGTGGATGAGGAAGAAGGGAATCGACCTGGTGCGATTGATCCGCTCGTCCGGTCCGTTGAGGTAGGCCTCGGTCACTGTCTTTCTCGCTCCTGTGCGGCCCGTGGGGCTCGTTCGTCCGACAGCATCGCCCCCACAGGTCACGCGCGTGTCACGGCCGGATCCGGTAGGAAAAAACCGCAGATCCGGGGGGCAACCGGGGTCTTTGGAACGAAAGTCCCCGGCGCCGGGCGGGATAAGGGTGGGCACGGCAACGGCACCGAGGCAGCCCCCGCCTGCCCGCCGGCTGGTGAAGGCGCTTGCGATGCGGTGCGCCGGAACCTACGAGAATGGCTCGTTCGGAGTACCCACGATGCAGCCCGCAGCCGAGAAGCCGACCGCCGTCACCGCCCCCGTCCCGCCAGGCACGGGAATCGATCCCGTCTGCGACATGACCCCCTCCCTCGAGACCCCGAAGGGCGGCAGCACCACCTTCGAGGGCGTGCTCGTCCCCTTCTGCAACGTGCGGTGCAAGGAGCGCTTCGAGGCCGATCCGCTGCAATACTGGACGGCGGTGGACCCGGTCTGCGGGACGACGGTGGAGAAGGCCCACGCAGCGGCCCGGGCCAAGGTGGGAAGGAAGAGCCATTTCTTCTGCTCCCGGGCGTGTCACGACCGCTTCCTCGCCGACCCCGCCCCCTACCTCGACGAGCCCGCGGACGAGTCGCCGGCGGTGCCGCCCCCGGGGCCCGGACCCGCGGCGCTCTTCGACATCGAGGGGATGACCTGCGCCTCCTGCGCCGTCTCGGTGGAGAAGGCGATCGCGAAGGTGCCGGGCGTGAGCGGCGTCGCGGTCAACATCGCCACCAACAAGGCCACGGTCTCGGGCACGGCGCGTCCGCAGGCAGTGGAGCAGGCGGTCCTCGGCGCGGGCTACCTGGCAAAACCCGCGTCCAGCCCCGAGGCGCTCCCGCGCCACGAGGAGGCCCGCGCCGCCTTCCGGCGCTTCCTCTTCGCCGCGGCCCTCGGCCTCCCCGTCTCGATCCTGGCGATGGCCTTCCCCGATCTGCCCGGCGGCGGCTGGATCCAGGCGGCGCTCGCCACCCTCGTCCTCTTCGGGCCGGGCCTCGGCTTCTTCGTGGTGGCGATCCGCAAGGCCCGCCACCTCTCGGCGAACATGGACACGCTGATCGCCGTGGGGTCGTTTGCCGCCTGGGCCTTCTCGATCGGCATGCTCCTCGGCCCCCACGCGGCGCATGGCGTCCACCTCTACTTCGAGGTGGCGGCGATGATCGTCACCCTGATCCTCCTCGGCCGCTGGCTCGAGGCCCGGGCCAAGGGGCGCGCCGGCGCTGCGCTCCACGCCTTGATGGGCCTGCGGCCCCGCACGGCACGGGTGATCCGGGGTGGCGCCGAGGCGGAGGTGGCGCTGGACGACGTCCGCGTCGGCGACCGGGTGGTGGTGCGGCCCGGCGAGCGGATCCCCGTCGATGGCAGGGTGGCCGAGGGCCGATCGCAAATCGACGAATCGATGATCACCGGCGAGAGCCTTCCCGTCTCCCGCGGCCCCGGCGACGTGGTGGTCGGCGGCACGGTGAACCGCGCCGGCGCCCTCGTATTCGAGGCCACCGCGGTGGGCGAGGGCACCGTGCTCGCGCAGATCGTCCGGCTGGTCGGCGAGGCGCAAGGCTCGAAGGCGCCGATCCAGCGGCTCGCCGATCGGATCTCCGGGATCTTCGTGCCGATCGTCCTCGCCATCGCCACGCTCACGTTCCTCGCCTGGTGGCTCGTCACCGGCGACGCTGCAGCGGCGCTCCTTCCCGCGGTGGCGGTGGTGGTGATCGCCTGCCCCTGCGCGCTGGGCCTCGCCACGCCCACCGCGATCGTGGTCGGCACGGGCAGGGCCGCCGAGCTCGGCGTGCTGATCAAGGACGCCGCCTCCCTCGAGCGGGCCCACGCCGTCGACACCGTGGTCCTCGACAAGACCGGCACGGTGACGAATGGAGCGCCCGCCCTCACCGAGATCCTGCTCTCGCCCCTCGCCGACGATGAACTCCTCCGGCTGGTGGCGGGAGCGGAGCGGCGCAGCGAGCACCCCCTCGCCGACGCGATCGTCGCCGCGGCGCAGGCGCGATCGATCCCGATCCCCGAGGTGGCCGACTTCGAATCGATCACCGGCGGCGGCGTCGCAGCGCGGATCGAGGGGCGGCAGGTGCTGGTCGGGAGCCGCAAGCTCCTCGCCGCCAGCGGCGTGGCGCTGCCCGAGGCGGTGGAGCCCATGGCCGCCTCCCTCGAGGAGCGGGGCCGCACCGTGGTCTTCGCAGCGGTGGACGGCAACTTCGCCGGCGCCCTCGGCATCGCCGACCCGGTGAAGCCCGGCAGCCGGAAGGCGATCGCGGAGTTGCAGGCGCTGGGGCTCGAGGTCTGGCTCCTCACCGGCGACAACGCCCGCACCGCCAGGTCGATAGCCGCGGAGGTGGGGCTGCCGCCGGAGCGGGTCCGCGCCGAGGTGGGCCCCGCCGACAAGAGCACCGAGGTGCGGCGGCTGCGGGAGGCGGGACGGGTGGTGGCGATGGTCGGCGACGGCGTCAACGACGCGCCGGCCCTCGCCGCCGCCGACGTGGGGATCGCCATCGGCACCGGCACCGACGTGGCGATGGAGACGGCGCAGATCACGCTGATGCGCGGCGATCTCGCCGGGGTGGCGGACGCGATCCGCCTCTCGCGCCGCACCATGGGCACGATCCGCCAGAATCTCTTCTGGGCCTTCGCCTACAACACCGCGGGGATCCCGGTGGCGGCCTTCGGCCTCCTCGCCGCCTTCGGCGGGCCGATGCTCGCCGCAGCGGCGATGGCCTTCTCCAGCGTGAGCGTGGTCCTCAACTCGCTGCGGCTCCGGCGGGCGTCGATCTCCTGACTCGATTGCCTGCCTGCCCGCTCGCTGGCACCATGCGCGCGCATGCACGTCGTCCACACAGGCCCGGGGGGGCCCGCGCTGGAGGAACTCCAGCTGCTCGTCCTCTCCGCCGCCCTGGTGGCGTCACGGCTGCAGCCCGAGGCCCTCGATCCGGACGCGCTCGCCGCTGCGGCGGAAGAACTCCGGCAGCCGATCGAAAAGGTGCGCGCCGCCCTCGCCCACGCCGAAGGCGGCCCCCTGTCGGACGTGGCCGCGGTGGCGGGGTGGGAGCTGCGGCGCCTCGCCGGGCTCCTCGAGGAGCTCGCTGCTGCAGCGCCGCTCCCGCAGGAGCTCGCCCGCCTCGGCGCCGCGCGGCAGAGTGCGTTGGGGGCGCTGCTGGGTCTCGACCGGGCGCTGGTGGAGCAGGGCGGCATCGAAGCGGCGCTCTACGGCGTGGCGCTCCTCGAGCAGCGCCGGGCGTTGGCGATCCGCGCGGTCTTCGTCGCCTTCCGCGGGGAGATGCGCGCGGTGGTCGAAGGTGGCGAGAGCCTGCGGGAGCAGCTCGCCCGGGTGCGGACGTGGCTCGAGCGGATGCGAGACGGCAGGGGACGCAGGCGCCTCCGGATCGCCGACCGGATCCAGGTGGAGTCGTTCCTCGCGAGAATCGACGGTGCGGCGCGAGGGGCGGACGGCGCGGGGATCTGCAGGGACGTGGCGGCGTTCGCCGAGGTGCTGCTCGAGGTGAACCGGCGCGCCGAGCTCCGGGAGCACGACGGGCGGCTCGCGGCGCGGCTGGCGCGGGAGCTGGAGGCGCGGCCGCTGGTGATCGGAACGATCGGCTTCCGCCGGCAGCTGCAGCTGCTGCGCGGCCGCGACGACGGCCTGGACGAGGCGCTCGAGGCCGGTGCCGATGGGGCCCTCATCCTCGCGCGGCTGCAGGCGGTACGCGCCGCCTGCAGCTGAAGCGCGCGGATCTTCAGGCCTTCGGCAGGCCGACCACGGTGCTCTTGCCCATGCCCATCGGGCACTGGAAGTGGATGGTGCCGCCGGCCTCGGGGGTCACGGTGACGGTGACCTTCTCGCCCACGGGCAGATCCTTCTCGATCTTCAGGTCGGGAAAGACCACGCCGGTCATGCAGGTCTTCTCGATCTCGCGCACGAAGACGAGGTTCACCGGCTTGCCGCCCTCGACCTCGATCTTCGAGGGCTCGAAGCCGTCGCGGGTCGCGTGGACCTCGATGGTGCCGTCGGCGGCGGGGCGGGCCACGGCGGGCTTCGCCTCCGCAGCAGGCGCGGCCTTCTTCTCCGCGTGGTCGGCGTGGCCGCCGCCCTCGCTGCAGGCGATGGCGAGGGGCAGGGCGGCAAGGGCTGCAAGGAAACGGATCTGCATCGAAACCATCCTCCGGTGGAGTGCGAGGACGCTCTAACCGGTGGGTCGGGCGCCGCGCAACCTTCAGTCGAAATTGTCGTCGCGCAGGGCGAGGAGCGCCACTGCGCCGATGGCGGCGCCCAGGGGCCCGCCGACCAGCGGGTCGCACGCGAAGGTGCAGGTGCCGCCGAGCGTGCGCATGGCCAGGCCATAACCGAGGGCCGACAACCCGCCGATCAGGGCGCCGATTCCCATGCGGCCGAAGGGCAGGGAGAGGATCTTCTGCATGTCTGCCTCCTTTCCTCTCCCTTGGAGCCAGGCCAGGCGCCGGGCGGTTCGGCGGAACTTCCCCGCGGGCCGTCGGTTCCATCGATTCGCACCCGCCTGTTTGACAAGCGACGATGTTGAGCCTACACCGGAAAGAGCCGTGATCGTACGCAACCACCACCTCCTGGCCGTGATCGCCGCCCTCGGCGTGCTCCTGCACGCGGGGATGGCTGCTGCCCAGGTGTTCTGCGCGATGACCGGCACCCTCACCACCTCATGTTGCTGCCCCGGCGACGAGGGCACGGACGGCCCGGTGCTGAAGAGCGCCGACGGCTGCTGCAGGGACGCCCTGCCTGCGCCGGCCTTCGACCTCCACCAGCAGCAGGCGTCGCTTCCCGGCCCGGCCCTCGCCGCCGCCTGGCAGCAGGTGATCTTCGCCGAGCCCGCGGCGCTTCCCGCCAGGCCCGAGCCCGTGCCCGCCGGCACCTCGCCCCCGCTGCTGGGGCTCCAGACCATCGTTCTGATTCGCTGAGTCGTCCCGGTCCGCGTGGAGCGCCCGAGGGTGATGCGTTCGCGCATCGCCTGCCGGGTGGTTTGCCGATCCGATGGTTCGCGCCCGTGCGCGGACCGGGAGTGACCCGCGTGTTTTCCTCGATTTTCGTGCCCGTGCTGGTGGCTGCCGCCATCGCCGGTGCGCCGGACGCCCTGCCTGTCTCTCGCGCGCAGGCGCCAGCAGAAGAGAATGCCCCGACGCTCGCCCTCGAGCCGCTGCTCGCGGCGGTGGTGGAGCGCAACCCCGACCTCGTCGCCCTCGACGCGCAGCGTGCCGCCGCGCTCGATCGCGCCATCGCCGCCGGCTCGCTGCCCCACCCGATGCTGGGCTTCGCGATCCGCAACCTCCCCGTCGACACCTTCTCCTTCACCGACGACATGATGACGATGAAGGAGGTCATGCTCCGCCAGCAGTTCCCCTGGTTCGGCAAGCGGGAGTTGCGGCGGGAGGCGGTGGAGCAGAACGCGAAGCTCGCCGAGGCGGAGAAGGCGAGCCAGGCGCTCCTTCTCCGGCAGGCGACCACCGACGCCTACGCGAACCTCTGGCTCTCCACCTCGTCGGTGCGGCTGGTCGAGGAGCAGCAGCAGGCCCTCGAGCGCTTCCGGGTCATCGCCCGCGGGCGGTATGCCGCAGGCGGCGGCAGCCAGTCCGATCTGCTCCGGGCCGACGTGGAGCTGGCGCGGATCACCGATCCGCTCCTCGAACTCGAGGAGATGGAAACCGCCGCCAGGGCGGCGTTGGCCACCCTGCTGCACCGGCCCCTCGCGTCGTTCGAGGGCTCGCCGGCGGCGCCGCCGCTCCCGGCGCTCCCCGCCGATCCCGCGCCGCTCTACGCGCGGATCGAGGCGCACCCGGAGCTGCGGGCCCTCGGCGAGCAGGCCGAGCGGAGCGAGATCGAGGCCCGCCTCGCGCTGCGGGACCGCTGGCCCGATCCCGAGGTCGGCGTGATGTGGGGCTTCCGCACCGACATGCCCGACATGGTCGGCGCCGAGGTGATGTTCCAGATCCCGGTCTTCGCTGGCTCGAAGGAGAACCGGCTCGCTGCGGCCTCGCGTTCCGAGGCGCGCTCGGCGCTGCTGCAGCGTGAATCGCGGGCCGACACGCTCCTCGGCGAGGCGCGCACCGCCTGGGCCGCGGCGAAGCGGCAGCGGGATCTGATCCGGCTCTACGACGAGGAGATCGTGCCCAGGGCCGAGCGGAACGTGCAGTCGGCGATCGGCTCCTACCAGGCCGGCTCCGTGGATTTCCTCACCCTCCTGGACGCCCAGGTCCAGCTGCAGGCCCAGCAGCTCGAGGCCCTGCGCGCCCGCGCCAACTACGTGCGGCAGTTGGCGCGGCTCGCTCGCGCGACCGGCGTCTCCCTTTTCGACGAATCGCTTGCCGCCCCCGAGGTGGACCGTGGCTGAGAACGAGATCAAGATCCCCGACCTGCACGACGACGAGCCGATGATGGAGGGCGAGGAGGAGGCACCTCCCGGCGTGCGCGCCGCATCCCTCGTGCGCTGGCTGATGCTGGCGGTGGCGCTCCTCGGCGCCGGCTACACCCTGGCGATGGCCAGTGGCCTCGTCGGCAGCGAGGCCCACGCCTCCGAGCAGTACCACTGCCCGATGCATCCCACCGTCGTCTCCGACGGGCCCGGCGAGTGCCCGATCTGCGGCATGGATCTGGTGCCGGTCGGCGACCACGGCGCTGCAGACGCCCACGCGGGCCACGATCACGAGGGCGACGACGCCATCCGCGCGGTGGCGGAGAAGCTCGGCGCCAAACCCGGCCAGTGGGTCTGCCCCATGCCCGAGGACGGCGTCGTCTCCGACGAGCCCGGCCGCTGCGACGAGTGCGGGATGAAGCTGGTGCAGGTGCCGGAGGAGGCGCCGGCGAAGGCAGCCGGCGGGCCCGCGATCTACAGCTGCCCGATGCACCCGGAGATCGTGAAGGAGGGCCCGGGGAAGTGCCCGAAGTGCGGGATGTACCTCGAGCGCCAGGAAGGCGCGGAGCCCACCGCAGGCAGCGGGAAGGGCGAGGTGGTCCCAGCGGTGGCGGCCGCCGGCGAGGCGCCGGTGGAGAAGAAGGGCGTGCCCGGCCTGGTGCCGGTGACCATCCCCGCCGAGCGGCTCGCCCGGATCGGCGTGCGCACCGCGAAGGTGGAGCGCGGCAGCCTCGAGGGGCAGGTGCGCACCGTGGGCGTGGTGGCTGCCGACGAGCGCAAGCGCAACGTGGTGCAGACCCGCTACGCCGGCTGGATCGAGGAGCTCCTCGTGGAGGAGACCGGCGCCCGGGTGAAGAAGGGGCAGCCGCTGGCGAAGATCTACAGCCCCGAGCTCTACCAGGCGCAGGTCGAGTACCTGAACGCGCTGCAGTGGGGCGGGGATCTGGTGCGGCCGGCGCAGCAGCGCCTCGAGCTCCTCGGCATCGCCGCCGCCGATCTGCAGGCGATCCGCAAGGCGGGCAAGCCGCAGCGCTCCCTCACCCTGCGGGCGCCCGCCAACGGCCACGTCCTCCACAAGGGCGCGGTGGCCGGCAGCTACGTCTCCCCGGGCACCATCCTCTTCGAGGTGGCGGACCTGTCGAAGGTCTGGGTCCTCGCCGACGTCTACGAGCAGGATCTCGCCAGGGTGAAGGTCGGCTCCTCCGCCTCCTTCGCCTCGTCGGCGCTGCCGGGGGATCGCTTCGTCGGCAAGGTCACCTTCGTCTACCCCACCGTCGATCCGGCGACGCGCACGATGAAGGTGCGCCTCGAGATCGCGAACGCGGAGATCGACCTGCGGCCCGGCATGTTCGGCGACGTGCGCGTCGACGCCGCAGGCCGCGACGGGCTGGTGGTGCCGCGGGACGCGGTGATCGAGAGCGGCGATCACGTCTACACCCTGGTGGCGAGGGGCGGCGGGCGCTTCGAACCCCGGGAGGTCCACATCCGCGGCCGCTCCGGCGATCACCTCCTCGTCCACGGCCTCGAAGCCGGCGAGGAGGTGGTGACCAGCGCGGGCTTCTTCATCGACTCGGAGAGCCGCCTGCGGGCGGCGCTCTCCGGCATGGCGGGCGGCTCCGAGGCCGGCGCCGGTCACGGAGGGCACTGAAGCCATGATCGAGCGCCTGATCGAATTCTCCGCGCGCAACAAATTCCTGGTGGCGCTGGGCACGCTCTTCGCCCTGGCGGGAAGCTGGTTCGCGATCAAGACCGCGCCCCTCGACGCGATCCCCGATCTCTCCGATCCCCAGGTGATCGTCTACACGGAGTGGATGGGCCGGAGCCCCTCGCTCATCGAGGACCAGGTCACCTATCCGATCACCTCGACGCTGCTCTCCGCGCCCCACGTCACCGACGTACGCGGCTACTCGATGTTCGGGATGAGCTTCGTCTACGTGCTCTTCGACGAGGGGACCGACATCTACTGGGCGCGGAGCCGCGTGCTCGAATACCTCTCGAGCCTGCGGGGGCAGCTGCCCGAGGGGGTGGAGCCGCAGCTGGGCCCCGACGCCACCGGGGTGGGCTGGGTCTTCCAATACGCGCTGGTGGACCGCACCGGCAGCACCGACCTCGCCGATCTGCGCACCTTCCAGGACTATACGCTCAAATACGCCCTCACCGCGGTCCCCGGCGTCGCCGAGGTGGCCTCGGTGGGCGGCTACGAGAAGCAATACCAGGTCACCGTCGATCCCAACCGGCTGCGGGCCTACGGGATCACCCTCTCCGACGTGGCGCAGGCGATCCGCCGCTCCAACCGCGACGTGGGCGGGCGCGTGCTCGAGATGAGCGGGCGCGAATATTTCGTCCGCGGCCGTGGCTACGTGGAGAACCTCGCCGACATCGAGAAGGTGACGGTGAAGGCCACCCCCGGCGGCACGCCGGTGCTGGTCCGCGACGTGGCCTCCGTGGCCTTCGGCGGCGACATCCGCCGCGGCGTGGCGGAGCTCGACGGCGAGGGCGAGGCGGTGGGCGCCATCGTGGTGATGCGCCACGGCGAGAACGCCCTCCAGGTGATCGAGCGGGTGAAGACGCGGCTCGAGGAGCTGAAGCCCTCCTTCCCGAAGGGCGTGGAGTACGTGGTCACCTACGACCGCTCCGATCTCATCGGCCGGGCCGTCGACACGCTCAAGCACACGCTCCTCGAAGAGGGGATCGTGGTGGGGCTGGTGCTCTTCGCCTTCCTGCTCCACTTCCGCAGCGCGCTGGTGCCGATCATCGTGCTGCCGATCTCGGTGGCCATCGCCTTCATCCCGATGAAGCTGATGGGGATCACCTCCAACATCATGAGCCTCGGCGGCATCGCCATCGCCATCGGCGCCATGGTCGACGCCACCATCGTGCTGGTGGAGAACGCCCACAAGAAGCTGGAGAAGGCTCGGCCCCGCACGAGGGAGGAGCGCACCCGGGTGATCATCGAGGCGGCGAAGGAGGTCGGCCCCGCGATCTTCTTCTCGCTGCTGGTGGTGACCGTCTCCTTCCTCCCGGTCTTCGCGCTGGAGGGGCAGCCGGGGCGGCTCTTCAAGCCGCTGGCCTTCACCAAGACCTTCGCCATGTTCTTCTCCGCGGTCCTCGCGGTGACGCTGGCGCCGGCGCTGATGGTGCTGCTCATTCGCGGCCGCATCCACAAGGAGCAGGACCACCCGGTGAGCCGCTTCCTCATCGGGATCTACAAGCCCTTCGTCTTCGTGGCGCTGCGCAACCCCAAGACCACCATCGCCATCGGCGTGGCGGCGGTGATCGCCACCATTCCCCTGGTGCCGCGGCTGGGCTCGGAGTTCATGCCGTCGCTCGACGAGGGCGACGTGCTCTACATGCCCACCACCTTCAACGGCGTCTCCATCGAGGAGGCCAAGGTGGCGCTGCAGCAGCAGGACCGGATCCTCATGGGCTTCCCCGAGGTGGAGCGGGTCTTCGGCAAGGCGGGCAGGGCGGAGACCGCCACCGATCCGGCGCCGCTCTCGATGGTCGAGACGGTGGTGAAGCTCAAGCCTCCCGAAGCGTGGCCTGCGGTCCCGGTGGAGCGCTGGTGGAGCTCGTGGGCGCCTTCCTTCCTCGCGCCTGCCTTCGACCTGGTCTGGCCGGACGAGCGGCAGCGGACCACCCAGGAGCTGGTCACGGCGATGAACGACGCGTTGGGGCTGCCCGGGTGGACCAACGCCCTCACCATGCCGATCAAGACCCGCATCGACATGCTCACCACCGGCGTGCGCACGCCCATCGGCGTGAAGGTCTTCGGCCACGACCTGGCGGAGATCGAGCGGGTGGGCACCTCCCTCGAGCAGGTGCTGGCCCAGGTGCCGGGGACGAGGAGCGCCTTCTACGAGCGGAGCCTGGGCGGCTACTACATCGACATCGTCCCCGACCGAGACGCGCTGGCGCGCTACGGCCTCGCGGTGGACGACATCCACGACGTGGTGGAGATGGCGATCGGCGGCGAGTCGATCACCACCACGGTGGAGGGGCGGGCCCGCTTCAGCGTGAACGTGCGCTACCCGCGGGATCTGCGCGACGATCCGGAGCGGCTCCGCGAGGTGCTGGTGCCGGTGAAGGCGGGCGGCGCCGGTGGCGGGATGGGCATGCAGGGGAGCCTCTTCCCCCTGCTCGCCAGCGACAGGGCCTATGCCTCCGCGGAGATGGGCGGCGGCATGGGCGGCGGATCGTCCGGCGGCGGGGCGGCGCCGATGAACGCCGCTGCGCCGCTGGGCGTCGGCGCCCCCGGCAAGCTCCACGGCCCGTCCCTCGGCGTGCCCCAGATGCTCGACGTGGGTTCGGTCGGCAGCCTGCCCGCGCCGACGAGCACCGAGATCCAGGGCGTCACCGACGCGGGGCTCGTGCACGTGCCGCTGGGCCAGCTCGCCGAGGTGAAGGTGGTCAACGGCCCGCCGATGATCCGCGACGAGAATGGAATGCTCGCGGGCTACGTCTTCGTCGACATCGACACCGCGAAGACCGACATCGGCGGCTTCGTGAACCGGGCGAAGGAGGCGGTGGCACAGGCGCAGGTGGACGGGACGCTGGAGCTGCCCGCGGGCACCTTCCTCAAGTGGACCGGCCAGTACGAGCTGCTGGAGCGGATGGCGGAGAAGATGCAGATCATCCTGCCCCTCACGCTCCTGCTCATCGTGGTGCTGCTCTACCTGCACTTCCGGAACATCATCGAGACGATGATCGTGCTGCTCTCGGTGCCCTTCGCCATGGTGGGCAGCATCTGGCTGCTCTGGCTCCTCGACTACCGCCTCTCCACCGCCGTCTATGTGGGGATGATCGCGCTGGTGGGTCTCGCAGCGGAGACGGGCATCGTGATGATCGTCTACCTCGACCGCGCCTACGAGAAGCGCAAGGCGGCGGGGAAGATCCGGGATCTCAACGACATCATCTGGGCCCACATGGAGGGCACGGTGATGCGGGTGCGGCCCAAGCTGATGACGGTGGCCACCACCTCGATCGGCCTGGTGCCGCTCCTGTGGAGCGACGGCGCAGGCGCGGACGTGATGAAGCGGATCGCCGCGCCGATGGTCGGGGGGCTGGTGACCTCGATCTTCCTCACCCTGGAGATCATCCCGGTGGTCTACACCTACTGGCGGCTCTGGGAATTGAAGCACGAGAAACGGCAGGCCGAGCAGGCCGCCCTGCAGGAAGCTGCGTGAAAAGGAGAGACGAGATGATCGCAAAGACGATGGTTGCTGCCCTCTTCGCCGCTGCGGTGGTGCTCCCCGCCGCGGAGGCCCTCGCCTGCGGGAAACACGCCAAGCCCGCGGCTGCGACGACGGTTGCACAGGCGGCGCAGGGCAACCGGGTCGAGCTCAGCGTCACCGAGGAGGGCTTCGGCCCGACGCCGGTGAAGGTGAAGAAGGGCGAGCCGGTGACGCTGGTGATCACGCGCAAGACCGACAAGACCTGCGCGAAGGAGATCATGATCCCGGCCTACGACATCGAGAAGGAGCTGCCGCTGAACCAGCCGGTGGAGGTGACCTTCACCCCGACGAAGTCGGGCGAGGTGAAGTACGGCTGCGGCATGGGGCAGATGATCGCCGGCGTGCTCGTCGTCGAGTGAGAGCAGCGCAGCGCTGAAGAGCGAAGGGGCGGCCACCGCAGCGCGGGGCCGCCCCTTCGACGTCCTGGGTTCAGCGCACCAGCTGCAGCTCGCCCATCATCCCCAGCTCCGCGTGCTCGAGGATGTGGCAGTGGAACATCCAGCCGCCCGGGCGGTCGTCGTAGCGCACGGCAAAGCGCAGGGTCCCCTCCGCCGGCACGTTGACCGAGTCCTTCCACTCCCGCAGCGCGGGAGCGGCGCCGTTCACCTCCTGCACCTGGAAGAAGAAGCCATGCAGGTGGAAGGGGTGATCCATGTTGGTCTCGTTGGTCACCTCCCAGACCTGCGTCTCTCCCACCGTGGCGGTGAGCGGCTCGACGTCGGGCCACGCCTGTCCGTTGATCCGGAAGATCATCTGGGTGTGGTTCATCACCTCACTGAGCGCCACCGTCTGCACCGGCTCGCTGCCGTCCACGACGATCGGCTCCACCGTGCCGAGGATCGACGGGAGCTGCGGCGTCTGCTCCGCCGGCAGGTCCGCGATCTCCACCGCGAAGAGCTCGGCCGGATCCTCCAGTCCGGTGCCGTGGCCGCGCTCGTAGGGCAGGTTGCGGACGACGATGCGATCCCCCGGCTCGCCCACCGGCGTGACAACGATCTCGGCGCGCTCGCCGGGGACGAGGAGGAGCGAGTCGCTCTCCACCGGTGCGGGAACGAGGCCTGCGTCGCCGCCGACCCGGACGATCCGGTGGCCGGGGATCTCGAGGTGGAAGTAGCGGGCGTTGGCCGTGTTGACGAGGCGCCAATGCTGGGGGCGGCCGGCACGGGCGAGGAGCGTCGGGGCGATCCTGCCGTTGACGAGGAGCGTGTTGCCCTGCCGCCCGATCATCTCCTCCATGTGGCCACCCGAGCCCGGGGGCGCGAGGCTGCCGTCTGCACGGAGCGCCACGTCGTCCAAGACGAGGGTTACCGTGTCGCCGAGGTCCGGCTGCGCCGGATCCTCCACCAGCACCGTGCCGTAGAGCCCCTTCTCCACCTGCACGTCCGAGCGAACGTGGGGGTGGAACCAGAAGAGGCCGGCGTCCGGCACCACGAAGCGGTAGTCGAAGCTCGCGCCCGGCTCGATCGCCGTGGTCATGTGCCCGGCGCCGTCCATCTCCGCGGGGACCCGCAGGCCGTGCCAGTGGATGGTCGTCGCCTCGGGGAGATGGTTGGTGAAGTGGACCACCACGGTGTCGCCGACCTTCGCGCGGAGCATCGGGCCGGGCACCGTCCCGTTGTAGGTCCAGACCTCGGTGGCGACACCCGGCCGGTACTCCACGGTCGCGACCTTCGCCTCGAGCGCCACTTCGACAAAGTCGGCTGCGGGATCGATGTCCTCCAGGATGGCGAGCGGGACCTCGTCGGCCCAGCCCGCGGGCGCACCGCTCGTATCGGGCAGGGGCGGCTCGTCGTTCGTGTTTCCGTCGTCGCCGCCGCAGCCTGCGAGCAGCGCGGCGAGCGCAAGGGACATGAGGCTGATGGATCGCATGGACTCTCTCCTGGGGAGGTGGCTCGACCTGCTGGCGACGCAGACCCGCGCCGCAGGTGCTGCCTGCATTCTCGCGGAGGGGAGGGGCGCTGTCATCGAAACGCGCCTGCCTTTATCGCTCCGTTCCATCGTGGTGCGCGAACCGGCCAGCTGCCCGGCAAGGGCCGTGGCGCTGGTGATGCATGCTCGATGAGCCGGGAGGTGCACGATGAACGGCAAGGCATGGCTCGCCGCGCTTCTGGTGCTCGGCGCCGGATGCGGCACGGACGAGGACGCTTCGAACGAGGCTGCGCTCTCTGCGCTCGCGTCCATGGAGGAGGAGGCGGCCCGCCATCACGAGGCGGTTGCAGGCGCTGCCGATCGCGACGCGATGACGGCAGAGCACGAGCGCCACCACGGGCGGATGCTCGATGCGGTCGACGAGCTCGAGGCGGGGCTCCGAGGCTGCGAGGACGGCGCCGGTCACCACATGGCCGGGGCCGGAATGGGGATGACCGAGACACGAGCCGAGGTGGAGCGCCACCACGCCGCGGTGGAGGGCACTGCCGATCTCGAAGAGGTGCGCGCGCTGTGCGACGGCTACCATGAGACGCTGCAAGCGCATCTTGGCCCGATGCACGAGCGTATGGGCGGCATGCATTGCGGTGGGCGCGGGATGCATCGGTAGGCCTGCATGCAGCGGCTGCGCGCCGGTCCAGCCCGCGCGCAGCCTTTGCGCCCCCTTTCGCCAGGTTCACGACCCGCGCGTTGGTGCACATCCTCCAGGATCGCGAGGTGCACCATGCAGGGCGGCTGGCAGCATTGGGGGGATCACATGTGGGGCGATCACATGGGCGGGGGCTGGATGGTCTTCTGGTGGCTCCTCGGGCTGGCGGTCGTAGCGGTCGTTGTCTGGGCGGCGATCCGCCTCGCGAATCGTCCGCCGCAGCCACCGAGCGCCCCGCCGCGCGAGCGGCGGGAGAGCGCCGTGGAGATCCTCGAGCAGCGCTACGCTCGGGGCGAGATCGATCGCGAACAGTACCGGGAGATGCGCGACGAGTTGCGGCGTGTCTGAACCGGAGGCGTCCCGCTGCATTCGCTGCACCGGCGGGAGAGGACCGGGACGCGCCGCCTGCCGGCGGGAGCCGGTAGACGGCGCCCGCTTTCAGAGCGCCTCGAGGAAGCGGAGCAGCGCCGCCTGCTCGGCGGGCTGTAGATCGGAGAAGGCGCGACGGGACGCGAGCGCCGTGCCGCTGTGCCGGTAGATCGCTTCCTCGAGGGTCGGCGCGCCGGCGTCGTGCATCCACGGGCCGGTGCGCGACACGCCCCACAGCGGCGGCGTGCGGAACTCGCGGCCGCCGGTGGTGGCGGTGGGGATCCCGCGGTATTCGGCTGGCGCCACGTCGTGGAGGAGCAGGTCGCTGTAGAGCGGCACGCCGTCGAGCTCGGGAACGTGGCAGCCGTCGCAGCCGATCGCGGCGAAGATCGAGGCGCCCTCCGGCTCCGAGGCCGTCGGCGCCAGCGGGGCGAGCTGCCGCAGGAAGAAGGTCATCGCCTCCTGGGGACCTGTGGCGATCTCGGGATCGGCGACGCCGTCCTCGTCGGTGGCGCTGCCGAAGGTGAGCCCCTCTGCTGCCGCCAGCGAGAAGCCGAGCTCGTTGCTGAAGGCGTCGCGCACGAACTCCGCCAGCGACGGCACGTCGGCCTTCCAGCCGAAGCGGCCGAGTCGCCCGTCCGCCAGGCGCGAGGCCCTGCCGCGGATGCCGTCGCCGTCCGCGTCGTCGGGGTCGGCGTTCGCCAGGATCGCTGCCTCCGCGATCCCCTCGACCAGCCCGAGCCCCAGCGACGAGGGCGACTTGCGCCGCTCGACGTCGGTGTAGTTCGCCTCCACCCGCGGCAACCAGGGCGGCGAGACCCGGGGCAGGATCGTGCTGCCGGGGAAGGGCGCGAAGAAGGTGTCGCTCACCCATTTGCCGGCACGGACGACGGTGACGTCGAGCTTGCCGCCGCCGCCGATCACCGGACGATCGTGGCAGGAGCGGCAGCTGTCGCCGTTGAAGTGGGGCGAGCCGAGCCCTTCCGCCAGCGCCGCGTCCCTGTCGAAGAGCTGCCGGCCTTCGAGCCAGAGGTCCCGCTCCGCGTCGTCGAGGGGGCGCAGCGGCCCGCCGGGCGCCCCCACCTCGGGAATGGGGGCCTGCTGCGGCAACATCCCCTCCGTTCGCTCCGCTGCGCCGCCGAGCGATCCGAGGAAGGCGAGGATCGCCGCCCGCTCCGCCGGCTGCAGCGCGTCGTAGCGCTGCCGGGAAGCGGCGGCCTCGCCCCCGTGCCAGGCGATCGCTTCCTCCAGCGTGTCGGCGCGGCCGTCGTGGAGGTAGGGCGCCGCAGCGGCGACGCCCCACAGCGGCTGGGTGCGGAACTCCGATGGGGTCGCGTCCCACATCTCGATACCGTCGGACATCTCCGGGCCCATGTCGTGGAGCAGGAGATCGGAGTAGAGCGGGATCGGACCGCGCGGCCCCTCGAGGGAAGGCACGTGGCAGGCGGCGCAGCCGATCGCCTCGAAGTGCGCTGCCCCTTCGCTCGTCTGCGGGGTCGGCGCGTCGGGGGGCGGCGGCGCCAGCAGCATGGTGAAGCTCACCAGGGCAAAGAGATCCTCGGCGCCGAGCTCCGGATCGGGCACGAGGTCCGCGTCGACGATCGGGTTGTCCTTCGGCGCCACCTGGCCCTGCTGTACGGACTGCAGACCCGCAGCAGTCGCTGCGTTGCGAACGGGCGGCGGGAAGGGGAGCCGGCGCCGCTCCGCGTCGGTGAGGCGGTTGGTGGTGATCCCGATGTGGTTGTTGAGCGGGCCGCGGACGAAGCCCTCGAGGAAGGTGGTCTGCGCCTTCCTGCCGAAGCGGGCCACCTGGCCCCGCTCGCGGTTGACGCGGCCGCTGATCCCGTCGCCGTCCGCGTCGTCGGGATCCTCGAGTGCCAGCAGCGCCGCGTCCGGGATCTCGGCGATGAGCCCCGCGCCGAAGAAGGGCAGGGCGTTGCGCTGGCCGCTCACGTCCATCTCGGCAGGGATGCGCGGACGCACGCCGGCCTCGCCGAGGCCGTAACCGTGGGCGACGCCGCCGCCGGGGCTGGGCAGGAAGCGGCCGTCGGGGGTGGTGCTGCCGGTGAGGTAGATGTTGCGGAAGCGCCCCGAGGTCCCGCCCACCACGGGCTTCTCGTGGCAGCCCGCGCACGTGACGGTGTTGAAGCGCGGGCCGAGGCCGTCAGCCTCCGTGAAGATTCGTTCCGCGAGCTCGCGCCCCCGCTCGAAATCGGCGCGCTGCGCGGGGGTGGCGAAGGGCAGCGGCGATCCGAGCGGCGCGAAGATCTCGCGGGAGAGCGGTGGTGCCTCGGGCTCGTGTTCCGCGGCGGAACAGCCTGCAGCGATGAGGGCGAGGGGCAGGAGCTTGCGGTACATCGGGGACTCCCTGGTCGAGAATCCCTACCTTACACGATCACCTTGTCCCAGCTCGCGTAGCGGTCGCGGACCTGGCCCCGTGGCACGGCGAGCACGACGAGCGCGAGGCCGGCGACGATGCCGATGAGCCGCGCCGTGCCGCCGGCACCGTCGAGGATCAGCGGACCGATGGCGATGACCAGGCCCAGCAGCGCGTCGAGGAAGCGCAGCGGCCGCACCACCTCGGCCATCGCGATTACCGCGGTGGTGACCACCAGCGCGCCGCCGAGGTGGAAGACGCTCGCAGCGGGCTTGCCCACGTCGAAGGTGCCGGGCACCGCCATCAGGAAGATGCCGATGGCCACCGAGAGCACCAGCGTCCAGGGCAGGGTCATGCCCCAGACCGAGGCGCGGGCGAGGAGCCCCGGCTTGCGCGGCAGCTCGGGCACCTCGGGCGTCCGCTCGTCGGGCTGCGATCCTTCCGGCGCGCCGCCGAGCCAGAAGACCCTCCACCGGGACTCGCCGCGCCGCTTCGCGCCGCGCAGGTGCTGGAGCATCGCCACCACCTCGTCGGCGGAGAGGCCGATCATCGGCAGCATCAGCGCCGCGGCGAGGAGGCAGAAGGTGCACCAGCTCCCCACCACCACCGGCTGCGAGATCACGAGGAAGATGTGGACGAGGCCCAGGGGGATGACGAGGATCCCGAAGAAGCCCACCATCCACGGCATCGTCCGCCACCTCGCCTGGCTGCCCATCCAGCCCATCAGGAACTCGAAGGTGAAGGCGAGGGCGCCCAGGCCCGCGTCGGAGACGGGCAGCGAGTGGGACATCTTCGAGTCGAGGACCTGCCGGGTCCCGTCGCCGAAGAAGGGATCCCAGACGGTCTCGATGTAGCCGAGCTGGTAGGCGGCGAGGTAGCGGGAGACGAGCCAGCCGACGAAGGCGAGCGCGATCAGGATCGCGCGCTGCGGCCAGCTCGACGGGTTGTAGGTCCAGCCCGGCGGCTGGTTGGGGCCCATCTTCATGTACATCGGCATGTTCGGCATGCCGGGGACGAGGATGGTGAGCGCGATCACCGCGGCGCCGACGACGGTGGCGTTGAGGTAGGCGGCAGCGCTCGGCGCCCAGAAGACCAGCGGCGCGAAGGTGAGCCAGACGCCGACGAAGCAGGCGGCCCAGAGGCTGTAGGGCCGGTCCGGCTGCAGCGATCGCCAGCCGAAGAAGATGAGCAGCAGGCCGCTCGCCACGTCGCTCACCTGCATGGCGGTGATCCGGGCTGCGTCGGAGAGCCAGATGCTCCTGCCGCCGCTCGGCTCGGCGATCTCGGCGCCGTAGCCGAGGGTCACCGGCGCGAAGAGGGTCCAGACGCCGGCGAGGATGATCGACCAGTAGACCCACTGGGTGCGCGCGTGGTGCTGGCGCAGCTGATCGCAGCGATCCTCCTTCGTCATCTCGTGACCGCCGCCCCCGTGCATCGGGCGGGTGACGCCGCGGCGCGCCATGCCGCCGTGCTCCTGCTCGCTGCTCATGCCGCCTCCTCACCAGCAAGTTGATGGTCTCCTACGATTGACGGTAGTAGGTGCCCGTGCTACGACTGCCCGGTGCACGAACGCAGGCGCCTCGAGCCGCTCGGCTCCCTCGAAGCCCGGGTGATGGAGATCGTGTGGCGGCTCTTCCCCGCCACCGCACGCACCGTGTGTGATCGCCTCCAGGGCGACGATGCGCGGGCCTACACCACGATCATGACCACCCTCGACCGCCTCCACCACAAGGGCCTGCTCGCCCGGGAGAAGGACGGGCTGGCCTGGCGCTACACGCCGGTGATGAGCCGCGCCGCGTACGAGCGGGCGCTCGCCGACCAGACCGCGCTCGAGATCCTCGCCTCCCACGGCGAGACGGCGCTCGCCGCCTTCGTCGACGCCGCCGCGCGGGAAGACGAGGCGCTCCTCGACAAGCTCACCGAGCTGATCGAGCGCAGGCGGAGGGCCGGGCGATGACGGCGGCGCTCGCCTTCCTCCTCGAGCTCGCGGCGCTCGCCGCGCTGACCGGCACGCTCGTGTCGCTCGCAGCGGGCCTGGCGTGGTGGTCGCTCGGAGCCCGGGTGCGCTCGCCCTTCGTCCGCGCGGATCTCGCCTTCCTCCTCGGCACGCTTCCCGCCACCGCGACCCTCGCCGTCCTCCTCGCGGCGATCGCGCCGCCGCTCCGGGCGCTCTTCGGCGGGCCGGACCACTGCGTCGACCACGCCCACCACCTCCACCTCTGCCTGATCCACTTCGCCGGTCTACGACCGGGACTCGCCGTTGCCGGTGCCGCGGCCCTCGCTGCGTTCGCCTGGCGCCTCGGCACCTTCCTCGCCGGCGAACGGGCGGCGACGCGGCGCCTGCGCCTGCTCGAGGGACTCGGCGAGGCGAGGACGGACGCACACGGCTCGACCCTGCTCCTCCTCCCCGGGGCGCCGGGGCTCTGCCATGCAGCCGGCATCCTCCGCCGGCGCATCTTCCTCTCCGCCTCCCTCGCTGGCCGCCTCGATCCCGGCGCTCTCGAGGGCGCGCTGGCGCACGAGCGGGCGCATCTGCGCCGTCGGGATCCGCTCAGCCGCCTGCTGCTCGCCGGAGCGGGGCTCTTCGCGCTCCCCTTCGTCGCCCGCACCCTCGCCCGTGCCCACCGCGACGCGGCGGAGGAGGCCTGCGATCTCCACGCGGCGGCAGAGGTGGGGGATGGAGCCCTGGTCGCCAGCGCGCTCGTGCAGGTGGCGAAGCTGCAGCGCGACGTGCAGCACCTCGCCCTCGCCTTCGGCGGCTCGGCCCTCGAGCGCCGCGTCCGCGCGCTCCTCGACGTGCCGCCCCGCACGCGCACGCCGCTCTCCCTCGCGCTCGGTTGCTCCGTGCTCCTCGCCGGCGCCGCGGTGGCGCTGGCTTTCGACGACGCGATCCACCACGCGGTGGAGACGCTCTTCGCCCACCTCTCCTGAGTACGCCCATGCAGCGCGGTACCCGTATGCTCTCGCTCTTTGCTACGACCGTTCGTAGTAGCTGCTTCGTGCTCCTGCTGGCGGCGACACCCGCCCTCGCCCAGCAACGGACGCTGGCAGCGGACGACTTCGTCCGGCAGGTGCTCGAGCAGGGCCTCGACGCCCGGATCGCCGCGCTGGAGATCGAGGCCGCCGCTGCCGAGCGAGCGGGCGCGGGCCGCTGGCCCAACCCGTCGATCGAGTGGACGCGCGAGTCGTTCGGTGACGGCACCGACGAGAGCGAGGACTTCTTCATCGCCTCGATCCCCCTCGTCCTCTCCGGACGCCTCGGACTCGAGCGCGACGCAGCCGACGGCGAGGTGCAGGCGGCGCAGGCCCGCTACGAGCGCGCCAGGGCCGCGCTGCGGCGGCGCGCAACCGTCGCGTACTTCCGCGTCGTCGAGGCGCGGCAGCGGGTGGCGGTCTTCGAGCGGTCGCTGCAGGAGGTTCGCGAGCTGGAGCGGATGCTGGCGGCCCGCGCCGCTGCTGGCGACGCCGCCGGCTACGACAGCCTGCGCATGGGCGTCGAGCGCGCCACGGTGGAGAACGCGCTCGGTGAGGCCCGGGTCCGGCTGGCAGCAGCGACGTCGGAGGCCGAGCGCCTGCTGCCGCCGGGCCGGAAGCTCCCCGTGCTCGACGCCACGCTGGCGCCCGAGGCCGTGCCCGCGGATCGGGACGAGCTGCTCGCGGCGCTGGAGGCGCGGCGCGCCGACCTGCGGGCGCTGCGCCTCGAGGCGGAAGCCGCCGAGGCGCTGGCTGCAGCTGCGGGACGCTCGTGGATTCCCGACCCCACGATCACCGGCGGGGCGAAGGTGCAGGATCTGGGCAGCGCCGAGGTGGAGACCGGCTACGTGGTCGGTCTCTCAGTTCCGCTTCCCTTCTTCGAGCGCCGGCAGGGAACGCGCGCCCTCGCCGAGGTGCGGCGCCGGCAGGCGGAGGCGCGGCGTGCAGCGCTGCTCCACGCTGCGCGCTCGGCCCTCGCCGCAGCGATCGAGACCGCGGCGAGCCGGGCGGCGCGCGTGCAGGGCGCGCGGGACGGGATGCTCGATCCCGCGAGGGAACTCCAGGTGAGCGCGACGGCCGCCTACCGCGCCGGTGGCGCGGACATCGTTACCCTCGTCGATGCAGAGCGCACCCGCAGGGAGGCAGAGCTCGCCTTCCTCGACCTCGCCCTCGCTGCCCGGATCGCCCAGACGGATCTTCTCTTCCTCGCCGGTGCCTTCGACGCCGCTGCAGGAGCCCCGTGATGCGCCACCTCTTGCTTCTCGCCGCCTGCGGTTTCCTCGCTGCCTGCTCGTCCTCCCACGAGGAGGGACACGGGCACGCCCACGAGGAGGACGCACACGATCACGGCCACGGCCACGAGGCGGAGGACGAGCGGCCCGCCGTGGTCGTCACCACCTACGCCGACGGCCTCGAGCTCTTCATGGAGTATCCCGCCCTCGTCGTCGGGCAGCCGTCGGCCCTCGTCGCCCACTTCACCGACGCCCGGAACCCCGAGGGCTTCGTCGCGGTGACGAAGGGAAGGGTGATCGCGACGCTGCGCTACGCCGACGGCTCGGAGGAGCGCTTCGTCGCCGAGGAGCTGCTCCGCGACGGGATCTTCAAGCCGGTGGTGACGCCCGGCAAGCCGGGGGCCGCCACCCTCACCCTCGAGCTGCAAGGGCCGCAGGTCACGGGCAGCGTCCCCGCCGGCAGCGTGACCGTCCACGCGAGCGCCGGCGCCGCCATCGCCGCTGCGCCCCCGGAGGCGACGGGAGAAAGCACGGTGCCCTACCTCAAGGAGCAGCAGTGGAAGACCACCTTCGCCACGGCGCCGGTGGAGCAGCGGCTGCTGCGCGACGGCATCCGCGCCAACGGCGAGCTGCGGCCCGTGGCCGGCAAGGCCGCGGAGCTCGCGGCGCCGGTGGCGGGGCGGGTGGTGGTGCCGGCATCGGTGCCCCATCTCGGCATGCGGGTGCGCCGGGGCGATCGGCTCTTCTCCATCGTCCCCATCGAGACCGGCGGCCGCGATCGCGCCGGCCTCGATCTGGCGGCGGCACAGGCCCGGGCCGAGCTGGGGCTCGCCGAGCGGGAGGTGCGCCGTGCCGAGGAGCTCCTCGCGGTGCAGGCGATCCCCGAGAAGCAGCTGGACGCAGCCCGGGTGGCGGAGAACGTCGCACGGGCGCGGCTCCAGGCGGCGGAGCGGCAGCTCTCGCTCTACCGGAGCGCACAGGGCGGCGGCGGGCGTGGAGGCGGGAGCGCTTCCTTCGAGCTGCGGGCGCCGCTCGACGGCGTGGTCTCCTTCGCCGACGTGATGCCCGGCGCGATCGTCGAGCCGGGTCAGCTGCTGGTCTCGGTGGTGGACACCGATCGGCTCTGGCTCGAGGCGCGGGTCTTCGAGAGCGACGCGCCCCGCGTCCAGCAGAGTCCGGGGGCGACCTTCACCGTCGCCGGGATCGGCCGCGACTTCGTGGTGGACGAGACGGAAGGCACGCGGGTCGCCGTCGGCGCGGTGGTCGATCCCGCCACCCGCACCGTGCCGGTGATCTTCGAGCTCCCCAACCCCGGGGGCATGCTCAAGCCGGGCATGTTCGCGAAGGTTCGGCTCCTCACCGGCGAGGGCAGCGAAGTCCTCGCCATCCCTGCTGCGGCGGTGGTCGACGACCGCGGCAGGCCCACGGTCTACGTGATGGAGGGCGGCGAGTCCTTCTTCGAGCGGAAGGTGGAGCTCGGCGCCCGCGACGGAGGCTGGGTCGAGGTCCGCGCCGGTTTGCGGGAGGGCGAGCGCGTGGTCAGCCGCGGCGCCTACGAACTCAAGCTCGCCAACGCCTCGGGCGCCATCCCCGAGCACGGCCACCAGCACTAAGGACCGACGCACGATGAACCGCCTCATCCGCTGGGCCATCGACAACCGGCTCCTCGTCATCGCCGCCTCGGCGCTCCTGCTCCTCGTCGGCGCCCGGGTGACGCAGCAGATGCCGGTGGACGTCTTCCCCGATCTCACCGCGCCCACCGTCACCGTGCTCACCGAGGCCCACGGCCTCGCGCCCGAGGAGGTGGAGAGCCTCGTCACCTTCCCGGTGGAGACCGCGGTGAACGGCGCCACCAGCGTGCGCCGGGTCCGCTCGACCTCTGCGGTCGGCATCTCGATCGTCTGGGTGGAGTTCGACTGGGGCACCGACATCTACCTCGCCCGCCAGATCGTGAACGAGAAGCTGCAGCTGGTGGGAGCGCAGCTGCCGCCCGATGTGGATCCGCCGACGATGGCGCCGATCTCCTCGGTGATGGGCGAGATCCTCTTCCTCTCGATGGCCTGGGAGGAGGGCGTGCTGGCACCAGGCGAGACGGGGCGCGAGGCGCAGCTGATCGAGGCCCGGACCGCAGCGGACTGGCTGGTGCGCAAGCGGCTCCTCTCGGTGCCCGGCGTCTCGCAGGTGGTGCCCATCGGCGGCGGGGTGAAGCAATACCAGGTGCTGCTCCGGCCGGAGGCGCTCCAGGCCCTCGACGTCGGCGTGGACGAGGTGGCGGCGGCGCTCCGCACCACCAACCAGAACGCCTCCGGCGGCTTCTACGTCGAGGGCAGCCAGGAATACCTGTTGCGCGCGGTGGGCCGCGCCGACGGGCTCGACGACCTCGGCGACACGGTGGTCGCGGTCCGTGGCGGCCAGCCGGTGACGGTCCGGCAGCTCGCCGACGTGCGCATCGGGCCGAAGATCAAGCGCGGCGAGGGCGCCGCCAGCGGCAGGCCCGCGGTGATCCTCGCGGTGCTCAAGCAGCCCGACGCCAATACCCTCGAGCTCACCGAGCGGATCGACACGGCGCTGGACGAGATCCAGTCCACCCTGCCGGCGGGGCTGCGCATCGATCGGAAGATCTTCCGGCAGTCGGACTTCATCTCGGCCGCCGTCGGCAACGTCGAGGCGGCGCTGCGCGACGGCGCCATCCTGGTGGCGGTGATCCTGCTCGTCTTCCTGGCCAACCTGCGGGCCACGGTGATCTCGCTCCTCGCCATCCCCATCTCGCTGGTGGTGGCGGTGCTGGTCCTCGCTGGGCTGGGCGTGACGCTCAACACGATGACGATCGGCGGCCTCACCATCGCCATCGGCTCGCTCGTCGACGACGCGATCATCGACGTCGAGAACGTCTTCCGCAGGCTCCGGGAGAACCGGGCCCTTCCGCCGGAACGGCAGCGGTCGCCCTTCGCGGTGATCTACGCCGCCTCGGTGGAGGTCCGGACCTCGATCGTCTTCGCCACGCTGATCATCGTGCTGGTCTTCGTTCCGCTCTTCTTCCTCTCCGGCCTCGAGGGTCGGATGCTGGCGCCGCTGGGGCTCGCCTACATCGTGGCCATCGCCGCCTCGCTGCTGGTGGCCATGACGCTCACGCCGGCGCTCTGCGCCTGGCTCCTGCCCCGGGCCCGCTCCCTGGGCTCCGAGGAGAGCCGGACGATCGCGTGGCTCAAACGCACCTACGAGCCGGCGCTCGGCGTCGCCCTCGAGCGGCCGAAGGCGGTGCTCGGCGGCGCCGCGCTCCTCCTCGCCGCCACGCTGGTGGTCGTTCCCTTCCTCGGTAGATCCTTCCTGCCGGAATTCAACGAGGGATCGCTCACCTTGAGCGTGGTGACGCTCCCCGGGACCTCGCTCGAGGCCTCCGATCGGCTCGGACGCAGGATCGAGGAGGCGCTGCTCGCCTTCCCGGAGGTGGTCTCCACCGCCAGGCGCACCGGCAGAGCGGAGCTGGACGAACACGCGCAGGACGTCAACGCCTCGGAGATCGACGTCCGGCTCGCGATGGAGGGCGGGCGGAGCAGGGAGGAGCTCCTCGCTGCGATGCGGCGCGCGCTCGCGCAGATCCCGGGCGCGGTGATCACCATCGGCCAGCCGCTCTCCCACCGCATCGACCACATGCTCTCGGGGAGCCGGTCGAACATCGCCCTCAAGCTCTTCGGCGACGACCTCGACAGGCTGCGGCAGCTCGCCGAGCAGGTGCGGCAGGTCGCCGAGAAGACGCCGGGCGCCGTCGACGTGGCGATCGAGCAGCAGAGCGACATCCCGCAGCTCGCCATCCGGGCGGATCGGGCAGCGGCCGCGCGCTACGGTCTCACCACCGGCGCGCTGGCGGAGCAGGTCGAAGTGGCCTTCACCGGGCAGACGGTGGGAGCGATCCTCGAGGGGCAGCGCACGGTGGACGTGGTGCTCCGCCTCGACGACGCCTCCCGGGAGGATGCACGGGCGATCGGCGCCACGCTCGTCGACACGCCTGCAGGGCCACGCGTGCCCCTCGCGCAGCTCGCCACCATCGTGCGCGAGGAGGGGCCGAACGCCATCACCCGCGAGGGTGCGCAGCGGAAGATGGTGGTGCAGGCCAACGTCGCGGGCAGGGACCTCGGCGCGGTGGTCGACGATCTGCGGGCGCGGATCGGCGCGGAGGTCGAGCTCTCCGAGGGCTACTGGATCGAATACGGCGGCCAGTTCGAGAGCGCCGCCGAGGCGGCCCGGACCATCGGGATCCTCACCGTGCTGGTCATCGTCGGGATCTTCCTCCTCCTCGTGGTGGCACTCGGCACCGTGCGCAACGCGCTGCTCACCCTGATCAACCTGCCGCTCGCGCTGATCGGCGGCGTGCTGGCGGTAGCGCTCACGTCCGGCGTGGTGAGCATCGCCTCGCTGGTCGGCTTCATCACGCTCTTCGGCATCGCCACCCGCAACGGCATCCTCATGGTGAGCCACTACGAATACCTGGTGCGCGAGGAGGGCAAGGGGCTGCGCGAGGCGATCCGCCAGGGGTCGATGGAGCGGCTCGCGCCGGTGCTGATGACCGCACTCTCCGCCGGCCTGGCGCTCGTCCCCCTCGTGCTCGCCGCAGGCGATCCGGGCAATGAGATCCAGGCGCCGATGGGCGTGGTGATCCTGGGCGGCCTGCTCTCCTCCACGGCGCTCAACATGGTGGTCGTGCCGGCGCTCTTCCTCCTCCACGGCAGGAAGGGCGAAGCTGCGGCTGCCGGCGCGAACGAGCCGCTGCCCGCCCTGTGAGGTGCCCGTGCGTCCTTCCGAGAAACCCTGGACCGGTGCAGCGATGGGGCTCGGCGCCGCGGCGCTCTTCGGCCTGACCGCGCCGCTCTCCAAGCCCCTGCTCGAGGAGACCGGCCCGCTGGTGCTGGCGGCGCTGCTCTACCTGGGCGGCGGCATCGGCCTGCTCGTCTTCGGTGGAGCCCGGCGCATCCTGGCGTTGCATGGCTCGAAGGAGGCCGCCCTCCGGCGCTCGGACGTGCCCCTGCTGCTCGGCGTCGTGCTCACCGGCGGGATCGTGGGCCCCGTGCTGATGCTCACCGGGCTGGAGCGATTGTCGGCGCTGGGCACGTCGCTCCTCCTCAACCTCGAGGCCCCCTTCACCATCGTCATGGCGCTCCTCGTCTTTCGGGAGCACCTCGGGCGCCGGGAGCTCGTGGGCGCAGCGGCGATCGTGGGGGGCGCGCTCCTCCTCGCCATCCGGCCCGGTGAGCTCCGCGGCGACTGGATCGGAGTCGCCGCGCTGTCCGGCGCCTGCCTGGCCTGGGCCACCGACAACAACCTCACCCAGCGGCTCTCGCTAAGGGATCCCGTCGCGGTGGTGGTGGTGAAGACCCTCGGCGCCGGCGGCTGCATGCTCGCGATCGCCCTGGCGCTCGGCCAGCGCCTGCCACCGGCGGAGACGACCTTCGTCGCCCTCCTGCTCGGGTCGGCAGGCTACGGCCTCAGCATCGTGCTCGATCTGCGTGCGCTGCGGATCCTCGGCGCTGCGCGGGAGGCCGCCTATTTCGCCACCGCCCCCTTCCTCGGCGCGCTGGCATCGGTGGTTCTGCTCGGCGATCGGCTCGCACCTGCCGACTGGGCCGGCGGGGCGGCGATGGCCCTCGGCGTGTGGACCCTGCTGCGGGCGCGGCATGCGCACGTGCATACCCACGAGGCGCTGGTGCACGAGCACCTCCACGTGCACGACGAGCATCACCGCCACCACCACGAGGGCCCGGTGAACGAGCCGCACAGCCACGAGCACCGCCACGTGCCCATCACCCACGACCACCCGCACCTCTCCGACCTGCACCACCGGCACCGGCACGGACCGCTCCGGCGCTGATCGTGCGCCGTCAGCCCGCGGCGGGCGCCTGCGGTGCAGCCGGATCGATGCCGTCGCGCTCGAGCTCCGCCGGATCGGCGCGATCGGCGAGGGTGCCCGCCGGCACGTCGTACCAGCCGGGATCCTCGTAGGTGCGGATGCCGTCGCGGACCTTGAGCACCGTGAACATGCCGCCCATGGTGATGTAGTCGTATTTTCCCTGGAGCCCCTTCATCGGGATGCTGTTGGGCGGCACGGGCATCTGCTCCATGTGTTTCTCCATGCCGGCCATGCCCACCTGGCCCATCGGCATGTAGCCCGGGAGGAGGGGCTGCACGAGGCGGGCGAGGCCGCGGGTGTCCACGCCCACCATGTTCGGCGCGTCGTGGCCCATCTGGTTCATCATGTGGTGGGTCATGTGGCAGTGGAGCGCCCAGTCGCCGGGCTCGTCGGCGACGAACTCGATGGTGCGCGTGCTGCCGACCGGCACCAGCACCGTGGTCTCCGGTATCTGCGCGGACGGCTGGATCGGCCCGCCGTCGGTCTGGGTGATCCGGAATTGGTAGCCGTGCAGGTGGATCGGGTGGTGGTTCTGCGGGCTCAGATTTCCCAGGCGGATCCGCACCCGCTGCCCCGTGCGCACCACCAGCGGCTCGGTGCCGGGGAAGGCCCGTGCGTTCATGGTGAGGACGTTGAACTCGGTCATCTCGTTCGGATTGGGCCGCGCCGTGCCGATCTCCACGCTCCACTCGTGCAGCAGGATGGCGAAGTCGCGGTCGACGCGCGGGCCGCTGGGCCGACGCGGATGCGAGAGGAAGAGGCCGGTGAGCCCCATCCCGATCTGCGTCATCTCGTCGTGGTGGGAGTGGTAGAGGTTGGTGCCCCACTGGCGGATGGTGAATTCGTATTTGAAGGTCTCGCCAGGCGGGATCGCCCGCTGGTTGAGGCCGCCCACGCCGTCCATGCCGTTGGGGAGGAGGATCCCGTGCCAGTGCACGGTGGTCGCCGCGGGCAGGCGGTTGGTCACGTAGATGCGCACGCGATCGCCCTCGACCACTTCGATCGTGGGCCCGTGCACCTTGCCGTTGTAGCCCCAGCACGTCGCCTGCAGGCCCGGTGCGAACTCGTGCTCCACGGGCTCTGCCACCATGTGGAAGACCTTCACGCCGCCGACGATCTTCCAGGGCAGCTTGCTGCCGTTGGGCACCTCTACCGGCAGGTAGTCGCGCCCCGGCACGCCCGGGCGCATCCAGCGCTGGCTGGCGGTGCCGCTGGCGGTGGCGGCCGCGGAGCCCTGCCGCGGCGCCCGGGCGCCGGGCACGTTCTCCGTCGGCTCGGCTGCCTGCGCGGCGCTCTCCCGTGCCCCGAGGAGCAGGGCGCCTGCGACACCCAGGCCGGTGCCGAGGAGGCGGCGCCGCTCGGGATCCTGCGGCGTCTCGTCGGGTGGCAGGGGGGCGGGGGGCTGCGTCCGGCTCATGGCGTGGCCTCGTGCTGGTGGTGCTCTTCCTCTCCCGCCGCGTCGGGTCTTTCGCCCGCGGGCAGCTCTTCGAGCCGCTGCGGTGCGGGGCCGTCCCGCGGCGGCGGGCGCAGGCTGCCGCCCACCAGCCGCTCCAGCTCCGCGCGCTCGATCCAGTAGTCGCGCACCGTCTCGACGTACGCGCGGTAGGCCTCGATCTGCTCCCGCCGCGCCTCCATCACCTCCGCCATGCCGATCGCCATCGCGTTGTACTGGAGCTGCATTCCCTCGACGATCCGCTCGCGCAGCGGCAGGAGCAGCTTGCGCTGGTGATCGACGATCTGCCGCAGGCCCTGCAGCCGCGCCGCCGAGGTGCGGACCGCGGCGCGGGCTCCGACCGAGAGCGCGTCGAGCCTGCGCGCCGCCTGTCGCTGCTGGCTCTCGAGGCGTGCGATGGTGCCCTGCCGCTGGTTGAAGATCGGGAGCTCGAGCGCCAGCGTCGGCCCGAAGAGCCGCGGGCCGTCGGGATCCTGGTGGATGTGCACGCCGATCTCGATGAAGCCGAAGTAGCGGCTCGACTTCGCCACGCCGACCGCGTTCTCGAGCAGGAGGTACTGCTTGCGGGCGGCGTCGACGTCGAGGCGCTGCCGGATCGCGAGCGACTCGAGCTTCTCCGGCAGCGGCTCCTCGGGGAGCATCTCGGGGAGCGGCTCTGCCAGCGTCCACGCCGTCCGCTGCCCCCAGAGCCCGAGGTGGCGGTTCAGCTCCTCGCGGGCCTCGATCCGCTCGAGCTCGGCGCGGGCGAGCTCCGCGCGCGCCTGCTCGTAGGCGGCGCGTTCGATGTCGAGATCGAGCTGGGTGACGTTGCCCGCCCGGAAGCGGGCCTCCATCTCCGCGGCGGCGCCGAGGGCCGCCTGCATCACCAGCCGCTGCAGCTCCACCATGCGATCGGCGGCCTGGTAGCGGCTGAAGGCGCGGCTCACCTCGGCAGCGAGGCCGAGGGTCTCGTGGGCGACCTGCACCGTGTCGGCGATGAACTGCTCCTTCGCCACCCGCTGCCGCAGGGGCAGCACGAAGAGGTCGAGGAAGTTCTGGACGATCGAGGCCTCGTATTCGATCCGATCGCTCTCGCTCTCCGTGATCGGGAAGCCGACGCTCCCCTCGATCACGGGGTTGGAGATGCGGCCTGCGTCGACGAGATCGGCCTGGGAGACGCCGAGGCCCGCGTACGTCGCCTGGATCTCGGGGTTGTTGACGAGGGCGATCTCGATGGCGCGCTGCCTGGTGAGCCCCTCGGCGAGGAGCTTCTCCACGCGATCAGCGATGTCCTCGGCGCCGGGCTCGCCCTCGCCCCAGCCCGTCTGCAGGCCGGTGCGCTCCTGCACGAGGGCTTCCACCTGATCGTGTCCGCGCTCGGGCGAGAAGGTCGCGCAGCCGGTGGTGGCGAGGAGGAGGAGGAGGAGGCGCTTCATGGCGTTTCGTGCCGGTGTTCGTCGGGCTGGGGCTCTTCCTGCGCGCCGTGGCCCTCGTGGCCTTCTGGCGGGGCCTCTTCCTGCGCGCCGTGGCCCTCGTGGCCTGCAGGGGGCGCCTCTTCCTGCGCCGCCGGCAGAAGCGGCTGGTCGAGGGTGGCGGGGCCGCTGCGGAAGGCCTCGAGCGGCTCCACCGGCGGCGCTTCCGGTGCCTCCGGATTGGCAGGATCGATCGCCGCGGGCCGCGGCTCCGGCGTGCCGGCGCAGCCTGCAGCTGCGGGCAGGCAGAGCAGGGCGAGGAGGCGGGTCCGCATCCTTTCTCCTTCCTCACGGGGACGGGCGGATAGTGGGGCCGATCGCTGGACTCGCAACCCCGCCCATCCGGGGAGCCCTCGTTCCACCCCGCGGGGGTGGACGCCGCCCCCTCCCGTCCCCACCCGAGGCGCGAGAGGCGGCGGCTCGTTGCCGGCGCGGGAGGTTGGTGATGGGCCCCGAGCACGGCCACGGTACGGCACACGACGCGGTGGAGCCCGGCTACCCGACGCACCCGGAGGTGCCGGGAGGGGACGGAGGGCACGAGGGCCACGCCCCCGACAAACACGCGGGCCACAGCGTCGCCATGTTCCGCCGCCGCTTCTGGGTATCGCTGCTGCTCACCATCCCCACGCTGATCTGGACCGAGATGCTGCAGGGGTGGTTCGGCTACCGCGCCCCGATCTTTCCGGGCAGCCGCTGGATCCCGGCCATCTTCGGCACCGCCGTCTTCTTCTACGGCGGCTGGGTCTTCCTTCAGGGGGCCGCCCGCGAGTTGCGCGCCAGGCTGCCGGGGATGATGACGCTCATCTCCCTCGCCATCACGGTGGCCTTCGGCTTCAGCCTCGCCGTCACCCTGGGCTTTCCCGGCATGGAGCTGTGGTGGGAGCTCGCCACGCTGGTGACGATCATGCTCCTCGGCCACTGGATCGAGATGCGCTCGATCTCCCAGGCGAGCGGCGCGGTGCGCGAGCTGGCGAAGCTCCTCCCCCAGACCGCCACACGCCTCGTCGACGGCAGGGAGGAGGAGGTCGCGATCGACGCGCTGCACGAGGGCGACCGGGTGCTGGTGCGGCCGGGGGCGAGCGTGCCCGCAGACGGCGTGGTGCGCGAGGGAACCAGCTCCGTGAACGAGGCGATGATCACCGGCGAGTCGAAGCCCGTGGACAAGGAGGCCGGCGACCGGGTGATCGCGGGGACGGTGAACGGTGCCGGCTCGCTGCGGGTCGAGGTCACCGGTACCGGCGAGAAGACCGCCCTCTCCGGGATCATGCGCCTGGTGGAGCAGGCCCAGTCCTCCCGCTCCCGGGCGCAGGCCCTCGCGGATCGCGCCGCCTTCTTCCTCACCCTCGTCGCGATCGGGTCCGGCGCCCTCACGCTCGTGGTCTGGCTGCTCCTCGGCGCCACCGGCGCCTTCGCCGTGGAGCGACTGGTCACGGTGCTGGTGATCGCCTGCCCCCACGCCCTCGGTCTCGCGGTGCCGCTGGTGGTGGCGATCTCGACGATGCTCGCGGCGCGGGGCGGCCTGCTCGTCCGCGACAGGCGCGGCCTCGAGGAGGCGCGGCTCCTCGACGCCGTGGTCTTCGACAAGACCGGCACGCTGACGCGGGGCGAGTTCCGCGTGGTCGCGATCCACGCGGTCGCCGGCACCAGCGAAGACGAGGCGCTGCGCCTCGCCGCTGCGGTGGAGCGCGACTCCGAGCACAGCGTCGCCCGCGGCGTGGTCCAGACGGCGGAGGAGCGGGGCATCACGCTGCCCGCTGCCACCGCGTTCGCTGCGACCCCCGGCCACGGCGTGCAGGCGACGGTGGAGGGTCGGCGCCTCTTCGTGGGCGGACCGGCGCTCTTGCGCAAGCTCGGCGTCGTCGAGGATCCGTCGCTGCGGCAGGCGGCGGACGAAGCGGCGCGGCGGGGCCAGGCGGCGATCCATCTCATCGAAGAGGGGCGGGCCCTCGCCGTCCTCGCCATCGCCGACGCGATCCGCGAGGAGTCGCGGGAGGCGGTGCGCAGCCTGCACGACGCGGGGATCGAAGTGGTGATGCTCACCGGCGACGCCAGGGCCGTCGCCGACGCGGTGGCGGCAGAGCTCGGCATCGACCGGGTCTACGCCGAGGTCCTCCCCGAGCAGAAGGTGGAGAAGATCCGGGAGCTGAAGGCGCAGGGCAAGCGCGTGGCGATGGTGGGCGACGGCGTGAACGACGCGCCCGCGCTCCTCACCGCCGACGTGGGGATCGCCATCGGCGCCGGGACCGACGTGGCGGTGGAGGCAGGCGACGTGGTGCTGGTGCGCAGCGATCCGCGCGACGTGCCCCGCATCGTCACCTTGAGCCGGGCGACCTACCGGAAGATGGTGCAGAACCTCTGGTGGGCCGCCGGCTACAACATCGTCGCCATCCCGCTCGCCGCAGGCGTGCTGGCGGGGCAGGGGATCGTGCTCCACCCCGCCGTCGGCGCGGTGCTCATGTCGGCGAGCACCGTGATCGTCGCCGCCAACGCGCAGCTGCTCCGTCGGCATCCGATCTAGAGCCTGCGGGCGGCGAGGCCGCCGGCGCCCAGGAGCGCCAGGCCGCCCACGAGCCAGTGGCGGTTGAGGTTGAGCCAGGTCAGCGGGCTGTGCTTCTTCGCGCGCTGGCCGAAGGAGCCGCGGGCGCCGTGGTCGCCGGGCACGGGCTTCCAGAGGTTGAAGGGGCGGTCCTTCGGATCGGGCTGATCGGTCATCTGCCCGTCCCAGCCGGTCCGTGCCGCCACGTGATCGGCGAAGCGCGGCGCCAATTTGTCGCCGAAGATCGCCTTGAGGGCGGAGAAGCCCACGGTGACGTCGCGCCGCCGCATGTGTGCAGCGCGGTAGATCGCCCGGGCGATCACGTCCGGATCGAAGATCGGCGGCACCGGCTGCGCCCGGCGCGGCAGCCGGGTCTTCACCCAGCCGAATTGCGGGGTGTCCACCGCCGGGAGGTGGACCATGGTCAGCGTCACGTCGACGCCGTCGTGGAGGAGCTCGGTGCGGACCGACTCGGTGAAGCCGAGGATGCCGTGCTTGGCGGTGCAGTAGGCCGACTGGAGCGGGATGCTGCGGAAGCCCAAAGCCGAGCTCACCTGCACGATGTGGCCGCGGTTGCGCGGGATCATGTGCCGCAGGGCGGCGCGGGTGCCGTGCACGTAGCCGAGGAGGGTGACCTCGATCACCCGGGCGAACTCGCCGGGCTCCATCTCCATGAAGGGCGAGAAGACCGAGGTCATCGCGTTGTTCACCCAGATGTCGATGGGGCCGAATTCGCGCTCGACCTCGTCGGCAGCCTGCTCCACCGCCCTGGCGTCGGCGACGTCGCAGGGGAGGACCAGCGCCTTGCCGCCCAGCGCCTCGACGTCGCGCTTCGCACCCTCGAGGCCGTCGATGCCGCGGGCGACGAGACCTACCCAGGCCCCCCGCCTGGCGAATTGGCGTACCACCGCGCGGCCCACGCCGGCGGACGCCCCCGTCACCACCACGATCTCCGGCTTGTGCCTGCCCATCCCGCGCCTCCCGTGCCGGCGCAGCCGCCCGCTGGGCAGCTGGCTGCTCGCGCAGCGCGCGCAGCGCGCGCCGGCTCGATCCAAGCTTCGACACGGCGGCGGCGGATCGCAGGAGGCGGGCGCCTGCCGGCTCGCCTGGCGTGCAGGCGGCGATCCCCGCCTACGGTGCCGGCGCGCAGGCGGCGGCGTTGACGAGGCGGACGTCGTCGAGCCAGACGGCGGAGGAGTTGGCGGCGCTGCACGTGCCCCCGGCCCAGTGCCGGAAGCGGAGCTCGTAGGCCTCGCCGGCGACCGGTCGCTGCCGGAGGCAGTGCGTGACCTCGGTCCAGGTCTCGCTGGCGGCGTAGTCGACACCGTCCATCTGGAAGGACGAGGAAGCGAAGGCCTCCGTCCGGTACCAGAAGCGCACCGCGGGGCCGGCGCCAGCCTCGGCGGCTGGCAGGATGCCCGTCGTCGACACCTCGGTGGCACCGCAGCCGACACCCGCCGCGAAGCGGAGCGCGCCGTTGCCGCTGTGGGCCGTGGCCGCGCCGTGGATGCGAGCGGCGTGGCCGCTGGGGGCCACGGCGAAGCGCCAGCCCGGGCTGCCGGAGAGGTCCGGGGCGCTCACTTCGAGGCCACCGTCGAGCAGGCCGTCGCTCACGGTGCAATCGGGCTCGTCCACCACGGCGAGCGAGCGGATGGCGACCCAGTTTTCGCCGATCGCCACGCCGTCGCAGGCACCCGTGCCACCGTCGAGAACGAAGACGAGGTCGTCCACGATGCCGTCGCGTCCCGGCGGGAGGCAGATCCGCGCGATGCGCTCGGTTCCGGTCCCCTCGAGGGTACCGGCGGCGTACCGGCCGAGGCTGACGGCGGCGCGGGCGCCGTTGCCGCCCAGGTAGTGGACCTCGAGGGCCGGATGGGCGACTCGCGTGGCGAGGGGCACCGAGACCTTGCCGGTGAGCCTGGTGTTGGAGCAGCGGCTGCTCGCGTCGAGGAAGGCGGAGGCGCCGGGATCCCCTGCCTCTCCGAAACCGATGCGAGCGGTGCCGGACGGGCTGGGTTGCAGGAGCCAACCGTGGTGGCCGCCGTCGAAGGAGCCGTTCAGCACCGTGGCGAACGCGGGGCAGCGGTACGAGGCGGGCTCGATCCGCACGTCGTCCACGAGAAGCTGGCCGCGATCGGAGCAAAGGGCGGGCGCGAGCAGGGCGAGCTCGACGTCGCCGCCGAAGGCACGTTCGCCGAGGCAGAGGGAGGCGTCGGCGAAGCCGGTGGAGAGCCAGCCGACGAAGGTCTGCCGCAGGCCCCCCACGGCGACATCGATGGTGTTGGCGAGGCCGAAGGAGCTGCCCTCCTGCCTGGCGGCGGCGACTAGGGCCAGGGGCTCCGCCTGCTCGGGGTGCGGCATCGGGAAGACCTGCGAGATCCTGCCGGAGACGTCGCAATCGCGGAGATCGAGAGTGGCTGCGCCGCGGGTCTCGGCCCCGACCGCCGCGGTATCCACGCTGGCAGCGCCGCTCGCGGTCCAGGTGCCCTCCTCCAGGAAGCCGCCGTCGACGGGGCCGCCGGCCCAGGTGCAGCCCTCCGGCGTCGGCAGGTAGCCGACGCCGCAGACGCAGGTGGCGACGCCCTCCGCGTCGGTGCAGACCGCGTGTGCGCCGCAGGCGACGGCGGTGGTGGTGCAATCGGGGAGGCAGCGCCCGTCACCGTCGTTGTCCTGCCAGCCTGCTTCGCATTCCTTGCAGGTCGAGCCGGCGTGGCCCTCGTCACAGCGACAGGTGGCAGTGCCGCTCCCGTCGACACAGATACCGCCGGGGCCGCAGGGGAGGGCTGCCGCTCCGCAGCCTGGCGTGCAGGTGCCGTCCCCGTCGTTGTCCTGGTGGCCTGCGGCGCAGAGGTCGCACGCTTCGCCGGCGTATCCCTCGGGGCAGACGCGTTCGCACCTGCCCTCGCCGTCCGCGTCGTCCCAGCCGTCCGCGCAGCCCTCGCAGCGCTCGCCCTCGTGGCCCTCGTCGCAGATGCAGGCGGGGCCCGCCACGTCGTCGACGCAGACGCCGGCGGCGCCGCAGTCGAGCGAGTCACCGATGCAGAGCGCGACGCAGGCGCCGTCGCGCGCCACCGTTCCCGCCGGGCAGGGCGCGCAGCCTTCCCCGACGTGGCCCGCCGCGCAGCGCTCGCAACTGGCGCCGGCGAAGCCTTCGTCGCAATGGCAGACCGGCGCGCCGTCGAGGAGGGCGCAGGTGCCGTTGGCGCCACATTCGAGCGCGCAGCTCGCCATCTCGTCGCCGGTGGCCGTCTCGTCGCCTGCACAGGCGGTAGCAAGGAACACGGACACCGCGAGCAGAAGCCCCACGTGGATGCGCATCGAAACCCCCAGGAGAGGATTCTCCCCTACCACGGCCAGCGTGGCGGGATCGAGGTGCCCGCCTTTCAGAGCGGCGGACGCTGGGGGTCCATGCAGATGAGCTGCGAGGTGCCGCCGCCGCCGGTGCCCGGCTGGCCCTGCTCGCCGATGTCGGGCGTGCCGTCGCAGCGGGGATCGAGGGTGACCTCGACGTCGTCGAGGCTCGCCTGCGCCGGCGAGGCGAGGGCGTCGCAGTGGCCGGCGGTGGTGTGGAAGGAGATGGCGACGTCGACCAGCTCGCCTGCGTGGTGCGCGTCGAGGCAGGTGACCTGCTCGGCCCAGACGCCGGCCTCCCAGGGGAGCCGGCCGGGGCCGCCCAGGGCTACGGCGCCGTCGGTCCGGTACCAGTAGCGCAGCGCGGGGCCCGCGCCTCCGTGCATGGTGGGGATGGTCGCGGTGGCGCGCGCGACGCCCGTGCCGCAGCCTGCCGACGCGTCGAAGGCGAGGGCCTCGCTGCCCGTGCGGACGCGCTGGGGATCGGTGGTGCGGGCGAGGGACCCGCCGCGCTCCGCGACGAGGAGCCAGCCTGCCTCGTCTTCGAAGGTTTCGAGGGAGCGGCGGGCGCAGGTGGCGTCGGGGATCACCGCCGCCGACTCGATCGAGAACGTCTGCGGGGCGGTGCAATCCGCGCGATCGGCGAGTTGCAGGTCGAGGGAGACGACGTGGCCCGCCGCCCACGCCGGCAGGCAGATCCGGGCGGTGGCGGCGCTGCCGGTGCCGCGTACGGTACCTGCCGCAAAGCCGTCGAGCTCGACGCCGAGCAGCGCGCCGGCGCTGCCGGTAAAGGTGAGCTCGAGGGACGCGGGGGCGACGGGAGCGGAGAGGCTTCCCTCCACCGAGGCGAAGCCGTCGCAGCCAGGCATGAGGCTCGCGGTGCCGCCGGCGACGGCGGCGGGGCCGGTGGGCAGCCAGGCGCCGGGGTCGTCGAAGGAGCCGTCCCGCACGGTGCCGGGGCCGGGGCAGAGGTGCGGCGCCGGCTCGATCGAGACGCTGTCGATCTGCAGCGTCTCGTCGCTGCAATTCCCGCCTGGCCTGCCACTGGCGAAGGTGAGGCCGCCGGCGGCGTGGGCGCTCTCGCCCAGGCAGACCGCGTGCTCGGTCCAGCCGCAATGCGGCCAGGGGCCGAGCAGCGTCTCCTCGCCGACGGTGATGCGGGCGGTGGCGGAGGCGGGCACCGGGCCGTCGACCGTCTGCAGTGTGGTGCGGCTGGCGTAGCGGAGGAGGAGGGGACCGCTCGCGTCGATCGGCGGCAGCGTGAAGGGCTGCCCGATCGACCAGGCGCCGCAGAGATCCGCGCCGGCGACCCGCGCCTCGCCTGCATGGCCTTCGCGACCGCCGGCGGGATCGACGGTGGCGCCGCCGGCAACGTGCCAGGCGGCGGGATCGGTGAACTCGCCGTCGTGGACGAGGCCCACCCAGGTGCAGCCTTCGCCGTGATCGGCGAAACCCGGGGCGCAGCTGCACGCCGGGAGGCCCGTCGCTTCGTCGCAGATCTCGTGGGCGTCGCAGCCGTGGAGGGCGCAGCCGGGGACGCAGCTGCCTTCGTGCGCCAGGTCGTGGGGGGCGCAATCGCCGCAGTGGGCGCCGGCCCAGCCCTCGTCGCAGCTGCAGGTGCCATCGTTGCAGGTGCCGTGGGGCCCGCAGTCGACGGTGGCGCAGGGATCGCCCGCATGGCCGCCGCTGCCGCCGTAGCCCGCATTGCCGCCGTGCCCCGCATTGCCGCCGGGCGCAGCCTCGCCCATCGTGTCGCCGCACGCCGCCACGGCCACCAGCAGAACGAGCCCTCCAAGCCGCCGCATCACATCTTCCCCTGGTCGATGGACCTGACCACACCACGTGAAGTGATCGAGCGCAACCCTCCGCTCGCCCGTCCCACGACGGTCCGCCGGGTCGCTGCACACCGCTGCCGTCGCACCCCACATTCCCCGCAACACCCAAGGACGTGGAGGAGAGGGAGCATGCGGAGGAATCTCTGGGGCATGATCGGGGCGATGGTCGTGGGCCTGGCAGTGGCAGGGCCTGCAGCGGCGCAGGACGAGCCCACCACGCAGCAGCCGGCGCAGGTGGAGCAGAATGGCGACGGCGCCGCCGCCTGCCCGGGCCACGCGCAGATGGCGGGGAAGATGGCGGGGAAGGGCGCTGCAGCGGATGGATGCCCGGCCGACTGCCCGATGCACCAGGGCGACGGCACAGCCGCATGCCCCGGCGCCGCGATGGGCGGCTGCCCGGTGATGGACCTCGGCCAGGCCGGCGCCACGGTGCAGGTGGAGGAGACCGACCGCGGCGCGGTCATCCGGATCGATGCGCCCCAGGGCGACCAGCAGGCGCGCGACCAGGTCCGCGACGCAGCGGAGCTTCTGGCCCAGCGGATGGAGCAGGGCTGTCCGATGATGAAGGGGAAGCAGAAGGCGGAGGGCAGCCAGCCTGCGCCCGCCCCGCAGGGCGGCTGATCCGCGGAGAGCTGGAAGGGGGCGGGACCCCGGAAGCGGCGGCGCTCCTCGAGAGCGTCCGCCGCTTCGCTTGTACGGCGGCGAACAGGCAGTCCTTTCGCTGGCCTTCGGGGCGGCGGAGCGGTAGGAAGCGGGACCTTCGAGGCGTCCCCACCACACCTTTCCCGGCGCCTCGCCATCATCGCCTGGGGCCCGCTGCGGCCTCTTCGCGCGGGAGCGCCATGGAAGCTGGACAGCTCGGGTTCATGACCCGCCTCTGGATGTTCTTCTGGCTGCCGTTCAAGGTCCTCTTCGACGCCGCCGCCGCGTGGAGGGTCGAGCAGGCCCTCACCGGCGAAGCGCCCACGGCGCTGCCCGCCGCGCCGCCGCCCGAGGAGAAGAAGCCCGCGCCCGTAGCCCCGGCGGCGCCGAAGGAGCCCGACGTCGCCCAGGCGCTCCACCTCCTCGCCGTGCTCCAGCGCGACGGCCGCTTCGTCGACTTCCTCCAGGAGGACGTCGCCGCAGCCACCGACGACCAGGTCGGCGCCGCCGCGCGCATCGTCCACGAGGGCTGCCGCAAGGCCGTGCACCAATACTTCACCCTGGCCCCCGTCCGCACCGAGGCGGAAGGCAGCCCAATCGTGGTCCCCGAGGGCTTCGACCCCGGCGCGATCCGCCTCACCGGCAACGTCAGCGGCAAGCCGCCCTTCCGCGGCACGCTGGCCCACCCAGGCTGGCGCGCCACCCAGGTGAAGCTGCCCCCGCCGCCGGAGGGCCAGGACGTCCACGTGATCGCACCTGCAGAGGTGGAGCTCTAATCCATGGCGCGTTACGCCCTCGGCATCGATCTCGGCACCACCAACTCGGCGCTCGCCGCGATCCCGCTGGACGAGGAGGCCGCAGCCACGCTTGCGGTGCAGCCCATCCCGCAGGTGGTGCACGCCGGCGAGTTCGGCGAGCGGGAGCTGCTCCCCTCGTTCCTCTACCTGCCCGGCGAGGTGGAGTTGCCGCCCGGATCGCTGGCGCTGCCCTGGGATCCCGCGCGGTCCTATGCCGTTGGCGCCTTCGCCCGGGAGCAGGGCGCCAGCGTCCCCAGCCGCCTCGTCTCCTCGGCGAAGAGCTGGCTCTCCTATGCTGGCGTCGACCGCCGCGCGGCGATCCTGCCGTGGGCGTCGACGGAGGACGTGCCGAAGGTCTCGCCGGTGGAGGCCTCCTCGCGCTACCTGCGCCACCTCCGCGAGGCCTGGAACGCGGCGCACCCCGACGCGCCCTTCGAGGAGCAGGAGCTGGTGATCACCGTGCCCGCCTCCTTCGACGCGGTGGCACGGGAGCTCACCGCCGAGGCGGCGCACGAGGCGGGGATCGGCGAGCGGCTCACCCTCCTCGAGGAGCCGCAGGCGGCGCTCTACGCCTGGCTCGCCGCCAGCGGCGAGGGCTGGCGCAAGCAGGTGCAGGTCGGCGATCTCATCCTCTGTGTCGACATCGGCGGCGGCACCACCGACCTCTCGCTCATCGCCGTCGGCGAGGAGGCGGGATCGCTCCACCTGCAGCGCGTCGCGGTGGGGGATCACATCCTCCTCGGCGGCGACAACATGGATCTCGCCCTCGCCTACGCGGTGCGGACGCGCCTCGAGGCGGAGGGGAAGAGGCTCGACGACTGGCAGATGCGCGCGCTCACCTACGGCTGCCGCGTCGCCAAGGAGGAGCTCTTCGCCGATCCCGCGAAGAGCGCCTTCCCCGTGGTGGTGCCGGGCCGCGGCTCGAAGCTCATCGGCGGTTCGATCCGCACCGAGCTCACCCGCGACGAGCTGACCCGCACCCTGGTGGACGGCTTCTTCCCGGTGGTGGAGGCGAGCGCACGCCCGCAGGCCCCGCGGCGCATGGGCCTCACCACCCTGGGCCTTCCCTACGCCAGCGATCCCGCGGTGACGCGGCACCTCGCCGCCTTCCTCGGGCGCCAGATCGGCGCGGCAGCGGCCCTCCCCGCCGCGGTGCACGCGGAGGGCAAGAGCTTCCTCCACCCCACCGCCGTGCTCTTCAACGGCGGCGTGACCAAGGCGCCCGTCCTCCGCGATCGGATCGTCGAGGTCCTCGACGCCTGGGTGAAGGCGGAGGGCGGCGCCGGCCTCGAGGTGCTCGAGGGCGCCGATCCCGACCTCGCCGTCGCCAGGGGCGCCGCTTACTACGGCCGCGTTCGCACCGGGCGCGGCGTGCGCATCCGCGGCGGCACCGCGCGCTCCTATTACGTGGGGATCGAGCGGGCGGAGCTCGCCGTGCCCGGCGTGTCGCCGCGCATCGACGCGGTATGCGTCGCCCCCTTCGGCATGGAGGAGGGGAGCGAGACCACGCTCCCCGACGTCCTCGGCCTCGTGGTGGGCGAGCCGGCGCTCTTCCAGTTCTACGCCTCCTCCGCGCGCCGCGACGATCCCGTCGCCACCCGGGTCGATCCGGCGGAGCTCGAGGAGCTCTCGCCGATCGAGACCACCCTCGAGGGACCTGCGGGACAGGTGGTCGGCGTGCAGCTCCACGCCCGCTACACGGAGGTGGGCACCCTCGAACTCGCTGCGGTGGATCCCGCCAGCGGCAAGCGCTGGAAGCTCGAGTACAACGTGCGCGCCGAATAGCTCCGTGGGATTGCGGTCCCACGGGGATGTCTCCATTTTCCCCGGATGGAGACGATTTGTACCCACCTGCTCGAGGTGCAGGCAGCGCGCCCGGCGAGCCGGGAATGCGGCGGCTGCGTGGCGTCTGGCGGCGCCTGGGTGCATCTGCGCCTCTGCCTGACCTGCGGCTACGTGGGCTGCTGCAACAGCTCGGAGAACCGGCACGCGATGCGCCATTTCCTGGAGACGGGGCATCCCCTGGTGCAGTCGATCGAGCCCCACGACCAGTGGTCCTATTGCTACCTCGACGAGATTTTCCTGCTCCCGCAGGTGCCGCTCGAGGAGTCGCGTTAGGGGCAGGCGTCCAGCCAGCGGATCCAATCCTCCACCGCAGCCACGCCCGCCTCGTGGACGATCTTGGTGCCCACCTGCGGCATGCGGGTCGAATCGAGTGCCCGCATGCGCAGGGGGATGACCGACTGCTCCGGCGAGCCGGGGACGAGGAGCCTGGCGCCCCGCACGTTGAAGTCGCCGCCTTCCGGCTCCACGTCGCAGATCCCCATCTCCGCGAGCGGCGTGGAGTAGCGGTAATCGGCGGCGCCCTGGCCGGTGCTGCCGGGCCGGTGGCAGCTCGAGCAGTTGGCGTGAAGGTAGCTCTTCGCCCGGGCTTCTACGTGGGCGCTGCCGTCGGGGTCAGCGTACGGGCCGGCGCTGCGATCGGGCATCGCGTCGACGAGGCCCACCTGCACCACGGTGTCGATGAAGTTGGAGCGCCTGCCGTTGGGCCAGACGACCTCGCGATCGAGCTGCCCGGTTTCCGGCCCGAGGCTACGACCCGCAGCGGCGCTGTGGCACTGCATGCACTGCGCCCGGCTCGGGAACGCCCAGGCATGCTCGCCGACCTGCACCTCCTTGTAGTCGGCCAGCAGGAAGGCGTCGGTCTGTTCCTCGTTCCACTCGTAGGTGTAGCCGGCCCAGCCACCATCGTCGTGGCGGACGAAGAGGCGGGTCTCGACCAGCCTGCAGCCGAAGCGGAAGTTCTTCACCAGCACGGTGCCGATCGGGAACTCCCAATGCCCGTTCTCGGCCACCGTGATCACGGTGCCGTCGGGGATTGCCATCCACCGATCCTTGTGGGTGCCGTCGGACCAGAGGGGGACGTTCACGCCGTAGGGAACAAGTCCGGGGAGGGGAGCCCGCGGGTTGGCGGGGTCGACGCAGCCGGTCTCGGAGAGCCTGCCCGGAAAGCGGCCCGCAGCGCCGTCGATGGTGTCGAGACGGTAGAGACCGCCTCCGAAGTGATCGACCGTGTAGATCTCGCCGTCCGCGCTCTCACCGAAGGTGGCGAGGTAGAGGCCGCTCTCGATCAGCAGCTCGGGATCGGTGTCGCCGGGGAAGAGGCACCAGACCCTCCCGGTGACGAAGTCGCCGTAGAGGTAGCAGCCCTGCAGCGCCGGCAGCGCGCTGCCGCGGTAGACGAAGCCGCCGGTGACCGACTGCCCCTGCCGCCGGTCGTATTCGATCACCGGCGGCACGTAGGGGCTGGGATCGCAATTCGACTCCTTGTGGCAGGTCGTCCCTTCGAGCACGTTCCAGCCGTAGTGCTTGCCCCGCTCGACCCGGTTGATCTCCTCGCGCATCTCCTGGCCCACGTCGCCGAGCCACAGCGCTCCCGTCTCCCGATCGAAGGAGAAGCGCCACGGATTGCGGAAGCCGCTCGCCCAGACCTCGGGCCGCAGCGGCCCACCGACGAAGGGGTTGTCGGCGGGGATGGCGTAGGGCCTGCCGCCGATCACGTCGAGACGGAGCAGCCTGGCGAGCAGCAGCCGATCGTCGCGGCTGTTGTTGCCGAGGCCGCCGTCGCCGAGGCCGAAATAGAGCATCCGGTCCGGCCCGAAGACGATGTGCCCGCCGTTGTGGTAGTCGCGCGGCTGGTCCACCGCGAGGACGAGCTCCTCGCTGCCCGCGTCGACGCTGGTGCCGCCGCTCGTGGTGCGGAAGCGCGAGAGCACCGAGTGGAAGCCGCCGCTGCTCGAGGTGTAGGAGAAGAAGACCTCCGGCGTCCCCGGCCAGTCGGGATGGAAGGCCATGCCGAGGAGGCCGGCCTCCTTGGCGCCCGCCGAGACGCGGCCCCGCAGGTCGACGAAAATCTCCGCGTCCTGCACGTCCTCCCGCGCCTCGAAGCGGAAGACGCGTCCCTCCTTCTCCACGACGTACCAGTGGCTGCCGTCCCCAGGCGCCTGGAGGAGGAGCAGGGGCTGATCGAAGCGGAGCGCCGGGAAGACGCGGCGCAGCTGCACCGCAGCAGCGGCTGCCTGCGGGCGGGGCGGGGCGAGGCAGGTGGGATTGGCGGGCCGCTTGTCGAGGCCGAAGGGCGCAGGGGTTCCCGCCGGCTCGTCGGCGCAATCGGTGCCTGCGGTGCCGCCGCCGCTCCCTCCGATGCCGCCGCTGCCTCCGGTGCCACCGCTGCCGCTACCGCCGGTGCTGGCGGATCCGCCGGTCTGGCCTGCGTGCGAGGGCCCCTCCGTGCATGCAAATGCGACGACCAGCGTTGCGAGCGCGAGCCAACGTCCTACCCCCATGCGACCTCCCAGGTGCGAAGGGAGCCTACGCATCTGGCGGGGCCTTGGAACCGCTCAGACGGGCGCGGCGTCAGGGACACGACGGCAGGCCCCGGATCCAATCCTCCACCAGCGCGAGGCCCGCTTCGTCGACGACGCCGGAGCCGACGGGCGGCATCCGTCCGGCGCCGAGGCGCTCCATGCGCACTGCGACGATCGAACGCTCCGGTGCGCCCGGCGCCACGAGACGGGGATCGGCGAGGCCCAGCTCTCCCTCCTGCGGTGGCACGTTGCAGAGGCCCGCTTCCGCGAACGGCGTGCCCATGCGCAGATCGAGCACGCCCTGGCCGCCGCCGCCCGGACGGTGGCATCCCGAACAATTTCCGTGGAGGTAGCTCCGCGCCCGATCCGCCATCGGCGCATCGCCGTGGGGATCGACGAGGGCCGGCACCACCTCGGCCGTTCCCTGCAGCAGGCCGAGACGCTCGAGGGTGGCGAGGACGTTGGCCCGCCTGCCCCCGGGCCAGCGGGTCTCGCGATCGAGCTGCGCCTGCTCCACACCCAGCACCCAGCCTGCCGCGGCGGTGTGGCAGCGCATGCAGTCGGCGCGGCTCGGGTGCTCCCAGCTCCGCTCGCCCCAGGTCCGCAACGCACCGGCGGGCAGGAGCTCCGCGTCGGTCTGCGCCTCGTTCCACGCATAGCTGTAGCCGGCCCAGCCGCCGTCCTCGTGGCGTACGAAGAGCCGCGTCTCCACCCGCTCGCAGCCCAGCCGGAACTCCTTCACCAGCACCGAGCCCGGGGGAAAGTCGAAGTCGCCATCGGGCAGGAGGCCGATGGACGTGCCGTCGGGGATGGCGAACCAGCGCTTCTTCTCCGCTCCGTCCGACCAGAGCGGCGCGATCACGTCGTAGGGCAGGAGCGCCTCTACCGGCACGGTGGGATCTGCCGGGTCGAAGCAGCCCGTCTCCGAGAGCTTCGCCGGGAAGGCGTCGGGAGCCGTGGCGCCGGCGGGGACGATGCGGTGGATCCCGCCGCCGATCCAATCGAGGAGGTAGAGCGCGCCTTCCGCATCTTCGGCGAAGGAGGAGATGGCGAGGCCGGTGCTCTCGATCAGCACCCGGGGCGCCGCTGCGCCCTCGTCGTCCGAGAAGAGGCCCCAGAGCCTGCCGGAGGAGAAATCGCCGTAGAGGTAGACGCCGGCGAGCGCCGGGATCGCCGCGCCCCGGTAGACGAAGCCGCCGGTGATCGACTGGCCCTGTCCGTGGTCGTATTCCGCCACCGGATCGATCAGCTCCGCCGTCTCGCAGGTGACCGCGTCGTAGCAGTGGGCGCCCTCGCGCACGTTCCAGCCGTAGTTTCCGCCGCGGACGATCCGGTCGACCTCCTCCCAGGCGTTCTGCCCCACGTCCCCCGCCCAGAGATCGCCGGTGGCCCGGTCGAAGGAGAAGCGCCAGGGGTTGCGCAGGCCATGGGCCCAGATCGTCGGGTCGCCCCCGCCGCCTGCCCAGGGGTTGTCGTCGGGGACGGCGAAGGGCGCGCCGGCGTCGACGTCGATCCGGAGGATCTTGCCGAGGCGCGACCGCAGATCCTGCCCGCTCCCCAGCGGATCCCCCCCGCTGCCGCCGTCGCCGAAGCCGATGTAGAGCATGCCGTCGGGGCCGAAGGCGACGTGGCCGCCGTTGTGGTTGGCGTAGGGCTGATTGACGGTGAGGACGATCGACTCCGAGGCGGGATCGAGGGTGGCGCCACCGTCTGCAGAGACGTAGCGCGCGATCACCGAGCGCAGCCCGCTCGGCCCCTGGTCGGTGAAGGAGAGGTAGACCTGCCCGTTGCTCTCGAAGCGCGGATGGAAGGCGAGGCCGAGGAGGCCGCCCTCCATCGGGCGGGCGTCGATCCGCTCCTGCAGATCGATCACCGGCTCGGCGCTCGCTGCCCCCTCCTCGTTGGCGAAGCGGAGGACGCGGCCGTTCTGCTCCACCACCCAGAACCAGGAGCGATCGCCCGGCGGCTGGAGGAGGCCGACCGGCCTCGTGAACTGCAGCGCGGGAAAGGCGCGCTCGAGCGCCACCGCCGCCTCGCTCCGGGGCCGCGCCGGCGCGATGCAGGTGGGGTTCGCGGGCCTGCTGTCGAGGCCGTGGGCCGCGGGCGTGCCGTCCGGCTCTTCGAAGCAACCGCCGCCGCCACCGCCCGATCCACCTGTGCCGCCGCTCCCACCGGGCGCCGCGACGTGCGCCGGCTCCTTCGCGCAGGCGCCGCAACCGACCCACGCCAGAACCAACCAGAGCCACCACTGCCGCATCGCTCAACCCCCGCAGAGGCCGGGAGCCTAGCAGAGCTTCACCACCAGAGCAGCGTGCCCAGGGCGAGGTGGAAGGCGTCGAAGAGCGGCCGGGTGTCGGGGTTGTCGACGTGGAGGAAGAACTCGAGGTCGGTGGTGCCCAGCTCGCCGTAGAGCTCGATCCGCTCGAGGAAGCCGACGTCGTGGGTGGTGCCGACGCTCGCCCCCACGAAGGCGGCGATGCGGAAGGCGGTGCTGTAGTCGTAGTAGCTCGGCGGGTATTTGTCCGCGGGCTGCTTGAAGAAGTAGTCGTCGCCGAAGGTGTAGTGGCCGAGGCTGCCGATCCGGAGCGGGCGGACGAAGATCTCGTTGCCGGCGTCGATCTCGAAGGGGGCGACGGTGAGCTTCGCCGCGGCACCGGTGATCGGTCCACCCACGAACTCGGGCACGTAGCCGAGGAGGAGCGAGAACTGGAGCCGCTGCTGCCACCACGCCCAGCCCGGCCCTGCGGAGAGCCAGCCGATGTTGCCGGCGTATTGCAGCTGCAGATGGGCCGGCGCCCACCAGGGCCCGGGCTCCTCCACGTCCCCGGCCTCGGGCTCCGACGCCGCCGCGGAAGCCTCCCCTTCCTGCGCACCGGCAAGCGCGGGCGCGAAGAGCAGCAGCGCCGTGGCGAGGAGGCGGTTCAGAACGGCACCTCCTCCGCGATCACGCCGATCCCGTCGGGGCCGACGGTGATCCGGGTCCACGTCCGCGCCTCCATCTTGTCGGCGGTGACGAGCAGGATGTTCCCGTCGTCGAGGAACTCTTCGCGATAGCTGTGCACGTGGCCGTGCAGCGAGAGGACGACGTTGCCCCAGCGGTAGAGCGCCGCGTAGTAGGGCTCCTCGAGCTGGCGATCGAAGTCGCCGTTGTCCGGCGGCACGTGCCCGACGACGATCGCCTCGTCCCAGGTGGGATCGGGCAGGAGCTCCCGCTCCAGCCACGCGATGTCGGGCACCGAGCCGTTGAAGCCGTACTCGCGGCCGTTGGTGTCGAGCATCACGAACTTCGTGCGGCCGAAGAGGAAGGTGTAGTTCCGCGGCCCGAAGACCGAGTCGTAGATCGTGCCGCCGTTGCCGAGCAGGTCGTGGTTGCCGACCACGGTGAGCAGGGGCACGTCGAGCTCGTCGTGGTACTCGTTTTGCCAGACGTATTCGCGGGCGAGGCCGAACTCGGTGATGTCGCCGACGTGGATGGCGAACGCCACCGACGGGTCGGCATTGACACTCTTCACCGCCGGCGGAACCTCGTCCTGCCAGCGCTGCGAGTCGCCGAGAACCGCGAAGACGAAGGTCTCGCCCGGTTCGATCGCCGCGAGGCGCCGCAGGTTCTTCTCGGTGCGGTCCCGGTGGGCGTCGTCCTGCGGTACCGCATAGGGATGGACGCGAAACGCGTCGCACCCCGCGAGCGCCAACCCGATCCCCAACCAACCCGCCAACCGAAACCCCTTCACCGCCGGGATTTATGCATCGGGGCAGGGAGGTGCACGTCGGCGGTGCAAAACCGTTGCATTCGACGCCTCTGACGGGGCATGCCTTTTCGCCCCTTGTCTGGAGGAGCGGCGATGGCAGCGGCGAAGCCCCGGTACGTGGTCGGCATCGACCTGGGCACCACCAACTCGGCGGTGGCCTTCAGCCCGGTGGGCAAGGTGCAGATCCAGCTCTTCCGGGTGCCGCAGCTCGTCGCCCCCGGCGAGGCGGCGCCCTTCGATCTCCTCCCGTCCGCGGTCTACCTGCCGGCGGAAGGGGAGCTGCCAGCAGGAGGCACCCGTCTCCCCTGGGGCGAAGAGCCCCCCTTCGTCGTCGGCGAATTGGCGCGGCGGCTGGGGGCGAAGGTCCCCGGACGTCTCGTCGCCTCCGCCAAATCGTGGCTCTCCCACGCCGGCGTCGACCGCACCGCGGCGATCCTGCCGTGGGGCGCGCCGGAGGGCGTCGCGAAGATCGCGCCGGTCACCGCCTCCGCCCGGATCCTCGCCCACGTCCGCGAGGCCTGGGACGCCGCCCACCCCGAGGCGCCGCTCGCGCTGCAGGAGGTGGTGCTCACCGTTCCGGCCTCGTTCGACGAGGTGGCCCGGGAGCTCACGGTGCAGGCGGCGCGGGAGGCGGGGTTCGAGCGCCTGCGTCTGCTCGAGGAGCCGCAGGCGGCGTTCTACGATTTCCTCCAGCAGAACGAGGAGGCCCTCGCCGCAGCGGTGGGGCAGGCGCGGCTCGCGCTGGTGGTGGACGTCGGCGGCGGCACCACCGACCTCACCCTGGTCAAGCTCACGCCGCAGGGGAGCGGGCCGCCGAAGATCGAGCGGATCGCCGTCGGCGAGCACCTGATGCTCGGCGGTGACAACATGGACGTCACCCTGGCCCGCCACGTGGAGTCCGCCCTCGGCGCGAAGCTCGACGCGGCGCAGTGGTCGGCGCTGGTGCAGGCCTCGCGCCTCGCCAAGGAGGCGCTCCTCGCCCCTTCGGCGCCGCCGGAATACGGCGTCGCGGCGGTGGGGCGGGGGACGAAGCTCATCGGCGGCGCGCTCACCCACAAGCTTCCGCGCGACGAAGCGGAAGGCATCCTCCTCGACGGCTTCCTGCCGCTCACCCGGATCGACGAGACGCCGCAGCGCAAAGGGCGCGCCGGTCTCACCGAGCTCGGTCTGCCCTACGCCAGCGACCCGGGGATCTCCCGCCACATCAACGGCTTCCTCCGCCGCCACGTCCAGGCGGCAGCGGAGACCGGCGTCACCATCCACGAGGGGCTGCCGCGCCCCGATGCGCTCCTGCTCAACGGCGGCGTCTTCAACGCGCCGGCGATCACCGCGCGCCTCGGCCAGGTCCTCGCCGGCTGGTTCGGCGATGCGGTGCCGCTCTTCACCCACGCCTCCCTCGATCTCGCCGTGGCCCGCGGCGCCGCCTACTACGGCCTCGTGCGGCGCGGCTTCGGCGTGAAGATCAGCGGCGGCTCGCCCCGCGCCTGGTACGTCGGCGTCGAGGGAGAGGGCGGCGCGAAGCAGGCGATCTGCGTGGTGCAGCGGGGAATGGAGGAGGGCACCGAGGCGGAGGTGCCCGGCCGCACCTTCCAGCTGGTGATCGGCAGACCGGTGACCTTCCCGCTCTATTCGTACATCGGCGATCGCCACGACACCGTCGGGGAGATCGTGCGGATCGACGACGAGCTCGAGCCCCTGCCGCCGCTCCACTCGGTGATCCGCGCCGACGCCGACGCGCCGGCGCCGAAGGCCGGGCAGGTGGTCACCGTGCCGGTGCGCCTCGGCTCGGCGCTCACCGAGATCGGCACGCTGGAGCTCTCGCTCCGCGGCGAGGCCGACAGGCGCTGGCGCCTCGAATTCTCGCTCCGCGGCGAGGAGGCCGGCGGCGGCGCTGCGGTGGCGCCGATCGATCAGCTGCCGAAGCGCTTCGAGGAGGCGAAGGGCGCCGTCGAGCTCTGCTACGGCAAGAAGGCGCAGCCGGTGGAGGCGCGGGAGATCAAGAGCCTCTGGCGCAACCTCGAGAAGATCATCGGCGACCGCAACGAGTGGTCGAGCGCGGTCAACCGCGAGCTCTGGGGAATCGTCTGGGGCGGCGCGCAGAAGCGCAGGCGCACCGCCGATCACGAGCGGGTCTGGTTCCAGCTCGCGGGCTTCTGCCTCCGGCCCGGTTTCGGCGCGCCGCTGGACGAGTGGCGGGTCGGCGAGCTCTGGAAGGTCTGGCAGCAGCACGTGCAGTACACCACCGAGAAGCAGAATTGGTCCGAGTGGTGGATCCTCTGGCGGCGTGTGGTCGGCGGCCTCACCGCCGGGCAGCAGAGGCAGATCCTCGACTTCGTGCGGCCGTGGCTCAAGCCGCCAGAGGGACGTTTCCCCCCGAAGCCCAAGGGGCCGAAGGCCGAGGGCTTCGACGAGATGCTGCGCCTCGCCGCCTCCCTCGAGCGCATCCCTGCCACCGAGAAGGTCGAGGTCGGCCGCTGGGTGCTCCACCGCCTCGAGGGGACCAACAAGTCGTGGTGGCCGCTGGGCCGCCTCGGCGCCAGGCAGCCCTTCGCCGGCTCGGCCCACGACGTGGTGCCGCCCGACGTCGCGGGCGCGTGGATCGAGCTCCTCAGCAAGCTCGACTGGAAGAAGACCGACGGCGCCTCCTTCGCCGCCGCCCAGATCGCCCGGGTCACCGGCGACCGTGGGCGCGATCTCCCGGAGGAGCTGCGGGAGCGGGTGGCGCAGCGCCTCGAGAGCGCCAACGCACCGGAAGGCTGGGTCCGCATGGTCCGCGAGCAGGTCGAGCTCTCCATGGCCGACGAGATGCGCGTCTTCGGCGACACGCTGCCCGCAGGCCTGCGCCTGGGCTGAGTGAAACAAGCGCTTCAGCGGAGCCGAAGGCGGAGCGAACGCAACCGTTCGTCACGCGCCAGCCGCGCACGGACTTTCGACGGTCGATTCGACACGAGTCTGGACCCGGCGATAGCGCTCGACCCAGCGGCATCCCGTCGGTCTGCTGATCCCGAAGACCCGGCAGAGCTCCGCCATGTTCACGCGGCCTTCGCCTTCGTCCCAGCGGCGCTCCCATTCCAGCACGAACTTCATGCGTTCCTTGCTCACGTCAGTCTCGTTCCAAGGCATCCGGCAAGTGTCACGGATGTCGTTGGGCTAGAGAATTGAAGTGTCACGCATGTCGATGGGCTACTTCGTAACGAATCTATCCGGTCTGGACCTTTGCTGACCCAGCCGGGGTCTGTTCGCAGATCGCCCGCTGTGAGAATCTATGCCCAGTCAACCGAGGGGGCGGTGATGGCGCGCGTGCAGCAGAAGAGGCGGCGGAGCCGGAAGAAGGGCCAGCAGGACCTGCCGCTGCAGGAGCGGGTCACGCACGGCGGGAAGCGCACGGGTGCGGGCCGCAAGCGCGTCGCCCCACGGCCGCAGGTGAAGCACCGCCGTCGCCCCGTACTCGGCGAGGACCACCCGGTGCTTGTCACCTGGCGGGTGCTCGATCACGTCTGGAGCATGCAGTCGAAGCGGAGCTTCCGCGTGCTCCTCCGCGCCTTCCGGCCTGCGGTGGAGCGCTTCGGCGCACGAATCACGCACGTTTCGGTGCAGGGGAACCACCTGCACCTCATCGTCGAGGCGAACGGTACGCCGGCGCTCTCGAGCGCGATGCAGGGGCTCGGGGTGCGAATCGCGAAGGGGCTCAACCGGCTGATGGGCCGCGCGGGGAAGGTCTTTGCCGATCGCTTCCACGCGCACGCCCTCGGTTCGCCCACGGAAGCGCGGAACGCCATCGACTACGTGCTCGGCAACACGCACATCCACGCCGAGCGGCAGGGGCGGCCCGTCTCGCGCTACGTGGATCGCTTCGCGGTCTCGCACGAGCAGATCGGCGACGAGACGGCCTGGTGGCGGACCTTCGACGACGGCAGCCCACCTGTGGCCACGCCGGCGAGCTGGTTGCTCGAGAAGGGCTGGCGCCGGGCACGCCCGAAGAAGACGGTGCCTGCGTTCGCCTTCCCCGCGTGACCTGGCAGCGCGCCGGTGGCGAGGCGAGATGCGAAGCGGTCGTCCGATGCACCAGCGAGCGGGCATGCGCCTCGCGCGCCGGCCGTTCCGGATCCCGGCAGAGCGTGCTACCGATCACCGATCGCCGTGCAGAAAGGTCCCGCCTCGTGAAGCTCCGCCGCACCGTCGCTCTTGCCCTCTCCCTCGCAGCGCCCCTCGCAGCCGCCGCGGAGGAGGCGCCGAAGCGCGAGCTCTGGGCAGGCCACCAGGTGGTGGTCGGGGCCCGGGACGTGCCCGTGCTCGGCGACGTGGAGACGCGCACCGACTCCTTCGTCCTCGCCGAGGTGGAGCGCGCCGCCGACGGCACGCTCAAGCTCGTCCAGCGCGCCTGCAGGGTCGCGATCGCGCCAGCAGCCGGGGTGAAGGTCTCCTTCCTCCCCGGCGCGGAGCCGAAGCTGCCGCCCGCCAGCTTCGCCCTCCAGAAGAAGGGGGATCGCTGGTACGCCGATTTCCTCTCCGGCTGGAAGGCCGAGGACGCGGACGGCGACGGCAAGCCCGGCGCGACGATGGAGGTCGACGCACCGCTCTGCTCCGGCAAGCTCTTCGTCACCTCCGACAGCAGGACGAAGCTCCGGGGCAGGGAGGAGCGGGGCGGCCTCGTCGGTGAGACCCGCGCCATCTCCGACCAGAAGACCCTCGACGCCGAGGGCGCCTGCCTCAAGATGATGGCCTCCGATACCCGCGACGCGGTGGAGGGGACCTTCGCCTACGCCCCGGTTCCCGAGGGCACGACCTGCGAGGCGCTCCTCGCCGGCACCTGGCCGGTGAAGGCGGCAGAGCCCCGCAAGCGCCGCCGCTGAGCGGCACGGCGGCGACACGAACCGGCGCGCCAGTCCGTACTCGGCCGGCAACTCCTTGCGCCGTGCCCGGGCACGTAAGCCGGCAACTCCGAAGCAGCCTGCGTGGTGTACCGCCTGTTTGAGAGCATCTAGCTCGCGGGCTTCGAGCCGAAGGCCTTTTCCGCCTCAATCACTGCCGCGCTCTGCGTCGAGACGCCGCCGCTTCCTCTCGAATGTGCCGCGGCCGGGCGCGTGCTCGTGCCCCGCGATGGAACCACGTGTCGCTCGAACCCATTGCCCAACGCTAGTTGGCCAGGCGAGGGGTCGCGGTTGACCAACCGCCGCGCCTTTCAGTAACTAACTGTGCGGAATGTCTGCTCCAGGGGTGAGTGATGACGAAAAGCTCTCTGCGAGCAGTCGGCAGCTGGCGCGCACCGTTCGAGTTCTCTGCTGAGACGGGTCCGGTTGCCGTTCCGACGCTCCGCATGGGCAGGTCGGATGCCTTCTTCGTGACCGACGGCATCGACGTCGCTCCCGTGCCCAGGCAAGAGGGATGAGGTCGACGGCCAAGCGGATCTTCGCTCTTGCCGTGCTGTCGCTGCAGCTCGCTGGCTGCAGCGACGACCCGGATGTCGATTGCAGCGGCGGTTCCTGCGAGGGCGTCTGCGGAGACGGAGTCGTTTCCGCAAGCGTGGAGGAGTGCGACGACGGCAACGAGGATGATGCCGACGCTTGCGTCCACTGCAGGCTAGCCCGGTGTGGCGATGGCACGGTACAGACCGGCGCGGAGGCGTGCGACGACGGAGAACGCAACTCCGATGCGGAAACCGGGGCGTGCCGAAGCGACTGCACGCTGCCGCAATGCGGCGACGGTGTGGTCGACCCCGGTGAATCCTGCGACGATGGAAACGCGGCCGATGACGATGGCTGCGACGCCGATTGCAGCTTCCCCGATGTGGTTCAGCTGGCTTCTGGGCTCGGCAACAATTGTGCCCTGTTCGACGCGGGCAACGTGCGTTGCTGGGGATCGAACGGATTCGGCGAGCTCGGCTACGGCCTCGAGGAGATTCTGGGCGACGATGAGCCTGCCGGCGCCTTCGGTGACGTCGATACCGGAGGCCGGGCGGTCCAACTAGCCATGGGAGGCCGCCATGCGTGCGTGTTGTTGGAGACGGGCAGCGTCCGCTGCTGGGGACGGAACCACCGGGGGCAACTCGGGCCTGGCTCAACGGATACAACCGTCGGCGACGAACCCGGTGAGATGCCGCCGCCCGAACTCCCGCTTGGCAACGGCGCCGCCACGGCGATCTTCGCCAGCCCATGGCAGAGTTGCGTCCTGCTGGATGACAGGGAGGTCCACTGCTGGGGAACACCGCCTCCCAGCCGCAACCACCGACTGGAAGTTCTCGGCCAATTCGGCGTGGTCCGTCAGCTCGCTATCGGGGATTTCCATGGCTGCGCGCTGTTCGAAGCGGGCAACGTCAAATGCTGGACCTCGACGACAACCGGATACCCCGGGTACGGCAGCATTGCTCCTGTCGCAGTGGAGGATGCAGACGACGTGAACCTCGGTGGTGCCGCCCTGCAGCTCAGTCTGGCCTACGAGCACGCTTGCGCGGTACTCGAGAACGGTTCGGTGTATTGCTGGGGTAACGGTGCAGACGGCCGGCTTGGATCTGGCAGTGTCGAGACCATCGGCGACGACGAGACACCGGCGGACGCAGGACCAGTCGAACTTGGCGAGCCGGCGGTGCAGGTCGCCGTCGGTCGTAGCCATACCTGCGCGCTGCTCGCCACCGGGAAGGTTCGCTGCTGGGGCAGACTGGCGGAAGGCCAGCTGGGCTACGGCGACATGTTTGACCGAACCGATCCGGAAGGTAGCTCGTTCGCCCTCGGCGACGAGCCCGGAGAAATGCCACCGCCGGACGTCGACATCGGCGGCAAAGCCGTCCAGCTCATCGCCGGTTTCGACCATACTTGTGCCCTGCTCGAGCACGGCGGCGTTCGCTGCTGGGGAGGTGGGGACTACCAATACGTCCTCGGATATGGCCAGGACGTAAGCCTCGGCGAGCCTCCAACCAATGCCGGCGACGTGCCGCTCTACCCCCAGCCGTCGCCGTGAAAGCGGAAGCCCCGCAGGCGCCGCCGTTAGGCAGGGCGCCGGGGCAGCGCGATCGAGAAGCAGGTCGCGTTCTCGTCCGAGCGCACCGCGATGGTGCCGCCGTGGGCGCGGACGATCTCCGAGACGATGTAGAGCCCGAGGCCCAGGCCCTCGCGCCCCTGCGCCTGCGCTCCCTGGCGGAAGGGCTCGAAGAGGTGCGGCTGCTCCTCTGCCGGAATCGGCTTGCCGCCGTTCGTCATCTCGATAGAGACGCTCGCCTCACCGGCGTGCACGGCGAGCGAGTAGGGCGGCGCCCCGTGGCGGTGCGCGTTGCTGAGCAGGTTGCCGATCAGCTGGCAGAGGCGCGTCTCGTCCCAGGCGCCGGTCGCGTCGCCGCTGCAGGTGAGCTGCACGGGCTCGCCGCCGGCGAGAAGCGCGTGCTCCTCCACCATCACCGCCGCGATCGCCGCAGGATCGGCCTGCCGGCGGGTGAGGGGGATGGCCGCGCCGCCGAGGTTGCCGCGCGCGAAGTCGATCAGATCGGAGATCATCGCGTCCATGCGCAGGGCAGCTGCCTCGATCCGCCCCGCTGCCCTGGCGATCTGCGTGGGGTCGTCCGTCCTGCTCGCGAGGAGGGCGGCGGAGATCCGGATCGCGCCGCGGGGATTGCGCAGATCGTGGCCCAGCACGCCGAGCAGCATCGAGCGCGCCCGCTCGCTCCGGCGCTGCTCGGTGACGTCCTGCACCAGCGCCGCGATCCCGATCACCTCGTCGCCGACCCGCGCCGGGTACCAATGCTCCACCCAGTGGCGGCGCTGCCGCGGGGCTGCCGGCGTCGCGCCCTCCACCTCCAGACCCACGAGCGGCTTCCCCGACGCCATCACCTGCCGGGCGAGGCGTTCGATCGGCTCGGTCGGGATCTCGGGCAGCACCTCGCGCAGCGATCGCCCGAGGTGCTCCTGCGCCGGGAGGCCGTTGATCGACGCCAGCGCCTCGTTGACCACGCGGTAGCGGAGCTCACGGTCGAGGAAAGCGATGCCGATCGGCGCGTCGCGCACGATCGTCTCGAGGATCGCTTCCGTCTCCCGCGCCTGCCGCAGCAGATCGGCCGCGTCCTCGTCCGCAACACCCGGAGACCGCGCCTCGGCCTCGACGTCCGGGCACACCGCCCCCACGTCCAACCCGGAAAAGGATGCGTCCACGCGAGCCCCCCTTGCTCCTCGTCAACGCCTGCCCGGGATGGTTGCTCACTGCCTCGCGCCCGGACCACGCACTGCGGTCCGGGCTGCCCGTTGTGGTCTGCCCGGGCCGCGGGAGGGTATAGGTCGGCGCCTCCCGGAGCGCGCCATGCTGACCACGTCCGCCCTCTTCCTCGCCGCAGCGGTGATCGCGGTGCCGATCTTCAAGCGGATCGGCCTCGGCACCGTTCTCGGCTACCTGGCCGCAGGCGCCCTGATCGGTCCAGCCGGCCTCGGCCTCGTCCAGGAGGTCGAGGAGACCCTCCACTTCGCCGAGTTCGGCGTGGTGCTCCTCCTCTTCCTCATCGGCCTCGAGCTCGAGCCCGCGCGCCTGTGGCAGATGCGCCGCCTCGTCTTCGGCATCGGCGCGGCGCAGGTCGGGATCACCGCGGCGCTCGTCGCCGCCATCGCCTGGACCTTCGGCCTCGCCCCGTGGGTGGCGGTGGTGGCGGGCCTGGGCCTCTCGCTCTCCTCCACCGCCTTCGTGCTCCAGCTCCTCGGCGAGCGGAACGAGCTGGCCACCGGCCACGGCCGCGCCGCCTTCGGCGTGCTCCTCTTCCAGGACCTCGCCGCGATCCCGATGCTGGCGCTGGTGCCGCTCCTCGGCACGGCGCGCAGCGAGGGCGGCCAACCGGTGCTGCTCCGCCTCGCCCTCATCCTGGGCGCGCTGGCCCTGGTCGTGATCGCGGGGCGCTGGCTCCTCGGGCCGATCTTCCGCATCGTCGCCTCGACGAGGAGCCGCGAGATCTCCACCGCCACGGCGCTCCTCGTGGTGATCGGGACCGCGCTCCTCATGCAGGCCGTGGGGCTCTCCGCCGCCCTCGGCGCCTTCCTCGCCGGCGTGCTCCTCGCCCACTCCGAATACCGGCACGAGCTCGAGGCGAACATCGAGCCCTTCAAGGGCCTCTTCCTCGGCCTCTTCTTCATCGCCGTGGGGATGAGCGCCAACCTCGCCCTGGCGATCGAGCGGCCGCTCCTGGTGCTCGGCCTCGTTCTCGGCCTCGTCGCCCTGAAGCTCGGCGTCGTCTTCGTGCTCGGCCGCCTCCTGACCGAACGCGATCGCCCCACCTGCGTCGCCTTCGCCATGGCGCTCTCGCAGGGGGGCGAGTTCGCCTTCGTGATCTTCGCCCTCGCCACGGTCTCCGGGGTCTTCGAGCCTTCGCTGGCGCAGCTGCTCGTGGTGGTGGTCACCGGATCGATGGTCACCACGCCCCTCCTCTTCGCCCTCCGCGACAAGTGGCTGGCGCTCCGCCGGGACAGGGGCGACGGCCGGCCCTTCGACACCATCGAGGAGCCGGGGGCGGTGATCATCGCGGGCTACGGCCGCTTCGGGCAGATCGTCTCCCGCGTCCTGCGGACCCGCCGGGTCCACTTCACCGCGCTGGAGGCGAGCCCGGCGCAGATCGACTTCGTGCGGCGCTACGGCAACCGCATCCACTACGGCGACGCCTCGCGGGTGGACCTGCTCCGGGCCGCAGGCGCCGAGAAGGCGCTGGCCTTCGTGCTCGCCATCGACGATCCGGAGGCCTCGATGCGGACCGCGGAGGTGGTGCGCCGCCACTTCCCGCGCTTGCCGATCGTGGCCCGGGCGCGGAACCGCGACCACGCCATGGCCCTGATGGCCCTGGGGGTGGAGCACGTGGTCCGCGAGACCTACGCCTCGAGCCTCGAGGCGGCGCAGGCCACGCTGGAGACGGTGGGCTTCGGCTGCCCGGAGGCGCGGGAGGCGGTGCGCCGCTTCCGGACCCACGACGAGCAGCTCCTCGAGGAGCAGTACGGGCTCCGGGGCAACCCCGAGGCGCTGGTCGCCAGCGCCAAGCGGGCAGCGGCGCAGCTCGAACGGCTCTTCGAGCAGGACCGGGACGCAGGCTGACGTCCGGAGGGCCTTCCGGCGGGGGCTTTGCAGGGCCGCGGGCTCGGGGGAAATGCCCAGTGGTAGCGGCTGTTTCACGCAGTCGATTGATCTCCCCGCCGTTTGATCGTATCTGCGCGCGCTGTTTCCCTACGGACGACACAGTGCACAGGAGTTGCCTCCGTTGACCAACGCCGCTCCCCGCAAGTGGACCCTTGCCGACTCCGCCGAGACCTACGAGATCCGCACCTGGGGCAATCCCTACTTCGGCGTGAACGAAAAGGGCCACGTCGCGGTGCATCCCGACGGTCCGAACGGTCCCTCCGCCGACCTCAAGGATCTCGTGGACGAGGTGAAGAAGCGGGGCATCGGCCTGCCGCTGCTCATCCGCTTCACCGACATCCTCCGCAAGCGCGTGGTCGAGCTGAACGAGGCTTTCGGCCGCGCCATCACGGAGTACGGCTACGCGGGCAGCTACCGCGGCGTCTATCCGATCAAGGTGAACCAGATCTCGAGCGTCGTCGCCGAGATCCTCCGCGCCGGCCGCCCCTACCACTACGGCCTCGAGGCCGGCTCCAAGCCCGAGCTGCTCGCGGTGATGGCGCTCCTCGACAACCCCGAGGCGCTGATCATCTGCAATGGCTACAAGGACGAGGAGTACGTCGAGTCGGCGCTCCTCGCCTCGAAGCTCGACCGCAAGGTGATCCTCGTGGTCGAGAAGCTCTCCGAGCTGCCGCTCATCGCCGCGGTCTCGAAGAAGCTCGGGGTGCGCCCGCGGATCGGCATCCGGGTGAAGCTCTCCTCCCGTGGCTCGGGCCGCTGGGAAGCCTCCGGCGGCGATCGCTCCAAATTCGGCCTCTCCTCCTCGGAGATCCTCGAGGCGATGGCCTTCATGCGGGAGCGGGGCCTGCTCGACTGCTTCGAGCTCCTCCACTTCCACCTCGGCTCGCAGATCAGCGCGATCCGCTCCTTCAAGAACGCGCTCCGCGAGGCGGGCCGCTTCTACGTGGAGCTGGCCAAGGCGGGCGCCGAGCTCAAGTACTTCGACGTGGGCGGCGGCCTCGGCGTCGACTACGATGGCTCGCAGACCAACTTCTCCTCGTCGATGAACTACACGATGCAGGAGTACGCCAACGACATCGTCTACTCGCTCAAGGAGGTCTGCGAGGCGGAGGGTGTCCCGGCGCCGAGCATCGTCTCCGAGTCCGGCCGCGCCATCGTCGCGCACCACGCGGTGCTCGTGGTCGACGTGCTCGGCACCCTGGAGTTCGAGAACAAGCCGGTGCCCGAGTCGCTCCCCGAGGAGACGTCGCCGGTGGTGAAGAACCTCCACGCGACCTTCAAGGAAGTGACCCGCAAGAACCTCCTCGAGGCCTACCACGACGCGGTGGACTTCAAGGAGGAGAGCCTGCAGCTCTTCTCGCTGGGCCACCTGCCCCTCGATCAGCGCGTGCTCGCCGAGAACATCTACTGGAGCCTCTGCCACAAGATCCAGCGGCTGGCGAAGGAGCTCGACGACGTGCCCGAGGAGCTCGAGCACCTCGAGAAGACCCTCTCGGACACCTACTTCTGCAACTTCTCCGTCTTCCAGTCGCTCCCCGACTCGTGGGCGATCGATCACCTCTTCCCGGTGATGCCGATCCACCGCCTGAACGAGGAGCCGACCCGCCGCGCCGTCCTCGCGGACATCACCTGTGACTCCGACGGCAAGATCGAGCACTTCATCGATCGCCGCGACGTGAAGGACGTGCTCGAGCTCCACGGGGTGAACGGCGAGGACTACCACATCGGCATCTTCCTGGTCGGCGCCTACCAGGAGATCCTGGGCGACCTCCACAACCTCTTCGGCGACACCAACGACGTGCAGGTCTCCTTGGGCGAGAGCGGCTACGTGATCGATCACGTGGAGCCCGGCGACACCGTGACCGAGGTCCTCAAGTACGTGAGCTACAGCAAGGAGGACCTCGTGGCGAAGCTGCGCAGGTCCACCGAGCTCGCGCTCCGCACCGGCAAGCTCACCCTCGAGGAGTCGCGCTACCTGCTCCGTTCGTACGAGGAAGGTCTCGCCGGCTACACCTATCTGGAGCGCGACTGACCGTCGTCCGCTAGACTTGGGGACGTTCAGGAGGGCTGCCCGCGAGGGCGGCCCTTCTTCATGGGGCCAAAGCGTGCCCTCCAGGAGCAACGAGCTTGGAAATGCCTCTCTGCGGCCTGTACCGCACCACCGCGCCGATCGGTCCCGTCCCCGCCGGACGGCTGGTCTACTTCCACAACCACGGCAATCCCGGCCCCGGCATCTATACGCCCACCGGCTGGAAGAAGAACCGGGCCACCTTCTCCGAGCAGGGCGTGACCCTGCCGAACCCCGAGGCGGCGCAGGGCTTGAAGCCACTGCTCGCCGAGGGGCTCTACCGGGTGGAGGAGTCCTTCACCTGCTGCGACAAGAATTGCCGCACCTTCGAGAAGGATCTCCTGGTGCAGCTCGGCTACGACGGCCAGGCCCGTCCGATCCTCTTCGTCCCGCAGTGGAAGGAGGAGGGCCTCGACATTCCCGAGCGCGGCCAGCTCGTGGACGACGTCCGCCTCGCCCGCCTCGAGTACCTCGTGGTTCCCGAGGGCCGCACCACCGGCGCCACCCACCTGCACTGAAGGTAGCGCCCTCCACGCCGAGGCCCGTCCGCCGCCTCCGGTGGACGGGCGTCTGCGTTGACGTAGGTCCCGGTCCTAGCTAGCGTTCATCTGTCGCATGTAGCCCGTTGCATGAAACCACGCCGTGGTTCCTGGGCCTTGGAGAGCCTGGAAGCGGCGCGGAAGAGCAAACGGGTGCGACTGATCGAGGAAGCGCCGGGGCAAAGCCGGCGCCTGTGCTGCATGGGCAAGAGGCTCTATTGCGGGAATCTGCCGTTCTCCGCTACCGCCGAAGACATTCGGGCGGTGTTCGCCGAGGGCGGCAGAACGGTTACGGACGTCCACATCGTCACCGATCGGGAGACGGGTCGCTCGCGCGGCTTCGCCTTCGTGGAGCTCGGCTCCGATTCGGAGGCGGAAGAGGCGATCGCCGCGGTCAACGGCCGGATGTACGGCGGTCGCGGGCTGGCGGTGAAGGAAGCGCTGGAACGGGCGCCGAGACCCGGCGGCGGTGGCCCCGGCTTCGGTGGTCCGCCCCGCGGTCCCAGGCCCGATCGGCCGGGCTTCGGCGGTCCCCGTGGCCCAGGGGGTCCCGGTGGTTTCGGCGGCGGTCCTCGGGGGCCCGGCGCGGGCCCGCGCGGACCTGGCGGCCCCGGCCCGCGAGGCCCCGGTGGCCCGGGTGGCTTCGGCGGCCCGGATCGCGGCGGCTTCGGTGGCGGCTACGGCCGTGACCGCGGCGGCTTCGGTGGTGGCGGGTACGGCGGTGGATACGGCGGTGGTTTCCCGCCCGAGCCCCCGATGCCCGAGCCGGACTACGCCGCTGCACCGCCGCAGGATTGGTCCGAGCCGCCGCCGGAGGGGTACACGGCCCCCGAGGACGTCGACTACCGGGAGCGCGGCGACCGCGGCAAGCGCGGTCGTGATCGCCGGGGTGGTCGGCGTCGTGGCGGGGACGATTTCGGCGGCCCGGAGTGGTAGCCGGCTCCCGATGACGAGCCGATGGAAGGGCGGGTTCCGTACGGGGCCCGCCCTTTCTCGTGGCCGTCGCCAGACAGGCTCAGGAACGACGAAGGCGGGCACCGGGCCCGCCTTCGTGCCGCCGGCGCGTGGTCGGTTACTGCTGCGCCCTGGCCGGGATCACGTTCCCCGCTGCAGGCGTCGGCGCCGGCGTGGTGGCCACCAGCGGCCTGCCTGCCAGCACGTCGTCCAGCTCGGCGACCGTCGCGTCGAAGGCGGCCTTCGCGCCCGCGGGCAGCGAGACCCGGTAGGTGTCGTGGAGGTCGAAGGGATCGAGCACCTTCTTGCCGGCCATCACCTGGTAGTGGAGGTGCGGCGCGGTGGAGCGGCCGGTGTTGCCGGCCTTGGCCACCACCTGGCCCTTGCGGACGCGGCTGCCGGCCTTGAGCGACTTCTCCACCGAGTCGAGGTGGAGGAAGATCACGCTCCGACCCTTGCCGTCGCGGACCTCGAGGGAGCCGCCGTTGTAGCGGTAGTTCCAGTTCTTGCGGACCACCGTGCCGTCCCACGGCATCTTCACGGCGGTGCCCACCGGCGCCTTGAAGTCGACGCCCTTGTGGCCGCGGCCGTCCTTGAGCAGCGAGGTGATCTGCTCGTATTCGTCGATGGGGCCGTTCTCGAGGCGCTCCTCGATCTCGCGGCCCGCCTCGTCGAAGTAGCGGGCGAAGGGGCTGCCCTCGGGCTGGAAGCGGTAGGCGCGCTTCTCCACGTTGCCGAGCTTGCCGGCCTTGAACCGCAGCGCGTGGACCATCGGCTCCTCGCCCGCGGGCAGCGAGTAGAGCACCTCGAGCTGGTCGCCGGGGCGGAGGTCGCGGCTTGGGCTGAGCCACCAGACGAGGAGGCGGCTCGAGACCAGCGCCAGGGGATCGCCGACGTCGGCGCCGATCACCTGGTTGATGCTCTGGGTGAGGGAGCCGTGGATCTCGACGGAGATCCGGCGCAGGCCGTCGGTGCCGGGGAGGACGTCGCCCATCGCCACCTCGGTGGGAACGAGGGGCGGTGGCGGCTCCACCACCGCGGCGACGCCGGGGGCGCCGGCGGCGCCGCCACCTGCACCACCGCCTGCGCCTTCCGCGACGGCTGCAGGATCGGCGGGCCCGGCGGAGAAGCGGCCGAGCACGAAGGCGCCGCCAGCGAGGGCGAGCAGGGCGATGACGAGAAGGGGCAGGGTGAGCGGGTTCTTGCGCCGCGGGTTGAGCAGGTCGTCCGAGATGGGCACGGGTGAGGCTCCTCCGATGGTGGCGGAGGATGCCTTCCCTTTCCCCGCCCTGCAACGAAGCGAGGGCCGGTGGCTCGCTCGGCCGGTGGAGAACCGGCAGCCCCCGGTCGCCGAGGGACTTGCGCCCCATGCCGCTTGGTGGCACCGATCGGCCATGCACACCCGCGTTTTCGGTGCCCTCGGTCTCGCTGCAGCAGCCCTCGTCGCCCCGCGCCCCGCAGCGGCAGACGACGTCTCCGTGGAGCTGATCGGCAAGGCGCTCCATGGCCAGACCCGCCCCGGCCTCGTGCTCTACGCCAACAAGGCGATCGTCTCCGCGAAGGCGACCCTCACCGGCGCCGACGGCAAGCCGCTGCAGCTCTCCGCCGGCAGGATCCCGCCGGGCTCGAAGAAGGAGCTCCTCTTCGACGCGCCGGTGGGCACCCACCGCTACGAGGGGAAGCTCGCGGTCGAGTTCATCGACGGCACCGGCGGCGAGATGCCGCTCGCCTTCGAGGTCTTCGTCTCCGACGGCGTGCGGGTCGAGGTGGACGAGCGCCGCCTCGACCTGAAGACCGGGAAGCTGGGCTTCACCTTCACGGGCAACGCCAGCAAATGCGAATACGACGTCGTCTTCGACGGCAAGCCGCAGCGCCACGGCTGGGTACGCTTCGCCGGCGAGGCGCCGGGCACGCCCCTCGAGCTCTCCTGGCCCACCCACGGCGAGGACGACACCGTGCTGCGGATCCAGCTCACCTGCCACGACGCCGACGGCTTCTTCTCGCCGACCGTGGAGCTCTTCCCCTGGCAGATCGACATTCCCCACGAGGACGTGATCTTCGCCAGCGGCAGGTGGGAGATCGCCGCGGCGGAGGCGAAGAAGCTCGACGCGGCGCAGGTGGAGATCCGCAAGGTGCTGCGGCGCTACCAGCAGGCGCTCAAGCTCGGGAACCAGAAAATCGGCCTCTACGTCGTCGGCCACACCGACACGGTGGGCGACGAGGCCTCCAACCGCACCCTCTCGTTCAACCGCGCCCGGGCGATCGCCGGCTACTTCCGCAAGCAGGGGCTGTCGCTGCCGATCTGGTACGCAGGCGCAGGCGAGGGGGCGCTGGCGGTCGACACGCCCGACGAGACCGACGAGCCGCGCAACCGGCGCGCCGAGTACATCGTCACGGTGAATCCGCCTTCGCAGGTGAAGTGGACGAAGCTCTGATCCGGGTGTCGGGTGCGCGGGATCCGATTTGCACACCCGCGGCTTCTACCTCGTCGCCCGTCCCCGTCGCCTGGGATGCACGGAAGAGATTGCTGCCAATGGCTCGCGCCGCTTACAGATGCGAAGCCGGGTCCTGCGGTTGCGTGTGAAGCAGCAGCCGGGAGCTCACGACCCGCGCCCCGCAATAATCGAAGATGCCGTGCTCGATCTGCGTCTTCATCGCGGCGGAATAGCCGTGTCGCACATACGTTCGTTCGTCGCTGCCCCCGATGCCGACGAGGTGGACTTCGAGGCGCTGAAGTTTCTTTACCAAACCGGTTGCAGGGCTGTAGTCGTACGCCCAGCGGTTGGCGAAGACGCGATCGATCCACCCCTTGAGCAGGCCCGGCATCGACCACCAATAGACCGGATAGACCAGCACCAGCGCATCAGCCCGATCGATTCGCGCTTGCTCGCGCACGACATCCTCGGGAGGCGGCCCTACCCTGTCGTGAACGGCGTGGTCGGCGCGGGTGAATCTCGGATCGAACGCTTCTGCTGCAAGATCGGCGATCTCGAAGCTGTGATCGGGATCGGCCACGGCGATGCCTTCGCCGACCCGTGCGGCTACGCTGTGGGTGAACGACGCGGGATTGGGATGAGCGACAACGATCAACGCATGCATCGGATCGTCCGTTGCTGGATGGGATGAAAGAAGAAGGCCACGAGGGAACCTACTGGACGTATATACATTTCGTATATACTTTAAGTAGGCTACGGTCGGTATATTGGCATGTCAAGCCCAAATGAGAGCGCGGCCCCGCGGCGCCGCTTGTCACGGCCGGAGCGCTATCGCCAGCTGCTCGATACCGCATGGCAACTGGTCCGCGACGAGGGGACGGAGGCCTTGACGCTGGGGCGGCTCGCCGAACGCTCGGGGGTCGCAAAGCCGGTGGTCTACGACCATTTCGGTACGCGCCCTGCGCTGTTGGCGGCCCTCTATGCGGAATTCGATGCGCGCCAGACCGCAGCCATGGACGCCACGCTGCAGACGGGCGAAGCCACCCTGGCGAGCAGGGCTGCCGCGATTGCGGCGGCGTACGTCGATTGCGTCCTGGTGCAGGGCCGCGAGATTCCGGACGTCATCGCGGCGCTGGCCAGCACACCGGAGCTGGAAAAGCTCAAATGCGAATCGCAGGCAGCCTTCCTGGAGAAATGCCGGATCGCGCTCGCCCCATTCGCAGGGAACGACGCCCTCGCCCCAGCCGCCCTTCGGGCCATGCTTGGCGCGGCTGAGGCTCTGTCCCATGCAGCGGCGACCGGGGAGATCACGGCCGAACAGGCGAAGGACGAGCTCTACGAAATCATCGTGTCGATGGTTGCACGATGCGCCGATGGCGCCACGCGCCGTCGCCCTGGATAGCTCGGAGCAGGTGGATCGCCTGCCGAGCAACGCCGCCGTCCAGCCCCTGAAGCTCGTCAACCGGCGTGCGAGGGGCGGTGCTCGGGCCCCGGGGCTGCAGGCCCGGCGCGCCGGCGGGCCTGCACGGCGGCCGCGCGCCACTGCCGCTGCAGCATCCGCCTGCAGAGCCGGGACTGGAGGCCGAGGAGCGCGCCGAAGAGCAGGTATTCGACGACCGAGGGCGCCATCGGACCCCGCCAGAGCTCCGGCGCGGCCAGTGGCAGCACGAGCCAGCCGAGGAGCCAGAGGCCCACGGCGAGGAGCAGGCCCCGCAGGGAGAGCTCGAGGCCGGAGCGGACGCCGCTGCGCCAGCCGAAGAAGCCGCCGACCAGCGTGGCTGCGCCCAGGTGGAGCAGCAGCCCGGCGAGCGGCTCCCGCGAGCCGACCAGCGCCGCCCGCGCCACCAGGCCCGCCTCCGCCGGCAGGCCGAGGAGGACCGCCCTGGGCAGGAGCAGGAGCACGGTGGCGACGCCGCCGACCAGCCCCGCCAGCGCCCCGCCGATGGCGGCGGTGCGCCCGAACTCCAGGCGATCGAGCAAGGGTGGCCGGTGGGAAGCCATACTTCACCACGATGGGGCTCCCCCCCGGGCAGCCGCAAGGGCGCCGACCCGGAGGGGAGGGGCTGCCCGCATGGCTGCGGGCGTGGCAACCACGGACGGGCCGTGTTATGCGGCGCCTTTGCCGCATGGCGGACGATCGAGCAAGGAGCATCCAGGTGGCCGACGAGACTTTCGAGGGCGAAGGCGAAGAGTCGTTTGCGGAGCTGTTCGAGCAGAGCATCCGCCAGAAGCCCAAGCGCGTGCAGCCGGGCGAGCGCGTCACCGGCACGGTGGTGCAGGTCGGCGCCAACCGCGTCTACCTCGACCTCGGCGGCGGCGTGGACGGGATGATCGAGCTCTCCGAGCTCGCGGCCCCCGGCGAGAAGCCCGACGTCAAGCCGGGAGACAAGATCGAGGCCTACGTCGTCGCCGTGCAGAACCGCGTGGCGGAGCTCGCCATGTCGATGGGCAAGGGCGTCGCCGCCAAGGCGGCCCTCGAGGACGCCGCGCAGACCGGCGTTCCCGTCGAAGGCGCGATCACCGCGGTGAACAAGGGCGGCTACGTGGTCGAGGTGGCGGGCGTGCGCTGCTTCTGCCCGCTGGGCCAGATGGACGTGCGGCGGATCGAGGATCCCGCCACGATGATCGGCCAGAAGCACCGCTTCCGGATCACCGAGTGGCGGGGCGGCCGCGACGTTGTCCTCTCCCGCCGCGCGCTGCTCGAGGAGGAGCAGGCGGCGAGGGCGGAGGAGACGCGCAAGCGCCTCGAGCCCGGCGCCCGCTTCCAGGGCATGGTCACCAACGTCCGCGAGTTCGGCGCCTTCGTCGACTTCGGCGGCGTCGAGGGTCTCGTCCCCGCCAGCGAGCTGGCGTGGGGCAGGCAGCGCCCGCAGGACGTGGTCCACCCCGGCCAGGAGGTCGAGGTGGAGGTGCTGCGGATCGAGGTCAAGGACGGCAAGGAGCGGATCGCGCTCTCGATGCGGACCGTCACCGAGGATCCCTTCTTCAACACGGTGGACGAGCTGCCCGAGGGGACGATCGTCCAGGGCAGGGTGATGCGCCTGCAGCCCTTCGGCGCCTTCGTGGAGATCGTGCCGGGCGTCGAGGGCCTGCTCCACGTGAGCGCCTTCGGCAAGCGCGTGGGCCACCCGTCGGAGATGGTCTCGGTCGGCGACGAGATCGCCGTTTCGGTGGACGCCATCGACCGGGACGCGCGCCGGATCTCGCTCTCCTTCGTCTCGCCCGAGGAGCTCGGCGAGATCCTCGGCGGCGGCGAGGAGGCCCCTGCAGCGGAGGCGAAGGAGGGCATGGCGGTGCGCCGCCAGCGCGCTCCCGAGGCCGCCGCGGCGCCGGCACCGCAGGCGGGCGGCGCCCAGGTCCTCGGCCGCACCGCGCCCAAGCCGGTGAGCGCCGAGGCTGGTGAGGCCCCCGCGCCCGCAGGCGCGGCGCCGGCGGTGCCCTCGGTGGGCACCGTGCTCGACGTCACCGTCGACCGGATCGAGAGCTTCGGCGTCTTCGTCTCGTGGGGCAGCGGCCGCGGCCTCGTCCCCGCTGCGGAGCTCGGCGTGCCCCGCGGCACCGACCTGCGCCGCGCCGCCCCGGTGGGCAGCACCTTCCGAGCGGCGGTCTCCGACGTGCGCGACGACGGCAAGGTCCGCCTCTCCAAGCGCGGCGCCGAGGAGGCAGAGGAGCGCGCCGAGGCCAAGGCCTGGATGCAGACCCAGAAGCAGCCGCAGGGCAAGGGCCTGGGCACCCTGGGCGATCTGCTCAAGGGCAAGCTCGGCAAGTAGCGCCTGCTACGAGAGCCCGGGGTGCATCTCGCCCCGGGCCGCGTCACCGGGGATGGTGGCTGGCAGCCGGACCGTCGCCACCGCCCCGCCACCCTCCCGCGCCGCGAGCCCGATGGTGCCGCCGTGGCGGAGGACGATCTCCCGCGCCACGTAGAGCCCCACGCCGAGGCCGGCGAGGTTCGTCCCCTCGACCCCGCGGCTGAAGCGCTCGAAGAGCGGCTCCGCTCCAGCTGCCAGGCCCATGCCGCGGTCCGCTACCTCGAGCCGCGCGCCGCCCGCCTCGGTCGGGCGCACGCGCACCTCGATCAGGCCGCCGCCGGGGCTGTATTTCACCGCGTTGGCCACGAGGTTGTAGACGACCTGCTCGATGCGGAGCTCGTCCCAGCGCCCGACCGCGGGCTCGAGGGTGAGGCGCAGCTCGAAGCCGGCGGCCTCGCTCACCAGCCCCACCGCCACCCGCCGCGCGATCTCGGCGAGATCGCAGGGCGCCGGCTGGAGCGCGAGCTCCTCCACGCCGACCCGCGACGCGTCGAGGAGCTGGTTCACCAGGCGGGTGAGGCGATCGACCTGGCGATCGAGCTTCTCCAGCCGCTCCTGCTGCTCGGCGGGCAGGCGCCGCCGCAGGAGCTGCACCTGCGTCTTGAGGGCGGTCATCGGCGTCTTGAGCTCGTGGGAGGCGATCGAGAGGAACTCGTCCTTCGCGCGGCTCGCCGCCTCCACCGCTTCGAGCTGCCGGGAGAGCTCGTCCGCCATCCGGTCGAAATCGGCGCCGAGCTGGTGGATCTCCCGGGGGGCGTCCACGATGGTGCTGCCGACCCGCGCGTCGCGCTCGCCGCGGGCGAGCCGCGCGGCGGTGGCCGAGATGCTGCGCACCGGCCCCACGAGCAGCGGAATGAAGGCGACCGCCGCGAGGACGACGAGCAGGATCGCGAAGCCGACGAGGGCGAGCAGGCCGAGATAGGCGCGCTGGATCCGCGAGGCCACCGCCGATTGCGGCTGGCTCACCACCACCGTCCAGCCGAAGCGCTCCACCGCAGCGGCGCCGAGCTGCAGCGTCTGCTCGGCCCGGGTCAGGGCGACTTCGCCCGCCTCGCCCACGAAGGCGCCCATCCCGCCCGTACGCAGCGCGATCTGCACCGCCGTGCGCAGGGGCCTGTCCACCAGCGATTCGAGCAGGTAGTCGCCAGGGCCCCGGCGCACGACGCTGGCGCCGTCCTCGTCCACCAGCCGCAGCCGCTGGGACGGCGCCAGGGCGACGGAGGCGCGCTCCAGCACCTCGTGGAAGGAGACCGCCCCGGAGACGTAGCCGCGCACGGCTCCGTCCACCTCGATCGGCGTGGCGATCACCACCACCGGCAGCCCGCCTCCGAGCCTGCTGGCGAAGATGCCGGTCACCACCGATCCGCCACCCGCGAGGATCTCGCGCACCTCCGGCTGGTCGGAGAAATCACGGCCTGCGAGGACACGACCGTCCGCGTCGACCGGGGGCTCGAAGGCAACGATGAAGCCTGCTGCGTCGCCGACGTGGGCGTTCAGCACCTCGGGTGAATGGGCGACCAGCGCTTCGAGGCGTCGCTGGAGCCGGGCCCGGTCGGCGAGGGCGCCGCCGTCCTGCCGCGCCTCGTCCGCGAGCTCATCGGCGAGGACGGTGAGGCCGCGAAGCGCCGCCTCCACCCCCTTCTCCACGGCGACCGCCGCCACCCGCGCATCCGCGCGGTTGCGGAGCGCGAGCTCCCGGAACTCCTGGAGGTAGCGATCCCGCCCCTCCTGCGCCGCGAGGAGCAGCAGGGGCAGCCCTGCGGCGAAGGCGAGGGCGGTGGCGAAGCCCGTGCTGAACCCGGCGTTGCGCAGGGAGGGGGGCAGGAGATCACGTACGCGCCTGCGGATCGTCGGAAGCAGGAGGAGCCCCTGCACCGCGAGGACGGCGAGGAGCGAGTTGAGCACCTGCTTCACCACCACCACCGCCGCCTGCGAGGGCGAGACGCCGATGATCAGCGCGTAGGTGACGTAGAGGTAGCCGATTCCGACCAGCCACCAGAGCAGGTCGGCGACCACCGGGACCATGCGGCGGGAGAGCCAGCCGAGGACGAGGCCCTCGAGGCCGAAGCCGATCATGCCCCAGGGATGGCCCCAGAGGAGGACGGTGGAGGCGGTGGCGAGGAGCCCGGCGACGAGGCCGGCTGCGGGGCCGAGCAGGATCGCCGCCAGCGGCACCGCCAGCAGGCCGGGTAGGAGATGCACCCCGGGGAGCAGCTCGATCGGGAAGGCGTTCAACGCCAGCCCGATCAGGCCGAGGCCGGCTCCCGCCAGGAGGCGCAGTCCGAAACGGGGCTGAAACTCGTTCCCATTCCGCAAAGGGGGCTCCTCGCTGGCCCTCCGAGATGGGGATTGCGCGGGCTGCAGTCAAGCAGCTTCCGCACGCCCCCGACCCTGCGCCTGCTGCTGCCCCGCGGTCTCGCCCCGCCGCCGACGGAAGAGGCCGACGGCGCAGGCGGCCAACGCGAACCAGCCCGGCCAATCGCCGAACCTGCCGTAGAGCGTGGGCCCGCCGGTGATCATCGGAACCTCGTGGACGAGGAGCTCCTCGGTTTCGAAGCCGCTCGTCCGCACCGGCCTGCCGGCGGCGTCGACGAAGGCGCTGATGCCGGTGGCGGTGGAGCGGATCAGCCAGCGCCGGTGCTCGATGGAACGGAACGTCGCCAGCGCCAGGTGGATCGGCGGCTCGTGCGGCCCGTACCAGGAGTCGTTGGTGATGTTCACCATCGCGTGGGGACGGGTCCCGGCCTCGTCGATCGGCCCCATGAGCGAGCGGATGAAGGACGGGAGGATGTCCTCGTAGCAGATGTCCGTCGAGAGGGCGTAGTCGCCCACCGGCAGCGGCGCCCGGCTCTGCCCGCGCTCGAAGCGGCTGGTGTAGGGGAGCAGATCGTAGACCTGCGGGAAGATCGAGTCGCCGGGCACGTATTCGCCGAAGGCGAGGAGCTGGATCTTGTCGTAGCTGGCGAGGATCTCGCCGCCCTCGTCCACCGCGAGCGCGGCGTTCCAGATCTTGCGGCGCCCCTCGAACTCCGCGCGCAGCGCGCCGACGATCATCGGCGCGGAGACCTGGCGGGCCACCCAGCCCTCGAGGTTCTTCACCTGCGGGGTGACGGCGCGGTTCAGGCCGCTCTCCGGCCAGACCACGAGGCCGATGCCGGGGATCCGCATCGCCTCCTCGGTCATCCGCTGGTAGCGGCGGATCCCCTCGCCAGCGCGCTCGTGTTTGCTCGCAGCGCCGACGTTGGCCTGCACGATCGCGGTCTTGAGCTTCGGCGCCGCCTCGTCGAGGGCTTCGATCTGGCCGATGCGCACGGTGCCGTAGACGAGGGTGGCGGCGAGGACCACGGCCGCCGTGGCGGGAAGGGCGGGGCGCGGACGCCGCCGCTCCAGCGCCGCCAGCACCAGCTCGTAGATCGCCCCGTTCGCCAGCGCGAGGACGAAGGAGACGAGGAGCACGCCGCCGAGATCGGCGACCTGCGTCACCAGCGGCACCCAGGTTTGCGAGTTGGCGAAGTAGGAGGGGAAGAGGAGCGGGAAGGTGAGCTCCACCGCCACCAGGGCGGGGGCCACGGTGATCCCGAGGGAGAGGCCGGCGCGGCGCGAGATGCCCCAGGCGAGCAGGCCGACCGCCCCGAAGATCGCGCCCTGGCCGATGGAGAGGAGCAGGTAGCCGAGGAAGGCCAGGGGCAGGGGCAGGTGGGCGAAGCTCTGCAAGAGGTGGACGACCCAGAAGTAGCCGCCCAGGTGCGTGACGAACCCCATCCACCACGAGAGGGCGAGGGCCTGCTTCCACGCCTGCGCACCACGCAGGGCGAGGAGCAGCGGCACGAGGCTCACCCACGCCAGGTACCACTGGTCGAAGCCGACGAAACCGACGAAGTAGAGCACGCCGGAGAGCGTGGCCAGAATCCAGGGAATCGGGTTGCGCAGAGGGTTCACGGGGGGCGACCATAGGGAGGACGCCGTCGGACGGTCAACGGGCGTCGTGTGACGCAACACGCGAGGGCGTCCCGGCCTGCCCGGACGGCGGCGGGTTGCGGGAAACGTGCTGCCGTTCCCATCCTATCCGGCAGGGGTGGAAGGAGGTCATCCAGGTGCCCTTTGTTCGAGGGCTGTTGGTTCTGGCGGTGACGTGCCTTGCGACCACCGCCTCGGCGGGCTCGCCGGAGCAGTCGACTGCGCTCGCGCGACAGGCGCTCGATCGCAAGCTCGACGGCCCGCCGACCGGCGAGGAGCGGTCCGCCGTGCCCCGCCTCGAAATCCGGCAGAGCGGCTCGGAGCTGCGCGAGCAGCTGATCGGCCTACTTCCGGGCGAGACCCTGGAGGACGTCGCCCGCACCCTGGCCAACCGCCAGGTCGAGGTGAGGCTTTCCAGCGATCGCGCCTTCTTCCTCGTCCGCGTCCCGCTGGGGTGATGGACGAGCCTGCGCCAGCTGCCCAGGTTGGGCCGTTTTTCCCTGCAACGCTGCCGGGAGGAGCGGCATCCTAGGTGCCGAGAAACCACACCAGCCGACGAAGGAGTGCGAATCCATGGCGCTGAAGCTGCGTACCCCGATGCCCGACCTCACCGGCGCCACCGAGTGGCTGCACGGGGATCCCATCTCCGCCGATTCGCTCAAGGGCCACGTCACGCTGGTCCACTTCTGGGCGGTGAGCTGCGGCATCTGCAAGCCGCACCTGCCCACCATCAACGAGTGGAAGCAGAAGTACGAGGGGCAGGGCGTCCGCTTCGTCTCCATCCACATGCCGCGGCAGGAGGCGGACACGGACGTGGCTGCGGTGAAGAAGGCGATCGAGGAGTACGCGATCCGGCACCCCACCGCCGTCGACAACATGCACGGCGTCACCGATGCCTTCCAGAACGAGTACGTGCCCGCGTACTACGTCTTCGATCAGGAGGGGCAGCTGCGCTGCTACATGTCGGGCGAGAAGGTGCTGCCCGGCGTGCAGCAGACCATCGACCGCCTCCTCGGCGCCGCGCAGCAGACGGCGTAGCCGAACGTCCCGCCTGGGCCCGCTGCAAGGGGGCCCGCGCCCTTCCCGATCAGCGCTCGCGCACCGGTGCGTACTGCAGCCGCGAGCGCTGCTGATCGCCCCAGGTGGTGACCCAGCCGTCGGGGGCGATGCGCCTGCCCGGCAGGGACCAGGCCTGCAGGCCGCCACCGCAATCGCCCACGACGAGCAGACCGTCGAGCAGCACCGCGGCCCCGCCCCGCGGCGGCGCCGTGATCGCACAGCGCGCCACCGACGCGCCGGTTCCGTCGTATTCGACCAGGTGTCCATCGGCCTGCTGGTCGTGACCGACGAGCAGCGCGGTGCCGCGGTCGGTGAGCAGCGGCGTCGTCCGCACGCTCATCGGCGGCTGCAGCCGCCAGCGTTCGATCCCGGTGGCGGGATCGAAGCTGTAGAGGAAGGGCGCCTGCCAGTGGCCAACCACCACCGGCTCCTCCACGCCGAAGCCGAAGGCGAGGGGGCCGCGGACGAGAGGCGGCAGCCGGACCTCGGCGTCGCAGAACGGATGCCTGCCGGCGATGGGCAGCGCCGGGCCGTCCCCGGCGATTCCCATCCAGCGGCTCTCGCCGTGGGTGGCGGCGAAGAGGTGATCGCCCGCCACCGCCTCTGGATAGAAGTTGCCCGCCCCACCCGACGGGCCTTCCGCCCTGCCGGACGCGTCGATCCGATGGAAGCGAAAGTCGACGGTGCACCCGTCGTCCTCGCTGTGGTCCCGCTGGAAGTGGACCTCGCCCGCCGAGCCGAGGAGCGAGGCGGCGAGGATCGCCTCCTCGCGGTGCGACCAGCTCCGCGCCCCGGTGGCGGGATCGAACGCCGCCACGTGGCCGGGCCCCGCGCAGCTCGAGCCGCTCCACCACGTCACCACCCGCAGCCTGCCGTCGGCAGCGAGGAGTCGAACCGTCGCGCCGTCCTCCACGTGGGCGCCGGGCAGCACGGCGGGAAGCGAGACGCTCCAGAGGCGGGCGGCGGTGGCGGTGGAGCGGGCGACCAGCTCGCCGTCGATCACGGTGAAGAGGCGCGCGCCGAGGAGGGCGATCTCCCGGCTCGCCCCTGCCGCCAGACGGAAGCGCTCCCGGCCCTCGCGATCCAGCGACACCAGCGTCCTGGCCGTGTACCAGGCGCGATCGTCCTCCCCTTCGAGGAGATAGAGATGGCCCGCCTCGTCCGCGTGGCCGAAGAAGCTCATGTGGCCTGCGGGCTCGTACGACCAGGCGGCGGTGAGCACGCCGTCGCCGCCGCCGTTGCAGACGCCGCCGTCGCAGGTGCCCGTGCCGCAGGCGCCGTCGCAAGGCGCTCCCTCGGGGCGCGCCCGCACGCCGCAGACGCCCTCCTCGAGGAAGGCCTCGAGGCAGGGGTGATCCGGCTGCTCGCAGCAACTCGCGTCGGGTACGTGGCTGCATCCCGCCTCGGCGCTGCAGAGGTCCGCCGTGCAGGGATCGCCGTCGTCGCAGGCGGGCAGGCCGACACAGGAGCCGGCCCTGCAGCGCGCCGCCTCGAGGCAGGCGCCGCCGTCACAGGGCGTGTCGTCCGGAACCGCCTCCTCGACACAAGCGCCGACCGCCGGATCGAAACGCCAGCTGCTGCAGTCGGTGGCTGCAGGGCAGGCCGGCGCCTCCGCCACCTCCGCGGTCACGGGGATGTGGACCTCGTCCCCTCGCACCGAGAGCGTGAGCGTCGCCTCGTGCCTGCCCACCCGCTCCGGCAGCAGGCGCACCAGCGGCGATGCTTCGGCGCCTGCCGCCACCTCCACGGCGGAGGTCGACAGCGCGAAGGGTGGATCGACCGCGAGGCCGAGGAACTCGCGGGCGAGGCCGCGGTTGGCGATCGCGATCGGCGCCGTCGCCTCGTGGCCGACGAAGGCCCGATCGAAGTGAATTGCATCGGGCAGGTCGAGGCCCGCGTGCACGTGCGAGAGCCGCTCCTCGCTGCAGGCGAGGACGAGGAGGGCCAGCAGGGGAAGCGTCGCCCGGATGTGCATCGGCCCAGCCTACGAGAGCGAACCTGCCGCGACAACGCGGGGCGCCCGATCAGCCGAAGCGCACCGACTCCTTGCGGATCCGCACGCCCTCCGGCACCGAGCCGCCGCCGAAGACCGCGGCGATCACCTCGGTGGGCCTGGCGCTGCCACCCGGATCGTTGCGGACCCGGAAGGTCACCTCCCGCGCGCCGTCGACGACGAGGTCGCCGACGATCGCCTTGAGGTCGACCTCCTTCACCTGCGCGTGCGCATGCCGGGCGCCGCGCCGCGTCCCCTTGCTCTTCGAGGCGGGGCGCTCGCGGGAGATGGTGGCGCCGTTCGCGGCGAAGGCCGCCACTGCTGCGGGCAGATCACAGGCGAAGCCCGCCGGGAAGGCGACGCGGTATTCGAACGCCTCGATGGCGGCCTGCAGCGCCGTCGCGTTCCGGGGGATCTCCCCGACCTCGACGAGGCGGAAGCCGGCGGGGAGCTGGGCGCCGAGGCGCTCCTCCAGCTCTGCGGGCAGGAGCGGCTCGGAGAGGGCGAGGTCGAGGTACTCCGCCTCGCTCTCCACGCCCACCGGCAGCGCGGGGCCGAAGGAGAGGCGCGGCCTCGGGTTGAAGCCCTCGGAGAAGGAGATCGGCAGCTGCGCCCGGCGCAGCGCCCGCGAGACGGCGTAGCTCGTCTCGAGGTGCGAGAGCGCGATGGCGCGGCCGGTCTTGGCGTAGCGCAGCCGGTACCAATGCTGCGGCGCGTGGACCTCCGGCGCCTTCTTCTCCTGCGGCGCCGCCTCCAGCGCCGCGAGGCGCTCTTCCATCTTGCCCACCTTCGCCACCAGCCGCTGCGCCGCAGCGGTGGCGGGTCCGGGCTGCTCCTCGGCGAGGATCGGGAGCGCGACAGCGCCCTGCGCCACCGCCTGCACCACGCGGGTGCCGCGGTCCTTCTCGGCTGCGCGGCGCGCGTTCTCGGAGAGCTGCAGCGGCCCCAGCTCGTAGGGCGTGCCGTCCTCGTGGAGGTAATCGCGCGGATCGTAGACCCGGTTCTTCACCACCTCGTAGTCGCAGGCGCCGCAGACGTGGCAGGGAACGATGGCGCAATCCGGCACCTCGATCTCCGCGGCGTCGTGGCTGCGCTCGCGCTCGCGCCAGAGGTAGGGTTTGGTCACCTCGCAGTCGATGGTGTCCCAGGGGAGGATCTCGTCGCGGCCGCGCTCGCGGTGGGCGAAGAAGTCGAGTCCCACGCCCCACTCCTTCTCCATCTCGTACGCCGCCTTGCGCCAGCGCTCGTGGGAGAAGAACTCGCCCCAGCCGTCGAGGACCTGGCCCATGCGGTAGGCGGCGAGGATCGCGGTGGCGACGCGGCGATCGCCGAGGCAGAGGAAGGCCTCGATCTCCGAGCCCTCCGCGTCGGGATATTTGAAGTCGATGCTGCGGCTGGGGCCGAACGCCTCGCGGAGCAGGCGCTGCTTGCGCCGCGTCTCGGAGACCGTGAGATGTGGCTCCCACTGGAAGGGGGTGAAGGGCTTGGGGACGAAGGTGGAGACGCCGACGTGGATCGTGGCGCGGTTGGTGTGCTTGCGCCCCATGCGCAGCGCCTTGTGGGCCACCTCGCCGATGGCGAGCACGTCCTCGTCCCGCTCGGTGGGCAGGCCGATCATGAAGTAGAACTTCACCAGGTCCCAGCCGGCGCCGAAGATCGTCTCCACCGCGTGGAGGAGATCGGACTCCTCGTTCCCCTTGTTGATCACGCGGCGCATCCGCTCGCTCGCCGCCTCGGGCGCCACGGTGAAGCCGCCCTTGCGCACCCGCCGGATCTGCTGGGCGAGGCGCTCGTTCATCGTCTCGGTGCGCAGCGAGGGGATGCCCACCGAAATCTTGTCGGGGGCGAACTCCTCGAAGAAATCCTCGAGCATGCCGTTCAGGCATTGGTAGTCGCCGGCGGAGAGGGAGAGGAAGCTCACCTCCTCGTAGCCGGTGGTCTCGAGGCCGCGCTTCGCCAGGCGCAGCACCTCCTTGGGATCGCGCTGGCGGGTGGGGCGGGTGAGCATGCCCACCTGGCAGAAGCGGCAGCCGCGGGTGCAGCCGCGCTGGATCTCGATCGGCAGGCGATCGTGGATCGTCTGCATGAAGGGGAGCACCGGCTTCTCGTAGAAGGGCGCGGTGTTGAGGTCGGGGACGACCCGCCGCGTCGCCTTCGTGTAGCCCGGCTTGCGGGGCCGGATCGCGCGGATCGGACCGCCGTGCTCGAAGTCGTAGTCGAAGAGCGAGGGGACGTAGACGCCGCGGATCTCGGCGAGCTCCCAGAGAAGCTCCTCGCGGCTGCCACCCTCGCGCTTCCAGGCGAGGAAGAGGTCGTTGATCTCGTGGACCACCTCCTCCGCTTCGCCCACCACGAAGAGATCGAAGAAGGGGGCGACCGGCTCCGGCGAGTAGGCGCAGGGACCGCCGCCGATCACGAGCGGGTCGTCGCGACGGCGGTCCTTCGCGAGCAGGGGGATGCCGGCGAGATCGAGCAGGCCGAGCACGGTGGTGTAGCAGAGCTCGAATTGCAGGGTGATCCCGACGATGTCGAAGTCGCGGACCGGGGCCCGGCTCTCCAGGGTGAAGAGCGGCATACCCGCCTTCCGCATCATCCCCGCCATGTCGGTCCAGGGCATGAACGTGCGCTCGGCGGCGGTCTCGGGGCGGCGGTTGAGCACGTGGTAGAGCACCCGGAAGCCGAGGTTGCTCATACCCACCTCGTAGACGTCCGGGAAGGCGAGCGCCCAGGTGACCTCGGCTGCGCGGAGGTCCTTCTGGATCGCGTTCACCTCGCCGCCCACGTAGCGCGTGGGCTTCTGCGCCTGCAGGATCAGGTGGTCGGCGTCGACCGGGCGGAAATCCTTCATCGTGGTCCTCGCCTCCGCGGTGGGGGAGCGACGGATGTAGCACGCCGCCGCCCGATTCGCTTCCCTCGTGCGTGGTCGGACGCGGGGCCGTCGGGGCGTGCGGTGATTAGCGTCGAGGCAGGAAGATGCCCTTGCGCAACCGAGTCGGCAGCATCCCGCGATACCTCACCGGCAGAGCCCTCGCCGAAGCGGCGTTCGTCTGTCTCGCCTACCTGGTGCTCGGCCTGGCGAGCTACCGCCTGACCTATGCGCCGGAGCTCAACCTGGCGGGCTCGTGGTTGCCCAGCGGTCTCTCGCTCGCCGTGCTGGTCTCGCGGAAGCGGGAGCGCTGGCCGCTGCTGCTCCTCGCGGTCTTCGTCGCGGACGCGCTCCTCCTCGGCTCCAGGGGCGTCGACCCGGCGATCGTCGTGGGCTGGTCTGTCGCCGACGTGGTGGAACCCCTGGTGGGCGCGACCCTGATCCGGCGGGCGATGCCCACCCGCGGGCTGCCGCTCCTGCGGGCGCGCGAGGTCTACCTGCTCGGCCTCTACGGCACGCTCGCAGGGCCGATGGCGGGGACGGCGCTCGCGCTCGTGACGACGCTGCTGGCAGGTGAGCCTCCCGCTTCGATCCTGAGCTTCTCCCTCGCCTGGTGGGGCAGCGCCGCCCTCGGAACGGCGAGCCTCGCGGCGCTGCTCCTCGCCGCCCGACCGCGGATCCTGCGGGCGCCGCCGTCCCGGCTGGCGGAGGCGATCCTCCTCGGCTCGAGCCTCGTCGTGCTCACCGCGCAGGGGTTCATGCTCGCAGACGTGGTGGCCCGCTTCGTCGCCCTGGGGCTCGCAGCCTTTCCCGTCCTCGCCTGGGCGGCGATCCGCTTCGGCCCCAGCGGCGCAGCGTGGGGCGCTGCGGCAATCTCCCTGCTGGCGGTGATCCTCACCGCCCGCGGGTACGGGCCCTTCGCCGAACTCTACACCGTGCAGGAGTATGTGCGGGTGGTGCTGGTGCAGGCCCTCTTCGCGCTGGCCACCATCACCGCGCTGCTCCTCGCCGCGATGACCGCGGAGCGCCGGCGGGCGGAGAGCCTGCAGCGGATGCTGGTCGACGCCGGCACGATCCTCGCCTCGATTTCCCCGCTGCAGGACCGGGTGGAGCGGGCGCTGCGGCGCTCGGTGCACACGCTGGGCCCCACGGCGATCTTCTGGCGCAGCGAGCGCCCCTTCGTCCCGGAGGCCTTCGCGCAGCGCGAGGGCATGGCGCCTCCCACGGGGCTGCGCCTCGCCGAGCTCGCAGGAGCGGGCCCGCCCGAAGGGCTGGAGCAGCGCTGCGAGGGGGCCTCCTGTTGGCTGCGCCTGCCCGTGGGCACCTCGAGCTTCAACCCCGCTGGCGTCCTCGCGGTGGAGGCGACGACCGCCCGCCGCTATTTCGACCCCTCCGAGACGCAAGCGGTCGAGGCGCTGGGCAGCCGCCTCGCCCTCGAGTGCGAGAGGGACCGGCTCCTCGGCGAATCGGAGCGCCTCTACCGCGACGCGCAGGAGGCGGTACGGGTCCGGGACGAATTCCTCTCCGTCGCCTCGCATGAGCTGAAGACGCCGCTCACGCCCCTTGCCACGCGCCTGCAGATGCTCCAGCGCCGGGTGCGCGCCGGCCTGCCGGTGGACGAAGCCGCCATCGAACGGGCCCAGGCAAGCCTCGGGCGCCTCGCCTGGCTGATCAACGATCTGCTCGACGTGACCCGGATCCAGGCGGGCACGATGGAGATGCAGCAGCGGCCCATCTCTCTCACCCGGATCGCCGAGAACGCCGTGGCCGCCACCGCGCCGCGGGATTCCGGGCGGATCCGCTTCGAGGCCGCGGGGGAGGTGCTGGTGCAGGGTGATCCCAACCGCCTCGAGCAGGTGGTCTCCAACCTGGTCGACAACGCGCTCAAATACAGCAGCGGCGAGGTGGTCGTCGCCATCCGGAACGAAGGGACGCAGGCCCACCTCACCGTGAGCGACCACGGCATCGGCATCCCAGCGGAGCAGCTCGAGCAGCTCTTCGAGCGCTTCTTCCGGGCGAGGAACGCGTCGTCTGCCTCCTACGGCGGGCTCGGCCTCGGGCTCTACATCGTGCGCGACATCGTGGAGCGGCATGGGGGCAGGATCTGGGCCGAGAGCGCCGAGGGCAGGGGCGCCACCTTCCACGTCTCCCTGCCGGTGCTCCATGCGGCGGCGTTCCAGACGGAGAAGGAGGCACGGGGCGCACGCCAGCTGCATTGAGCGGGGCTGGTCGCGTGTAAGGCGCGACGCCGTGGAGCGTCTTCCCGAGCGAGGCAAGGGCAGAGGGGACGGAATCAGCCGCCCCGAGGAACCCCGCCCCCGGAGAACGACATGGACTGCAACTGCTCCCCCTGCACCTGCAACCCCTGCAACTGCAACGCTGGCGCCTCGAAGACCGCTTCCTGCACCTGCGTGCCCTCGTGCAGCTGCGCCCCCGCCTGCAAGTGCGGCGAGCGGGCGGCGCGCTCGTGCTGCTGCAGCTGAAGCCGAAACCGCCTCCGGCCCGGCCCGCTCCGTGGGGCCGGGCAGGCCGGCGACGGCGATGTCGCTCCGCGGCGAGGGAGCCGAGTCGTCAGCGCCGGACGCGGAAGTCCGAGAACTCCGCCCGGGCGGGAGACCAGTTGGCCTCCACCTCGTCGACCCGTGCGCCGACAGGGCCCTGCCTGCACCAGGCGACGAAGTCCTCGACCTGCGGCCTGGGGCCCTCGACCACCGCTTCCACCGCCCCGTCGCCGGTGTTGCGCACCCATCCGAGGAGGCCGCGCTCCTCCGCTGCCCGCTGCGCGCTGGCCCGGTAGAAGACGCCCTGCACCCTGCCGATGATCTTGAGCTCGACGCGCACCATCTCAGCCTCCGAGCATCTCCACGAATCCCGCCTCGTCGACGACGGCGACACCGAGCTCCTGCGCCTTCTTGCGCTTGGAGCCCGCGTCCGCTCCGGCGACGACGAGGTCGGTCTTCTTCGACACCGAGCCCGAGACCTTGCCGCCGCGCCGCTCGATCTCCGCCTTGGCCTGATCGCGGCTAAAGGCGGCGAGGGTGCCGGTGAGCACCACCGTCTTGCCGGCGAAGGCGCCGCCGGTCTGCACCGCCGCCTCGGGCTGCGGCTCGACGCCGACCTCGAGGAGGTGGCGGATCACCTCCCGGTTCTCCTCGCGATCGAAGAACTGCCGGATCCAGGAGGCGCGCGTGGGCCCGACACCGGGCAGGAGCTCGAGCTCCGCCTTGTCCGCGCGCACCAGCGCGTCGACGGCGGGGTAGCGCTTCGCGAGGACCGCGGCAAACGCCTCGTTGACGCCGCGAATGCCGAGCGCGTTGTAGAAGCGCCGCAGGGGAACGTGCTTGCTGCGCTCGACGCCGTCGGCCAGCTTCTGCCCGACCTTCGGCCCGATCTTGTAGGTCTCCTCACCGACCACCCGGTCGAGGTTGGACCAATCCTCCGCGCCGAGGCGGTAGATGTCGGCGAAGTCGCGGACGTGGCCCTTCTCGACGAGCTGCTCCACCAGCTCGTTGCCGAGCCCCTCGATGTCCATCGCGCGTCGCGAGACGAAGTGGCGCAGCCTTTCCTTCAGCTGGGCGGGGCACGCGCTGTTGGTGCAGCGCCAGGCCGCAGCGAGCTTCACCGACTTGCCGGATTCGTCCTCTTCGAGGACCTCCCGCGTCACCTCGGCGCCGCAGGCGGGGCAGGTCTTCGGGAACTCGAACGGCTCCTCCCGCCCGGTCCGCACCTCGACGACGACCTTGACCACCTCGGGGATCACGTCGCCCGCCCGGCGCACGACCACGCGATCGCCGACGCGCACGTCCTTGCGCCGGAGCTCGTCCTCGTTGTGCAGCGTGGCGCGCGCCACCATCACGCCGCCGACGCGGACCGGGACGAGGTGCGCCACCGGCGTGAGGACCCCCGTGCGTCCCACCTGCACGTCGATCTTCTCGACGCGGGTGGTCTCCTCCTCCGGGGGAAATTTGTAGGCGACTGCCCAGCGCGGGCTCTTCGAGACCTGGCCCAGGCGCGCCCGGAGATCTTCGTCGTCGACCTTCACCACCACGCCGTCGACCTCGTAGGGCAGCTCGTGGCGCTGCTCGAGGATCGACTTCCAGTAGCTCTTCAGCTCCTCGACGCCGGAGGCGATGCGCCAGGCGCCGCTCTCCTTGAAGCCGAGCGCTGCGAGGCGGCGGAGCTTCTCCTCGTGGCACGCGAAGGCCTCGGTGCTCTCGCCCACCTCGTAGGCGAAGAAGGTGAGCGGCCGGCTCGCGGTGATCTTCGGATCGAGCTGGCGCAGCGATCCGGCCGCGGCGTTGCGCGGGTTGGCGAAGACCTTCTCCCCCGCCTCCTCCTGCCGCCGGTTGAGCGCCGCGAAGTCCCTCTTGAACATCACCACCTCGCCCCGGACCTCGAGGCGGGCGGGGGCGGTGCCGTGGAGGCGGAGCGGAACGGAGCGGATCGTACGCAGGTTGCCGGTCACGTCCTCCCCGACCTCCCCGTCGCCGCGGGTCGAGCCCTGGACGAAGCGCCCCTCCTCGTAGATCAGCTCTACGGCGAGGCCGTCGAATTTCGGCTCGCAGGTGTAGCGGATCGGCTGCCCCTCACCGAGGTCGAGGCGCCGCCGCAGCCCCGCGTCGAAATCTTCCAGCTCGCCCTCGTCGAAGACGTTGGCCAGGGAGAGCATCGGCCTGCGGTGGACCACCTTCGCGAAGCCGGGCGCCGGCGCGCCGCCCACCCGCTGCGTCGGCGAGTCGGGGGTGCGCAGCTCGGGATGCGCCGCTTCCAGCTCCTGCAGCTCGCGGGAGAGCTTGTCGTAGGCCGCGTCGGAAATGATCGGCTGGTCGAGAACGTAGTACCGGTGATCGTGGTCGCGGATCTCCTCCCGGAGCTCCTCCACTCGCCGGCTGACCTCGGGGCTGCTGCTCTTTGCGGCCATGCGGGCGGAACCTACACCACGAAGATCCCGTTCGCACCACCGTCCTTGACAGCGATCGGACGCGACTATAGCTTCCGCCTTGTTTCATCCCCCCATAGCGCGCAAACCGCTCCCCCCCGCTGCTTCGAGCGCGGGAAAACGTGATTGCTGCCACGGCCGATATGGCACGTACGCCTCGCTCCGCCATGCGGAAGGGGCACCGTCGGGGATCCTGCCCATCCCGCCCTCGACGTCGCGGGCCACCCGGTTCTTCCCATTCCGACTGCACGACGAAACGCAGACCGACGAGACGAAACAGTGACCGATCGTTCCTCCGAAGCTCCCGCACGTGCGCCGCGGGCCCGCAGGGCCGCCGCTGCGAAGGATGAGGCTGCGACCACCACCTCCCGCCGCCGTGCCGCTGCCCCTGCAGCGGCGCCCGCCGTCGTCGAGGGCGAGGCCGCCGCCGCAGAGACCACCGCAGAGGTCCAGGCCCCGGCGAAGCCCCGCCGCACCCGCAAGCCGGCTGCAGCCGCTGCGGCGGCGGAGGCCGCACCCGTCGCTGCCGGGCCTGCTGCAGAAGCGCCTGCGCCGATCGCGGCGGAGACCGTGGAGGCGACGCCGGCACCTGTCCCTGGGGCCGCGGCTCCCGCTCCGGCGCCCGCTCCCGCTCCCGCGGAAATCGAGCCGCTCGTCGTTGCCGAGCCCGTGTCGGCGGAGCGCCGCGAGGCGCAGGCCGGCGCGGCGCGGGCCGAGCAGCGTCCCGAGCGTCGCGAGGCACGGCAGCAGCGCGGACCGAAGCCCGTGATCCCCGCGCCGACCTCCACCGCGGTGGGGGTCCCCGAGCGGCGGGGACGCCGCGGCGAGCGCGGCAGGCGCGGGGAGCGCGGCGAACGTCCCCAGGTCGTCTACGACATCGAGGAGGACGAGGCAGCAGCTGCCGAGGCTGCCGAGGAGCTCACCGGCGACGAGGTGGTGATCAACCTCACCGAGCTCAAGCGCCTCAAGACGGCGCAGCTCGCGCGCATGGCGCAGGACCTCGGCGTCGAGGCGCCGGGCGGCATGCGCAAGCAGGACCTCATCTTCGAGATCCTCCAGGCGCAGGCGGTCAAGCGGGGCCGCGTCTACGGCGAGGGCACCCTCGAGGTGCTGCCCGACGGCTTCGGCTTCCTCCGCTCGCCCGATTTTTCCTACCTGCCCGGTCCCGACGACATCTACGTGTCGCCCTCGCAGATCCGCCGCTTCAACCTGCGGACCGGCGACACGATCAGCGGCCAGGTGCGCCAGCCCAAGGAAGGCGAGCGCTACTTCGCGCTGCTCAAGGTCGAGTCGATCAACTACGCGGCGCCCGAGGAGAACGCGCAGAAGGTCCTCTTCGACAACCTCACGCCGCTCTATCCGAACGAGAAGCTCCACCTCGAGCACGAGCAGGCCGAGGTGACCACGCGGATCATCGACCTGCTCGTGCCGATCGGTAAGGGCCAGCGCTGCCTCATCGTGGCGCCGCCCCGCGCCGGCAAGACGGTGCTGCTGCAGAACATCGCCCACGCGATCACCTCGAACCACGCCGACGTGCACCTCATCGTGCTGCTCATCGACGAGCGGCCCGAGGAAGTGACCGACATGGAGCGGACGGTGAAGGGCGAGGTGATCAGCTCGACCTTCGACGAGCCGGCGACCCGCCACGTGGCGGTGGCCGAGATGGTGATCGAGAAGGCCAAGCGCCTCGCCGAGAACGGCAAGGACGTGGTGATCCTCCTCGACTCGATCACGCGCCTGGCCCGCGCCTACAACGCGGTGGTGCCGCCCTCCGGCAAGATCCTCTCCGGTGGCGTGGACTCCAACGCCCTCCACAAGCCCAAGCGCTTCTTCGGCGCGGCCCGCAACATCGAGGAGGGCGGCTCGCTCACGATCATCGGCACCGCGCTCGTCGACACCGGATCGCGCATGGACGAGGTGATCTTCGAGGAGTTCAAGGGCACCGGCAACTCGGAGATCGTCCTCGACCGCAAGCTGATGGAGAAGCGGATCTTCCCGACCCTCGACATCAACAAGTCGGGCACCCGCAAGGAAGAGCTCCTCATGGACCAGATGACCCTGAACCGGGTCTGGGTCCTCCGGCAGCTCCTCCACCCGCTCTCCCCGATCGACTCGATGGAGTTCCTGCTTTCGAAGGTGCGCGGCACCACGTCGAACAAGGAATTCCTCGACTCGATGGCCCGCTGACCGCCCGGGCTGGCGAGGGCTTCGGGGGCGGGGATGATTTCCCGCCCCCGAACGGTTTGACGCACTACCTGTCGTCGGGCATAAGACGGCGACTTTTCCCACCGGTCCACTGCGCATGGTGCGCGGTGCAAGCGTGGGTGTTCGGAGTGAGCCATGAAGGAAGGCATCCACCCCAAGTACGAGCAGGCGACCATCACGTGCGCCTGTGGCGCCAACTACGAGACCCGGTCCACCGCCGGCTCGTTCCAGGTCGAAGTCTGCGCCGCCTGCCACCCGTTCTACACGGGCACCCAGAAGCTCATCGACACGCAGGGCCGCGTCGAGCGCTTCCGCAACAAGTACGGCCGGAAGGCGTAGGGCGCGAAGCCTTTCACCGACGGTACGAAGAAGGGGCGCGCGCAAGTGCGCCTTTTCTGTTTTGCGGGCCGCGAGGCCCTCTCGGAGTCGACGTGAAGCGGATCAGGCGGCTCATGCCCCTCTTCCTCGCCGAGGCGGCGAGGCCCTACATCGGCGGGCAGGCGGTTCTCGAGGGCGTGATGATGCGTTCGCCCGGCTCCTTCGTGGTGGCGGTGCGGCGCCCCGACGGCGAGATCGCCGTGCGGGCGGAGCCCTGGGACAACGTCTTCACCCGCTACCGGCTCTTCCGCCTGCCGCTCCTGCGGGGCGCGGTGGTGCTGATCGAGAGCCTCTGGAACGGTTTTGCCGCCCTCAACTTCTCGGCGGAGCACGCAGCCCCCGAGGAGGAGAAGGGCAAGCCGGTGGAGAAGCCCTCGCAGCTGGCGATGGCCGGCACCCTGGCGCTCTCGCTCGTGCTCGGGCTCGCCCTCTTCACCGGGCTTCCGCACTTCCTGACCTGGGGGCTCGGGCAGCTCGCCGGCCACCCGATCGACACCACCAGCTACGCCTTCCACGTCATCGACGGGATGTTCCAGCTGGTGATCTTCGTGGGCTACCTGGCGCTGATCTCGCGGATGCCCGACATCCGGCGGGTGTTCCAGTACCACGGCGCCGAGCACAAGACGATCTGGGCCTACGAGACGCAGCCCGCTGCCTTCGACGTGGAGGATGCGGCCCGGCAGACGACGCTCCACCCCCGCTGCGGCACCAGCTTCCTTCTCCTCGTGGTCGGCGTGTCGATCGCCATCTACTCGGCGATCTTCCCCCTCGTCCCCCGCGCCATCGAGAACGACTTCCTCAACAACCTCGCGATGCTGGGCGTGAAGCTGCCGTTGATGTTCCCGATCGCCGGCGCCTCCTTCGAGCTCCAGCGCCTCTCGGCCCGCTACCCGAAGAACCTCCTCCTCCGGGCCCTCACCGCCCCGGGCCTTTGGATGCAGCGGATCACCACCAAGGAGCCCTCGCGGGATCAGCTGGAGATCGCGGTCCTCGCGATGAAGCGCTGCATCGCCTACGAGGAGGGACGCCTGAACGAACGGGGCGTCACCCTCTACCGGGACTACGACGGCGCCATCGCCGTTCCTTGAGACGTCTGGGCAGCAGAGGGCCGCCGTCCGGTGCACGACGCACCGCGGCGGCCTTCGTGTTCCTGCTCCCCGGGCACGGTGAGCTGCCGTTTCGGCGATTGAACGTTTCGTTCAATCCACCACGAGACGTTTGAACGTTCCGTGGGGCAGCCCTCCAACCGACCGCAGGGGGCCTCGCCGTCCTGCGTGAAACACGAGGAAAACCCTTTGGTTCGGCGTCCGACGCTTGGGCGATAGCGCTGGCACGGGACTTGGAAGGTAGGCGAGCCATCCAACGCCTACTCGTTTCCGCCCGTCCGGCCCGAAGCCGGACCCGGTGAAGCCAATCCCGGAGGACGCCGATCATGCAGAAGGCCATGCACCCCGCAGCGACCCACGTCTCGGCCGTCAACACGATGCCCAGCACCAACCGCGCCGTGGGGCTGTCGTCGCAGACCCCGGAGACGGTCGATTACCGTGGCTACTTCAAGGCCGAGACCTACCCGAACAACTCGGTCATCTACCGGCCCGGCGATCCGGCCGACAAGGTCTACCTCCTCCGCAGCGGCAGGGTCCGCCTCATCCGCGTGGGCAAGGGCGCTTCGCGCTCGGTGCTGGCCATCCTCCGGCCCGGCGACCTCTTCGGCGAGCTCCTCCGCCCCGAGGGCGCGCAGGTGGAGGACCTCTCCGTCGCCTCCGGCGAGGCCGAGGTGTGGAGCATCGACAGCCGCTCCTTCCAGCAGCTCCTCGAGAGCAGGCCGCACCTCGCCATCGACGTGATCCGTGCCCTCAACGAGCGCATGCGCCACATGCGCCGCCGGGTCCTCGGCCTCACCTTCAAGGAGGTTCCGGCCCGCCTCGCCGAGACGCTCCTCTCGCTGGCGGAGTCGCACGGCGAGCGCTGCCCCCACGGCGGCGAATACGATCTCAAGGGCATCACCCAGCAGGACCTCGCCGATCTGGTCGGCGCCTCCCGCTCCTTCGTCTCGACGCTGATCAACGAGATGAAGCGCGACGGCCACCTGGGCAACGTCGGCCGCGTCCTCTGCCTCAAGGACACCAAGGCGCTGCGCAAGCTCGCCGGCCGCGAGAAGTAGTCGCATTTTCCCGGGGCGGGACCAGCGCGCGCTGCGCGCCGCGTCGTCCGCTTGCCCCGCGGCAGCCGGGTGGGTCGACAACGAGCGAGAGCCCTCCGATCCGCATCGCAGCGGATCGCGAGGGCTCTCGCTTTTCGTGCGGAACTCGTCTCGCTCAGCCCGCGCTGCGGGTGGGCCGGGCCGGCGGGGTGGGGCGGGAGGCCTCGCCTACCTCGAGCCCGTATTTCTGCAGCTTGCGCTCGAGGGTCGGCCGGCTGATCTGCAGGATTTCGCAGGTGCGGCCCTTGTGCCCGCCGGTATGGGCGATCGCCGCGAGGATCGCGCGTCGCTCCGCCTCCGCCAGGGAGAGGAGCTGCTGCGGCGATTCTTCGCGGACCACCGAGCGGACCGGCGGCTCCGCTGGAATGGCGGGAAAGAGCTCGGGGACCAGGACCTCGCCGGGAGCGAGCACCACCGCGCGGGTGAGGGTGTTCTCGAGCTCGCGCACGTTGCCGTGCCAGGGCAGCGCCTGCAGGTGGCCCAGGAGCTCCGCCGGCACGCGGGTGACGCGCTTGCCGAGCCGGTCGCCGATCCTGCCGAGCAGGCGCTGCACCAGCACCGGGATGTCGGCAGGCCTTTCCCGGAGCGCGGGCAGCTCGAGGGTGACCACCTTGAGGCGCTGGTAGAGATCCTCGCGGAAACGCTCCGCCCGAACCTCCGCCGCGAGATCGCGGTTGGTGGCTGCGACGATGCGGGCGCGCAGGGGCAGGCGCTTCACCCCGCCGACCCGCTCGAACTCGCGCTCCTGGAGGACGCGGAGGAGCTTGGCCTGCAGGGGAAGGGACATCTCCGCGATCTCGTCGAGGAAGATGGTGCCGTCCTCCGCCAACTCGAATTTGCCGTATTTCGTCTGGGCCGCGCCGGTGAAGGCGCCCTTCTCGTGGCCGAAGAGCTCGCTCTCGAGGAGGGTGTCGACGATCGCCGAGCAGTTGATGCCGACGAAGGGGCGCGGCACGTCCGACGAATAGGTGTGGATCACCCGGGCGATGAGCTCCTTGCCCGTGCCGCTCTCCCCCTGGATCAGCACAGAGGCCCGCGAAGCGGCGATCTTCCCGATCTGCTTCACGATGCTCTTCATCTGCGGGCTCTCGGCGACGATGTCGTCGACCCGCTGCGGCGCCGCGGTGTCCACGGCGAGCACCGCCGCCCGGCGCGACTGCCGGCGGAGATCGAGGGCCCGCAGCACCACCAGCTCGACCTCGTCCTGGTCGAAGGGCTTCTGCAGGTAGTCGAAGGCGCCGAGCTTCATCGCGCGGATCGTGGTCTCCATGTCCGCGTGGGCGGTCATGATCACGATCGGCGCGTCGCCGGCGAGGACCTTGAGCTCGGGGAGGAGATCGACGCCGTCGCCATCGGGCAGGCGCATGTCGCAGAGAACGAAGGCGGGCTGGATCGCCGCGAGGCGCGCCCGGGCTTCCGCAGCGCTCCCCGCAGTCTCCACCTGGAAGCCGGGGCGATCGCCCTCGGACTCCTCGAGCTGCAGCTTGAGCATCTCGCAGAGCGAGGCGTTGTCGTCGATGACGAGGAGGCTGTCCATCAGTTGCGCGCCGCTCGCTGGGGGAGCACCAGGGTGAGGCGGCAGCCGCCCTCCACGCCTTCCGATTCCAGATGACCGCCGTGGGCCCTGGCGACGCCCTCGGCAACGGCGAGGCCCAGGGTCTTGCCCCCCTCGACCTCGACACCGCTGCTCGGCTGGACCGCGTCCGGCCCGGTGGCGGTGACCACCAGGGCCAATTCGCCCGGGCGGCGCTCGACGGATACCTCCACCCGGCCCCCGCTCGCAACCGCGCGAATTCCGTGGCGGATCATTTCTTCGAGGGCGAGGCGCACCCGCGCCGGATCGAGGAAGGCCGGTTCACCCTCCGCTTCTGGGGCGACCAGCTCGACCCGGGGGCCGCCGGGCTCCGGGCCCAGGGAGGTGAAGGCATCCGCCACCAGCCGCTCGGGCGAGGCGTCGATCGGCCTGCCCACCGGGGCCCTGCCCACCTCCTGCAGACCGCGGAGGACGCATTCGATCCGCCGCAGCTCCCGCTCCGCCACCACGAGGCGGCGGCGGCCACGCTCGCTGGCGACCTCGCCGTTGCGGGTGAGCGATTGCACCGCGAGCAGCACGGAGGCGAAGGCGTTGCGCATCTCGTGGCCGAGGGCGGAGACGAGGCGGGTGAGGTCGAGCTCGTCGCCGGTCTGGCGGCGGATGATCCCGACGGCGCCGCCGGGACAGGGGCCGGCCTCGAGGCGGACCAGGATGCCGCCGTGCAGCTTCACCGGGCGGGCGGTGCCGAAGTGGATGGCGTCGGCGAGGCTCTCCGGGCGCTCGAAGAACTCGCCGAGCGGGCGGCCCCGGAGCTCGTTCGCCGTCTTCCCGAAGACCGCCGGGCAGGCGCCGGCGGCGCCCCGGACGACCCATTCCTCGTCCCAGGCGAGGGTTGCCGCCTGGGTGAGGCCTGCGAGTGGACGCGCCGCCGCCACCGCCGCGACGGCAAGAGGGGAGGGCGCTGCCTTCCGCATCGCCACGTTGCCGAGCCGGTTCGCCAAAACACCTCCGAAGCCCTCGACTCTAGAGGATGCGGGAGGTTGCGTCGACGGATGAACGCCCTGCGGCACGGGAAGAAGGCGGGCAACCGGGCGATGGTCCCACCGATCGGTCAGCGCCTCCCGGCGTGTTCGGCGAAGTCGCGCAGGGTGCGCTCGCTGGCCGTCCGCCCCTTCTCCTTCGCCCCGGTGTCGCCCACCGAATTGCCGGCCAGGGCGTCGACCGCCGTTCCGAAGATCTTGCGGACGTTGTCGCCGTAGAGGGTGACGACGCCGATCGCGGCCACCGCCACCAGCGCCACGATCACGATGTACTCGGTGAGTCCCTGTCCCTTCTCGTCCCGCAGCAGCTTCCGCATCGCTTCCATGCTCCACCTCCGCGCGCCGTTCCCGGCGGCTCTCTCAGGTAGGTGGAGGATGGCCGGGCCGCTGCGCGAGCGACCATCGGTCAACGGGAGGATGCAAAAGATGCTAACCTCGGGAGCGGCAGCCCTCCCGCCGACCGCCGTGGTTGCAGCTGCAAGGGTGGCGGTTGTCGGAACGCAAAGAAAAACGGGCACTTGCCATCCGTCGGCAACTGGGTATCGTGCGCCGCATCGCACGCCCCAGCGGGCCCTTCGGGGGCTCGGAAGCGCAAGCGTGCGGCGGTGCCCGGCCGCTGATCCGCCGGGCGGTTGCGTTCCTCCCCCGTTGAAATCTCCGGAGAAGCCCATGAAGAAGATCCTCCTCGTCGTCGCAGTTGCCGCCCTCGCCCTCGTCGGTTGCCAGCAGGAGACCCCGGTCGAGGAGCCTGCCAGGCCTGCAGAGCCCGCGGCTCCTGCTGCGCCGGCTGCCCCGGCCCCCGCTCCCGCTCCCGCTGCAGCCCCCGAGGCTGGCGCCGGTGGCGCCGGCGGCGCAGCTGCCGGCGCTGCCCAGGGTGCTGGCGGTGCTGCAGCCAAGCCCGAGGGCACCACCGGTGGCGGCACCGCCCCCGAGGCAGCTGCCGCCCCCGCGGAGAAGGCCGCCGAGCCGACCACCGCGCAGAAGTAGGAACGTCGCCGGCAGCAGCCGGTGGAAGGGGCGGGGCGCCGGGCCGGAACGGCCGGCGCCCCTGCCGTTGGCGCCACGCCCCGGGGGGAGGTAGAATGGCCGTCATTCCGGCAGCTTGCGCGCGCCGCGTTTCGGGCCGCCCCTGCCGTCGCGCTTGACCCCCCGCACCTCGGTCTGTAGAAGAAATCCCTCAAATCTTGGGTCTTTGCTGCACGTCCGAGGTGGAGGCGTCGTTTTGAAGCGGGACAAGGACCACATCGCCCTGTCGGACGAGCACAACGCACGCGGCATCGAGCTGGCCGATCACGGCATGCTCGACGAGGCGATGCGCGAGTTCCGCAAGGCCATCGAGCTCGACCCCGAGTCGGCGCACGCCCACGACAACCTCGCGACCGTCCTCACCGAGAAGAAGCTCTTCCGGGAGGCGCTCGAGGAGTACCTCACCGCGATCCGCCTCGAGCCCGACGCGCCGACCGCCCACTACAACCTCGCCTGCTTCCTCGCCACCCATGGTGGCGAGATGGCGATCGAGGAGTACAAGGAGGCGATCGACCTCGATCCGGAGTACCCGGACGCCCACCTCAACCTCGGCCTCACCTACGCGGACATGGGGCAGGTGGAGGAGGCGATGCGGGCCTTCCACCGGGCGATCGATCTCAACACCCAGGACGCCTTCGCGCGCCACGAGCTGGCAGCGCTCCTCATGGACGAGGGCGACTACCGCACGGCGATCCAGCAGCTCAAGGAAGTGGTCCGCCTCGAGGCGGACAACTTCGAGGCGCATCTCGACCTCGGCATCTGCTTTGCGCAGAAGGGCTTCTACGCCGAGGCGGAGAAGGCCTACGCCAGGGCGCGGGAGCTGGCGCCGGACGACCTCCTCCTCCAGTACAACTCGGCGGCGCTCTACGCGCTCTGGGGAAGGGCGGAGGAGTCGCTGCGCTTCCTCGGGCAGGCGATGCGCCAGGATCCCGAAAAGGTCCGCGCCTGGCTCGCCGCCGATCCGATGTTCGACAGCCTGAAGGCGACGCCGGGCTACGAGTCGGTCGTCCAGGGCAGCTGAACCTTTCCACCACCGCCCGGTAGGCAGCGTCCCCCCGCGGACGCGGTGCCGCCGGGCGGTCGTGTGTCCGGCGCTCGAGCTCGATCGCTCCACGGGTTTTCCACAGGGCCGTCCACAAAACGCCCTTCCGGGGTGCGCTAGCAACCGATAGCGTGGCTGCGATCGCCCGACGTGTGACCGTCCCGGCTTGCGATCGCTCGTTCCCTTGGGTTAGATCCCGGCATGCGACGCGACAAGGCGTGACCATACGTGTCTGGTCATGACCGGTCGGCGCGCGCCCAGTCGAACGCGGGGAGACCGGATGCGCATCAAGCGCCTCGACATCTGCGGCTTCAAGAGCTTCATGGCCCGCACCGTCTTCCAATTCGACGACGGCGTGACGGGGATCGTGGGCCCGAACGGCTGCGGCAAGTCGAACGTCGTCGACTCGATCCGCTGGGTGATGGGCGAGCAGTCGGCCAAACACCTGCGCGGCCGGGCCATGGAAGACGTGATCTTCAACGGCTCGGAGAAACACGCGCCGCTGGGCATGGCCGAGGTCTCGATCACCTTCTGGAACGATCGCGGCGACGTCCCTGCGGCCTACAAGGATTTCAGCGAGATCACGGTCACCCGCCGCCTCTTCCGCAACGGCGAGAGCGAGTACCTGATCAACAAGGCGACGTGCCGCCTCCTCGACATCATCGAGCTCTTCCTCGGCACCGGCGTCGGTACCCGCGCCTATTCGATCATCGAGCAGGGGCGCATCGGCCTCATCGTCTCGGCCAAGCCCGAAGACCGGCGCTCGCTCATCGAAGAGGCAGCGGGCATCACCAAATACAAGGCGCGCCGCAAGGCAGCCGAGCGGAAGATGGAGCACACGGAGCAGAACCTGCTCCGGCTCTCGGACATCCTCGGCGAGCTCGGCAAGCGCCTCGAGGTGCTCAACCGCCAGGCGCGCAAGGCCGAGAAGTACAAGGCGGTCAAGGCGGAGATCCGCGAGATCGAGCTCCACCTCGCCTCGCTGCGCTGGCTCGAGCTCCAGGCGATGCGCAAGGTCGCCGTGGCCCAGGCCGGTGGCCTCAAGGACGAGCAGCGCAACCTCGCCTCGCGGGTGGAGGACCTCGAGGAGGCGATCGCCGAGGCCCGCGACAGCCTCGCTGCGGAGAGCGCCGATCTCGAGGCGCGGAGCGAGCGGGTGGCGGCGCTCTCGCAGGGCACCGCGCTCAACCAGACCAACCTCGATTTCTACCAGCGCGAGAAGGAGCAGGTCCTCGCGCGGCAGCGGGAGCTCGAGGAGGAGATCCGCCAGCTCGAGAAGCGCGCCGAGGCGCTGGGCCAGGAGGCCGAGGACGCGAAGCGCCTCGCCGAGGAGCTCCAGGGCAAGGGCGGCGCGGACACCGAGCGGGTGCAGGCGCTGCACGACGAGCTCGAGGCCGCCCGCAACGCGGAGCGCGAAGCGGTGCAGCGCCTCGAGGGCGAGCGCGGCCAGGCGATGGAGGTGCTCTCCCACGCTGCGGCGATGAAGGGCGACCTGCTCACCATCGACAGGCGACGGGGCGATCTCGTCGACCGGATCGCCCGGCTGCAGGGCGAGGCCGACGGCCTGGAGCACGAGGTCGAGAGCCTCGACAAGGCCCGCAACCAGCTGGCGGATCGAGCCGGTGCCACGCGGCAGCTCAAGCTCGAGCTCGACACGCGGCGGGGCGAGGAGGCGGAGCTCCACGAGCAGATCCGCGCGGAGCTGGTCCACGCGGAGGCAGAGCTGGTGGCGCTCCGCGAGGAGCTCGGCGACAAGCGCTCGCGCCTCCACTCGCTGGTGGAGATCCAGCGCTCCTACGAGGGATACGACCGCGGCGTCCGGGCGGTGATGACCCACGGCGTCGAGGAGGAGGGGCAGCGGCCCGAGGGCGTCGTCGGCCTCGTCAGCGATCTCCTCTCCAGCCCTGCCGAATACGAGCGGGCCGTCGAAGCGGTGCTGGGCGAGCGGCTCCAGTCGATCGTGGTCGAGAACCACGACAAGGCCGTCGAGCTGGCGCGCTTCCTCGCCGACACCCGCGAGGGAAGGAGCACCTTCCTCCCGCTGGGGCTCCGTGCGGGCAAGCCGCTCGCCACCCTCGAGCATCCGAGCGTCCTCGCCCGGGCGGTCGACGTGGTGGGCTTCGCCCCCGAGCACCAGGCGCTGGCCCATGCGCTTCTCGGCGACGTGCTCGTGGTCTCGAGCCTCGATGCGGCGCTGGAGATCTGGGCGAAGGCCACCGGCCACACCCTGGTCACCGAGGCGGGCGAGGTGATCGCGCCCACCGGCGGCGTCACCGGTGGCGAGGCGGACGGGGCAGGCGCGGGCCTGCTCCAGAAGCGCCGCGAGGTGGCCGAGCTCACCGAGGTGGTGCGCTCGCTCGAGACGCGGGTCGCGGTGGCAGCGGAGCGGCACAAGAAGCTCGCCCGCCGCGCGGACGAGCTCGACCAGTCGCTCAAGGCGCTCGAGAAGAACAAGCACGCCGAGGAGCTCAACCTCCTCCACGCCGAGAAGGATCTCGGGCGGATCACCGAGGAGCTGGCCCGGATCCGGGCCCGTGGCGAGCAGGTGCTCCGCGAGCGCGAGGAGATGCAGCACCAGCTCGGCCTCCTCGATGCGGAGGCGGAAGCGGCCCGGGGCGCAGCGGCGCAGGCGGAGGCCGAGCGGGCGCGGCGCGAGGAGCGGATCGCCCAGCTCCAGGCAGAAGTGGCGGCGGTGCGCGATCAGGTCCACCACCTCTCCGGCGAGCTCACCCGGCTGCAGATCGCCGCCGCGGCGGAGAAGGAGCGGCGCGAGGCGATCGATCGCACCCTGGCCCGCGTGGCCCGCGAGCGCACCGAGATGGAGGGGCGGCAGGAGCGAGCCCGGGCGCAGATTGCGGAGGGCGAGCAGCGCCTCGAGGAGCTCGCCGCCAAGGTGGACGAGGCGAGCCTCGGCATCCACTCGATGGGTGACGAGCTGGCGCAGGCGAAGGCGGAGTTGCAGCAGGCCCGCGAGGCCCACGCGGCGAAGGCCGCGGCGGTAGCCGAGCAGGAGCAGGCCCTCAAGGGCGAGCGCAAGCGCCTGGACGAGCTGGTCTCCACCTCCTCCCAGGCGGCGATGCAGGATCGCGAGCTCGCGATCGAGCTCAACCACCTGGTCGAGGCGATCCAGGAGCGGCACAACCTCGTGCTGGCCGAGCAGATCCACGATTTCCACGCCAGGCCGCAGCCGCCCGAGGGATCGGACGAGCGGCTGGTGCAGCTGCGCGAGCAGGCCGACCGCATGGGCGAGGTGAACCTCACCGCGGTGGAGGAGCACGCAGAGCTGCAGGAGCGCTACGAGTTCCTCTCGAAGCAGCAGGTGGATCTCGAGCAGAGCCTCACCAAGCTCCGGCAGGCGATCGCCAAGATCGACGCGACCTCACGCGAGCGCTTCGACGACACCTTCCGGATCATCAACGAGAAGTTCCAGCAGGTCTTCCCGCGGCTCTTCGCCGGCGGCAACGCGCACCTCGAGCTGGTCCGCGACGAGACGCGTCCCGGCGCCGAGCCCGGCGTCGAGATCTTCGCCCAGCCGCCTGGCAAGAAGATGCAGAACGTGAACCTGATGTCCGGCGGCGAGAAGGCGCTCACCGCCGTCTCGCTCATCTTCGCCATCTTCCTGATCAAGCCGACGCCCTTCTGCCTCCTCGACGAAGTCGATGCGCCGCTCGACGAAGCCAACGTCGGTCGCTACAACGACATGGTCAAGGAGATGAGCAAGACCTCGCAGTTCATCCTCATCACGCACAACAAGCGGACGATGGAGATCGCCGACACGCTCTACGGCGTGACCATGGAGGAGCCCGGCGTCTCCAAGACCGTGAGCGTGAAGCTCTCGCGCCGCGACGAAGAAGGCGGCGGTGGCGAGGACGAGGCGCAGGCCGAGGGCGCCGCCTGACGGCGTAGCGCCGCGCGGTATCGACGCCGGGCGCTGCCGGCCTGCGCCACCGCTTGGACTTCCGTACGCCACACGAGCTATAAGCGCCGCCTACCCCAAGAAGGAGAGCGGCTCGAGGCGTGTCTGGTACGTGCTTGTCGCCCTCGGAGTGCAGCATGCGCAAGGTCGTATTGCGGCACGTGCCTCGGCACCCTTGCCTGCGCCGACCTCGACTACCCCGAGGCGTGCTTCGAGGCCTGCACCCCGCCCAGCTTCGACCTCACCGTCGCGGGGACCGGCTTCACCGCCGGAAACGATGCGTGGCTCGTCCTCTTCGACGAGCGGGGCCAGTTCGTCGACTACGTGGTCTTCCAGGTCGGTGAGGGCGGATCCACCGACTTTTCGAAGACGCTCGAGGGCGCGCTCTTCGAGGGCGGCAACTTCTCCTTCCACTACTTCATCGACGCCGACACCAACGGCGTCTGCGCCGGGACCGACCACACCGGGATCCGGGAGATCACCGGCGTGACCGGCGACGTGACCATCACGCTCTCCGCCGGCGATCCGAGCGACGCCCGTGGCTGCCAGGCCTTCGCCGGACTGCCGCTGAACCTCCGCCTCACCGGTTCTGCCCCCGAGAGCTGGGTCGGCGCCGACCTCGCCTGGGTCCTCGAGGACGCAGAGGGCGTCGCCATCGCCGGCAACGTCGAGCCCGTCGAGGCCGTCACCCTCGATCTCCTCCTCGCCGGTATCCTCGAGCTCGACGCGAACTACGGCTTCTCCTACTTCGTCGACGTGAACGCCAACGGCATCTGCGACGACGGCGATCACGCAGCCAGCTTCGTGATCCCCGGGGTCACCGGCCACGTGACCGTCGATCGCGCGAACGAGACCGCCGACCTCGCCGCCTGCGGCGATTTCTGGTGGATGCCGGGCGGCCTGACCATCACCGGTGCGGGCTTCGAAAGCTACGAGGGCGAGATCGTCCTCCTCAGCGTCGTCGAGACCTTCCGCGAGGAGACGCGCGTCCTCGGCATCACCGAGGCGACCGTGACGGGCGGCGCCTTCGAGGTCCCCCTCGCGGATGCGATCATCGCCGGCGCGAGCTACCAGGTCGCCTGGCTGATCGATGGTGACGTGGACGGCGCCTGCGCCACCGCGCCCACAGACGTCGGCGGGATCGCGGACGTGGTCGACTACGTTGGGGCCGACGCCTCGGTTTTCCTCTCGCCTGCAGCGGAGCCCACCGATCCGATCTGCGCCTGGTTCCCGGGCATGGGCTTCGACGTGACCGCGAACGCCACCGGCCTCTCCGCCTTTGCGGGCATGTACTTCGAGGCCTTCCTCTACGACGTCGCCAGCGCGACGCTCACCGACGTCGAGTACGGCAGCATCGCCGGCGACGGCTTCTCGGTCACCTTCGCGAGCGCCGGCAGCCTCGGCAGCTCGGTCCAGGTCGCCTGGTTCATCGACGCCGACGATAGCCTCTGGTGCGACAACGGCGACCCCTCGGGCTTCTCCGAGGCGGTGGAAGTCGCCGGCGCGACGACCGTCGACCTCGGCCTGCACCAGGGCCACGACGCCGCGGCCTGCTCCGAGATGAACGCCTACTGGGGCATGTAAGCGCCGAGGCTCGACCGACAATCGCAGCCCGCGCCCCGGCAAACCGTGGCGCGGGCTTTTTCGTGCCCGCTCCCACGCGCCAGCCGTTGCCCGATTTCGAACGCCGCGTGTCCAAGGATTCGAGGCCGCCGGAGAGAGCGGCCGGTGCGAACGTGGCGGGCCGCTGGATGCGGCCCCCGGGAGAACGACGATGGCGACGACGATCGGGCCGCAGGCAGGACGGTGGATGGGCAGGGGTTGGGGCGTGGCAGCCGCGGTTGTGCTGGCGCTGGTGGCGGCAGGCTGCGGCGGCAGCGGGACGGACGACGAGGGCGGCAGCGCGGGAGCTGGTGGCACGGGAGGCGCCGGCGGCTCCGGCGGCACCGGAGGCACGGGCGGGGGCGAGGTCGACCTGGAGCAGCTCTGCCTCGGCACCTGCCAGCCCCTGGCGGCATGCGGCTTCCTGCCGACCGAGGCCGTGCAGGAGTGCGTCGACTACTGCGTCGCCAACACCCTCGATCAGGAGCAGCTGGTCGGCTGCGTCGCCTGCCTCGAGGCGGCGACCTGCGACGTCATCCTCGGCGGCTGCAGCGACGCCTGCTCCCCCGAGATGTACGACGCAACCGTGACCTTCGAGGGCGAGGGCACGGGCGTTGTCGGCGAGCTGGTGGTCTCGGCCATCGACGTGATCACCGGCAGCGTGTGGCAGCAGAGCTCGACCCTGGTGAAGGGCGGCGAGACGGCGCGGATCGAGCTGCAGCAGGTGCTCGCCGAAGGGCGGCCCTTCCGCCTCGACGCCTTCCTCGACACCGATCTGGACGGCAGCTGCGGCGATGCGGATCGCACCTGGCGGATCGACGTCGAAGCGCCGACCGGCGCAGCCGAGCTGGTCCTCGAACCCGACGCTGCAGCGGCGCCAGAGGCCTGCGCTTCCTTCGGCGACTGGGCCCGGGACGCGGTGGTGCTGGGTAGCGGCTTCGGCGACCACGAGGGCAGGGCGGTGGTCTTCGTGCTCCGCGCCGACTGGAACGGCAACGAGCTCGCCGCGCAGATGGAAGGCCTCGTCGCCGACGGCTCCTTCGCGGCCGTCTTCGACGGGCAGCTCTACAGCGACATGACCGATTACCGCATCGGCTGGTTCATCGACGTGGACGGCGACGGCCGCTGCAGCACGGCGGCCGACCTCGGCGGCAGCTCGAGCCTCGAGGCGCCCTTCACCGCCCACGAGCGGATCGAGCTGACCGCCGACGCAGCCGGCGCACCGGATTGCGGCCTCTTCTTCGGCGTGGGCCAGGACCTCACCGTGGTGGGCAGCGGTTTCGGCGGCTACGAGGGCGAGCGGATGGCCATCGTCCTCGTCGAGGCGGAGACCGGCGCGACGGCGTCCTTCGGCGACGCCGTGGTGGCGGACGGCGGATTCACCCTTCCGCTGGAGCGCAGCCTCGCCGAGGGCGTCGCCTACCGGCTCTCGCTCTGGGTGGACGTGGATGGTGACGGCACCTGCGGCGGCGGTGACGCGATGTGGTGGCACGACGTCTCGGCCTCGAGCAGCGCCGCCACCGCCGAGGTGAGCTACCGCGCGACCTTCGACGCAGACGCCTGCTCGGCACAGCCCCATGTTTCCGGCTTCTGATCCGGTCCGCGGGGCGCGCCGCGGCGGCGAGACCCACTTCGACCGGCCGCCGCGAACGTGACCGACCACGAGCCCCTGCCTTGCGCGGGGGCTCGTGGCGTTTCGGCGCCGGCTGGTTTCGCGGATGCTGCATGGCGGCTGCAGCTGGGCTGGGGTAGATCGGAGGGGCCACATGGAACCCTACCGGCCCCCCAGCTATCCGGCGGTACTGGGCGACCTCGCCTACGCGGCGGCGTTGGCGCTCTTCATCTATCTGCAGAAACTCGCCTTCCGCCTCCGCGCGGAGGAGGGGCAGGCCTGGTGGGCCTCCAACGGCCGCGACCTGGTCAACGGGCTCGCGGCGGTGACGGTCTCCGGCGCGGTCTGGCTGCAGGGGGTCGCGCCGTGGCTGGCGCTCTACTTCGGCTGCACGCTCACCCTGGCGCTCTCCGTGATCCACACGTTGGCGCAGCGCCGCTCCGACGAGCCGTGGAAGCCGGTGGTGGTGGCGGCGGCCCTGCTCGGCGCGCCGCTCGTCCTCGCGCCCCGGGTGGTCGCGGAGGTGATGGCCTCCCTCCTCTCCGCTGCCTTCTGAACGGGCCCCGAGCGGGCCCATTCGCCCATCCGGCGGGGCCTGCCGTAGAATGGCCCACCGGATCCTTCGCCAAAGGGAGAGCGATGCACGGGATCGTGTGGCTGGTGCTCGCCTCGCTCCTCGCCGCCTGCAGCGCCGGGACGGGCGCGCCGGTTGGCGACGGAGCTGCCGGTGCTGGCGGCACCGGGGGCGGCGGCGCCGTCGGTCCAGGCGGAATGGGCGGCAGCGGGCCTGGCGGCAGCGGTGGCGGTGGCGGTGAGGACGTGGCACGCCGCGCCGCCTGCGAACGGCTCTGCGACGGCTACCTGGCCTGCGGCTTCGTCGAGTCCGAAGCCGCCTGCACCCAGACCTGCATCGCCGACGAGCGCTGGCCCGCCGAGGTGATCGACACGTGCGCCGCCTGCCTCGAGCCGGTCGCCTGCGAGGAGGTGCTCTTCTCCTGCGAGGCCGAATGCTCGCTGCCGCGCCACGACCTCGTCCTCGAGGGCGCGGACCTCGACCGGTGGGAGGGCAGGGCGATCTGGGTGGTGGTGAGCGAGGACCGTCGCGGCCCGATCGACGGCGGCGGCTGGACCCTCGGCGAGCGGAGCGCGGTCGATTTCCGCCTCGAGCTGCGCGGGATGCTCCTCCAGGGCGAGCGCTACGTCGTGGACGTCTTCGTCGACGCCAGCGCCGACGGGCTCTGCAACCCCGACGCCGGCGACCCGGCCTGGCGCTTCGTCGTGGACGCCGTAGCATCGGACGTCACGCTCACCGTACGTCCCTCCGAACATCGCAATCCCATCGCCTGCGGCGCTTTCGACGGCATCCCCGCCGACCTGCAGGTGCGGGGCAGCGGCTTCGACGAAGCGGAGGGGCGCAGCGCCGTCGTCTCCGTGGTGGAGCACTACCGGGGTGCCGCCTACAGCGTGGGGATCGAGCCGCTTCCCATCGCCGGCGGGCGCTTCGAGGCGGCCTTCCCGCGCGCGCTCTGGCAGGGCTCGACCTACGACGTGGCGTGGTTCGTGGACGAAGACGGCGACGGTCGCTGCAGCCCCGCGGAGAGCGGTGGGCTCGCCAGCCTCGGCGAGTTCGCGGGCCACGTGACCGTCGAGCTCGAACCGGACGACGCCACCTTCGCCCGCTGCCAGCTCTTCCCGGGCTGGAACCACGATCTGACCTACGTCGCCGACCTGCCCGCGGCCTGGGAGGGCGAGAGCCTCCTCGCGGTGCTGGTCGACGGCACCGCGACCTGGCTGCTCGAATATGGCTGGTTCGACGTCGAGGGCGGCAGGGTCGAGGTTCGTTTCGAGGGGCTCCTCGCCGAAGGGGAGCGCTACCGACTGGTCCTCTTCCGGGACGCCGACCGCAGCTGGTCCTGCGAAGCGCCGCCCGACGGGATCTGGGCGGTGGAGCTGGGGCCGGTGGCGGGGGACGTGAACCACGCCGCCCCTGCCCCCGCGCCATCCGATCCGGCGCTCTGCGCCCTGCTGGGCGGCGGCTGAATGCGCAGCCACACGCTGGCCGCCCCGTAGGCGCTCAGGCCTGCAGCATCCGGTCGAGCTCGCCCGAGCGGTCGAGCTCGGAGAGATCGTCGAAGCCGCCGACATGGGTCTCGCCGACCCAGATCTGCGGCACGGTGCGCATGCCGCCGCTCCGCTTCACCAGATCCATCCGCATCTCGTCGTTGCCCGTCACGTCGATCTCCTCGTACGCGACGCCCTTGCGGCGCAGCAGGCTCTTGGCCCTGTCGCAATAGCCGCAGTAGGTGGTGGTGTAGACTTTCACCGGCTTCATCCGTCGCTTCTCCTCTGCTGCGGTCGATCGCGCCGCCTTGGCGATAAGGGTAGGGACCGGCGCCACGATGCTGCAGCGGACCGGCTCGCTCGCTCCCTCGGATGTGCAGGCGGCCGCCGGGTTGCGCTTTCCGGGCAGGAACGGCAGGGCCCCGTCCACCGGAGTGAACGGGGCCCTGCCAGATCGCTACCCGGAGGAGCGGATTACATCATGCCGGGCATGCCGCCGGGCATCCCGCCGCCGTGCATGTGGTCTTCCTTCTCCTTCGGCTTCTCCGCGACCATCGCCTCGGTGGTCAGCATGAGCGAAGCAACCGAAGCAGCGTTCTGCAGCGCGGTGCGGGTCACCTTGGTCGGGTCGATGACGCCTGCGGCGACGAGGTCCTCGTACTCACCGGTGGCGGCGTTGAAGCCCATCGCGCCGGTCGACTCCTTGACCTTGTTCACCACGACCGAGCCCTCGAGGCCGCCGTTGCCGGCGATCTGGCGGAGCGGCTCCTCGGCGGCGCGGCGCACGATGTCGATGCCGAACTTCTCCTCGCCGGCGACCTGGACGTTCGCGAGCACCTTGAGGGCGCGGACGAGAGCGACGCCGCCGCCGGGGACGATGCCCTCCTCGACCGCAGCGCGGGTGGCGTGGAGCGCGTCCTCGACGCGAGCCTTCTTCTCCTTCATCTCGGTCTCGGTCGAAGCACCGACGTTGATCACGGCGACGCCGCCGACCAGCTTGGCGAGGCGCTCCTGGAGCTTCTCGCGGTCGTAGTCGGAGGAGGTCTCCTCGATCTGCACGCGGATCTGCTTCACGCGGGCCTCGATCTTGGACTTCTCACCGGCGCCGTCGACGATGGTGGTGTTGTCCTTGTCGATCGAGACGCGCTTGGCGCGGCCGAGATCCTTGAGGGTCAGCGTGTCGAGCTTGATGCCGAGGTCCTCGGCGATCATGGTGCCGCCGGTGAGCGTGGCGATGTCCTCGAGCATGGCCTTGCGGCGGTCGCCGAAGCCCGGGGCCTTCACGGCGGCGACGTTCAGGGTGCCGCGGAGCTTGTTGACCACGAGGGTCGCGAGCGCCTCGCCCTCGACCTCCTCGGCGATGATGAGGAGGGGCTTGCCGGCGCGGGCGATCTGCTCGAGCACCGGGAGCAGGTCCTTCATCGACGAGATCTTCTTCTCGTGGATGAGGATGAAGGGATCGTCGAGGACGACCTCCATGCGCTCCGGATCGGTGACGAAGTAGGGCGAGAGGTAGCCGCGATCGAACTGCATGCCCTCGACGACGTCGAGGTTGGTCTCGAGGCCCTTCGCCTCCTCGACCGTGATCACGCCTTCCTTGCCGACCTTCTCCATCGCCTCGGCGATGATCTTGCCGATGGTGGTGTCGCCGTTGGCGGAGATGGTGCCGACCTGCGCGATCTCCTTCTGGCTGTTGGTCGGCTTCGACATGTTGCGGAGCTCGGCCACGATGGCCTCGACCGCCTTGTCGATGCCGCGCTTGATCGCCATCGGGTTGTGGCCCGCGGCGACGAGCTTGGAGCCCTCGCGGTAGATCGCCTGGGCGAGAACGGTGGCGGTGGTGGTGCCGTCGCCGGCGACGTCGGAGGTCTTCGAGGCGACCTCCTTCACCATCTGGGCGCCCATGTTCTCGAACTTGTTCTCGAGCTCGATCTCCTTGGCGACGGTGACGCCGTCCTTGGTGATCGTCGGGGAGCCGAACGACTTCTCGATCACCACGTTGCGGCCCTTGGGCCCCAGGGTGACCTTCACTGCGTCGGCGAGGGTGTTGACGCCGCGGAGGATCGCCTCACGGGCGCGCACGTCGAAAATGATTTCCTTGGCCATGTTCTGAAAACCTCGGTGGGCGGCCGCGCGAAACGGCGGCCACCTGTTGGAATCTCTGGGAGTTACTTCTCGATGACGCCGAGGACGTCGTCCTCGCGCAGCATCAGGAACTCCTCGCCCTCGATCTTGATCTCGGTGCCCGCGTACTTGCTGAAGAGGACGCGATCGCCGGCCTTCACGTCGAGGGGACGGACCTTGCCGTCCTCGAGGACCTTGCCGTTGCCCACGGCGATGACCTCGGCCTCGAGGGGCTTCTCCTTGGCGGTCTCGGGGATGATGATCCCGCCCTTGGTCTTCTCCTCTTCCTTGAGGCGCTTGACGATGAGGCGGTCCTGCAGCGGCCGAATCTTCATGAGAGTTTCCTCCTGCTTCGTGATTGCTGCCCGGCGAGATCTGCGCTTGGCACTCTCGCCGGGCGAGTGCCAATTCGTGGCGCAGATATAACGCAGGTCTTTTTGGCGTCAAGGGCACCTCGGGCAAGGTTTTGCGAAGGACGTATCCCCCGGAAAATCGGTCGATTTCGCTTGCCACGCTGGCACTCGCGCCCGGCGAGCGCCAGCGAGCGGAAAGGCCGCGAAACTGGCACTCGCGGCGCGGGAGTGCCAGCGCAAGTGCCCGGAAGGACAGGGGGTTTGGTTGTCCGGCGGTGCGGCCGGTTGCTACCTTTTTCGGAGGCGGGCCGCAGCCAAAGCCCGTCCAGGAGGTGGCGACGACATGGCCGACCAGGCGGAGATCCTGACCGGGACGAGCATCCGGGAGTATTTCAAGGAGCTCCTCGGCGAAGCCCGGGAGCGCCAGCGTGTCCAGGTGGACGATTTGACCGAGTTCTACCTGGTCAACCTTCTCTCCGAGTTCGCGGACCCGAAGCGGCTCTTCGTGCGGGAGGAGGACGGCTCCCTGCAGCAGGAACCGCTGGCGCTCGTCCTCGCCAGGGCCCTCGAGGCGCAGCGGGAGGAGCGGGCCGCGGCCCTGCGGAAGATCGGCGACACCAGCCTCTGGGTCACCGGCTTCTTTTCCGACAGCCTCGAGCCGCGGCTCGTGGACGCGCGCTACTACATGTCCATGGGGCACCTGGCCTACTCGAGCCTGGCGCGGCTCCTCGACCCGCAGCCGAATGCGGGCCTCTACGAGGAGCTGGCCGAGAAGTTCGGAGCGATCGTCGACCTGCTCAACGACGTCTCGGAGCGGGTGGCGATGACCAGCCAGCAGGGCGTGCTCCGGCTTTACGAGCGCTTCCTCAAGACCGGCTCGGCGCGGACCGCGCGGCTCCTCGCGCAAGAGGGGGTGATCCCGCCGCTGGGGAGGCAACTCCGGGAGGTGCAGTGACGGCCCCGGGCGATACGGCGGTGCGCGCCCTCGGCTGGCTCCAGCACGAGCTCCAGCACGTGCAGGCGGTGGAGACCGGGCACCGGGTGGAGGACTTCGTAGTCTCCCGCTCCGGCCTCGAGCAGATGGGCCTCAAGGCGCCGAAGGCGGAGGAGGAGGTCCTCGTCGTCGAGGAGCGGGGCGAGCTCTCGGTGGCGGTCTACCTCGCGCCCCGGGTCCTCGAGGCGCTGCGCACCGCCGGCCGGAACCTCGGCGCCCTCTTCACGAAGCACTTCCCCACGCTCTGCCTCGCGATCGAGGGCGTCTCGCATTTCGTCTACCTGACGAGCAGGGCGGAGGTGTTGCGGCCGGTCTCCCTCCTCGAGCTGGAGGTGCAGGCGGAGATCGACAAATTCGCACTGGCGGCGCTCTTCCTCTGGCGCCGGGGCCAGCGCCACGAGGTGCCCGCGCTCCTCGACCGGCTCTTCGGCGACGTGAGCTACCTGCCGCACCTGGGTCCCGAGGAGCTGGAGCGCTACCGCACCGCGAACCGCCTCGCCCGCGGCTATTGCCGGGAGCTCTTGCGCTACGTGGAGCAGGGGCGGGTGGAGCCGCTGCTGGCGGAGCTGCGTCGCAGCTACCGTCTCGGCGCCGGCGAGAAATACAGCCGCCTCAACCGGGCGCTCCACTGACCTCGCGACCGCCGGGCCCCGTCGCCCGGCGGTCGCTCCACCTCCACTGCCGCTGCTACACTCCCCGCAGGCGAGGGAGGTCGTTCGTGGAGAGGCGTGTGCTGGAGATGAACGCGAGCGCGACCGCGACGAAGCGGGTCGAGGAGGCGGACCTGGCCAGCGCCCTGGCGTCGGAGCCGGGGGACCTCTTCCTGGCGGTGCTCTCGACGCCGACGATGATCGGCCTGATGGAGCTCGCCGCTGCCCGGGTGCTGCAGCAGGTGCTCGAGCCGGGGGAGAGCTCGGTGGGCGCCGGCCTGCAGGTGCAGCACACCGCGCCGACGCTCCCCGGCCGCGAGATCACCGCCCACGCCCGCTTCACCGGGATGGACGGCAAGCTCTACACCTTCGAGATCCGGGCGGAGGACGACGTCGGCGAGATCGGCAGCGGCTTCCACCGGCGCGCCATCGTCGACGTCGAGCGCTTCATGGCGAGCACCAGGCGCAGGTCGCAGTAGCGCGTCACGGTCGTACGCGCGCGGCAACCCGCGATGCCCGCGCCCTCTCGAAGCTGGCGGGATCCGCGTGAACCTGCATCCGATCGCCGGTCCGCGAGAGCTCGTGCACGGTGCCGACGGTGAGCTGCAGGTAGCGGTGGCGCACCAGCGAGTGGACCGCGTCCAGCCGCTGCCGCTGCGCAGTCAGCCAGGCGGTCCACAGCTCGCGGGCGGGCGGGTGCACCTCGGTGGCGGCGCTGGCGTCGATGAAGAGGGCGTAGCGGCCGGCGCCCGCCATCTCCTCGACTGCATCGAAGACGAGGCAGGGCAGCTCGCCGGCATCGGCGCCGGCGACGCGCACGCCGAGGACGCCGGGCGCGAGGCGCTCGATCCGGAAGGAGGCGCCGGCGCCGGCGATCTCCACGGCGCCAGCGGCGCGCTCGAGCGAGAGGGGCAACGCCTTCGCCTCCAGCTGCAGGGCCGGCTGCCGGCCCCCGATCGCCTCCGAGAACGCGGCGGGGTCGTTGCTGGAATCGATCCAGCCCTCCGCGCCGGCGAGGTGCCGCGCGATCGCCACCACCAGCTTCGTCCACGGCTCTGCCGTGAGGAGCGTCACGCGCTCGAGGAGCGACCGCCTCTCCCGGAAGAACGCCGTCCAGCTCTCCTGCACCAGCGGCGCGGCACCACGGGCCTCCCGCAGATCGACGAAGAGGCGGAGCGGCCGCGCGAAGCGGCGCGCCTCCGCTCCGAGCCGCTCGAAGATCCAGTCCCCCGCAGCCCCGCGATCGTCGCCATGGACGGAGACGAGCAGGGCGCCGGGACGAAGCCGGGTGACGACGTAGGTGCAGCCACCGACGGAGCAGCGTTCCGCACCACCGGGCAAGAGTTCGAACGGGACCAAAGCCACCTCCTCCCACCCCACTAAGCAGGGGCGCCCCTCCTGCCAAGCCCGGCGCACGGGCTCCCGTCCGCTGCAGGACGCAGGAACGACGAGAGGCGCCATCCCGTGCGGGAAGGGCGCCTCTCGAATCCCGGCAGAAGCGGGAGCGACTACGGGCGGCCGGTGGCCGACGGCGCGGGGATCGCGCGGAGGATCGTGGGACCGACCTCCTCGTCGAACTTGCCGAGCAGCGCGTCCCGGACCTCGCGGTCGAACTTCACCTTGCCGGTGGCCACCTCGCGGAGCGAGAGCACCGCGGGCTTGTTCTTGCCCTGCTCGAGGAGCGGCCTGGCGCCGGCCATGAGCTGGCGCGTCCGCTTGGTCGCCAGGATCACCAGCGCAAAGCGGTTTTCCACCAGGGGCAGACAATCTTCGATGGTAACGCGAGCCATTCCATCTCCTCCGAATCGGTGGGATCTACGCAAGAGCCCAGCGCCCGTCAATGCTTCATTGGGCTTTCGCCGTTTCCGGCGCCGCTTCCTCCAGCTCGGCGGAGGAGGCAGGCAGGCTCGAGAGCCGGGGCCCCTTCACCTTCGCGATCCGCTCCTGGCCCGAGGCCCGAACCCAGAGGAAGGCGCCTTCCTCCCTGCCAACATGGAGGGAGGCGAGCTCCTTCCCCTGCTCGTCGAGCAGCGTGACCTGCCGGCGGGGCTTCTCCAGGCCCCGCTCCGCCGCCTCGCTGCCGGGGACGAAGGCCTCGGCCCGCAGGCCCCAGAGCGACGAGACGATCGAGCTCATCTTCCAGCCCCTCGCCTTCGCCTCCTTCGGCGCCACGAGGAACCAATCCTCGCCACGCCTCTCCACCTCGGCCGCGCCGCCCTCGCCTTCGAGGCGGACCCGCCGCACCCGCTCCGTCTCGAAGGCGAGGACGCGCTTGTCGCGGAGCTCCTCCACCGTCTTGCCCACCCGGTCGAGAATGGACGCAGCCACCTCGGCGACGGGGCCCGCGCCGGCGCGAGCGTAGACCTTGCCCTCGACGCGGCCGAAGGCGACCACGACCGGGGGCTCGCTTCCCCGCTGGAGCCGCACCGTGAGCGCCGGCGTCTCGAGGCCCCAGGGTCCCAGTGCCTCGGGCTTTTCCGCGGCGAAGGCGGTGGCCCGGAGATCCTGCAGCGCCCGCAGGATCCCCTCGGTCGTCTCGCGGTCCGCCGCCTCCTGCACCGGCGCCAGGAGGCGCCAGCCTTCGTCGCTGCGGGCGAGGACGAAGTCCCGCTCACCCTCCGCCCGGATCTCGTCCACCGCCTCCGTCCCGAAGCGGGCGAGCCGCTTCTCCCGCAGATCGAAGGCGACCTTCTCGAGCGCGCCCCGCAGCGTGGCGGCGGTGGTGGCGATCCTGCCGGCGGCGTCGCGCACGAAGAGCGATCCGTCGAAGGTGTTGGTTGCGCCCAGGGCCACCTCCGCCTTCGCCTCGCCAGCGCCGAACGCCCTCACCACCACCGCTGGATCGGCGAGGCCGAAGCGCGCCGGATCGGTGCCGTCCACCGTCTTCGACCGGCGCGCCGCGGCGAGCTGGCGGAGCAGCGACTCCACCGCGTCGCCATCCGCCGCTGCGTCGACCGGCTGCACGAGGCGCCACGAGCCGTCGCGCTTCTCGAGCACGGTGGTCTCGCCCTTCGCCCGGAGTTCGAGCCTGCGGATCTGCGCCTCCTCGAAGCCGAGCAGCTTCTCGTCCGCCTCCTTGCGCGCGGCCTCCGCCTGCCCGGCCTCGAAGACGCCGAAAAAGGCGAAGGCGCCGGCGCCTGCTGCGACCGCGACCGCAGCCGCCATCGTGGCGAGCATCCTCGTCTTCTGCGTCATGGCTACTTCGACCTCCGCACCAGCCAGACCGAGAGCCCCGCTCCGAGGATCAGCATCGGCAACACGTTGAGGGAGAAGAGGTTCAAGAAGCGGGCGTCGGCCTCGGTGAGCACCAGCCGCGATGCTTCGCGGCTCTTCGGGCGGATGGTGATCCGCGCCTCCCGGGAGGCGAGCCAGTTGACGGCGTTGAGGAAGAAGTCGCTGTTGCCGCCGCCGCCCTCGTATTGGTTGGAGGCGAAGTCCACGTCGCCGACAGCGAAGATCCTGGCCTCCGTCTCGCCGGCGGGCCTCGACACCGCAGCAGCGAGGCCTAGCTGCCCGCGCTTCTCCCCCTCGTCGTAGCGGGCCTGGGGATCGTCGAGGTTGCTCTCGGCCCAGGCGGAGGGATTGGAGAGCGCGATCACCGTGGGGCGGGGCGCGGCATCGCCGCTGGCTGCGATCGAGCGGGCGGTGGGGAAGAGGGTCGCCAGGGCAAACTCGCGGATCACCTCGTGGTCGGCGTAGGTCTGCACCACCGGGATCGCGGCGCCGCCGCCCATCAGCCGGGAGAGGGGATCCACCACCAGCCCCTGGTCGAAGACGAAGCCGTGGTCGCCGAGGAGCTTCTCGAGGGCCGGATCGGAGAAGCCTGGCTCCAGCGCAACGAGGAGCCGGCCGCCCGTCTCCAGGTAGCGGCGCAGCGACTCCACCTCGGGCTCGAAGAAGCGCTTCTCCGGGCCGAGGATCAGCACCGCCGCCGCATCCTCCGGCACCTCGCCGGTGGTGAGCTGCAGCTTCTCGATCCGCAGCCCCTCGTCGGCGAGCGCGGAGGCGACCCGCCCGTAGCCCCGCTGCCCCTGGTCGGCGGTATCGCGCTCGCCGTGCCCGGTGGTGACGTAGAGCTTCTTCTCGCCCCGGCGCAGCACCTTGACGAGCGCGTTGGTGAAGGACCCCTCGCTGATCTCGCCGGCGCGGGCTTCGTTCCCGCCGCTGGCGAAGATCACCCGCGGCCCGCCCTCGCGGATCCCCTTCTCCTGCACGCGCTCCGGCGACGCATAGGGATCGACGTAGTCCACCACCAGCTTGCTGCTCTTCGCCTGGTAGCGATCGAGCAGCTCCTTCACCTCGGCGTGGGCGGGATCCGCTGGGCCGAAGAAGGCGGTGACCTGCACCTCCTCGCGCAGGCCCTCCAGGGTCCTTACCGTGTCCTCCGCCAGGGTGAAGATGCCGCCCCTGGTGAGATCCCAGCGGACCTCCTTCTTCACCGCCACGTAGTTGGCTGCGACCACCGCGCCCACGAGCAGGAGCGCGGTCACGGAGGTGGTGGCGTAGTAGAAGGTGGCCCTGCCGGCGAAGGTGCGTCCGAAGGCGCCCTTGTTGGTGGCGAAGTAGAAGGCGAGGCCCGCGAGGCCGAGGGCCCCCTGCACCGAGGCTGCGCCGCCGCCGACGAGGATCGTGCTCGCCAGCGCCGAGACGAGCAGGGCGATACCGAAACCGAGTGCCAATCGAGAGAGGAAACGCAGATTCTTCATGTTCGATCTCCCCGCGGCTTCAGGCCCAGCGGCGCGCCTCGACGGCGCGGTGGGTGAGGTAGAGGCCGATCACGGCGAGGGACAGGAAGTAGACGAGGTCCTCCACGGCGACGACCCCGCGGGCGAAGGAGACGAGGTGCTGCACCGAGGAGAGGTGCGCGATCATCTCCTGCCACACGCCTTCCGCCTCCGCCGCCTTCCAGCCCACCACCCAGGTGAGCAGGAGGACGAGGAAGGTGATCAGGGCCGCAACCACCTGCGACTCGGTGAGGGCCGAGACGAAGAGGCCGACGGCGACGAAGCCGGCGCCGCAGAGGAAGAGCCCTGCGAGCGCCGCCCCCACCGTCTGCCATTCCACCGCGCTGCCGCCGCCGCTGCCCGTGCCCCAACTGGCGAGGAGCGCCGGGAAGACGGCGGTGATCGCCACCACGACGAGGAGCACGCAGAGCGCCGCGAGGTATTTGCCGAGGACGATCTCGCCGGAGCGGATCGGCGCGGTCATCAGCAGCTCCATCGTCTTCTGGCGCCGCTCCTCGGCGAGGAGCCGCATGGTGAGGAAGGGCACCACGAAGATGAGGATCACGCCCATGTTGAGGACGAGGGGGGAGGCCACCATGTCGGTGAGGTTCATCCGCTCCAGCATCTGCGGCGCCTGGAACTGCATGAACTGCATCGAGCGCCGCTGGTACTCGGCGGTGAGGGAGAGGAAGAAGAAGGCGCCGATGAAGGACGTCGCGAAGAAGACGACGTAGGCGATCGGCGTGGTGAAGTAGATGTGGAGCTCCTTGCGAGCGATCGCGATCGTGCTGCGCATCGTTCGTTCTCCTTCAGGCCGCGCGCTCACCGGCTGCAGGGACTGCAGCAGGCGGAGCGATCCGCGTGTCGGAGGTGAGGTCGAGGAAGATCTCGTCGAGGCTCTTGCCCGGGTGCTTCGCCTGCAGATCGGCGAGGCGCTCGTGGGCGACGCGCTTGCCCCTGGCGATGATCAGCACCCTGTCGCAGGTGGCCACCACCTCCTGGAGGATGTGCGTCGAGAGGATCACCGTGTGCCGTCCGGCGAGGCCGCGGATCAGATCGCGGACCTCCAGGATCTGCGAGGGGTCGAGGCCGACCGTCGGCTCGTCGAGGACGAGCACGTCCGGGGATCCGAGGAGGGCCTGCGCGATCCCGACCCGCTGCTTGTAGCCCTTGGAGACGTTGTCGATGAGGCGGTCCATCACGTGGGCCACCCGCGCCGCGTCGGCCACCCGCTCCACCTCGGCGGCCCGGGCCTTGCGGGGCACACCCTTGAGCTCGGCGACGAACTTCAGGTAGGCGGCGACGGTCATGTCGCCGTAGACCGGGGGGATCTCGGGGAGGTAGCCGACCCGCCGCTTCACCTCGAGCGGCTGCTCGAAGACGTCGTACCCTGCCACCCGGGCCGTGCCGGAGGTCGCCGGCTGGAAGCCGGTGAGAATGCGCATCGTGGTGCTCTTCCCCGCGCCGTTCGGGCCGAGGAAGCCGAGGATCTCGCCCTTCTCCACGGTGAAGGAGAGGTCCTCGATGGCCACCAGATCGCGATAGCGCTTCGACAAATGCGAAACCTCGATCATGGGCGTTCTCCTGTAGGTCGCCCGGGGCGCACCCCGGGCATCGACGGGCTTCGCAACACGAGCGCCCGTCGGGCCATTCCCACCGGAGAAACGCCCAAAACACTGGGTTTTGCGCGGAAAGCGCCGGCGGGGGCGGGCAACCTAAGGCAGGAGCGGAAGCTGTCAACGGCTAGCCCGCCCGGCAGGGGAAGGGCAGGGCCCGGCCTCACCGCTCTTGTTGCTTTGCCTCGACCTTCCGTAGGAAGGAGGGTGGGAAGCGGAGGTTCGCCTTGTCCATCGTGGTGCAGAAATACGGCGGTTCGTCGGTCGCCGACGTCGAGAAGATCCGGAAGGTGGCCGATCGCGTCGCCGCCACCCAGGCCGCCGGCAAGCAGGTGGTGGTGGTGGTCTCGGCGATGGGCGACACCACCGACGAGCTGTTGGCCCTGGCGCGGCAGGTCTGCGAGAGCCCCGCGCGGCGCGAGCTCGACATGCTCCTCACCGCAGGCGAGCGGATCTCGATGGCCCTCCTCTCGATGGCCCTGAACGCCCGCAACGTCCCGGCGGTGAGCTTCACCGGATCCCAGTCGGGGATCATCACCAACGACAGCCACGCCAACGCCCGGATCGTCGAGGTGCGCCCCTACCGCGTGCAGGACGAGCTCGAGCGCGGCAAGGTGGTGATCGTCGCCGGCTACCAGGGCGTCTCCTACAAGAAGGAGGTCACCACCCTGGGACGCGGGGGCTCCGACACCACCGCGGTGGCCCTCGCTGCGGCGCTCGGCGCCGAGGCCTGCGAGATCTACAGCGACGTGGAGGGCGTCTACAGCGCCGACCCGCGGGTGGTCCCGGAGAGCAGGCGGCTCTCGGAGGTCTCCTACGAGGAGATGCAGGAGCTGGCGGAGGCCGGCGCGAAGGTCCTGAACGCGCAGGCGGTGGAATTCGCCAAGGACAAGGGGATCGCCATCTTCGCCCGCTCCACCTTCGGGGGCAGCGGCGAGACGGTGGTCCGCAAGCTCGCCCCGGGGGCGCCGGGCCGCGTGGTCGGCGTCACCTCCGAGAAGGAGCTGGCGCTCCTCGACGCGAAGCCGGAGAGCAGCACCGCCCTCGCCGAGCTGCTCGAGCACCTCGACGCCAGGGCTGCAGGGGGCAAGCAGCTCCTCTTCGAGCGGGCCTCCAGCGCCGGGACCGGCGCCACCTCGCTGCTCCTCTCTCTCGAGAACCTCCACGACTTCGGCGCGTTGAAGCAGGACCTGGCCGTGCGTTTCGGCGGCGAGGTGCAGGTGCGCGAGGGGATCGGCGCGGTCTCGGCGATCGGCTCGGGGATCAACGCCACGTTCGCAAACGTCCGGCGTGCCCTGGCGGCCCTCGCCGCTGCGCAGATCGAGGTCCTCGCCCTCTCGACCTCGAGCTTCCGGATCAGCGTGCTCGTCGAGGAGCGGCACCTCGCGGAGGCGGTCCGCCGCCTCCACGCGGAGCTGATCACGGTCTAAGCAGGCGACGCCTCGGCGTCGTGCCGATCGGGCGCCTCCCGGGGCAGGACCACGAGGAAGCGGGCGCCCTCGCCGGGCGCGCTCTTGACCAGGATCTGGCCGCCGTGGGCCGCCACGATCTCCCGGGTGATGTAGAGGCCGAGGCCGAGCCCACCGTAGTGGCGCTCGGACGAGGCCCGCTCGAAGCGGCCGAAGATCCGCAGCTGCGCCTCGGGCGAGATGCCGATGCCGCGGTCGTAGACGCTGACGCAGACCGTGGCACCGGTGTTCTTCACGTCGAGCTCCACCGGTTCACCGGCCCCGTATTTGATCGCGTTGGAGAGCAGGTTGGTGAGCACCTGCTCGATCCGGTTCCGATCCCACCTGCCGGTGGCGCCGTGCTCCGCCCGCACCACCAGCTCCGAGCCCGCGCGCTGCGCCTCCTCGCGGAACCGCTCCGCGAGCTCGGTCGCCAGCTCCGCCAGATCGAAGGGTTCGCGCTCGAGGTGGAGCTTGCCCGCGGTGATCCGGGAGACGTCGAGCAGCTCGTTCACCAGCTTGCCGAGACGCCGGGTCTGTCGCAGTGCCGTCTCGATCTTCGTCTCGACAGTGGCGGGCGGCGGCAGCTCGCGCTGCAGCGAGCGCAGCAGGCCCTGCAGATGCGCCTGCAGCGCGGTGAGCGGCGTGCGGAGCTCGTGGGAGGCGATCGAGAGGAAGTCGTCGCGGACGCGGATCGCCTCCTGCGCGTTGGCGAAGAGACGGGTGTTGTCGATGGCGAGCGCCACGCGCCTGCCCAGATCGATCGCGAGCTCCTGCTCGGCAGGACCGAAGCGGCCCGGCTGCTCCGCGGAGAAGGAGATGGTGCCGAGGATCCCCTCGCGCGAGGTGAGGGGCACGACCACGAAGGAGCCGAGGAGCTTCCTGCCCATCTCCCGCAACTGCGGCGGCAACCGTGCCGGGACGGTGTCGGGTACCTCGGCGAGAATGGCCGGCTTGCCGGTCGCCGCGACCCCGTGGATGATCGGCGCGAAGGTCGCCGTCAGCGCCTCCCCCCGGTAGGCCTCGCGGATCCACTCCTCGAGGGCGGGATCCCGGTAGACCACCACCTCGCGTGTCAGCTCGCCTTGCTCGTTCTCGAGGTCGATGGCGCAGCCGTCGCCGAGGAAGGGGACCGCCCGCCGGGCGAGCTTCTCGAGCATGTCGGGCGCGGAGAGGCTCGAGGCGAGGAGCGCGCTGGCGTCCGCCAGGAAGGCGGCCCGCTGGCGGGCCTGCTCCGTCTCCACGCGGGCGACCCGCTCCGCATCGAGGAGGCGGCTTCGCTCCGCTTCGCTGGCGAGGAGCCGCGCCGAGGCTTCCTCCGCCGCCTCCCGTCCCTGGACGAGGCTCCAGGTGATCCCGAAGAGGAGGAGGGTCACCAGCGCCGACGCCACGAGGACGAGGGGCGGCAGGAGCGCCTCGCTGCCGCGCACCAGCCCGCCGGCCCTGCCGAGCACGATGGTCCAGGTCTCGCCCGCGACCTGCAGCTGCCGCACCGCCACCGCGTCCGTCTCGAGCAGCGCAGCGTCGGCGGAAGCGTAGAGGAGCCTGCCGTCGTCGACGTCGCTCCCCCCGTAGATGGAGATCTCGAAGTCGAGGGAGGGACCGTAGACGCCGCGGAGGAGGTCGCCGGTACGGAAGGGGCTGTAGACCCAACCGATCAGCGCCGCCCGCCTGCCTTCCACCGTGGGCGGAAGCTGCCGGGTCTCGTAGACGGGCACGTAGATCAGGAAGCCCGCCTGCCGCTCCGGCGTGATCTCCTGCACCAGCTCGACCCTGCCGCTCGCCGCGGGCTGGCCACTGTCCCGGGCGCGCTCCATCGCCGCGCGCCGCGTCGGCTCGGCGAACATGTCGTAGCCCAGGGCCTGCAGGTTCCGCGGGCCGATGGGCTCGATCATCACGATCGCGGAGTGGCTGGGCGGCTCGTGGACGAGATAGCCCTCGAGCCGCGGATCGGCGCCCCGCGGCCCTCTCACCACGCGGGTGAAGCCGAGCCCCTGGATGCCGGGATAGGTGGTGCGGAGGTCGAGGGCATCGACGAAGTGCCGGAACTCGCCGCGGGTCACCGTCTCGCTCGCGGCGAAGAGCGCCGCGGCGCTGCGGATGGTCGCCACGTAGGCCTCCATCCGCTTGGCGAGGAGCTGCACCGCCTCGTCCGCCTGGTAGGTGAGCCGGACCTGCGCCGCCTGCTCGACGTTGCGCTGCACGTAGCGCGTGGCCACGGCGCTGAGCAGGAGCCCCACCACGAGCACGGCTGCCGCCAGCCATCTTCCCCGTCGACCACCGGTGCCGCTGCTGCGCTGCTCCGCCACGTGCCGCATTCCCTCGAAACCCCGGTTCGTACCGGCGCTCGACTCAGCCTGGGATCCGGCGGTCCGGCGTCGCGCGCGAGAACTCGATGAAGGCCACCATCTCGTGGAGGCGGGAGTAGACCCGCTCCCCGACGCGGGTGCGGAGCGATTGGTGCCAGAGCTCCTGCTTTCCGTCCCGGGTGGGCTCCTGCTCCTCGCGGGGGTAGTTGGTCGCGAAGAGGGTGAGCCTGCCGTTGTTGTACCGCCGGCCGATCAGCTCGTCGAGAACCTCCTCCTCGAAGGTACTGCCCCGACCCTTCCCAAGCTCGTCGATGGCGAGGACGTCCACCGCTGCCAGCTCCTCGATCTTGTCCACGGTGGCCCGGGCCCGGGGGTCGGAGATCGCTGCCTTGAGGTCGGCGAAGAGAAAGGAGATCTCGATGTAGCGGCACTGAACCCCCCGGCCGAGGGTGAGCCGGGAGAGGGTCGCTGCGAGGAGGTGGGTCTTTCCCCTGCCGGGTCCCCCGAGGAGACCGATCCCCAGCGTGGTGTGGCCGGGCCTGGCGGTATCGGCAAATTGCATCAGATCCCGCTTGGCCTTCATCAGCTCGCGCACCGGCTCGCCGGAGCTCCCCTCGACGTAGTAGCGCTCGAAGCCCTTGTCGGAGAAACGGGCGGGGATCTGCGCGGCGTTGTAGGCGGCGACCCGCTGGGCGAGGGTCTGGCACTCGCACCGGCTGTGGAATTGGTAGCCCCCCCGCATCTCGAGGAGGAAGCCCTTGCCGCCGCAGGCGGCGCAGCGCACGTCGCAGCCGCAGAGCTGCGCCACGGCGGCGCTGCCCTCTCGTCCGAGGACGAAGCCCCTGCCGCCGCAGCGGCTGCAGCCACCCTCGCGGGAGCGCTCCGGCACCGGTCCACCCCGGGAGGCAAGCTGCTGCTCGACCTGGCGGATCAGGTCGCCGATCGGCGCCTTCATGTTCTTGAAGTCGTTGCTCTCGCTCATGTCAGGTCGGAGGGACGAAGGAGGTTGCCGTGTGCGCGGGCGGCGTCGCAGAGAAGGGCGCGGAGCATCGCACGATAGCTGCGCCGAGGCACGCCCGCTCTCGCTCCCGCCTCGGCGCGGCAGGCGGTGGCGACGGCGCGCTGCGCGGGGCGCGGGAGGGCGTGCAGATAGGCGAGCGCCTGCGCCTCGTCGGCTGCGTGGAGGACGGCATCGAGGCCCGCGGTCGCAGCGGCCCGCGGCGCGAGGATGGCGAGTGCGGCGGCGTAGGCTGCCCGTGCTGCGGGGCCGCCGCCGTGCAGGCGGGCCTCGATGCCGGCGATGCAGCGGGGCAGGGGACCGCCTGCCGCCCGCGCCCGCGGCGGCGCTGCCTGCTGCGGCGCAGCGGCGTGGGCGCCGCCCTTCCGCTCCCAGCCCGCGGCGAGCTCCGCCACGTAGCGCTCGGCGCTGCGCAGCGCGAAGGGGCGCATCCTGCTGCCACCGCTGGCCCAGGCCTTGTGGGCGGCGCGGACGCCCTGCAGGGCCAGGTCGAGGGGGACGCCGCCGTCGCGCCAGGACCGGATCCGGTCGGTATCGATCGGCGCGAGGACCAGCCCGCCGCCCCGCAGCTGCAGGTAGAGGGACTGCACCGTCTCGATGTAGCGGGCGTTGTCGGCTGCGGAGCTCACGGCCCTCCCACTAACACTTCGGCGGCCCGGTCGGAATCCCATCGCGGCGGTGAATGGCTGGCGGGCCGGCGCCGTCATCGGGCATGCTGCGCGCCACGCGCAACCCGGGGGAGACACCATGCACCTGCGCCGCCTCGTCGCCGTCCTCGTCCTTTCTGCCACAGCAGGCACCGCCGCCGCCCAGGCGCCTGCAACGGCTACAACGCCTGCGGAGCCGCCGCGCAACACGATCTCCTTGAGCGCCTCGGCGCTCGCGCTCGGGATCTGGCGCCTCGAATACGAGCGGGCCTTCGGCGACGGCATCTCCCTCTTCGTCGCGCCGACCTACTGGTCCTACAACTTCGCCGACCTCGGCTTCTTCGGCGAGTTGCTCGGCTGGGAGGGCGTGAACTCCGTTCGCTCGGCGCCGGCGCCGGCGCACGCCTCTTCATGGCCGGCGCGGCGCCCGAGGGCTTCTGGATCTCGCCAGGCTTCGAGTGGCACCAGATCCGCGGCACCTTCCAGGGAATCGTCGCCGAGTCGCCGGGTTGGGCGGTGGGTGGGCAGCTCGGCTACACCGCGATCATCGGCGACGTCTTCCAGATCTCCATCGGCGCCGGCGCCGACTACAACAAGCGCGAGCTCACCTTCGAGTGGGAGGAGGCGGGCGTGGAGAAGACGAAGCTCCGCGGCTACAGCGGCGTGCTGCCCACCGCGCGCTTCTCCCTCGGCGGCGCCTTCTGATCAGCCGGCAAGGAGGAGATCGACGATCTCCTCCGCGGTCTGGTAGCGCTCGTCGGGATCCTTGCGCAGCAGCTTGTGGGCGAGCCGCGCGAGATCCTCGTCGACGTGCGGGTTGATCGCGAAGAGCGAGGCCGGCTCCCGATCGAGGAGCTGCTGCCAGAGCTCGAGCGGCGTGCGGCCGTCGAAGGGCGGCCTGCCAGCCAGGAGCTCGTAGATCACCACGCCCAGCGCGTAGAGATCGCTCCTGCCGTCCACCGGCTCGCCCAGCGCCTGCTCCGGCGCCATGTAGCGGTAGGTGCCCACCACCTTGCCGGTGGCGGTGACGGTGTTGTCCTCGGCGAGGAATTTGGCGAGGCCGAAGTCCATCAGCCGCACCCGCCGATCGTCGTCGACGAGGATGTTGCCGGGCTTGAGATCGCGGTGCACGAGGCCGTGGCTGTGGATGTAGCCCAACGCCTCGCAGATCTGCACCACCGCATCCTTGAGCCGCGCCACGCGCTCGGGCCGGTTGAGGGCACGGGTGAGCGGCGTCGCCTGGTCGAGCTGCCGCGCCGGCTCCTCGACGTCCTCGAAGACCGGGATCCCCTCGAGGACCCAGTCGGCCTGGCCGCCCCGCTCGTCGCCGCTCCAGCTGCGGCTCTCGCTCCAGGAGTCGTCGGTATCCGGCTCCTCCTTCTCGCGGGCCCAGGTCTCCAGCGCCTGTTTGCCCCGGGGGTATTCGAGGGCGAAGGTGCCGGTATCCGGCTCGCCGAGCATCTCGTCGAGGGTGAAGAGCTTGCCGCCGGACGGCCTTGGCGCGGGCTCGTCGATCTGCTGATCCCAGGCCACCGCCGAGGGGTCGTCGCGGGTGAAGAGCGAGGGCCGCGGCTCCCGGAGATCGATCGAGAGGTAGCTGCGGAGATCGAGCCCCTCGACCAGCTCCATCACGAGATAGGGGTAGCCCTGGAAGACGCCGGCGTCGAAGACCCGGACCACGTTGGGATGGGCGAGCTCCGCCAGCGCCTCGAACTCGCGCACCATCCGGCGGGCGGCGATTGGATCGAGGGCGGGACCGGAGGAGAGGAGCTTGAGGGCCACGTCCTCGTTGGTGCGCACGTCGCGCGCCCGGAAGACCGTGCCGATGCCGCCTCTGCCTAGCGTGTTTTCGATGCGGTAGGGACCGACGACGTGGGGAGGCACGGTAGGGAAGTCTACGCGCGCTGCGTGTGGGGCGTCAAAGAGAGCGTTCAGAAGTGAGCGAAACGGTCGCAGCGGGTGAACGACCCGGCCGCGGCAGAGCGCGGTTGACCGGGCGGGGGCTGCTCGCTAGCTTGCCGCGCCGCGTGACCGAAAGAGAAGAAGAGCTTCGCGGCCTCGTGGCTTCCGGCCCGGTGCCCGCCCACGTGGGCATCATCATGGACGGCAACGGCCGCTGGGCCGAGCTGCGTGGAAAGCCTCGCCTCGAGGGGCACCGCGAGGGCTCTGCCTCGGTCCGCGCGGTGACGACCCTCGCCCGCGAAGTCGGCGTGCAGGCGCTGACGCTCTACGCCTTCTCCTCCCAGAACTGGCTTCGTCCGCCCTCGGAGGTGACCGGGCTGATGGAGCTGCTGCGCGAATACCTGGTCTCCGAGCGGCGGACCATGGTGGAGAACGGGATCCGCTTCAGCACCATCGGCGAGATCCAGCGGCTTCCAGGGCCGGTGCGCGACGCCATCGAGGAGGCGAAGTCCGCCACCGCCCGCTGCGACGGGATGGTGCTCTCCCTGGCCTTGAGCTACGGCGGCCGCGAGGAGATCGTCCGCGCCGCAAAGGAGCTCGCCGCCGACGCGGTGGCAGGGCGGATCAAGCCCGACAAGATCGACGAGAAGGCGGTGGCCTCCCGGCTCTGGACCGCGGGCCTGCCCGAACTCGACCTCTGCATCCGCACCAGCGGCGAGATGCGCGTCTCCAACTTCCTCCTCTGGCAAATCGCCTACGCCGAGATCGTCGTCAGCGACCATCTCTGGCCCGATTTCCGCGAAGAGGCCTTCCTCGAGGCGCTCCTCGAGTACCGCGGCAGGGAGCGTCGCTTCGGCAAGACCTCCGCCCAACTGCGCGGGAAGGGCCGCCGATGAACGACAAGAACCGCAACCTCTTCCTGCGGATCGCCTCCGCGGTGGTGCTGCTGCCGCTGGTGCTCTGGCTCCTCTGGCTGGGCGGCGTCGCCACCATCGCTCTGGTGGCCATCGCCTCCGCCATCGTGGCGAGCGAGATCCTCGGCATCGCCGGCCTGCGCCTCGGCCACCCCGCCGCCCTCGTCTCCATGGCAGCTGCCGCCTCGTTCGCTTGGTTCGCGGGCGATCTGCAGAGCCGCTGGCCCGGGGCGCTCGGGGTGGTGGCGCTCGCGCCGCTCCTCACCCTGGCGCTCCTCACCCTGCTGCCGCCGGAGCGCGACCTCAAGAAGGCCGCACCCCTCGCCGCCTTCGCGGCGATGGCGCCGACCTACGCCGGCCTCTGCCTCGCCGCCATCGTGGCGATGCGCTCCTTCCCCGGCACCGCCGCTCTCGCCTGGATCCTCGTGGCGCTGGTGGTCACCTGGGGCAACGATACGGGCGCCTACTTCGCCGGCCGCTTCCTCGGCAGGCACAAGCTCTACCCGATGGTCTCCCCGGCCAAGACGTGGGAGGGATTCGCCGGCGGGATGGCTGCGTCGATCCTGGGCTGTTTCGCCATCCGCTGGTTGTTGTGGCCGGCGTTCACGCCGGTGGACTGCCTCGTCCTCGGCGGCGTTGCCGGCCTTCTCGGCCCGGTGGGCGATCTGTCGGAGTCGATGCTCAAGCGCGCCCACGGCGTGAAGGATTCGGGGAAGATCATGCCGGGGCACGGTGGCCTCTACGACCGCGTCGACGCGCTGCTCTTCAACGCGCCCTGGGTCTACGCCTACGCCTTCATGGTCCACGGACTGGTGTGAGATGAGCCGCCGCAAGCTGACCCTCCTCGGTTCCACCGGTTCCATCGGCACCAGCGCCCTCGACGTGATCGGGCGTTTCCCCGAGCGCTTCGAGGTGGTCGCGCTCGCAGCGGGCAGGCAGGCGGGGCTGCTGGTGGAGCAGATCCGCGCCTTCCGCCCGCGGGTGGTCGCCGTCGCCGACGACGCCACCGCCCGTGCGGTCGCCGACGCCCTCGGGGCCGACTGCCCCGAGATCCTGGTGGGCGAGGCGGGCTGCTGCGCGGTCGCTTCGCTCTCCGAGATCGACTACGTCCTCGCAGCGATCGCCGGCAGCGCCGGGATGCGCCCCACCGCAGCGGCGGTGGACGCAGGCAAGACCGTGGGCCTCGCCAACAAGGAGTCGATGGTCCTCGCCGGCGAATACCTGATGGGCAAGGCCCGGCAGACCGGCGCGCCGATCCTCCCGGTGGACAGCGAGCACTCGGCGATCTTCCAGTGCCTCGTCGGCCACCACCGCGACGACGTCCACCGCCTCGTGCTCACCGCGAGCGGCGGGCCCTTCCGGACCTGGAGCGCGGAGCAGATCGCCAGCTGCACGCCGGCGCAGGCGCTCAAGCATCCCAACTGGTCGATGGGGGACAAGATCACCATCGACTCCGCCACCCTGGTGAACAAGGGCCTGGAGGTGATCGAGGCCCGCTGGCTCTTCGATCTGCCCCCGGAGCGGATCGCCATCGTGGTCCACCCCGAGTCGGTGGTGCACTCCATGGTCGAGTACGTCGACGGCTCGGTGGTGGCGCAGCTCGGAACCCCCGACATGCGCGGCCCCATCGCCTTCGCCCTCTCCTGGCCCGGCGCCCGGCTGCCCCTCGAGCTCCCGCGGCTCGACCTCTCCGCCCGCGCGAACCTGCGCTTCGAGGATCCCGACCCGGTGCGCTTCCCGGCCTTCGAGCTCTGCTACGCGGCGCTCCGTGCCGGCGGCACCGCGCCCGCGGTCGCCTCCGGCGCCGACGAGGCGGCGGTGGCCGCTTTTCTCGCCGGCCGCTGCACCTTCCCGCAGATCGCCGCAGCCATCGCCGAGGCGCTGGAAAAACACGAGGTTCGGCAGGTCTCCTCGGTCGAGGACGCGGTCGACGCGTCCGACGAGGGCAAGCGACTCGCCGAGCGGTGGCTGGCCGGGAAGGGAATCGGTCGTTAGGGTTTTCTACAGGTATGAGCGAAGCCGTCGGCGCATCGAATCCCACCTGCGGGCCGTCCATGCGTAGCCCCCGCCACCGCTCGGAGGTCGCATGAGCCTTCCCGTCCAGATCCTCGCCGTCGTCGTCCTGCTCGGGGGCCTGATCTTCATCCACGAGCTCGGCCACTTCCTCACGGCCAAATTCTTCGGGGTCAAGGTCCTCAAATTCTCGCTCGGCTTCGGCCCGAAGATCCTCGGCTTCCGTCGGGGCGAGACCGAGTACCGCCTCTCGCTCCTGCCGCTCGGCGGCTACGTGAAGATGGCGGGGGACGATCCCTCGGAGGATCTCTCCGCCGAGGACCGGGGCCGCGGCTTCCTCGAGCAGAAGCCCTGGAAGCGGGCGGCGATCGCCTTTGCCGGCCCGGCGATGAACCTCGTCTTCCCGCTCGCCGCCTATTTCGCCGTCTTCGCCCTGCAGAGCGAGTCGATCGCGCCCCACGTCGGCCAGGTGGTGCCGGGGATGCCCGCCGCCGAGGCGGGGCTGCGCCCGGGCGATCGCATCGTCGAGGTGGAGGGGGAGCGGATCTACGCCTTCACCGACCTGCGCCGCCACGTCGATCCCGCAGCGGGGCGCGAGCTCCAGCTGGTGATCGAGCGGGCGGGGCAGCGGCAGAGCCTCGCGATCACCCCGGCCCCCTACACCGAGTCCGATCCGATCGAGACGGTGACGGTAGGCAAGATCGGCGTGGCGCCCAACCCGGCGGCGCCGGTGATCGGCCTGCAGCGGGATGGCGGCGCGCTCTTCGAGGCGGGCCTCCGCTCCCTCGACCGGATCGTCTCCGTCGACGGCGCGAGCGTCGGCTCGGTGGAGGAGGCGCTCGCCGCCTTCGAGGCGCAGGCTGCGGAAGGCGCGCCCTTCGAGGTGGTGGCGCTCCGCGATGGCGCCGTTCCCTTCGGCCCCATCGACTTCTCCGTCCCCGAGACGCTCCGCGTCACCGTCGAACCCGCTGCCGGCGAGCCCCTCGGCGTCGAGTCGGCGGAGCTCTACGTGACCCGCATCGCCCCTGGCACCCCTGCGGCGCAGGCGGGGCTGCGCCGGGGCGACAGGCTCCTGGCCATCGACGGCAGCAAGCTGGTGAGCTGGGACGACGTGGAGAAGGTGCAGCGGGAGAAGAACGACCAGCCCTTCACCCTGGCCTTCACCAGCGGCGGCGAGAAGCGCACCGCCACGGTGGCGCAGCAGGCCCGCACCGAGAACGACGAGCTCCGGGATCGGCCGATCACCGTCTACACCTTCGGTGCCTACGGCGGCCTGCCCGCGCTGCCGGCGCCGCTGGTCGAGGTTCCCTTCCGGCCGCTGCAGGCCTTCGCCATGGCCTTCGAGTCGTCGTGGGAGGTGGCCCGCAAGATCACGCTCGGCATCGGGATGATCGTGACCGGCGAGATCGCCTTCAAGAACGTCGGCGGCCCGCTGCAGATCTACGACATCACCACGCAGGCGGCGGAGCAGGGCTGGGAGGTCTTCCTCCACACCATGGCGATGATCTCGATCAACCTCGGTCTGGTGAACCTCTTCCCGGTGCCGGTGCTCGACGGCGGCCACATCGTGCAGGCCGGCGTCGAAGCGGTCCGCCGCAAGCCGCTCTCGCTGCGCGCCCGCGAGATCACCAACGCCGTGGGCCTCGCGATGCTGCTCACGCTGATGGTCTTCGCCTTGAAGAACGACGTGGTCCGCTACTTCTTCTCGGGTTAAGGTCCGCCTCGCCGGGGCCGTCGCTCTCCCGGCGAGGAAATGGCCTTGGCGGATCGCACGCTGCTCGCTCTCGACACCTCGACGCTCACCCTCTCGCTGGCGGTGATCCGCCTGGACGGCGCAGGTCCCGCGCAGGTCCTCGCCCGCAGGGAGGAGCCGCCGGGGATCAACCACTCGAAGCTGCTGCCGATCCTGGTGGACGACGCGCTCCGCGAGGCGGGCTCCGAGCTCGCCGACCTCGACGGGATCTGCGTCGGCCTCGGCCCCGGCGCCTTCACCGGCCTGCGGATCGCGCTGGCCACCGCGAAGGGGCTGGCCTGGGCCGCCTCCGTTCCGCTCGCAGGCGCCTCCTCGCTCGAGGCGATGGCGCTGGCTGCAGCGCGCCTCGTGCCCGGCGCGAAGGCGGTGGTGCCGCTCCTCGACGCCCGCAAGCAGGAGGTCTACGCGGGCTTCTACCGGCCTGCTGCCGGGGGCGTGGAGCCCGGGGGCGACGGCCCCGCCGAGGTGGTGGCGCCGCCTGCTGCGGTGGCCGAGCGGCTGCGTGCCCTCGAGGGGCCGGTGGTCCTCCTCGGCGAAGGCTACTTCGCCTACCGGACCCTCTTCGACGAGGCGACCGCCGCCAACCGGCACCCGCCGGTGGCGGGGCTCCCCGAGACCCCGCCGGCGCCGGAGGTGGGGGAGCTCGCAGCGCCCCGTCTCGCCCCCTACGCGAAGGAGGCGGTCTTCGCCCTCGAGCCCCACTACCTGCGCCCGAGCGAGGCGGAGCTCGGCCTCACCCAGCCCAAGAAGCGGGTCTGACCCACCCTCCAGGGGCATGCCCGCTGGGGGGCACGTCCACGGTTTGACAGCACCTCACCCGACCGCCGTACGATTGCTTTTGGGCAGACGAGCTAAACGGTCGCCGGCGGAGCTGCCCCGGGTCCCCTCTCCCCCCAACGGGATTTTGCCGCCGGTCGACAACGGAGGTGCCATGCAGAGGCCGTCTCGAGTCGTCGACGTGAGCGCGAAGATCAGCGCTCTGCTGCAGCGACACGCAGATTTCGAGAACCAGCTGCGCTCCTACGAGAAGAGGCACTACCTCACACCAGCGGAGGCGGCCGAAGTCAAACGGCTGAAGCTCTCCAAGCTGAAGACCAAGGACGAGCTGCGAAAGTTCTCGGAGATGGCCCAGGCCTGAGCCGACACGACAGATCAGCTTGTCAACCACCGCCCCCTGCGCCAACGGCCAGGGGGCGGATTCGTTTCGGTCGACGGCGCGCACGGCGGTTGCTAGGTTCCGCGCCCTTTTCGCGCTGCCCCGGCGCGCACCGGAGGTCCCCATGTCCGCTCGTCCCCTCACCGTCGCCATCCTCGGACCGACCACGATCGTGGGCCGGGAACTCGTCCCGGTGCTGCACGAGCGGTCGCTGCCGATCGCCTCGATCCGTCTCCTCGGACTGGAGGAGGAGGTCGGCGAGACGGTGGAGTACGAGGACGAGAGCCTCCAGGTGGAGGAGCTCAAGCGCGAGAGCTTCGCCGGCGTCGACGTGGTCTTCGTGCCGCCCAACGTCGAGGTGCCCGCCGAGATGCTCGAGGCTGCGTCGAAGGCGGGCGCGGTGCGCATCGACGCCTCGGGTCGCAGCGGCGACGCGAGGGTGATCTTTCCCGGGATCAACGACGAGGAGCTGGAGGAGATCGAGGCGATCAAGGGGGCGGTGATCGCCCTCGCTTCCGCCTCCGCTGCGCAGCTCGCAGCGGTCCTGCTCCCCCTCGAGGCGAAGGCCGGCGTCCAGCGCCTCGAGGTCGTTTCCCTCGAGGCCGTCTCCAACTTCGGCGTCCCGGGCATGGAGGAGCTCTCCATGCAGACCGTCTCGCTTCTCAGCGGCAGGGAGCCGGAGCGCGCGATCTTTCCGCAGCGCGTCGCCTTCAACCTCATCCCGCAGCTCGGCGGCTTCGAGTCGGGCGGCGAGACCACGCGCGAGCGCCGCATCGCCCTGGAGCTGGGCAAGCTCCTCGGCCGCGAGGTGCCGCCGCTCTCGCTCACGTGCGCGCTGGTGCCGGTCTTCTACGGCACCAGCCAGTTCGTGACCATCGCCACCGAGCGCCCCCTCGCTGCTGCCGCTGCCCGCGAGGCGCTCGCGGGAAGCGAGTCGGTGAAGCTCCTCGACGAGCCGGGGGAGGGCATCTACCCGATGCCGACGCTGGCGGTGGGGGACGAGGCGCTGCACGTGGGCCGGATCCGGGAGACCCCTGCAGGGCTCTCCCTCCTCAGCGTCGCCGACAACCTCCGCTGGGGCACGGTCGTGCCCATGGTCCGGGTGGTGGAGCTGCTCCGGGAGGCGGACCGGATCTGAGGCGGCCGGTCGGCAGTGCTCGCTGACAAATTGGCACGAGGCGCCCGATCCCTGCTGCCCCGGTTGTCACGGGATGCGGCCGTTGGCCGGGAAAAACGGCCTGTTTCGATTCTTTCGACCGGGCCCGAAACTTGCTAGGGTCCCGCCCCATGCGGTTTTCTCGCTCGTTTCTAGCTCTTGCAACGCTGGTGGCGCCTGGCCTCGCCGGCGCCCAGCTCACCCCGGTCGTGACCAGCCTCGAGGTCACGCTCAGCCCTTCCAGCGTCGGCCTCGATCGCTGCGACGCCAACGTCCGGATCTCGGTGGCGGCCACCAGCAACGGCCGGCCGGTGACCGGTCTCGAGAACAGCAGCCGCTGGACGGTGGGCGTTGCCGCCGACTCCGGCTGCAGCGACATCGAGGAGCTCGGCGCAGACCTCCGGACGTCGGCGACCGCTGGGACCTACCAGGTGACGGTGAGCGCCGGGGACATTCTCGAGGGGGGTACCAGCGGCACCTGCGAGAGCCTCACCACCGATCAGCGGGTCTTCGTCTGCGCGGTCTGGGACAACGAGTCGCGGGACGACGTGGAAGACAGCGCGCGCTTCGATCTCGACACCACCGGGCCGGACGCGCCGCGGTTGGAGGAGGTCACGCCCGGCGACAAGCGGCTGCACCTCGACTTCGATCCGGCGGATGACGACGACTCGCCCGACAGCTGGGACATCTGCTACCGGGTGGCTACGGACGCCGGCACCGGTGCGCTCGAGCAGGGCCAGGTGGCGCCCGGCGGCGCAGGTGGAGCCGGTGGTGCCGGCGGCGCAGGTGGTGCAGGTGGTGCAGGTGGTGCAGGTGGCGCAGGTGGTGCGGGCGGCGCAGGTGGAGCCGGTGGCACAGGTGGTACCGGAGGCACGGGTGGCACCGGCGGCAGCTTCGATCTCTGCGCGGCCTCCGACACCTCGATCCGGAGCGACATCTCCGGCGCACGGCGCAGCTACTCCCTCGAAGGCCTGCGCAACGGCGTTACCTACGAGGTGGCGGTGCGGGCGGTCGACGACAGCGGCAACCCGTCGGAGACCTCCAACGTCCTCACCGGCACGCCGCAGGCGGTGGACGATTTCTTCGACCTCTACAAGAACGCAGGCGGCGCCGAGGACGGCGGCTGCAGCAGCGCCGCGGGGCCCGCTGCACTCGGTCTTCTCCTCTCCGGATACTTCCTGGCCCGGCGCCGGATCGGCAGGCGGTAGCTCTCCATGAACGCCAACTTCTTCCGACTCGCAGCCCTCCTCGCGCTCCTCGCGCCTGCAGCAGGCGCCGCGGCCCAGAGCGACCGCGGCCCCGAGAGCCCGCGCGACTGGATGCTCCACCTCCAGTTCGGCGGCTATTACCCGTCGATCGACGACGAGGCGGGCCTCGCCGCGGAGCCCTTCGCCCAGGTCTTCGACGACAGCCAGCGCCTGCTCACCCAGCTCGGCCTCGAGCGCTACGCGTTCAAGGATTTCGGCACGCTGGGAATCGGCGTGAGCGTGGGCTTCGTGCAGTTCTACGGCGAGGGCTTCTTCGCCGAGGGGCCGCAGGCGGGGCAGCGCTCCGAGGACGACACCTCCTTCACCGTGGTGCCGCTCCAGGCCTACGCCGCCTACCGCTTCGACAAGCTCGCCCTCGACTGGGCGGTGCCCCTCGTTCCCTACGCGAAGGCAGGCGTCGGCTCCTGGTTCTGGTGGACGGGTGGGGAGAGCGGCGCGCGACCCGGCTTCTCCTATGGCGGCGGCCTGCAGATCCTCCTCGACTACTTCGACAGGCGCCTCGCCCGCGACTTCGATCGCAACGTCGGCGTCAACAACAGCTACCTCTTCGTCGATTGGACCGCCTGGCAGGCCGACGGCTTCGGCAGCGACGGCTTCGATCTCTCCGACGACGGCATGTTCTCCGGCGGCCTCGCCCTCGATTTCTGAACCGGGCGAGCTCGCTCGCTCTGCCGGCGCCGGGTCTGCCTTCGTGGCGGCCCGGCGCTCGTCGTTCGAGCAGCGGGGCAGGCGGGATTTTCTGCGCATGCGGTTCGCGCTCCCGGGTGTTACACCCCTGCGAGCCCACTCCAGGAGGGAAGAAGATGGCTCTCGGCCCCGACCTGTTCGAAGAGATCGCCCAGCTCAAGAAGGAGCGGAACGCGGTGATCCTGGCGCACTACTACCAGGAGTCCGACATCCAGGACGTCGCCGACTTCACCGGCGATTCGCTGCAGCTGGCGCAGGCCGCACAGGGGACCACCGCCGACGTCATCCTCTTCGCCGGCGTGCACTTCATGGCGGAGACCGCCAAGATCCTGAACCCCTCCAAGACGGTGGTGGTGCCGGACCTCGAGGCGGGCTGCTCCCTCGCCGACGCCTGTCCGCCCGACCAATTCGCCGCGTGGAAGGCGAAGTTCCACCCGAACGCCAAGGTGGTCACCTACATCAACTGCACCGCCGGGATGAAGGCGCTCTCCGACGTGATCGTCACCTCGTCCAACGCGGAGAAGATCGTCGGTTCGTTCGGGCCGGACGAGGAGATCATCTTCGCCCCCGACCGGAACCTCGGCCGATACCTCAACGAGAAGCTCGGCCGGAAGATGATCCTCTGGGACGGCTCGTGCATCGTCCACGAGCAGTTCTCGGAGCGGAAGCTGGTGCACCTCAAGGTGCTCGAGTCGGACGCCGAGGTGCTCGCCCATCCCGAGTGCGAGGAGTCGGTGCTCCGCCACGCGGACTACGTCGGCTCGACGGCCGCGCTGCTCAAGCGGGTGAAGGAGTCGGAGCGGCAGCGCTTCATCGTCGCCACGGAGCCGGGGATCTTCCACGAGATGCAGAAGGCGGCGCCGGAGAAGCAGCTCCTCGAGGCGCCGATCCACGGCTCCTGCCCGACCACCGGCGCCTGCAACGAGTGCCCGCACATGAAGCGCAACACGCTCGAGAAGGTGCGGAACGCGCTGCGGGATCTCGCGCCGCAGGTCGACGTGCCGGAGGAGCTGCGGGTGGCGGCGCTGAAGCCGATGCTGCGGATGCTGGAGCTGTCGAAGCCTCGGGCGGCGTAAGCCGCTCGGGACGGGGTGGCCGGGACGGCGCCGCGCATTTCGCCGGCGTCGCGCTCCCGCGGGAAACAGGCCCCCCGTCCCTGCGGGACGGGTCCCCCCCGACTTCCCGCGGATCGCGCGCACCGGCGGCGCGGCGCCTCGATCGGCTCGCCCGCTACGTGGCGGCTGGACACCAACGTCGTGGCGGCTGGTGGCAGAGCAGGTCGTGGTGGGCTCGGGGAATTCCTCAGTGGTTGGGGTGGGGTAGTTGGCGGGCAGGCGGGCGCCTGGTGTAGCTTGCCGGCCGTGCGTGTCCTCGGCATCGATCCTGGCAGCAGGCACACCGGGTACGGTGTGGTGGAGGCGTCCGGCACCCGGCTGCGGCTCGTGGTGTGCGGGACGGTCTCGCCGGGGGACGGGTTGCCGCTGGCGGCGCGGCTCGCGGCGATCCATGCGGAGCTGGGGCGGGTGATCCTGCGGACGGCGCCGCTGGCCTGCTCGGTGGAAGAGGTCTACCACGCGGTCAACGCGCGCTCGGCGCTGGTGCTCGGGCAGGCGCGGGGGGCGGCGCTGGTGGCGGCTGCCGCTGCGTCGGTCGAGGTCCACGAATACGCCGCCAGCGAGATCAAGCGGGCGGTGACCGGCAGCGGCAGGGCGCAGAAGGAGCAGGTGGCGCGGATGGTGGCGATGCTGCTCGGCGCAGGCGAGGTGCCGGGCGACGAGCACGCGTGCGACGCGATCGCTGCGGCCATCTGCCACATCAACCGGGGAAGGACGCCTGCTGCTGCTGCGGGTACGGCGAAGCGGATCGAGGCGCTGCCGGCGGTGGTGGCGGCGCCGGGCAACCGGGTTCGCGGTCGCAAGGTGGCGGCTGGGGGCTTCCCCGCGGGCGTGAAGATCGCGCCCGCAGTGGCGGGTCGGAGCGGAGGGCGGCGGTGATTGCGCAGCTGAAGGGCACGGTCGACAGGAAGAGCCTCGAGAGCGTCATCCTCGACGTGAACGGCGTGGGCTACCTCGTGCATTGCTCCGAGGCCACCGCCGCGCACCTGCCGGTCGGCACGAGGGTCGTGCTCCGCATCCACACCAACGTCCGCGAGGACGCCCTCGAGCTCTTCGGCTTCGCCTCGGAGCTGGAGGAGACGCTCTTCCACGAGCTCAACCGCGTGCCCGGCGTGGGGCCGCGGCTGGCGATGAACATCCTCTCCGGCGGCCTGCCCGAGGAGATCGCCGGCGCCATCGTCCGCGGCGACATGGCGCGACTCAAGAAGCTCCCCGGCGTCGGCAAGAAGACCGCCGAGCGGCTCGTCGTCGATCTGCGCGACAGGCTCGCTCCCTACGCGGGCGCAGCGCCGGTGGCGGAGCTGCCGAAGAGCGCCGCGAAGGCGCCGCTCCAGCCCACCGACGAGCTCCTCCAGGCCCTGGCCGCCCTGGGCTACAAGCCGGGCGAGGCCGAGCGCCTCGCCGCCCTCGCCCGCGACCGCGCCCCCGACGGCAGCCTCGAGGATCTGGTGAAGGAAGCGCTGCGAGCCCGCTAGCGGCACGCGTGGTAGAGAGAGCCCATGAGCCGTCGCAACGCCGAGCTGGATCCCATCGCCGACGAGCCCGAGGTCGACGCAGAGACCTCGCTCCGCCCGAGGAACTTCGCCGAGTACGTGGGGCAGCGCCGCGTGGTCGACAAGCTCGAGATCTACGTCTCGGCGGCGCGGCGCCGCGGCGAGGCCCTCGACCACTGCCTCTTCTCCGGTCCTCCCGGCCTCGGCAAGACCTCGCTCGCCCACGTGATCGCCCAGGAGCTGGGCGTCCAGATGCACTACACCAACGGGCCCGCGCTGCAGAAGAAGGGCGATCTCGCCGGCATCCTCACCAACCTCCAGCCCAACGACGTGCTCTTCATCGACGAGATCCACCGGCTCAACCCGGCCGTGGAGGAGAGCCTCTACCCGGCGATGGAGGATTTCCGCTTCGACATCGTGATCGACTCGGGGCCCGCCGCCAGGGCGCTGCGGATCGATCTGCCGCGCTTCACCCTGGTGGGCGCGACCACGCGCACCGGGCTCCTCGCCAGCCCGCTGCGGGATCGCTTCCCGATCCTCGAGCGCCTCGACTTCTACCCGCAGGAAGAGCTCGCCGCGATCGTCGCCCGCGCCGCAGGGATCCTCGGCGTGCCCATCGACGACGAGGGCGCAGGCGAGATCGCCCGCCGCTCCCGCGGCACCCCGCGCATCGCCAACCGGCTCCTGCGCCGGGTCCGCGACTTCGTGCAGGAGGCGGGCAAGCGCACCATCGACAAGGCCGGCGCGGACCGCGCCCTGCGCCGCCTCGAGATCGACGAGGCGGGCTTCGACGCGATGGATCGCCGACTGCTCCTCGCGATCATGGATCGCTTCGGCGGCGGCCCGGTGGGCCTCGAGACCCTCGCCGCCTCGGTGGGCGAGGAGTCGGACACCATCGAGGACGTCTACGAGCCCTTCCTCCTCCAGGAGGGCTTCCTGATGCGCACGCCCAGGGGCCGCGTCGCCAGCCGCAAGGCCTGGGAGCACTTCGGCCGCACCGCCCCGGCAGGCTCGCAGGGCGGGCTCTTCTGACCGGCCATTCGGGGCTTGCCGGCCCCCATGACACCGGTGTCGGGGTTTTCGATCGCGCGCGAGGGCTTCGGCGCTAACGGCGCTGCCGCCGCCAGGGGGCCCGCGAGCGGGGATTGAGCCCGCGCCAGGCGCCCTCCTCGTCGGTGCGCCAGATCCTGCCGGCGAAGGGCCGTACCAGCAGCAGCCCCATCACGAAGCCGCCGACGTGGGCCCAGAACGCCACGCCGCCTCCCTCGCTGCCCGCCGCCATGAAGCCGCCGAAGAGCTGGAAGACGAACCAGAGCACCAGGAAGATCACCGCCGGCACCCAGATCAGCTGGATGAAGAAGAAGATCGGCACCAGCGCCAGCACCCGGGCGTGGGGGTAGAGGAGCAGGTACGCGCCGAGGACCCCGGCAATGGCGCCGGACGCTCCGACCATCGGGATCTGCGAGGCGGGTTCGAGCACGATCTGCGCGCCGGCGGCGGCAACGCCGCAGAGCAGATAGAAGGCCAAAAACTTCACCGGGCCCATGTCGTCCTCGACGTTGTTCCCGAAGATCCACAAAAACAGCATGTTGCCGCCGATGTGGAAGAGGCCGCCGTGGGCGAACATGCTGGTGAAGATGGTCGCCAGCGGCGGCGCCAGGCTGGGCGGCCAGCTGTCGACGCCGGTGGTCACCTCCCGGGGCGTGACGCCGAGGGAGAAGACCGACGCCTCGAACGAGGGGAAGCCGGCGTGCTGGAAGAGATAGACCAGCACGTTCGCCGCGATCAGCAGGGTGGTGATCACCGGCTTGTGGTGGGTGGGGATGTCGTCCTTCAAAGGGAACACGGTCGCCTCGCCCGGGCCGGCCGGCAGCTTGCCAGTCGACGTTCGTATGCTATAACCCGCCGCGTCAAATGCGGATTCGGCGGATCACATCGACCGTTTTCGCCCCGGATTTCAACCTTTTCCTCCGGCTTGTGAGGCCGGAGCGGTCGCGGAACCCTTCTTCCGCCGCGGTGGCACGAAGGAGCGGCTGCGGAATCGACGTTCGCACCCTGACAGCGATGTCCCGGTTTTTGCGCCGCGATGCGGCAAGTCGGCGCGCAACGGGGCAGGGCTGGGCCAGGGACGCATGGTCGATTCTCAACGAAAACAGCCCTTTGCAGCCCGGCTGGGCGGGGCGTGCGAAAGGGGGCATGAAAATTGCCTTCGCTCGCAGCGCCAAAGCCCCCCGGGGCTGGAAGAGGCAGCAGCCGCCTTCCTCGGAGACTTCTCGATGAACCAGCTGAACCAGCGCACGCTCCAGTCGAAGGTGAGCTGCACCGGCGTGGGCGTCCACTCCGGCGCCCGGATCACGCTGTCGCTCTGCCCGGCACCTGCCAACTCCGGCATCGTCTTCGTGCGCACCGACCTCGAGCATCCGGTCGAGATCCCCGCGCGGCACGACTTCGTGACCGACACCACGCTGGCCACGACCATCGGCAGGGGCAACGTCAAGATCGGCACCATTGAGCACCTGATGGCGGCGCTGGCCGGCCTCGGCATCGACAACTGCCGCGTCGAGGTCGACGGTCCCGAGGTCCCGATCATGGACGGCTCGGCGGCGCCCTTCGTCTACCTGATCCAGGAGGCGGGCATCGCGGTGCAGCGCGAGCACAAGCGCTTCCTCGTGATCCGCAAGCCGGTCTCCATCGTCGAGGACGGCAAGGAAGCGAAGTTCCTGCCGGCGCCGCAGTTCTCGGTGAGCTTCACCATCGACTTCGACCACCCGCTGATCTCGAAGCAGCAGTACCGGATGGACTTCAGCGATCGTTTCTTCCTCCGGGAGATCTGCAGGGCCCGCACCTTCGGCTTCTACCGGGAGGTGGAGATGCTGAAGAAGATGGGCCTCGCCCGTGGCGGCTCGCTGGAGAACGCGGTGGTGGTCGACGACTTCTCGATCTTGAACCCCGACGGCCTCCGCTTCCCGGACGAGTTCGTGCGCCACAAGATCCTCGACTCGATCGGCGACGTCTCGCTCTTCGGCATGCCGGTGATCGGCCACCTCGTGGCTCACAAGTCGGGGCACAACCTCAACCACAAGCTGGTGACGAAGGTGCTCTCCGATCCGACCTGCCACGAGATCGTGGAGGTGGGTGAGAAGAAGGAGCTCGAGCGCCTCGACATCCGCATCCCGGCCTATGGCGGGCTCGAGCAGGTCGCCTGATCGCGAGAAGCGCAGGTGGTTGATGCGAGGGCCCGCGCAAAGCGGGCCTTTCGCCGTTAAAGGGGGACGAAATGGAGATCCGCAGGCTGAACGATGCCGATCGTCCGGCGATCGATCGCTACCTGGCGCCCATCGAGCCACGGGCGCTCTTCCTCGTGGGCAATGCGCTGCAGCACGGCATCGACGATCGCGGCGGGCCGATGCAGGGCGGCTGGGTCGGTGCCTTCGAGGGCGGACGGCTCGTGGGGCTCGCCGCTTCCTTCCGCGGGCCCGGCGCTTTGCTACCGGCTTGCGGCGGAAACGAGGCAGCCATCCTCCCAGCGCTCCTCGAGGGGCCCGTGCTGCCGCGGGTGGTGCTGGGACCAGCGGAGGCCGTCGATCGCGCCCTGCCTTTCGTCGCCGCGCAGCTGCGGCACATCGTCGAGGAGCGGCTCTTCGTGCTGCGTTGGGGCGACCACCGGGGGCGGAACGCCGTCCATGCGGCGCCTGCGCGCCCGGGCCAGGAGGCGGACGTCGCCGCGCTCATCGGGGCGCTCCACCGCGAAGCCGGGATGCCCACCGACGAGCCGACGATCCGCGCCACGGCGGAGCGGCAGGTCGCGGCCGGTAGCGTGCAGACGGTGCAGGAGGGCGGGCGGATCCTCGCGATGAGCACCGAGGCTGCGGCCACCGGCCGCTACCTCCACGTGGGCGCCACCTATTGCGTGCCCGAAGCGCGGCGGCGTGGTCTCGCCGGCGCCTGCGTCTCGGCGGTGCTCGAGCGGGCGCGCCGCGAGGGGAGGGCGAGCGACGGCGCCGCGCTCTTCACCGGCAGGGAGAACACCCCGGCGATCCGGCTCTACGAGGCGATGGGCTTCCGGGCGGACGTCGACTGGAAGCTGGCCTTCCTGGCGACGACGACGGCGTAGGCCTGGCCCGCTTCGCTGCGGCGTTTCGGGTGACCCGGTGCCGGGTGATGCTCGCGATGTGCACGAACCGAACGATTCCTGCCCACGTGTGAACGAGCCGCATACCTCCCGAGAGGGCGCGCGCCGGCGCAGACGAGCGCTGGCGCCTGCCCGCCGGCAACGCGACCACGGGCCCGCCGCTTGCTCTCTCCCCCCGGTGTCGGTGCTCGGGGGGACCGGTGCCGTCGCATGGGAGGGATCTGCATGTTGAAGAGGAATGCGGGGTTGGTGGCGCTCGCGGCGCTGCTGCTGGTCGGCACCGGGACCGCCTGCGGTGGCCCGGAGGCCGACGTCGAGAGCGAACCGCTGAAGGAAGGCGGCTGGGCCGGGCACGGCGGCACCGGCGGCACGGGCGGCATCGCCGGCAACGGCGGCTTCGCCGGCGGCATGGCCGGAAACGGCGGCACGGGCGGCAAGGGCGGCTACGGTGGCACCGGCGGCATCGCCGGAAACGGAGGCTTTGCCGGCGGCATGGCCGGCAATGGCGGTACCGGGGGAACCGGCGGACACGACAAGGAGAAGAACTGCGAGATCTGTCCGGAGGGCAAGGGCGCGCTGATCGTGAAGAAGGAGTTCTGCGTCCCGGCGCCGGGGCAGACGCCTCCCTACGATTGCGAGGCGATCGACAGCGAGGAGGAGGTGCACATCGTCATCAAGAAGATCGCGCCGAAGAAGCGCGACATCTTCGACGGCTTCATCAGCGAAGGCGACCCCTTCGCCGAGTGTGTGCCCGCCGGCGACTTCCTCATCTGGGAGGATTGTGAGGCGCTTCCGCCCGGCGTGAGCTGCCTCGACGAGTTCCCGATCGAGGCCGTGGTGGAGGAGGGCGAGAAGACCTACGTCACCATCCGCAACCTGATCGAGACCGCGCCGGTGGAGCTGGGCCTGCTCACGCTGCGCAAGGAGTATTGCCTGCCGGCACCGGGTGAGACCCCGCCCTACGACTGCGCCGCCATCTCCAGCAGCGAGCCGGTCGAGGTGATCGTGCGCGACGCGGGCGGCGTCATCGTCCACCAAAGCGACGTGGTCGAGGGAACGCCGCTCGAGCTGCCGCTCGCCGCAGGTGACTACACGGTCGAGGAGGAGTGCGCCGGGTTGCCCGCTGGAGTCAGCTGCTTCTACCCACAGCCGATCGAGCTCACGGTGGCAGCCGGTGCGAACACCGACTTCACCCTGATCAACATCGTGGAGTACGGCACCCTCACCGTGCGCAAGGAGTACTGCGCGGCGACCACCGGCGGTGGCTACGATCCCGCCAGCTGCAACGCCGTCACCAACTCGACCCCGGTGAGCGTGCGGATCCTCGACGAGAACGACATGGTGGTGGAGGGGCCCTTCGAGCTCATGGAGGGCAGCCCCCAGAACTTCAACCTCCCGCCGGGCGATTACACGGTGGTCGAGGACTGCAGCGATCTCCCGTCGGGAACGACCTGCATCTACCCGGATGGCATCGGCGTGACGGTCGGCGTGGGCAACTCGGACATCACGTTGATCAACGCCGTCTCCGCCGCCAGCGGCTGATCCCTTCGGCGACCGAGCGGTAGACGAGCGGGAGGCGCTGCCGGGGGGCGGCGCCTCCCGCCCATTTCAACGGAGGGCGAGGAAGTTCCGCAGCAGCGCCATCCCCTCGGCGGTGAGCACCGACTCCGGGTGGAATTGCACGCCGCAGGTCGGGTGCGCCACGTGGGCGATCGCCTGCACCGAGCGATCGTCCGTCGCACGTGCCGTGATCCGCAGGCAGCCAGGCAGGGTGCGCTCCTCCACCACCAGCGAGTGGTAGCGCCCCACGACCGTCCGCGCTGCCAGGCCCTCGAAGAGCCCGGTGCCCTCGTGCTCGATCACCGCCGGCTTGCCGTGCACCGGCTCCGCCCCGCGCACCACCGCGCCGCCGAACGCCTCGGCGATCGCCTGGTGGCCGAGGCAGACGCCGAGCAGCGGCAGCCTGCCGGAGAAGGCGGCGATCGCCTCGAGGGAGATGCCGGCGCCGGCGGGCGCACCGGGCCCCGGCGCGATCACGAGCCGCGCGGGACGGAGCGCCGCGATCTCCGCCACCGTGATCGCGTCGCTCGGCACCACCTGCACGGCGGCGCCGAGCTGCGCGAAATACTGCGCCAGGTTGAAGGTGAAGGAGTCGCGGTTGTCGAGGAGCAGCAGCACACGACTCCCGGGGGGATCAGGCCATCCCCACCGCGCGGCGGCAGGTGTCGAGGGTCTTGCGGGCCTCGGCGCGGGTGCGCTCCGCGCCCTCGCGGAGGATCGCCTCCACCTGGTCGAGGTTCTGCTCGAGTTCCTTGCGCCGCGCCCGGGCCGGGGCGAAGTGCTCCTCGAGCTTGCCGAGGAGCTCCTTCTTTGCGTGGCCGAAGCCGACGGCGCCCGTGCGGTACTTCTGCTCCATGTCGGCGATCTCCCCTGGCGAGGCGACCAGCTTGTAGAGCGCGAAGACCGTGTCCGTCTCCGGATCGAGCGGCTCACCCATGGGCACCGAGCTCGTCTTGATCCCCATCACCTTCTTCTTGAGGGACGCGCCCTCCTCGAAGATGCCGATGGTGTTGCCGTAGCTCTTCGACATCTTCTGGCCGTCGGTGCCAGGCACCTTGCGGCCCTGCGCGAAGCGCGCAGCGGGCAGGGTGAGGATGCCGGCGCCGTAGGTGTTGTTGAAGAAGCCGGCCATGTCCCGGGTGAACTCGATGTGCTGGATCTGGTCCTCGCCCACCGGCACCAGGGTGGCGTGGGCGATGAGGATGTCCGCCGCCATGAGCACGGGGTAGGTGAGCAGGCCCGCGTTCGCCGCGATCCCCTTGGCGATTTTGTCCTTGTAGGAGACGCCCTTCTCCAGCAGCGAGACCGGCGTCACCGTGGCGAGGAACCAGGTGAGCTCGGTCACCTCGGGAACGTCGCTCTGCCGGTAGAAGGTGGCCTTCTTCGGATCGAGGCCCAGCGCCAGGTAATCCAGCGCCGCGTCGAGCGTGTGGGCCCGCACCTCGTCCGGCACACCCTGCAGCGTGGTCAGCGCGTGGTAGTTGGCGATGAAGTAGAAGGCTTCACCCGGGAACTCGTGCTGCAGCGCGATGTGCTGCTGGATCGCACCGAAGTAGTTGCCGATGTGCAGCTTGCCCGAGGGCTGGATGCCCGAGAGTACGCGGGTCTTCGCCAGGGTCTCTTTCTTCTCCATGGTCTTCCTCGGCAGGTCGGTCTGCCCTTCTAACACGGCGCGGCGGCGCCCACCGCGGAAAGGAAGGGCCGGGCCTTCAGCACCAGCTCGTCCCATTCGCGGGTGGCGGCTGCGTCGATGGTGATCCCGCCGCCGGCGCCGTAGTCGACCCTGCCGTCCTGGAGTACGGCGGTGCGAATCGCCACCGAGAGGGCGCAGCTGCCGTCGGGGCGGACGAGCCCGATCGATCCGCAATAGGGCCCGCGGGCCACCGGCTCGAGCTCGTCGATGATCTCCATGGTGCGCAGCTTCGGCGCCCCGGTGATCGAGCCTGCGGGAAAGAGGCTGGCCACCAGCTCCGGCAGGGTGCGGGCCGGCGCAAGGCGCGCGGCGATCTCGCTCACCAGGTGGTGCACGGTGGGGAGGCGGTCGACCCGGAAGAGGGCGGGGACGTGCACGCTGCCCACCTCGGCGACCCGGCCGAGATCGTTGCGGACCAGGTCCACGATCATCACGTGCTCCGCCCGTTCCTTCGGATCGGCTGCGAGCGCCGCTGCGAGGGCCTCGTCCGCTTCGGCACCTTCGCCCCGGGGCCTCGTCCCCTTGATCGGCTCGCTGCTCGCCAGCCTCGTTGCGGCGTCGTAGCGCAGAAGCAGCTCCGGCGAGGCGCTCACCACCGAAGCCCCGCCCGGCAGATCGAGGTAGGCGGTGCACGCCTGCGGCCCCGTGGTGAGCAGCGCCGGCAGCAGCGCCTCCGGGCCCGTGGACCACGGGGCGGAGAAGCGCACCGTGAGGTTGGTCTGGTAGGTCTCGCCGGCGCGGATGAGCTCGTGGACCCGTCCCACCGCAGCGGCGTGGGCCCTGCGATCGAGCGAGACCTCGACGCTGCAGCGCTGCGCTGGGTGGGTCGGCAGGGGGCCCCGCAGCCCGGCGAGAGCGGCGTCGCCCTCGATCCGACCGGTGGCCGGGTCGATCGCCACCGCCTCCTCCACCCGGATCGCCACCGCCCGGGGAAGCCCGCGATCCTCCCGGGCCCTGCCGGGGCGCCGGAGGAGCGAGCGACCCAGTTCGTAGCCGAGAAGGACCACCGTGCCCTTCGGCCCCGGCTCGAGCAGGTGCGGGAGCGCCTCGAGCCCCGCGCCGGGTTCCAGCGCGAGCGGCGTGCCGTGCCCGACCAGCCAGCTGCCGCCGGCGAGCGCCGGGGCGAGGAGGAAGCGGCCTGGCTTGCGGGGGAGGGCGGTGAGAAGGCGAAGCGCGGTCTCCATGGGAATTTCCGACCCTACCCCAACTGCTCTCTCCCTTGTTTCGCCGATGTCTCGACACGGCTCGAAAAGCGTCTCGCCGCCCTCCTGGAATGGGAAAAATCCCTTGGAGATCCGACGCTCGAGCTACCGGCATTTCCCTTGACGCACTGTGGTTCCAACCGCACGATGCACCGACTTCGGGCGCTCCCTCGCCCGCTTGGAGAAGAGATGACTCGCAAGTTCACGACCCTCGCCGCGCTGGTGGTTGCGGCCGTTTCCACCGCCGCCTGCAGCAACAATGCTGCGGCGCCCGCCACCAACGCCGCCGCCGTCGCCAAGAGCGCGACCGCAGGCGCCGAGGATCCCTCCACGGTCGTGGCCACGGTCAACGGCGAGAAGATCACCCTCGCCGACCTCGACAAGCCGATGACCGGCAAGCTCCGCTCGATGGAGCAGGAGATGCGCGACCAGAAGCACAAGATGCGGCAGGCGGGCCTCGAGGCCATGGTCGCCAAGAAGCTGGTCGAGGCCGAGGCGAAGAAGAAGGGCGTCACCGAGGAGGAGCTGCTCAAGGCCGAGGTCGAGAGCAAGATCACCCCGCCGACCGAGGCGGAGATCAAGGCCTTCTACGACCAGCAGAGCGCCAGCGGCCAGCCGCTGCCTCCCTACGAGCAGGTGAAGGACCGCATCGCGCAGTACCTCACCGGCGATCAGCAGCGGAAGGTGATGATCGCCTACTTCGACCAGCTCAAGGCTGCGGCGAAGGTGGAGATCAACCTCCCCGAGCCCGTCCAGCCGAAGGTCGAGGTCGCCGCCACCGGTCCCAGCAAGGGCCCTGAGAACGCCCCCGTCACGATCGTCGCCTTCTCCGACTTCGAGTGCCCCTTCTGCTCGCGGGTGAACCCCACCATCGAGCAGGTGATGAAGGAGTACGACGGCAAGGTGAAGTTCGTCTTCCGCGACTACCCGCTGCCCTTCCACGCCAAGGCGCCGAAGGCCTCCGAGGCTGCGCACTGCGCCGAGGAGCAGGGCAAGTTCTGGGAGATGCACGACGTGCTCTTCGCCAACCAGAAGGCCCTCGAGGTCACCGACCTCAAGAAGCACGCGGGCACCATCGCCGGCATCGACCAGGCGAAGTTCGACGCCTGCCTCGACTCGGACAAGCACGCCGAGACGGTGAAGAAGAACATGGAGGCCGGCGAGGAGGCCGGTGTCCAGGGCACCCCCGCCTTCTTCGTGAACGGCACCCCGCTTTCGGGTGCGCTCCCCTTCGAGGAGTTCAAGAAGGTGATCGACAGCGAGCTGGGCCTGGGCGCCACCGCCAGCAAGTAATTGCCTGCATGCGCTGACCGCATGCGCTAGAAACACGGGGCCGGCGCCTTCCACGCGCCGGCCCCTTTTTCGATCGGCCAGCTTTGGGGCAGCAGCGCCGCGGGCTGGAGGAGCGAGAGCGATGAGCGGTGTGGGCAGCGAAAGCAGCAAGCCCCTCTCTGCACGGCGGCAGAGCCGGAAGATCCGGCTGGGCAACCTCCACGTCGGCGGCGATGCGCCGATCTCCGTGCAGTCGATGGCCACCACCGACACCCGGGACGCGGAGGCGACCATCGCCCAGTGCCGGGAGCTGCAGGCGGCAGGGGTCGACATCGTCCGGCTCGCGGTCCCCGACGACGAGGCGGCGGACAACCTCGCGACCATCGTCGAGGGCGTCACCATCCCGCTCATCGCGGACATCCATTTCAACTATCACCTGGCGCTGAAGGCCATCGACGCCGGCATGGCGGGCATCCGCCTGAACCCCGGCAACATCGGCGGCCAGAAGCGGGTGCGCGAGGTGGCACGGGCGGCGAGGGCGGCGAACGTCCCGATCCGCATCGGCGTCAACGGCGGCTCCCTCGAGAAGGAGCTCCTCGCGAAGTTCGGCGCCCCCACGCCGGAGGCGATGGTGGCCTCCGCGGTGAGCCACATCCGCATGCTCGAGGAGGAGGACTTCTTCGACATCAAGGTGTCGCTCAAGGCCTCCGACGTGCCGACGATGGTGCGGGCCTACCGCCTCGCCGCGCAGACCTTCGACTACCCGCTCCACCTCGGCGTCACCGAGGCGGGCACGCTGCTCCAGGGCGCGGTGAAGAGCTCCGCGGGCATCGGCATCCTGCTCGCCGAGGGGATCGGCGACACCCTGCGCGTCTCCCTCACCGCCGATCCGGTGGAAGAGGTGAAGGTCGGCATCCACCTGCTCAAGGGGCTGGGCCTGCGGCAGGGCGGGATGACGCTGGTCTCCTGCCCAACCTGCGGCCGCTGCTCGGTTGACATGATCTCGGCCACCAACCGGATCGAGAAGGCGCTGGCCGGCGTGCAGGAAGAGGTGCACGTGGCGGTGATGGGCTGCGAGGTGAACGGTCCCGGCGAGGCCCGCGAGGCGGACATCGGTGTGGCCTACGGGCACAACAACGTCGGCCTGCTCTTCAAGAAGGGCAAGATCGTGAAGCGCTTCGCCGCCGATCAGCTCGAGGCCGCTCTCGTCGACGAGGTGCGGAGCTTCGTGGCGGAGCGGGGCGGGAAGCTGCCCGTGATCGCCGAGACGCAGGCGAAGCCCACGCTGCAATTCCGGGTGAACCCGCCGCCGCCGAAGCTTCCCGAGAGCCGACCGTCGTGGGTGCTGCCCGGCAAGGCCGGTTTCGATCCCCGCGCCTGATTCTTTTCTTCGAAACACAGCGGGTCAACGCCCGCTTTTGATCCGGCGGCCAGCGGCGCCGGACGAGCTCCAAGCGATGCGCTATTCCAAAGCCTTCATCCCCACCCTGAAGGAAGTTCCCGCCGACGCGCAGGTCGCGTCGCACAAGCTGCTCCTCCGCGCCGGTCTCGTCCGGCAGCTGGGCGCGGGCATCTACTCCTACCTGCCGATGGCGCAGCGCTCGCTCAAGAAGGTCGAGCGGATCGTGCGCGAGGAGATGGACGGGGTCGGCGCGCAGGAGTTCTTCCTGCCGGCGCTCCACCCCCGCGAGATCTGGGAGGAGTCGGGGCGCTGGGAGGTGATGGGCCAGAACATGTTCCGGCTCAAGGATCGCAAGGGCGGCGACTACTGCCTCGGCATGACCCACGAGGAGATCTTCACCGTGATCGCGCGGTCGGAGATCCGCTCGTACCGCGAGCTGCCCCAGGTCTGGTACCAGATCCAGACCAAATTCCGCGACGAGCCCCGCCCCAAGAGCGGCCTCCTCCGGGTGCGCCAGTTCACGATGAAGGACGCCTACTCCTTCGACGTGGACGAGGCGGGCCTCGACGTCGCCTTCGAGAACCAGCGCCGGGCCTACTACCGGATCTACTCGCGCTGCGGCCTCGCGTTCGCCGCGGTGGACGCGCACTCCGGCGCGATGGGCGGCAGCAAGTCGACCGAGTTCATGGTCCAGACGGATGCCGGCGAGGACAACATCGCCTACTGCCGCAGCTGCGAGTACGCCGCCAACGTGGAGAAGGCGGAGAGCCGGGTGGCGGTGCTGGCCGACGGCGAGGGACTGCCCCAGGCCGAGAAGTTCGCCACCCCCGGGGTGAAGACGATCGAGGATCTCGAGCAGCCGCCCTACCACGTGGAGGCGAAGCGCCAGCTCAAGACGCTGGTCTACGTCGCCGACGACAAGCCGGTGATCGCCATCGTCCGCGGCGACGACGAGCTCAACGAGGCGAAGCTCCAGACCGCGACCCGGGCGCAGGAGGTCCGTCCCGCCCATCCCGAGGAGATCGTGGCGCTCCTCGGCGCGCGGCCGGGCTCGCTGGGCGGGGTGGGCACGAAGGACAAGGCGCCGGTCTTCGTCGACCGCGCGCTGGCGGAGCGCCGCGACATGGTGACCGGCGCCAACGAGGACGGCTTCCATCTCCGCGGCGTCGACGTGAAGCGCGACCTCGCCCACGCCGCGATCGTCGACCTGCGCACGGTGCAGAGCGGCGAGGGCTGCCCGCAGTGCGAGGCGGACCTCGCGGTCTGGAAGGGGCTCGAGGTGGGCCACATCTTCAAGCTCGGCACCAAATACTCGGAGTCGATGGGCGCCACGGTGCTCAACGCCGAGGGCAAGCAGGTGCCGATCGTGATGGGATCCTACGGCATCGGCGTCGAGCGCGTGATGGCGGCGGCGATCGAGCTCCACCACGACGACAACGGCATCGTCTGGCCGATGTCGATCGCGCCCTACCAGCTGGAGCTGGTCGGCCTCCAGATGGGCGATCACGAGGTGCAGAAGGCCTGCGAGGAGATCTACGCCAAATGCCTCGCCGCCGGGATCGAGGTCCTCTACGACGATCGCGACGAGCGGCCCGGCGTGAAGTTCAAGGACGCCGACCTCATCGGACTGCCCATCCGCATCGCGGTAGGCAAGAAGGGCCTCGCCGAGGGCAAGGTGGAGTGGAAGCTCCGCAAGGGCGGCGAGGTGGAGCTGGTCGGCCTCGACGAGGTGATGGCGAAGCTCGAGGCGACCATCCGTGAGCTGATGCCGGTGGCGGTCGAGCCCCGCAGCTGATCGACCCGGGGCCCTGGCCCTTGCGCGGACGCCGCCAGCCCCCACGGGCGCGCGGCGTTCGCCGTTCCTGCGCTGGGAAAAGCCCTTCCGCTGTTGGTGGGCCCGCTTCCCACCGGCCCGTGCGGGCCGCTGCGCCTGATTGCGGGGCGGCCGCTTCCGTGCAGAGCTTTCCCGGGAGCGGGCGGTTGCCCGGGGAGGCGGCGAATGGGCGTGGTGCGGACGGTGGTGGTGGCAGCAGCGGTCCTCCTGGCGGGTTGCGTCAGCCAGCGGGCGGAAGGGCCCGCCGACCTGGCTTCCGGGCGCGCCGCGCTGGAGGAGGGCGGCGAGGCCCGTACCTCCGGTGCGCTGGAGCGCTTCGTCGACGCGCAGTCGGGCTTCGAGATCGCGAGGCCCGGCGGCAACGCGTGGCAATTCGCCCCGGGCCACGAGGCCCCGGAGGGGATCCTCGTTCCGGTGGTCGTCCTCCACCCGGCGACCGGCTCGCAGGTGGTGGTGCAGGTGACGCCCAACGTTGCGCCGCCCCAGGAATTCGCCGAGCGCCTCGCGGTGGGGCTGCGCAGCAAGCCCGGCTTCACCACCACCGTGCCCGCCCTCTCCGGCGACGGCAGCTCCTCGGGCTTCTCCTTCGCCCTCGGCGAGGAGGTCTTCGGCAAGGTGGGGATCCTCGACGCCAGCGACGGGCGGCTCTTCGTGCTCCTCGCCACCTGGCCCTCGAGCGCGCCGGAGAGCGTGGTCGGCGACGTCGAGTCGATCATGAACTCGCTCCGCCCCTACGCGATGGGCGCGGCGCAGCTGGTCCGCTGACCGGCGCGGTGGATCAGGGCGTCGCTTCGTCGTCGGAGGACTCGTCGCCGGTCGAGGGCGGGGGGAAGCCGAGCTCGGCGGCACGCTTCTGCATCGTCGAGCGGGCGAGGCCGAGCTCGCGGGCCGCCGCACGGCGGTTGCCGCCGTTTCGGCGCAGCGCCTTGTAGGTCACCTCCATCTCGATCTGCTGCAACGTCTTGCCGGGCAGCAGCACGGCGTCGTCCTCCCCGCCGCCCCGCGGGCCCATCTCCTCGCGGACCACCGACTCGCCGCCGGTGTCGAAGACGAAGTCGCGGGCGGTGAGGGTGGGGCCGCGGCGGAGCAGCATCGCCCGGGCGATCACGTTCTTGAGCTCGCGGACGTTGCCCGGCCAGGCGTGGGCGTCGAGGCGCGTCCATGCGTCGCCGGCGAACTGCGGGCGGAAGCCCCGGGGCGCGTGGCTCTTCGCGAAGTGCTCGGCCAGCAGCCGCACGTCGCCCCTGCGGCTGCGCAAGGGGGGCAGCTCGATCCGGATCACGCAGAGGCGGTAGTAGAGGTCCTCGCGGAAGGTGCCCTTCTTCACCATCGCGCGCAGGTCGCGGTGGGTGGCGCAGACCACCCGGGTGTCGACGCGGAAGGGCTTGGAGGAGCCGACCCGCTTGATCTCCCCGAGCTCCAGGGTGCGCAGCAGCTTCGCCTGCAGATCCGCGGAGAGCTCGCCGATCTCGTCGAGGAAGATGGTGCCGCCGGAGGCCTCCTCGAAGGCGCCCTTGCGTGCGGCGGTGGCGCCGGTGAAGGCGCCCTTCTCGTGGCCGAAGAGCTCGCTCTCCACCAGCTCGCGCGAGATCGCCGCGCAGTTGACCGGGATGAAGGGGCCGCGGCTCCGCTCGCTCTGCTCGTGGATGGCGCGGGCGACGAGCTCCTTGCCGGTCCCGGTCTCGCCGAAGATCGCCACCGGCGCCAGCGAGGGCGCGACCCGCTCGATCAGGTCGAAGACCTCCCGCATGCAGCTCGCGTGGGAGAGGATCCCCTGGAAGGCGCGGGCGCCGTCCTCCCGCGCGAGCTCGAGGCCGATCTCCGATTCGCCGATCCGCACCCACGCGCCGGGACCTACCTCCGCGGAGCCGACCCGCAGCCCGTTCACCCAGGTGCCGTTGGTCGAGTCGAGATCGGTGACGAGCACGCCCGCACCGCGGCGGAGGATCCGGCAGTGCACGCCGGAGGCGAAGGCGTCGGGAAGGACGATCGAGCAGCCCGGCGCCTTGCCCACGGTCATCTCCGGCTCGAGGGGCAGCACCGCCTCCTGGCCACCGGAACGCACCCGCAGGGTGAGCGCCACGTTCTCCCTCGGCAGCGCGGGCGCCCGCTCGGTGAACTCCCGCTGCGCCCGCGTCTCCCACTCGCCGCGCTCCCCGTCGGCGGCGACGAAGACCGCGCGGAACTCGCCGAAGCCGATCTCCTCGCCCTCGTGGAGCTCCGCCTCCGTGCAGAGCGTGCCGCCGACCGCGGTGCCGCGGCCGGAGAGATCGCGGACGAAGAAGCCTGCGCCGCGGCGCTCCACCTGCGCCTGTCTGCGGGAGACCTCGGGGTGGGGCACCACCACGTCGGCGCCGCCGCCGCGCCCCAGCACGGTGACGTCGCGATCGAGGAGCACGCGCATCAGCTCCTCGCCCCTGCGGAAGAAGACCAGCTCGGCCATGAGGTCCCCCGGATGCCGTTGGTGTGGAGGAGGGTAGAACGCCCCGTGAGAGCTGCTCAACCGGGGCAGCCTCCTGGAACCTGGCGAGTGCACGGCGCTGAACGGTCGGGTCGCCCCGGGCGGGAAAGCGAGCGGCGCCGGGCGCTGCGGCAGCGGCCACCTTGGTGCCCGGGGGAGACGATGCGAACCAAGAGCCTCCTGGTGGCGATCCTCACGCTGGCTGCCTTTGCGCCGGCGCCTGCAGCAGCGCAGCTCGAGCGGGAGCCGGGCCCCTTCGTCACCGTCCTCGGCGGTGGCATCTCCGTGCCCCTCGGCGACGCGGCGGACGTGCTCCCGCTCGGCGGCGGCCTCCAGCTCGGCTTCGGCTGGTACCTGTCGCCGGCGTTCGCGGCCCGCCTCGAGTACCAGTACAGCGGCTGGTCGATCGGCGAGGAGGAGATCGGCGTGGAGGGGATCGACGGGCTCTACTCGGCCCATACCCTCGATCTCGACGCCAGCTACGACTTCTTCCGGGAGCAGCTCTTCGGCCTCTACGCGATCGGCGGGCCGAGCCTGGTCTACCGCCGGGCCACGCTCTCGGAGACCACCGGGCAGGTGACGCTCCTGCCCTTCTGCCAACCGACCTTCCTGCTCTGCGTGCCGCAGGCGGCTCCCGCCACCGAGGAGGTCGCCTCGGCGAGCGACTGGAACTTCGGCTTCAACGTCGGCGGCGGCGCCCGCTTCCGCCTCGATCCGGCGATCGAGATCTTCGCCGAGGCGCGCTACCGCTACGCCTTCGGCGACACCGTCCGCGACGCGCAAGGGCGCGAGCGCGACACCGACACCGCCTGGCTCCCGATCTTCGCCGGGCTCCGGATCCGGGGCTTCTGACTGAACGGGGCTGCTCGGGTGGGCAGCGTTGATCGGAAACTGATGCAGGTGGAGGCTGGACCCACCACCGGCTGCACCAGAGCTCCCGCGCACGGCACCGGCCCGGTGGGCGGCGCCACTTGAGGCGCCCGGGAGAACGACATGCGCTACGTGCTGCTTCACGTCGCCCTTGGCGACGTCCCCGAGCCGTTGGCGGATCGCTTCTACGAGGAGCTGCAGCGCCGCGAATGGCAGCGCTCCTCGGACCTGCTCGCCTGCTTCTACCGACCGAGCGCTCGAGAAGACCGCATCGCCATCGACGAGGCCCTCCGCGACGCTGCCGCCGCAGGCGTCGAGGCCGACACCGGCGACGTGGAATGCGGCATCGCCTTCGCGGAGCACCCGCCGCTGGTGGAGGTGGTCGACCCCTGGCGGGTTTGAAGCGATGCCGACGCGGCCTGGCGAGGTCCCCACCGGCGTGCGCATGTTGGCTGCACAGATGGGGGCTCCTTCCGAATTCGCCGAACTGCATCGCTGCAGGCGCTTCGTCGTGCGGTCCACCGTGCGCAATGGCACCCGTGTGGTCGTGAAGCGCCCCATCGATGCAGAAGGCCAGGCGCTCCTCGGTCGAGAGGAGGAGATGCTCCGGCTTCTCGACGTACCGGGCGTCGTGCGCCTCCTCGGCACGGAAGAGGCGGCCGGGGCGACCAGCCTGATCCTCGAAGATGCGGGACCGGAGAGCCTGCAGCAGCGGATCGATGCGGGCCCGCTGCAGACCGGGGATTTTCTCGCCCTCGCCTCCGCCCTCGCCGAGACCGCCGCGCGCATCCACGCCCGGCGGATCGTCCACGGGGCGATCACGCCCGGGCGGATCCGGCTCGGCCCCGAGCTGCGTCCCACGCTCGTCCATTTCTCGGATGCCTCGCGCTTCGGGGAGCTGCCCTCCGCGAGCGCGGAGCTCGATCTCACCTGGGCCGCCCCCGAGCAGACCGGCCACATGCACCGTCCGCTCGACGGCCGCACCGACCTCTACGCGCTGGGGGCGACGTTCTACGCCATGCTCACCGGCTCGCCGCCCTTCCGCTCGGCAGACCCCCTGGAGCTCGCGCACGCGCACCTCGCGCAGGTTCCCGCCCTCGCGTCGGTGGCCAACCCGAACGTTCCGCCGGGTCTCGCTGCCATCGTCCAGAAGCTGCTCGAGAAGGCGCCGGAGCAGCGCTACCAGAGCGCGGAGGCGCTGCTGCAGGATCTTCGGGAGGCGGCACAGCGCTGGACGGCCACCGGCACGGTCGAGCCCTTCGAGCTGGGACGCGGTGATCTCGCCTACAGGCTTCCCCTGCCGCACCTACTCTACGGACGCGAGGCAGAGCGTGCCTTCCTGGAGCGGGCCTTCGACGAGGCGACCAGGGACGGCAGCCGCTTCGTGCTGGTGGAGGGCGAGCCGGGTGTGGGCAAGACCAGCCTCGTCGACTCCCTCGCCGACGTGGTCCTCCGCCGCGGCGGGCGCTTCGTTTCCGGAAAGGCGCTGCTGCGCGCGTCGACGGCGCCCCACGCCTCGGTGGCCAAGGCGCTGCGCGACCTGGTGCGATCCCTCTCGGCTGCGAGCGATGCGGAGCGGGAGCGGGTCGTCGCCGCCCTGCGGGAGACGGATGCGCTGCTGGTGGAGCTGGTGCCCGAGCTGGCGGAGCTCGGCATCGAGCCGAAGCGTGTGGATCTCGGACCGGTCGAGGCCCAGTTCCTGCTGCACCGGGAGATCTCCATCCTCGTGCGCAGCTCCGTGTCGGAAGAACACCCGCTCGTCCTCTTCCTCGACGATCTCCAATGGGCGGACGACGCCTCGCTCCTCGCCCTCCAGACCCTGGCGACCGAGCCCGGGATCAAGCATGTCCTGCTCGTCGGCGGGCTCCGGCCCCGGGAGGCGAGCCCGGCGCTCGAGCGGATGCTGGCTGCGGTCGGGAACCTCGGCGTCTCGATCCAACGGTGCGAGCTCTTCCCCCTCGAGGAGGGGTCGGTGGTCTCGCTCCTCGCCGACGCGCTGCACAGCGATCGGGAGCGCGTGCGGGGCCTGGCGCGGCTTCTCACCGCGAAGACCAGCGGCAATCCCTTCTTCCTCCGCCAGCTCCTCCGCTCCCTCCAGAAGGAGGGCCTCCTCGTCTGGAACGAGGGCGCTGCCCGGTGGACGTGGGACCTGCGGCGGATCGAGGGCGTGGGGATCACCCAGAACGTGGCGGCGCTCATGGCTGGCGCGATCCGCGACCTGCCCGTGCCCACCCGCGAGGTGCTGCGGGTCGCCGCCTGTGCCGGCACGCGGACGCCCCGCTTCGTGCTCGAGCGATCCCTGGCGCTCTCACCCATGCAGGTGGACGAGCGGCTGCACGAGCTGGTGGGGGAGGGCCTCCTGCTCCGCGAAGGCGCCGAGAACGTGGTCTTCGCCCACGACCGGATCGAGCAGGCGGCCTACGAGTCGATGTCCGAGGCGGAGCGCCGGCGGATCCACCGGCTCATCGGGCGGCTGCTCCTCGAGACCGGCGGAGAGGAGGCCTTCTTCCGGGCGGTGGATCAGCTGAACCTCGGCGCCGAGCCGACGGAGAGCCGGGAGGCGCGGTTCGAACGGGCCCTGCTCAACCAGCGCGCAGGCGCGCGCGCCCGGGCGGCGACTGCCTACGGCGCTGCCTTCGCCTACCTGCAGACCGCCCTGGAGCTGATCGGCCCCTCGGCACCGCAGGTCTTCCAATTCGCGCTGCGCCGCGACGCCGCCGACGCCGCGTTCCTGAGCGGGAATCTGGAACGCTGCCTCGCGCTGGTCGACGAGGGCCTGCAGTACGCCACGGCGGTGGAGGAGCGCGCCGGGCTCCACGCGCTGCGCATCCGGGCGACCTTCGCCGCGGGGCGCCACGCCGAGTCCCTCGCCATCGGCAGGAACGCCCTCTCGCATCTCTTCGGGCTGGAGATCCCCGCCGACCTGCGGGCCGCGACGGACGCCGCGCGCCAGCGCATCGACCGCCTGCTCGCCGGCCGCCAGCCGGAGTCGCTGGCCTCGGAACCGTTCGTGGAGGACCCCAGGGATCAGGCCTTCCTCGACATGATGTCGGAGATGTTCGCGCCGGCGTGGTTCTTCGACCACGACCTGCTCTGCTACCTCTCCGCCGTCACCGTCGAGCAATGCCTGGAGCGCGGATTCTCCCCCTCCGCTGTGGTCGGGATCGCGTGCTACCCCTTCTATCTCTTCGGCGTCGACGCGGCGGCGATGGGCGGCTTCGCGCGGCTGGCGGTCCGGATCGGCGAGCGGTCCAGCAACCGCGTGCCGGAGGTGGCGGCCCGCTACCTCGAGTGCGCCGACCTGCTCCCCTGGGAGGCGCCCTACGCCGTGACCCTCTCCAGCCTGCGCCAGGTGCGGCGGCTCGCCATCGAGTGCGGCGACCTGCGCGAAGCGACGCTCACCTGGATGGCGTCGTCGATGTACAACTTCCTCAGCGGCATGGAGCTCGAGCGGATCCTCGCGGAGATCGACGAGGGCGTCTCGTTCTGCAACCGCCTCGGCTTCCCCGGGATCGCGACCTTCCAGCTCCACTACCGCTGGCTGATCCGCGAACTGCAGGGGCTCGCCCGCGAGCCGGGGAGCAGCGGCGACGAAGAGGCAGCGGAGGCGGCGGCGGTGGCGGCGCTGGGGCCCTCGATCGAGGCGCACGCCCTCGTGCTTCGGCTCTGGGGCGCAGTGGTCTTCCGCAACCACGAGGAGGCGAAACGCCTGCTGGCACCGATGCGGCGCATGCTTCCGCTGCTGCAGGCGATCGGCCCCTACTCCGAGGGGACGTTCATGGACGCGCTCACCGAGCTCGCGGATGCACGGGGCGCGGTTCCGCCGCAGGCGAGCGCCGCGCGGGAGCGGATGCGGGAATGGGAGGAGGGCGCGCCGGACAATTACCGGCCGCGCCGGCTGCTGCTCGATGCGGAGATCGCTCGTGTCGAGGGGCGCAACGACGACGCGGCCGCGTGCTACGACGAGGCGATCGACGCGGCGCGTGCCGCCGGGCTGGTGCAGGATGCGGCGCTGGCGAGCGAATGGGCCGGGCGGCACTACTTCACGATGGGGAGACGGCGCCTCGCCGCGCCCTATCTCGCCGAGGCCCGCGAGAGCTGGGGGCGGTGGGGTGCCACGGGCAAGGTGAGGGCGCTGGAGAAGGAGTTCGGGCTGGCGCCGGGCCTCGAGCTCTCGCGCGGCGCGAGCATCGCGCCCGTGGCGGGCCTCGACGCGCTCAGCCTGCTGCGCACCGCGCAGTCGATCTCGAGCGAGGTCCGCCTCTCCAGGCTGCTGCCCAAGCTGGTGCAGGTTTGCATCCAGGCTGCGGGGGCGGAGCGGGGCGTTCTGGTGCTCGAGCAGGACGGAAGCGCGCGCGTCCGGGCCTCCGGCGACGCGAACGGCACCACCCGGGACGAAGACACGCCGCTCGGCGGCGCTGCGGGCGTCTGCGCCGCGGTGGTCGAGGCGGTACGCAGCAGGCGCATCGCCGTGCTCGTCGACGACGCTGCGAGCGATCCCCGGTACGGAAGCGACGCCGATCTTCTCGCGCGGAAGGTGAAGTCGATCCTCGCCATCCCGATCCGACGGCAGGAGGAGTTCCTCGGCGTCTTCTATTTCGAGAACTCGCTCACCACCGGCGCCTTCACCCGCGAGCGCGTCCTCGCCCTCGAGCTGCTCTCCGGCGAGATCGCCATCGCGCTGGAGAACGGCCGCCTCTTCGAGGCCCTCGAATCCGAAATCGGCGAGCGCCGCAAGGCAGAGGAGGCCATCCGCTTCCTCGCCGACGCGAGCGCCGTCCTCGCCCAATCCCTCGACTACGACGCCACCCTGCAGCGGCTCGCCCAGCTCGCGGTGCCGCGCCTCGCCGAGTGGTCCGTGATCTTCCTGGTCGACGAGAGCGGACGGGCGGAGCGTGGCTACGGCGCCCATCGCGATCCCGCCAGGGAGCCGCTGCTCGCCGCGCTCCGGGAGCGATACCCGCCGCCGCTCGGTATCTCCTACCCCGCCGGCCAGGTGCTGGCCTCCGGCACCCCGGTTCTGGTGCCGGTGGTCGACGACGCCCGCCTCGACGCCGTGGTAATCGATCGGGAGCACGCCCGGCTGCTGCGCGGGCTCGGCCTCCGGAGCGTGCTGGCAGTGCCGCTCGTCGCACGGGGCCGTACGCTCGGCGTGATGAGCCTCTACTCGCCGACCGACTGGCGCTACGGGCCCGCGGATCTGCCCCTGGCCGAGGAGCTCGCCCGGCGCGCGGCGCTGGCCATCGACAACGCCCGGCTCTACCGCGAGGCGCAGGAGGCGATCCGCGTGCGGGAGGAGTTCCTCTCGGTCGCCTCCCACGAGCTCAAGACGCCGATCACCTCGATGACCACGGCGATCGGTTCGGCCCTGCGCAAAGGCCTCTCCGAGGAGGCGGTCGGCCGCACCTTCGCCACCACGCAGCGGGGGCTGCGGCGGCTCAACCACCTGGTCGACCAGCTGCTCGAGGTCTCGGAGGCGCAGTCGGGAGAGCTGGAACTCGAGCGGGAGGCGTTCGATCTGGCCGAGGCGGCGCGCGCAGCGGTGGCCCGGGCGGAGGAGCGGATCGCCACCTCCGGCTCGTTGGTCGAGGTGATCGCGCCGGCGCCGATCCGCGGCAGCTGGGATCGGCGGCGCATCGAGGAGGTGGTGGCGAGCCTGCTCGACAACGCGCTCAAATTCGGCGCCGGTAAACCGGTTCGGGTCACGGTCGAGGCCGAGGGGGAGTCGGCGCGCCTCACGGTGCACGACGAGGGGATCGGCATTCCGCCGGAGCGGCTGCCCCACGTCTTCGAGCGCTTCGAGCGGGCGGTCTCCAGCCAGCACTACGGCGGCTGGGGCCTCGGGCTCTACCTGGTGCGTCGCGTCGTCGAGGCGCACGGCGGCAGTGTGGCGGCGGAGAGCACCGCCGGTGGCGGGACGACCTTCACCGTCACCTTGCCGCTCGGCACCTGACGGCTGGCTGGGTCAGTCGGCAAGCGATGGGCAGGAGGCGCCGCTGGCGCCGGCCTCGAACGTGCAGCCACCAGCCAGCGGCGCGTCACCCCACACGAGGATGTCGGTCGTGCCATCGCAGTAGAGAGGGACGTCGTCGTGGATCGCGACGCCGATCAGCTCGTGGGTCTGCGGATCGTAGGCGCAGTTGACCCGCATGAAGCCTCCGGTGGTGTGGAGGAGCCACCGACCGCAGGTGCCGGCGCACGTCTCGCGCGGAAAACGATCGGCCTGCGCGACGGCTGCTTCCCAATCCGCCGGGCAGAACTTGTCGAGCCGGTCCTCCGAGCGGCAGACGATCGGCTCGGAGCGCGAGCCCTCGCTGCCCGGTACCGGCGCCTCGTTGCCCCCTTCACCGCCGCAACCCGCCAGCAGCGCCAACACCACGATCGCACGCTTCATTGGTCACCCCTCGTGCGCGAGCGTAGCACGGCCCGAGGCGAGGTCCGCTCGTCATGAGCCGGCGGCGCGGCGCCATCCGTCGGTGAGCAGCCACGATCGCGGCTCCAGGAGGAGGACGCTGGGGCGCAGGCGCATCGTCCGCGGCACATGGTCGGAGGGGCCGGCGGCGTAAGTATCGGCGATCACCCTGGGGGTGGGCTCGCCGCGCTCGAGCATGTGCTTGCGGGTGTTGGAGAGCACGTAGCGGATCGCGTTGCGGGTCTGCTGCGGGTTGCGGAGCACGACCACGTGGTAGCGGTCGGCGATGACGCGGCCCTTGCGGCCCATCATGGCGTTGAGCCCCCTGGCCAGGCGGATGGCGAGGGAGCGCATGCAGCGCGAGAGCACGGTGCGCGTCTCGACCTCGGCGATCAGATGCAGGTGGTTGCCCTGCACCGAGTAGTGGGTGAGGCGGAGGCCTGCGTCGCGCACGGCGAGGAGCGCGCCGGAGATCACGCGGAACGAGCGCTGCGAGCGAAGGTTCCAGGCGTCGGGCATGAGGCGGAGCGTGAGGTGCACCGGGTGGCGCCGCTGGATCTCGGGGCGGCGGAGATGCGGGGTGCCGGGCCCGCCGAGTGGGCGCGGGCTCTTCGGTTTGCGGCCGGCGCCCTCGCGCCTACCGCCCCAGCGCCGTTCCTCCAGCGGGAGCTTGCCCTGTGTTCCCGGCTTCGGCTGCCTGGCCATCGTCCGCCCCCGTGAAGATCGACTTGATTAGCGTATATCGGTTGGGAGTAGGTTTCTATCGCCCGAATGGGTGTTTGGGGCGCGGCCAATCGGGCGATGCCCTGCGGGTGGGGAGCGCAGACGCAGCATGGGCGGCCGGCCCCCTCGGCCCCGGGCGGCGGACTCGGTCCGCAAGCACGGCGTTTGCGCACGGCCCGGCACCGCGCCCACGAAAAAGCCCCCGTGCCGGAGCACGAGGGCCTTCTCTTCGCCTGCACGCGGGGCAGGGCGTCTACTTCTGCGGGCGGAACTTCGGCGAGCTCAAGGGCCCGTAGATGCTGATGGTGCGCCAGCCGTCCTTGCCTGCGGGCAGGGCGAAATTGGCGGCAGTCTTCAGCATCTCGTTGCGGTTCCACCAATCGTCGGAGGGCTTGATCCGGAGCTTGCCGGTGACGCTGGAGGCCGAGAGCACCGGCGAGAGCCGGATGTTGCCGTCGACCTTCGCCTCGAGGTCGGCGCCCTCGATCGCGAACTCCTCGAAATCGGCGACGCCCTCCTTGAACTCGATGCGGCCGTTCATGGTGCCCAGCGCCACGGCGGGCAGCTCGAACATCTGCACCTCGCCGCCGTTCAGGTTGAGCTCCTCGCCCTTGATCTCCACGGTGCCGTCTGCCTTGGAGAAGTCCGGACCGGGGGAGCGCAGCTCGACGTCGAGCGTGTCGATGCGGCCGACCAGGTCGAGGCCAGCCAGCGCCTTGAGCGGGCTCTGGCCGAAGTCGATCTTCCTGCCGCGGGCCCGGAAGAACTGCTCCTCGTCGCCCATCACCACCTTGCCGCGGAGGCTGCCGCCGAAGGCGTCGACGTCGAACTTCACGGCGCGCTTGCCCATGGCGAGGGCGAGCAGGTCGGCCTTCGCGGTCACCGCGTCGAGGTGGAGCTTCTTCGGAGCCGGAGGCGGCGGCGCCTCGGCGCCTTCCCCTTCCGCCGCCGCTTCGCCTTCGACGGGAAGCGTGGGCGTGCCCTCGTCCGCGTCGGCGCTGCCGACGTCTACACCGTGGAGCGTGATGCCGCTCACGCCGGCGAGGCGGACCTTCTCGATCTCCACGTCGTAGCCGGTGGCCTTCTCCGCCTCGGAGACGATCCGGTCGCGGAGCTGGTCGTAGGGGAAGGTGAGGTAGATGCCGCCCAGGAAGGCCGCGTTGAAGAAGGCCGGGTAACCCAACCGTCGCAGCCAGGGCTTGTTCTTCAGCTTGGCGAGGATGGTCACGTTCATCCCTTCGAAAGGCTGTAGGTCGAGACGGTGACGGCGGCGTCGAGCGCGTTGGGATCGTCGGAGCGCCCCCGCACCCGCAGCTTCTCCACCTTCACCAGCTGCTGGCTCTTCTCGATCTCGTTCAAGAAGCCGGTGAGCGAGCGCAGGTCGATGCGGGCGAAGCTCACCTCCACCGTGGAGCGGGAGATGCCGTCGCCCACCGAGTCGGTGCCGCGATCCTGCATGTCGCCCAGGGAGAGCTCCTGCTTCTTCGCGAGCTCCTCGAGGTAGCTGAAGAGCCGCACCGGGGTGCCCTTGATCCGCGCCTCGATCCGCTGCCGGGCCTGCTCGGCCTCGCGGTACCCCTCGGCGAGCTGGACCACCTGCTCCATCGACTGGGTCTTGGTGGCGATGGCCGCCTCGCGCGTATTGATGTTCTTGCGCAGCGAGGTGAAGCCCAGCGCCACCACGAAGACGGCGGCGGCAGCAGCCATGAGGCCGAGCATGCGCCGCTCGCGGTGCGAGAGGCTCGCCCACGCGGCGGAGAGGCGCTCGAACTGATCCTTGAACGGAAGGGAGATCCTGGCCATGTGTCCTTAGCCCCCGGTTCCCGCGCTGGCGATCTTGTCGGCGTTCTGGCCGCAGACGTAGAGCGCGTCGAGGGTGAATTCGATCTTCTCGCTGCGGTTGCGCTGCACGCGCCCGCGCTTGATCTCGCCGATGCACCGCGACTTCTTCAGGCCGCCGACCACCTGGTCGACGCCGTCGAAGGAGTCCACGGTGCCCTTGAGGCGGAGGCGCTCGAGGGTCACGTCGACCTCCTCGAACTTCACGCCGGCCTCGGAAGGCATCCGGGTGATCGCCTCGGTGAAGACCTCCATCGCCGAGGCGGTGGGGATCTGCGCCGCCATGGTGTCGCCACCCTGCAGCTTGGAGAGGGCGATGTTGAAGTCCTGCTCGCAGGTGCCGAGCACGTTCTGCGTCACCTGGCAGAGGGCGTCGTCGAGCTTCGCCTCCTGCGCCTTCACCGTCTGCAGCTTCGCCCAGAAGTTGCCGGCGAAGAGCACGACCAGGACCGCGGCGAAGGCCACGAGCCGCGAGGTCTTGCCCTTGAGGTAGTCGAGGTCGCCCTTGTAGGCGAAGGCGCCCTTGCGGAGGTTGAGCAGCTTCTGGCCGCCGCGGGCCTGCGCCCGCAGGGCGAGGCCCAGCGCCTGCGCGTAGGCGGGCTGCTGTTCCGCGGGGATCTTCGCCGCTGCGTCGCCGGGCAGGGTGACCGGATCCACGGGCACGTTGAGCTCGTGGGCGAGCAGGGCGCCGAGGCCGGGCAGCTGGGAGAGCGCGCCGGCGAGGAAGATCCGGCCCACCGGCCGGCGGGTGCGGGTCTGGGCCGCGCGGAGCGACTGGCGCACCTCGCGCAGGAGCATCTGCACCTTGCGACGCAGGAGCGCGTCGTTCTCCAGGTCGCTGCTCCCCTCGGGGAGGCTCGCGCCGCCGCCGGAGAAGGTGCGGGTGAAGACGAGGTGCGGGGGCTGCTTGCCGTCGGGGCTGCCGCCCTGCACCACGGTGAGCACGCTGCGGTCGTGGCCGAGATCGAGGATCGCCGCCTGCTCGTCGTGGCCGACGCCGTTGCGGACGGCCAGATCGGCTGCCAGCGGCTCGAGGCCCAAGCCCGGCAGGGTGATGACGCGCGGATCGACGCCGGCGGTGTGGAGCTGCTCCACCAGCTGCGAAAACTCCTCGCGCCGCACCACGCCCACGAGCAGGTCGCTCTTGCCGTCCTGCTGCGAGAGCACCTGGTAGTCGTAGAAGGCGTCGTCGATGTCGAAGGGGAGAAGGCTCTCCACCTCGAAGCCCAGCGTCGCCTCGACCTTCTTCGCGTCGGTGAAGGGCAGGGTGACGAGCGGGGTCGCCGCCGAGGTCCCCGGCAACGCCACCGCGGTCAGGTCGGCACGGAGGCCGCCGAGCTGCTCCGCCACCGTGGCGATGGCGCGGGAGAGGCGCAGGTCGATCGCGGCCTCCTGCTGCTCGCCGTTCGCTGCAGCGGCGCCTTCCGCGCCCTCCTCGGCGACCGCGGGCGCAGCCGGTTCCGGCGCTGCCTCCACGGGGCCGAGCGGTGCGATGGCGTGGCCCTTGAGCTCCCAGCCCCGCAGCGTGCCCTCGAGGAGCACGGCCTTCACCGAATGGGCCCCGATATCGAGGCCGAGAATCTTCTGCGCCAAAGGGTCAGTCCTCCCGCCAGTAAAGCAGCGTCCCCAACTTGTCGTCGTAGCGAACCACGGCGGTGATCTTCTTGTTCACGTCGCCCACCTGGCCCGTCGCCTCGATGCGGAACGTCTGGCTGGTGTCGCCGAGAAACTCGTTCTGCTGCGGGCTGTACTGGATCTCGCGCCGCACGTTGATGCCGGCGCCCATGAGCACCTGCGAGAACTGCTGCACCGTGATCCCCATGAAGCCGCCGAACATCCGGAGCGTCTCGATCTCCTGGAGCAGCGCCTGGATCACCATCGGGTCCTTCAACGCGGGAAGGTCGGGGTTCTCTGCCGCGATGAGGATGTTGACGTACTGCTGCATCGGATCCGAGGTGTTGACGTTCATCTCGGTGTTCGGATCCGGGAATACGGTGAAGCGATCGCCGAAGGCCGCCATGAAGCGGTCGCCGATACCCGCCACCTGGTACATCTCCGCCAGGCTGTCGAACTTCGCGTTCTTCGGCTTGTAGTCCGGCCGGTAGCGCGTGTAGGGGCCGACCTCGTCGGAGAAGCCGTCGGTGAGCTGGCCGGTCACCCGGTCCACCGCGGAGCCCACCTCGTTCTCGTCGATCCAGTCCTTGATGTGGACCACGAGCTCCTCGCGGGTGTAGCGCTCCTTGTGCGCGGTGTCCTCGTCGAAGAGGAAGTCCCACCGGGGGTCCCGCCAGAGCAGGGCGAGCTGCTGGGCGAAGACGGCGCCGGTGGTGCCCGGCATGCTGATCCGGTTGAGGTTGAACTTGCTCTCCTCGTCCTCGATCGAGGCGGCGAACGATCCCTCGTAGGTGCCGAACATCTGCAGCCCCGCTGCGGGGACCGCCTCGCCGGGCTTCGGCTCGGTCGGAGCGAGGGGCACGTCCTCCGGCGGGGGGCCTGCCACCGCGCCGACGAACATGTTGATCGACGAGGACTCCACCGGGAGGAGCTCCCAGAGGCGGATCTTCGGCATCGCCATCGCCTGCCCGCCCGTGGCGGCCCCGATCGCCTGGCCGAGCTGCGCGCCCTGCTTGTCGAACTGGTTCTGGAAGTGGAGGACGAGGCGCGAGAGGTTGACCGCGGAGCGGGCCATGTACTCGGCGCGCAGCTCGTCGCGGGCATTGGCTGCCAGGGTGGCGTCCACGCGGGTCTCGTAGGCGAACTCCACCACCACCGCGGTCAGCACCGCGATCGAGGTGAGCACCATCAGCAGCGCCATGCCGCGCTTGCCGCCATCCTTCGAGAGGGTGGTGGCCTTCGGGCGAGCGCCGCCTGCCTTGTCCGAGAAAAGCCGCATGGCTCGTCAACCCCTCCTTGCCTGCTGCCGGCTACTTGCCGAGCGGCGTTCGCAGGAAGACAACCGACTGCGTCGTATACTTCCGCACCTGCCCCGTCTCGTCCTTTGCGTGGATCGTGATCCGCACACGTTCGGGCAGGCGGTCGGTGTAGCCGGTGTCGTGGGTGTCCCACTCCCGGCTCCAGTCCTTCTCCTCGACGTCCCAGTATTCGAAGTCGAGCCCCTCGATGCCGGTGGCGAGGACCGCCTCGGTGCCCCCGTCGTCGGGGTCCTCGTCGATCACCGTCTTCTCGCGGCGGATGAGCGCCAGCTTGTCGCGGTCGTCGGGGTCGCGGTCGATGCGGTACTCGACGACCGACTGGTCGCTCTCCTTGGCGTCCTGGTACATCCGCTCGTGGGCCAGGGTGGTGAAGCGGAGCTCGTCGTCGTCGCCGGAGTCCCTGCCGACGAAGTGGGTGGGCCGCTCCCGGTAGCGCTTCGGATCGTAGTTGTCCGAGATGAAGGCCATCGAGATCTCGCGGCTCATCCGCTGCAGCGAGATCCGGATCCCGTGGTAGTGCTCGGCCTGCTCGGCGACGAGCTGCTTCGCGTCCCAGGTGGGCGCGAAGCTGCCCCACACCAGGGCGGCAAGCACGGCGAGGATCCCGAGGGAGACCATCACCTCGAGGAGGGTGAAGCCGCTGGCGCGGCGCAGGGTCGTCCTCATTTGGGCGGCGCCCACTGCGCCTGCGGCAGGATGACGAAGTGGGTGGTCACGTCCACGCTCTCCGTCTGCTCGCCCTTGCCCCAGGAGACCTTCAGACGCACCTCGCGGACCGACTGCTCGAGGGTCGTGGTGAGGGTGCTCACCTGCGACTCGATCATCGGCGCGAACTGCGCCGCCATCGCGCCCATGCCGCCGGGCAGCGCCGGCGTGGGGCCCCCTGCGGTGTTGGAGGCGGCCTCCACCTCGTCCTCGGCCTGGCCGGTGAACTGCTGCACGAGGTTCTGGACCATCGAGGTGGCACTGCCCTCGTCGAGCTCGGGCTTGACGATCTCCGCCTCCCAGCGGAACTCGTCCCAGCCCTCCTCGGAGAAGTCGCCCGCCATCTTCTGGTCGAACTGGGAGGTGAAGCCCTCCTCGTTGAACTGCGATTCGAGGTCCACCATCTTCGAGCGGGCGAGCATCGTCGCCACCGTCACGCGCTTCGAGTACTGGTGCGCGTTGATGGCGTTGCCGTTGATCCCGACGATCGCGGTGATGGCGAGGGCGAGGATGCCCACGGCGACCATCACCTCGAGGAGCGTGAAGCCACGGGCCTTCCTCATCGGCTCATCTCCCGGTCGGGGATCTCGACCTTGCCCGCCTCGACCCGCGCTCTGCCGGTCATCGGGTTGACGATGATGGTGAAGGTGTCTTCCTCGTCGCTCACGTAGATGTAGGCTCGCTCGGTCTGTCCGTTGGGGAAGAAGTAGAGAAAGGAGGTGCCCGCCTCGTAGGGCTCGGTCTGGTGCTGGGTCCAGACCGACTCGACCCGGATCGGCTCGGAGAGGGTCTTCTTCGGAGCCAGCCCCGACTCGTAGGCGGAGAAGCCGTTCTTCGCCTCGATCTCCTGGCGGGCGGCCTCCTCCTCCTCGGTGCCGGTGATGAACCGGGCCGCATCCTCGATCCGCTTGCCGCGGAGGCTCTCCTCGGTCTTGGTCACGGTCACGCGGCCTGCGGCGCACTCGGGCCAATAGCTCCCGTTGTCGAGGTCGAAGACCATCCGGCAGGTCCTGCCGGAGAGTACGGCCTCGGAGTACATCGCCCGGACGGAACCGGCGACGCGGGCAGCTTCCTCCCGCGTCTTCACGCCGAACGCCGCTTCGACCGAAGGGATCACCACCAGCGCGACGAGGGCGAGGATGCCCACCACGACGCCCAGCTCGATGAGCGTGAAGCCGCGTGCGCCGTTCTTGCTGGTGGAGAGTGCCTTCAAATCGTCTCTCAGTCCGCGTTGGTGATGTCGTCGCCGCCGCCGGGGTTGCCGTCGGGGCCGTACGAGATCAAGTCGAAGCCCTTGGGGTTCTTCTGGCCGGGGTAGAGGTAGACGTAGTCCTTGCCCCAGGGATCCTTCTTGGGCGAGCCCTTGAGCGTGCCGCTCGAGTAGAGGACGCCGATCCCCTCGCTGGTGTTCGGGTAGCGGCCCTTCTTGAGGCGGTACATGTCCATGCCCTGCTCGATCGCCTTGATGTCGAGCTGCGCGGCCTTCGCCTCCGCGTTCGACGCGGCGTCCTGGACGTTGATGGCGACCACGGTCGCGATCAGGCCGAGGATGAAGACCACCACCATGATCTCGATGAGGGTCATGCCGCGGGCGCCGACGTTGCCGCGCTTGGCGACCAGCTTCTGCAAGTAGGACTTCATTCGTTCTCCTCCGCGGCACCCGGCGTCATCGCCGTGGGGGCCGTCTTTCCCTTGGTTTCGTCTGCCTCCGCCGAGGGAGGCGCAAAAAAGATCCCGACGCCGATGAGCGCGAGCAGGGTGGCGACCAGTGCCGTCCAGGCCACGGCGCGCAGACCTCTCTCCAACCGCGACTCGCCCATGGTTTCGTCCCCGCTCCCTTACTGGACCAGCGTGTTCATCTGGAGGATCGGCATCAGGATCGAGAAGACGATGAAGGCGACGATTCCGCCCATCATCACGATCATGATCGGTTCCAGCAGGCTGGTGAGGGCGGCGATGCGGGTCTCGACCTGCGAGTCGTACGCATCGGCCACGTTGGTGAGCATCTCTTCGAGCTGGCCGGAGCGCTCGCCGATCGCGACCATGTGGTAGACGATCGGCGGGAACTGCCCGCTGCGCTTCAGCGGACCGGCGATCGACTCGCCCTCCTTGATCGACTCGCGGGCGTTCTCGATCACCTTCGAGAGCACGGTGTTGGTGACCAGCGCCTTGACGATCCCCATCGCGGTGAGCAGGGGAACGCCGCTCTTGAGGAGCGTCGAGAGGGTGCGGGAGAAGCGGGCGATCGCGAGCATCCGGATCATCTGCCCCAGCACCGGCGACTTGAGCAGGAGCTCGTCGAACTTCTCGGTTCCCTTCGGCGTCTTCTTCCACTTCGCGAAGAACCAGCCGCCGAGCGCCAGCAGCGCCACCACCACGTACCAGTACTGGCTCACCAGGTTGGAGGCGCCGATGAGGATGCGGGTGAGCAGGGGCAGGGTGGCGCCCATGTCCTCGAACATCTGCGAGATCTTCGGCACCACCACCGTGAGCAGCACCACCACGATGAGCATGCCGATGCCCATCATGATCGCCGGGTACATCAGCGTGCCGAAGATCTTCGACCGCAGGCGCGCCTGCGCCTCGGTGAAGTCGGCGAGGCGCGTGAGCACCACGTCGAGGGCGCCCGAGTGCTCACCCGAGCGGACCATGTTCACGTAGAGGTTCGAGAACGCGCGCGGGTGCTCCTGCAGCGCATCGGCCAGCGCCGCGCCCTCGTTCACGCGCTCCTTCACCTGGGTGACGATGGTCTTCAGCCGCTCGTGCTCCACCTGATCGATGAGCGCGGTGAGCGCCTCGACCAGCGGGATCCCCGCGTGGAGCAGGGTGGCCAGCTGCCTGGTGAGAATGGCGATGTCGTCGGTGCCGATGCGGCCGACGAAGAGCTGCTTGAGCTTGAGGTTGCGGGCGGTGCCGCCGGCGGCGACCGCACCGGCCCCCTGCCGCTCGGCGGTGACCTCGGTGAGGAAGATCCCGTCCTTGCGGAGCAGCTGCCGCAAGACCTTGGCGCTCTCGGCGTCACGCACGCCGGTGATCTGTTTCCCGGCGTCGTTGAACGCCTTGTACTCGAAGACCGGCATGTCAGAGCACCACGTCGTCCTGGACCACGCGCAGCACTTCGGCTGCAGAGGTGATCCCGCGGGCGACCTTCACGGCGCCATGCTCGCGCAGCGCCATCATCCCCTTGCCGAGGGCGTGCTTCTTGATGGTGTTCGAGTCGACGTTCCTGAGGATCATCTGCCGGATCTCGTCGTCGACGAGCATCATCTCGTAGATGCCGGTGCGGCCCTTGTAGCCGAGGTTGTTGCACTCCTGGCAGCCCTTGGGGCGCATGAGCACGCCGGTGCCGGTGCGCTCCATGATCTCGGGGGTGATGCCCACCTCCTCGAGCTCCTCCTTCGACGGCTGGTACGGCTCCTTGCAGTGCTTGCAGAGCGTGCGCACCAGGCGCTGCGCCAGCGAACCGACCAGCGACGAGGCCACGAGGAAGGGCTCCACGCCCATGTCGACGAGACGGGTGATCGCACCAGGGGCGTCGTTGGTGTGGACGGTGGAGAGCACGAGATGGCCGGTGAGCGAGGCCTGGATCGCGATCTCGGCGGTCTCGATGTCTCGAATCTCGCCGACGAGGATCACGTCGGGATCCTGGCGGAGGAAGGAGCGCAGCGCGCCGGCGAAGGTGAGGCCGATCTTCGGCTGCACCGCCACCTGGTTCACGCCCTTCATCTGGTACTCGACCGGGTCCTCTGCCGTGAGGATCTTGAGGTCGGGCTTGTTGATCTTGTGAAGGCCCGCGTAGAGCGTGGTCGTCTTGCCGGAGCCCGTGGGGCCGGTGACGAGCACGATGCCGTGGGAGCGGTGGAGCAGCTGGTCGATGATCTCGTACTGCTCCTGCTCGAAGCCGATGTCCTTCAGGTCGAGCATCACGCTCGAGCGGTCGAGCAGACGCATCACGCAGCTCTCGCCCCACGCGGTGGGGATGGTCGAGAGGCGGATGTCGACCTCTTTGCCGGCGATCTTGATCCGGATGCGGCCGTCCTGCGGGAGACGGGTCTCCGCGATGTTCAGCTGCCCCATGATCTTGATGCGGGAGGTGATCGCCTTCTGGAAGCGCTTCGGAGGCTTGATCACCTCCTTGAGCACGCCGTCGACGCGGAACCGGACGAGCAATTCCTTTTCGAAGGGCTCGATGTGGATATCGGAGGCGCGCTCCTTCACCGCGCGCTTCATCAGCCAGTTCACGAGGCGGATGATCGGGGCCTCGTCGTCGCCGGAGTCGATGAGGTCGGGGGCCTCCTCGACTTCCTGCGCGAGGGTCTCGTTCTCCTCCTCGTCCAGCTGCGAGCCCATCGCGTCGGCGTCGTGGGCGAGCCGCTCGAAGACGGTGTGGATCGCGTCGATCACCACCTGCTGGGTGGCGACCACGGGCGAGACCCGGGCCTGCAGGGTGAGGCGCGCCTGATCGAGGGCGGTGGTGTCCACCGGGTCGGCGACGGCGACGACGATCTCGCCGTCCGCCCGCCACAGCGGCATCATCTTGTACTGCTTGGCGAAGTTGATCGGGATCCGCTGGACGAGCTCGGTGTCGACCTTGTTGTCGTCGATCTTCTCGAGGAAGGGCAGGTCGAGCTGCAGCGCGAGGGCCTGCAGCACCTGCTCCTCGGTGACCGCCTTCATGCCGACGAGGACCTCGCCGAGGCGGCTGCCCGACTCGTCCTGCTTCGCCAGGGCCTCGGCGATCTTCGCCTCGGAGAGGCCGGCGGTGTGGCGCAGGATCTCGCCGATGGGCCTGCCGCACAGGAGGGCGGTGTCGTTCGCCGCCAGCTCGGCGTCGAAGGCGCCGGCCGTCCGGGCATCGAGGTTCATCAGGGGCATTCCGTCGCTCGCCATCTCACCTTCCCTGCCGGGTTGGCCCCGGCCCGTTCCACTCCACGACTTCGGTCTGGTTTGGAACGGTGACTCGACGTGGTCCCTTCCAGCTCGTGGAAGGCACAGGGCTCAGGGAGCCTGCTCGCCCGCTTCGTCCATCTCCTCCGCTGCATCCGGGGTCACCATCCCCGGAGAGACCGGGGGCTCGGTCGGCAGCGTGCCGGTCTCCTCGGCGCCTTCCCCGCCGGCAGGCGCGGGCTCGGTGGCCGCCTCGGTGCCCGGCGCTGCGCCAGGCTCCGCGGCGGCCTCGCCCTCGGGCGTGCTGCCGCGGGGCACGACCTGGATCTCGGTGCGCGGCCGGACCTCGGTCTCGCCGGGGGCGCCGGGGCCGCCGTTCTCCACCTTCTGCAGCTCGCCCCGCACGTCGCGCGCGAGGAGGGCAACCGGGCCGGCCTTGCGGGCGTAGTCGATCGGGACCTCGTACTCGGTGGAGGTGCCGTAGAAGGCGGCGATGAACTCGTCGCGCTCCCGCATCTTCCGCTCGAAGATCCGGCGGAAGTCCGACTGGTCGCGGATGATGTAGGGCGTGAGGAAGAGCAGGAGGTTGGTGCGCGCCTTGGTGGTCGAGGTGTCGCGGAAGAGCCTGCCGATCACCGGGATGTCGCCGAGGATCGGGGTCTTCGCCACCGAGTTGATGGTGCGCTCCTGGATCAGGCCGCCGATGACGACGGTGGTCTGGTCCTTGGCCACCACCACAGTCTTGGCGGTGCGCTTGGCGGTGGTGGGCCCGAGGGTCGGATCCTGCTCCGCGATCTCCTCGGTCTGCTCCTCCACCTCCATGCGGATGTAGTCGCTCTCGTTGATCTGCGGCTTGATCTTGAGCTTGAGCTCGACGTTCTGGCGCTGGATCGGCGCGTAGAAGGAACTGAGGCCGCCGCCCAGGCCGCCGAGGGCGGAGCCGAGCAGGGCGCTGCTCGCGCCGGTGCCACCCGCCGCGCCGCTCAGCAGGTTGGAGATGCCCTGCGGCGCGAAGCCCGCCTGGAAGGGGACGTTCTGGCCGACGGTGATCTCGGCCTCCTCGTTGTCCGAGGTGAGGATGTGCGGGGTGGAGAGCACGTTCACGTCGGAGTTGCTGCTCAGGGCGTGCAGCACCACGCCGAAGGAGGGGAGCGCCACGCCGAGCTCCGCCGCAGCGGGGATCGGGGGCCCCTGCATCCCGGCGAGGAAGCCGCCGAGGGAGACGAGGCTCGAGAGGTTGAGCGAGCGCGCGGGGCCGACCTGCGAGCCGGCGATGATCGGCGCGATGCCGTCCTCGGTGTCGACGGTGGCGCCGCCGTGGAAGGAGAGGCCGTACTCGTCGTTGTTGCGGAGGTTGACCTCCATGATCACCGCTTCGACGAAGACCTGGCGGCGCGGGATGTCGAGGCGCTCGATCACCTTGGTGATGCTCTTGTAGTCCTGGGCGCTGGCGACGATCACGAGGGAGTTGGTCGCCGTGTCCGCGGAGATCTTCACCTCGCCGGCGAAGAGCTCGGCGGTGCCGGGCTGCGCCTGATCCTGGCCGGGACGGGCGGCGCGGCGGGGGGTGGGGCGCGCCGGCGCCGCGGTGCCGCCGGTGGTCAGCCCCTGCAGCGTGGTGGCGAGCTCCTCGGCGTTGGCGTTCTCGAGGTAGTAGACGTTGACGCGGCCGGTGTCGCCGGTGGGAACGTCGAGCTGGCGGACGAGGTCGGTGATCTGATCGAAGGCGCGGCTCGAGGCGATGACGATGAGCTTGTTGGTGCGCTCGTCTGCGATCACCCGGGTGATCGAGACCGCACCGCCCTCGAGATCGGCGCCGGGAGCCGCTGCCGTCGCAGGCTTCGCGGGGGTGGCGCGGCCGCGGGCTGCGGCCTGCCCGCCGCCGCCCTGGCTCTCGAAGATCTGGAGGAGCTTGTCGGCGAGCTCCTGGGCGTTGGCGTACTCGACCTGGAGGATGCGCAGCTCGTCACCGCCGCCGGGCTGATCGAGGGACTGGATGATCCGCTCGATGCGGCGGAGGTTGAGCGCCACCTCGGTGATGATGAGGGTGTCCGGCGGAAGCGGGATGATGCTCGCGTCCTTGGAGGCGAGCTGCTTCAGCGGGTTGGCCAGCGAATCGGTCTCGGCGTACTTGAGGCGCAGGACCTTGGTCACCATGCGCTCGTCCGCGGGGATCGGCGCGTTGGGATCGGTATAGGTCCAGACGTGGCTGTTGGGCGCTGCGCGCTTCTCCACCAGCTTCAGGTACTGGCCCACCGGATAGACGGTCCAGTTGTTCGCCTCGAGGGCGGAGAGGAAGGCGGCGTAGGCCTCGTTGGCGGTGACGAGGCCGGTGCCGTCCTCGGGGCCGACGATGGTGATCTTGCCGCGGACGTTCTCCGGCACGATGAAGAGCTTGCCGGTGAAGTCCGAGATGGTCTGGACCACGTCGGCGATGTCGGCCTTGTCGAAGTCGAGCTGGAAGCGGCCCCGGCGGCGCGCCTCCTCGCGCATCTCCTGCTGCTCCTCGGCGGTGCGGCCGTTGGTCGTGCCTGCAGCGGTGCCGGTGCCACTGGTGGTGCCCTGCTGGGCCCGGGTGGTCGGGGGCGCCGGCGGGGGCACCGGAGCGGCGGGGGCGTTGGGGCGGGGCGGCAGCGGCGTCGAGGGCCGGATCGGCTGGGTCTGGGGACCCGGGCGCTGCGCCTGGAGCTGCTGGTTGAGGACGCCGCCCGGCAGGCGGAGGCGGTTCTTCTGCGCCTCCCGCTCCTCCAGCTTCTCCTTCTTGTCGACAGGCGCCGGCGGGCGCACGGGAACCTGCGCGATGGCGGTCAGCGGCGCCAGCAGCAGGGAGGCGGATGCGAGCGTCGCGGTGGCGGTGCGGAGGATGGGCATCGGCGTTTCGTGCTCCTGAAGCGGTGCCGAGTCGCATCCCTCGCGATACGCCTGCCGTGGTGGCCGGCTTCGCGTGCGCCGGCAACTACTGGATGGAATAGGACTTGGTCACCGGCTTGCCCCGCCGCTCCAGCTCGATCTCGATCTTCGAGGATTCCTTGAGCTTGGTGTAGACCTCGAGGGCCTTGTCGGGGCTGTTGATCTCGTAGCCGTTGATGCGGCGGATCACGTCGCCGTTCTGGATGCCGATCTTCGAGTAGATCGAGCCGGGACGGATCGAGAAGAGCTTGAAGCCGTTCGCGGTGCCGTTCTTGAACGACGGCACGATGCGGGCCTGCGTGGCGATGGAGTTGAGGTTCGACAGCTGCTTGTCGATCTCCTCGCGGGGGATGACGTAGTTGTTCTCGTCGACCTGGTTGATCCCCTCGCCGGAGGAGGACGCAGGCGCCGCTGCAACCGGCGCCGCCACCGCGGGCACCGGCGCGGCGGCGTCGCCGATGGCCAGGAACTCCTTGCGACCCTGGTTGAGGAGGATCACGCGGAGACGATCGACGGAGAGGATCTCGGCGCCCATGAACTGGTCGCCAGGGAGATACATCCCGACGTTCTGGTTGCTGTCGTCCCGGATGGTGGCGAACGACCACTCGTTCCTGTTCGCGACCATGGTGCCGATGAGCGAGGCGCGGAGGCTGCTCTTCACCGGCTCGGCGTTGGGATCGAAGGCGGGGGTCGCTGCCACTTCGGCAGGCTCCTCCTTCGGGAGCTCGATGCCGAAGACGCGCGCGGTCTGCTCCAGGTTGATGGAGGCCAGCCCGAGCCGGGGCGGAGCGGTGCGCTTGCCGGCGTCCGCGGCTTGCACCCTCACCGGCGGCGCCAGCTGCGCCGCGACGAAGGTGTTGACGGTCCGCGCCGCCAGGAGCCCGGCGAGAGCCAGGAAGGCGAGGTTGACCGACCAGAAGTATTTGCGGAAGAGAAGCTCCATGCACCCGTATCCTGCCGGAGTTGATTAGCAACCGATGTGCCATCGGGTCGCGACGGGCCAACGGACCCTTCCCGCCGCGAATTCCTTGGGGAAACCGGGACGAGGGTCATGCCATTCGGTGCCTGGGGAGCCGGCGGGCAGGCAGGTCCCTGCCAATTTGGCAAACGAGGTCGCCGGACACGGGACCTCGTGTCAATCCGGCAGAGGGCGGATGGAAGAACCGGTCAGACGGTCTCGGGCTCGCCGGCGGACTTCTCGCGGTCGAGCTTGCGGTAGATGGTCCGGGTCGCGATGCCGAGCAGCTGGGCCGCCAGGGTCTTGTCCCCCTGGGTGTGGCGCAGGGTCTCGTGGATCACCCGCATCTCGATCTCGTCCATCGGGGTGCCGATCGGGATGACGATGGCCCTGCTGGCCGGCGCTGCGTCGGCAGCGCCGCGTACCGTCTCCGGCAGATCGCCGAGATCGATCACCTCGGTGCGGCTGAGGACGACGGCGCGCTCCACCGCGTTCTCGAGCTCGCGCACGTTCCCCGGCCAGCCGTAGCGCTCCATCGCCTCCTGGGCCTGCTTCGAGAAGCCGGTGATCTGCTTGCCGTTCTTCTCGCAGAAGGCCCGGAGGAAGTGGTTGGCGAGGAGGAGCACGTCGCCGGTGCGCTCGCGCAGCGGCGGGAGGCCGAGCTTCACCACGTTGAGGCGGTAGTAGAGGTCCTCGCGGAAGCGCCCCTCCTTCACCTCCTGGGCGAGGTCGCGGTTGGTCGCCGCCACGAGGCGCACGTCGACCTTCACCGGGCTGGTGCCGCCGAGGCGCTCGAACTCGCCCTCCTGGATCACGCGGAGGAGCTTCACCTGCACCGCGGGGCTCATCTCGCCCACCTCGTCGAGGAAGAGCGTGCCCTTGTGGGCGCGCTCGAAGCGGCCTTCCTTGCGGCCCACCGCGCCGGTGAACGCGCCCTTCTCGTAGCCGAAGAGCTCGCTCTCGAGGATCGACTCGGGGATCGCGGCGCAGTTGATCGGGATGAAGGGGCCGTCCGCACGGTTCGAGAGGTCGTGGATCGCCCGGGCGACCAGCTCCTTGCCCGTGCCGCTCTCGCCGAGGACGAGGATGGTGGCGGAGGAGGGGGCTGCCTGGCGGACGATGTCCATGGTGGCGCGGAAGGCGGGGGAGGCGCCGACGATCCCGCCGGCCTTGGAGAGCTGCGCCACCCTGGCGCGCAGGCGCTTGTTCTCCTCGACCAGCTCCTGCTTCTCGAGGGCCTTGCGCACGCTCTTCACCAGGTTGTGGCGCTTGAGCGGCTTGGTGAGGAAGTCGTAGGCCCCTTCCTTCATCGCCTCTACCGCGGTCTCCACCGTGCCGTAGGCGGTCATCAGCACCACCTCGGTCCCGGGGGAGACGGTGCGGGCGGCGCGGAGGAGGTCGACCCCCGACATGCCGGGCATCTGCAGGTCCGTCACCAGCACGTTCACCCGCTCGCGGCGGAGCTGATCGAGCCCCTGCTCGCCGGTGGCGGCGGTGGCGGTGCGCAGGCCCTCCTTCTGGAAGATGCGGGCCACCGACTCGAGGTTGGCCGCCTCGTCGTCGACGACGAGGACCAGCGGGGCGGAGCTGTCTGCGGTGCGGTTCTCGGTCATGTTCTCAAGGCTCGTGGAAACGCAAGCTCGGGTGCTACCTCGGCAACCGCCATCTGCGCCGCTTCCTTCCGGCGCCGTGGTTGCCCCATCCCCGCCAATGCCCACGGTTGGAGGAAAGCGGAGGGCATACGAGATGCGGGACACCACTATGCGGGAGAGCGCACGCGAGGTCACCGGGGACTTTCTGCAGCTGTCTTTGGCGGAGCAGCTGCTCGTGCTGCGGCGCATCGTCCCGGCGGTGGCCGATCGGCTCGAGAAGGGGGAGCTGCTCGGCTTTCTCCGCGACCTCTTCGGCGAGGCGGCCTGGTACGAGCGCCACGGCGGCGTGCAGGGCGAGCGGCCCACCCGCCGCGGCGAACGCTTCTCCCACGCGGCCCGGGATCAGAAGGCCTGGCGCTTCCTCAAGGAGGTGGCGGCGGAGGCGGAGCTCGACGCACCGGGCGATGCGGCGCCGCCGGTGGCGGCGGTGCTCTGCGCGGTACAGCGGCGGATCAGCGAGCGGGAGGCACAGCAATTCCTCGCCCAGCTGCCGGAGGGGATCCAGGCGCTCGGCGCCTGCGACGTGCACGCCGACCTCGCCACCGGCGACTCCTCGTTCGGCAGGCAGGGCTTCCTCGTGCAGGTGGCGTCCCACGCCGAGCTGGGCGGCGAGGAAGACGCCGACCGGGTGGCCGGGGCGGTCTTCCGCGTGGTGCGGCGCTGGATCAGCGAGGGCGAGATGCGCGACGTGGAGAGCCAGCTCCCCGCCGACATGAAGGGGCTGCTGGGCTGACGTTGGATCAGAAGCAGATGGTGCCGTGGACGAGGCCGTCGCGGACCTCGGTCCAGCAGAGCTCCTGGGTTCGAGCCGAGCACGTGCCTTCGACCAGCGTGCCGGGCTCGGTCTCCGCCGGCGCCTCGCAGAAGCCGGCGCATTGGCTGCCGTCGGTGCAGGGCAGGCCGGCGTCCGGCGTGGGGAGGAAGCACGTGGCCGGATCATCGTCGAGCGCGAGGTGGTAGCTCTCGCCGCCGAGCGCCCTGCATTCCTCTTCCGTCCTCACGTCGGGCGCCTCGCAGCTCCCGTCCTCGAGGACCACCCAACCCACCGCGGTGCACCGATCGGCGGTGACCCGGTCGGTTCGTTTCGCGTTCAGGTGCGGCGCAGGCTCTCGGTCTCCACAACCGCCGAGCAGCAGGAGTGCGGCGATCACGGTGATGCGCGACATCGGTCTTCCCCCATCGATGATGGACGAAGGGGCATCGTCGCCGGTCCCTTCACCCCAGGCAACAGGCGGCGCCGCCGGCGTGCGGGGACTCGCCAGCGAGGGCGGCGGTCGGCATGGGCGCCGACAGCCGCCACCCCTGGAGGGGCGGCGGTTCCGGAGGGCAGGGCCCCTATGCTCGCCCGATGGATGCGGCGATCGTTCTCGGACTCGTGCTCGTGGCGATGGTCCTCTTCGCCATCGAGCGCGTGCCGATCGAGGTCGCATCGCTGGTGTTGATGGTCCTGATCGCCCTCTCCGGCGTCCTGACGCCGGCGGAGGCCTTCGCCGGCATCTCGAACGAGACGGTGATCTTCATCTTCGCCCTGCTGGCGATGACCCGCGGCCTCGGCTCGACGGGGGTGATGCAGATCGTCGGCAGGCGGGCTGCGTTCGCCACCCGCTTCGGCGAGCGCACCTTCTCGACGGTGCTCTTCGCCGTCGTGGCGGGCTTCTCCTCCATCGCGTCGAACACGGCGGTGACCGCGGCGTTCCTGCCGGTGGTCTCGGCAGCTGCGGCGCGGGCGCGCATCCCCCGCAGCCGGATCCTCCTGCCCATGGCCTACAGCTCGATGCTGGGCGGGACGATCCTGCTCTTCGGCACCTCGACCAACCTGGTGGTCAGCGAGGCGATGGCGGGGATGGGCATGCGGCGGATCGGCTTCTCCGAGCTGGCGGTGATCGGCCTGCCGCTGACCTGCATCGCCATCGCGTGGATGGTCTTCACCAGAGGCCGCCTTCCGGTCCGAAAGGAGCAACGGGGCGACGAACCGCTCGCCCACCGCAAGTTCGTCACCGAGGCGGTCCCCGTGGCGAACTCCCGCCTGCTCGGCCGGGACGTGGTGGAGGCGGCGACCGATCTCGGCCTGGACGTGATCGCGATCGTGCGCAAGCAGACCTGGATCCCCGCGGAGCCGGGCGTGCGGATCGGACCGCGCGATCGGCTGATCATCCGCGGCGGCAGGCACGAGATCCTCCGGGTGAAGGATCTGCGCAGCGTCATCCTCGGCGGCGAGGCGCAGGAAGAGGGGCCGCCAGGCCCCGCGACCATCCTCGTCGAGGCCTTCGTCCCGCCGCACTCGCCGCTGGTGGGCAGGTCGCTCCACGGCTTCCTCTTCCGCGAGCGCCTCGGCCTGGCGCCGCTGGCGCTGCACCGCCATCCCACCGTCGAGTTGGGGCGAAGTCCGCACGAAGCGATCTTCGAGGCGCGATCGATCGAGCGGGTGCGCCTCGACGCCGGCGACGTGATCCTGCTGAGCGGTCCGCCGCGCCGCATGCGCGGGCTGGCGCAAGGCGACCTCCTCACCATCCTCGGCACCGTCGCCTACCAGCGGCCGCGCTACCGGAAGGCCGGGCTCGCGCTGCTCATCTTCGCGGCGGCGGTCGGCGCAGCGGGGGCCCGCGTGGTGCCGCCGGCCATCGCCGGACTCACCGGCATGCTGGCGATGATCGCCACCCGCTGCGTCGACGCCGCCGACGCCTTCCGGGTCGAGTGGCGCGTGGTGTTGCTCATCGGCTCGCTGCTGGCGCTCGGCGCCGCGATGGAGGCGAGCGGCGCCGGCGCCCTCGTCGCCGGAGCGCTGCTCCCGGTGGCGGAGATCGGCGGCCCTCGCGCCGCGCTCTTCACCGTGATGCTCCTCACCGTGTTGCTCTCGGCGCCGATGAGCAACCAGGCGGCGGCGCTGGTGCTGCTGCCGGTGGGCGTCCAGATCGCGCAGATGCTCGGCGTCGACGCGCGGCCCTTCGCCATCGGCACCTGCCTCGCCGCCTCGTGCTCCTTCGTGACGCCGCTCGAGCCCTCCGCCGCCCTGGTCTACGGCCCGGGCCACTACCGCTTCTCCGACTTCGTCCGCGCGGGCACGCCGCTCACCTTGCTGGCGCTGGTGTTGCTGACCGTCGCCGTGCCGTGGCTCTGGCCCTTCGGTTGAAGCCTCAAGAACCCGAGACGGTGAGCTCGGCGAAGCGGATCGTCGGCGCCCCCACGCTGCCGCGGAAGTCGATGTCGTCGCCCACCGCGTCGATGGTCTGGAGCATGTCGAGCATGTGGCCGGCGACCGTGACCTCCTGCACCGGCTCGGCGAACTCGCCGTTGCGGATCCAGATGCCGTTGGCACCCCGCGAGTAGTCGCCGGTGACGGTGTTCGCGCCGCGGCCGAGCATCGCGGTGACGTAGAGCCCGTTCTTCACCGACTTCACGATCGACTGCGCCGGCGTGTCGCCTGCGTGGAGGTGGAAGTTGGTGACGCCGATCCCCGGGAGCGACGAGTAGCCACGGCGCGCGTTGCCGGTGGGCTTCGCCTTCGCCTTCCGCGCGGTGGCGCTGTCGTAGAGGAAATTCTGGAGCACGCCGCGCTCGATCACCGGCGTGCGCCTGGTGGCGATCCCCTCGCCGTCGAAGGGGGCGGTGGAGATGCCCCCGGGGAGCAGGCCGTCGTCCACGACGGTGATGCTCTCCGGCGCGATCCGCTTGCCGAGTTTGTCGCCGAGGAAGGAGGAGCCCTTGCGCACCAGGTCGCCGTTCACCGCGGAGGCGATTCCGGCCACGAAAGAGGCGGCGATGGTGGGCTCGAAGATCACCGGCACCCGCTGGGTCTTCACCTTCTTCGCGCCGAGCATGCGCGCTGCGCGCCGGGCCGCGATCCGCCCGATCTCCTCCGGCGTCTCCAGATCGCGCAGGCGCCGCTTGTAGTCGACCCAGTAGGCGGTCTGGAGCTGGCCGTCGTCGCCCTTCGCCACCGGCGCGGCGAAGAGGTAGACGTAGGTGCCCCGGTAGCGCTCGTGGAGCCCCTCGCTCGAGTGGATGGCCACGTCGGCCACGAAGTCGCCGGCGCCCACCGACTCGAAGTTGGAGACGCGCTTGTCCTCCGCCTTGCCGGCGCGCTCCATCGTCCGCGCCGCCTCGATCTTCCAATCGGTGGTGAGCCCCTCGATCTCCGGATCGAAGAGGCCGTGGAGCTCGGGGTTGCGGCTCTTCAAGGCTCGCTCGTCGGGGAGCTTGTTGCTCGCATCCTTCGCAGCGACCTTCGCCAGCGCCACCGCCCGGCGCACGAACTCCTCGAGGGCCGCGTCGGAGAAGTCGCTGGTATAGGCGAAGCCGAGGCGCCCCTCGACGATCACGCGCAGGCCGAGACCTTTGCCTTCCGCCTGGGTGAGATCCTCGACCTCTCCCTCGCGCACCCGCACCGCCGCCTCGCGGGTGCGCTCGCCGTAGGCCTCCGCCTGCGTGGCGCCGAGGCGCCGCGCGCGCTTCACCACGCGCTCGCAGATGTCGAGCAGATCCACGGTTGCCATCTCAAGCCACCTTCCCGGCGCCGACCTTCGTCCCGCCCACCGTCAGACCGTCGATGCGCACCGTCGGCAGGCCCACGCCCACCGGCACGCTCTGCCCGTCCTTGCCGCAGGTGCCGATGCCGGGATCCGGCGTCGGGTCGCAGCCGACCATCGAGACGCCGGCGAGCGCCTCGGGCCCCACGCCGATCAGCGTGGCGTTCTTCACCGGGCGGGTGAGCTTGCCCTTCTCGATCAGGTAGGCCTCGGCCACCTCGAAGACGAAATTGCCGTTCGAGATGTCGACCTGCCCGCCGCCGAAATGCTTGCAGTAGAGGCCCCGGTCGACGCTGCGGATGATCTCGTCGGGGGTCGAGTCCCCGGGGGCGAGATAGGTGTTGGTCATCCGGGGCAGCGGGTAGTGCTTGAACGACTGCCGCCTGCCGCTGCCGGTGCTCTTCTGCTTCATCAGCCGGGCGTTGTGCTTGTCGAACATGTAGCCGCGCAGGATGCCGTTCTCGATCAGCACCTTCCGCTCGGCGGGAACGCCCTCGTCGTCCACGTTCACCGAGCCGCGGGCGTTGGCCATGGTGCCGTCGTCGATGACGGTGACCTTGTCGGAGGCGACCTTCTCGCCGAGCTTGCCGGCGTAGAGGCTGGTGCCCTTGCGGATGAAGTCGGCCTCGAGCCCGTGGCCGATCGCCTCGTGGAGGAGGATGCCGCTCCAGCCCGGCGCCAGCACCACCGTCTGCGGACCGGCAGGTGCGTCGACTGCGCCCAGCGTCGCGATCGCCTGGCGTGCTGCCTCGCGGGCCACGTCCTCGGGCCGAAAGTTGTCGAAGTGGCCGATGCCGACCCGGCCGCCGCCGCCGTAGGAGCCGGTGCGGCGCTCGCCGTCCTTGCCCTGCGCCACCACCTGCACGTGGATCCTGCAGAGATCCTGCTCGTCCTCCGCGTAGTAGCCCTCGGTGTTGGCGACGGCGACCTTCTTCGAGTGATCCGCCCAGGAGGCCTGCACCTGGGTGATCCGGCGATCGTAGGCCCGGGCGGTGGCGTCGGCGCGCTCGACCAGGTCGACCTTCCGGGCGATCGCCACGTCGGCGAGCGGCTCGATCACGTGGTAGTAGCGCGGCACCGAGATCCGGGAGACGCGGATCGGCTCCTCCTTGCCGCCGCTCGCCGCCACCGCCGCAGCGGTGCGGGCGGTCTGGTCGAGGGTGCGGTCGTCGAGGTCGTCGCTCCAGGCGTAGCCGACCCGGGCGCCGTGGATGGCGCGGATCCCCACGCCGCTCGACATGCCCACCGCTGCCGACTTGATCTTCCCCTCGTCGAGGAGGACCGAGGTGGTGGCGCCCCGTTCGACGTAGACCTCGGCGAAATCGGCGCCGCGGCCCATGGCGAGGCCGAGGAGGCGCTCGATGGTCGCGATCGGGAGGGGTGGGGGCGGGGTGCTGGCGACGAGGGGCGCTGCAGGCGCGCGCCCGCGACCGGTGCGGGCTGCTGGCTGCTGCGGGCCGGTGCGTGGGGCCGTGCGTGGCTGCGGGGTCCGTCTCGTCGCCATCCGTCGCTCTCCTGCAGGAACAGGGAGCAACGGGTAGCAACTACCCGTGCCCGAATCAACGATCCAGGCGCGGGTCCAGTGCGCTTCCGCCTGGTCAGAGACCCGAGACGATCTTCCAGTCCTCGCCTTCGCGGCGGAACTCGAGGCGGTTCAGGTCCATCTGCTGCCGCCACTCGTCGGCCCGCGGCAGATCGAGGCGGTAGCGGTAGTCGAAGCGGTAGTCGACCTGGGCCTGCTCCTCGTCGTCGCCCTCGACGTTCACCTTGCGGACGTCGACGACGAGGCGCTGCTCCGCCACCTTGGCGAAGGCTTCGACCAGCCGGTCGCGGAGCCCCACCTTGTCGTAGTCGTCGGCGGCGACGTGCGGCGTGCCCGGATCCTCGAAGTAGCGATCGCTGGTCATGGCGAGGATGCGCTCGACGTCGCGATCCTCGACGGCCCGCCGGTACTGCTCGACGGCGCGGAGGATCTCGCGGTTCTGCTCGGTGTCCTCGATGCGCGTATTGCCGATGTATCGGGTGGCGCACGCCGTGGCGGACAGGGCGGCGAGCACGACGAGAATGGTGCGCTTCACGGCTATGCTTCCTCCGGCCGGCAATGGGGCTCGAACCGCCGGCTTTCTGCCCACAAACCACCCACCTGTCAACGTATTCCCCGGCTGCCTGCCCACCGGGCGGAAGGCCGCGGAAGGTGCCGGGCAGGCAGGCGCCGCGCCTTCCGGCTCCGTTGCCGAGGCCTGCTCGCGTGCGGACGCTTCACCCATGAGGCGCGTGATCCTGGCGGCGTTGGGTGTATCGGTTGGTCTCTTCGGCTGCGCCACCGCTGGTGGCCCGGAGCCGGTGACGGGGTATCCGGCCCTCGAGAAGACGGCGGGGCCCGACATCGAACCACGGGAGCTGGGCAGGCCGGTGGAGCGGCTCGACGCCGCCTCCTTCGCCCGGGTGGAGGAGGCGCTCCAGGCCGGCGGCTGGCTCGATCCGGTGCCGCTGCCCGGGGAGATGCGCCTCGCGCTCCTCGCCGTGCAGCGGGAGGAGGGGCTCGCCCCCACCGGCTGGCTCGACGCGGATACCGCTTCGGCGCTCGGCCTCGAGGCCGACGAGGTCCTGCCCATCGAGGCGGGGGCCGGCGCCTACTGGAGCGCCGGCGCCACCCTCGACGGTGGCATGGTCGGCGGCGAGCCGGGGCCTGCGTCGCTGCCGCCCGATCCCGCGGCGCTGGGGGCCAGCCAGCCTGCAGCACCCGCGGACCCCGCGTTCCAATTCGCCGAGGCCCGCAGGCTCCGGGCCGCCGCCCGGGTGCTCCGCGGCAGGGCGGCGCGGGCCGAGGGGCGGGAGCGCGCCTTCTTCGAGGCGCAGGCAGCCAAGGCCGAATCCGTCTTCCGGCTCCACGCCGAGCAACTCGAGGATCTGGGCGGGGCCACCGCGCTCGCCGGGCTCGAGCTGGTCCAGGCCGACGGTGAGGAGGCGGTTGCGGGGATAGAGGAGGGTGAGGAGGTCCGCGCCGCCTACGGTGAGGATCTCGTGGAGCTCTCCCCCGAGGAGATCGAGCGGATGCAGCGCACGCTCTGGGCGGAGGGCTTCTACCACCAGGCGCCGAACGGGCAGCTCGACGATCCGACCCGGCAGGCGATCCGGGCCTGGCAGACCGCGCAGGGGTGGGTTCCCACCGGCGCGGTGGACGAGGGAACCGCGGACCGCCTCGTCTCGGCGCCGGAGGCCCGGACGCCGCAGGGGCTCGAGCCGCCCGGCTCGCCGCAGCCCGGCGGCGCCGCGCCGCCGCAGAACGGCCAGGCCGGCGCGCCTGCAGGCGGCGAGGGGAACGCGGAGACGGGCGAGGACCTCCCGGCGGACTGAACTCGACGCGGCGCGGCACCGGCATGCGCTCGCCACCCCGCCTGCCGATTGCACGCGGGGTGGCTGCATTTTCCCTCGATTGGTGCGACGATGCCTGCCGTTCACGAGTCGGGTGCGACACGCATGGAAAGCGTGCCGCGTCAAAGGTCTTGGAGCGATTCCGCTGCCTTGACACTCCTTTGGCGCGCTTGCTATTCACGCTGGCCCAATCCCTACATGACTCGCCCGTCACCGACACGTCTGCGTCGGGGAGGATGCATGAGCAAGGACGTCCGCAAGCCTGGCAGCGACAATTGGGAGAAGAGCGAGACCGGTGGTCGGTTCATCCGCGACGTCGTCATCGTCGCGGCGGTCCTCGCCGGCGGCTTCGGCTGGTACTACACCTCCTCGCAGAAGAAGGCCGAGGCCGACAAGACGGCCAAGGTCGCCAAGGATCTCCTCCTCAAGGACGATCCCAAGGCCTACGCGCAGGCGGAAGCGAAGCTGAAGGAAGTGCTCGCCCTCGATTCGAGCCACGGCTACTCGCTCGCCGCTCTGGCCGAGCTGAACGCGATTCTCTACGTCGACCACAACGTCGGCGACCGCAAGGGCGCTGCCAGCGAGTTCGTGGCCAAGGCCGTCGCCGAGAAGACCAGCACCGCCGAGGAGTACGCTGCCAAGGCGATGATGATGACCGCCGAGGGCAAGGCCGCCGAGGCGGAGAAGTTCCTCACCGCCGAGGTGCTCGACAAGGGCGCCGGCGGCGCGCGCATCTACGCCGCGCTCGGTGAGGCGCTGCGCGCCCAGGGCAAGCTCGAGGAGGCGCGCCGCGCCTTCAAGGCCGCCTTCGACGCCGACTGGCGCAACCCCCGCTTCGCCGTGCTGATCGGCGAGAGCTACCTCGAGGAGGGTGACGCCACCAACGCGCTCGCCTACTTCTCGAAGGGCCTCCAGTCGAACTCGGAGCACCTCGGCTCGATGCTCGGCGCCGCCCGCGCCCGCATCGCCAACGGCGCTGGCCTCAAGGAGGCCGGTGACGCGATCAAGTCCGCGATGGAGCGTGAGGCGGAGCTCACCCCGAGCCTGAAGGCCCGCGCCCTGGTGGCGAAGGCCGAGCTCGAGCTCTTCGAGCAGAAGGTCGACGACGCCATCGCCACCGCCCACGCCGCTGCGCAGGCCGACGCGACCGACCCCTGGTCGTTCGCGGTGAAGGCCAAGGCCGAGGCGAGCAAGAAGGACGCGAACGCCATCACCTCGTTCGAGAAGGCGATCGCTGCCGACGCGTACGTGGCGGCGTTCTACTTCGACGCAGCCAAGTACCTCCTCGCCGCGGAGCTCGACTCGGCCAAGGCGATCTCCTTCCTCGAGCAGTACCCGCTCAAGAAGGACGACAAGTACTTCCTCGAGTTCGGCAACGCGCTCCGCCGCACCGGCAAGCTCGACGACGCCCTCGCGAAGTACGAGCTCGGCATCAAGGAGAACGAGGTCAACGGCGCGCTCTACGTCGCCAAGGGCTCGATCCTCCGCGAGCAGTCGAAGTTCGACGAGGCGGAGAAGGCCTTCGAGGCGGCGCAGGCTGCCCAGGAGTTCAACCCCGACCTCTACGTCGAGAAGGCCATGCTCCGCTTCGCGAAGAAGGAGTACGAGCAGGGCATGCAGGAGTACGCCACCGCCCTCACCCAGTGGCGGCAGGCGAAGGCCTCGCGTGAGCAGCTCACCGCGGCGATCGCCCAGGTGAAGGACCTGCTCGCGAAGGCGGGGCAGCGGCAGTATGCGCAGGTCTGGGAGACCGAGGCGACGCAGCTCATTCGCTGATCGATTTCGCCAGCTGGAACGACGCGGGCTGCTCGGGGAACCGGGTGGCCCGTTGTCGTTCCTGGGGGGATCGGCCAGTGGGGGCGGGGGGAGGCCGGTACGGCGCCGCGCTTTCCGCCGGCGTCGCGCTCCCGCGGGAAACAGGACCCCCCCGTCGCTGCGCGACGGGTCCCCCCCGACTTCCCGCGGATCGCGCGCACCGGCGGCGCGGCGCCTCGATCGGCTGCTCGCCGAGCAGCTGGCGGGTGTCGCCAGTCGGCGGTGCGGCGGTGCGGTGGCGCTGCGTGAGCCGGCACGGCGGTGGTGGGGGCCTTTTCAGCGGGTGGCGAGGCGGCGGGCGGCGGCGAAGCGGGTGAGGGCGAGGAGGTCGGCGGTTTCGAGCTGCTCGCCGAGGTCGCCGGCGTGGAGGATCGAGACGAGCTCGGCCTCCGCCTCGGCGTGGCGGTGGAGGGCCAGCAGGGCGAGGGCGCGCTGGCGCCTCGCCTCGCGCTCGATCTGGGCGGAGGGCAGGGTGCCTGCCAGGGCGCGGTCGAGGTGGGCGATGGCGAGGGCGGGCTCGTCCCGCTGCACGAGACGGCGGCCGACCAGATACCAGCCGGTGGCGTAGTCGGGACGGCGCTCGAGGAGATCGCGCACGGCGAGGAGCCGCGCGTCGGAGCCTTCCGCCAGGTAGGGGAGCACGGCGCTGGCCCAGGCTGCGTCGGTGACTGCCTCCGCCTTCACGTCGACCTCGCGGGTGCCGGCACGATCGATCTGGAAGGCGCCCGCCTTGCGCCACGCCTCTGCAGCGCGGAGCGGATCGCCGCGGTGGGCCCAGGCGTCGCCCAGGGAGACGAGGAGCCGTGCGCGCAGGAGATCGTCGACCGAGGGGTGGGCGTCGAGCAGGGGCCGGAGCGCCTCGACCTCCTCGGCCCTGCCGTCCTCCGCCAGCGCCCGCGCCTGCGAGACGAGGAACCCGGGATCGCCTGCGTCGAGCTCGGAGCAGCGCCCGTAGAGCTCGACGGCCTTCTCCGCATCGCCGGCGCGCAGCGCGTCGCCTGCCTCGTCGGTGAGGTCCGCCACCTCACGGGCGCAGGGCCTGCGGAAGATCGCGGGGCGCTTGAAGCGGCGCTCCGCCACCACCCGCGCCCGCTCGGAGAGTGGCTGTGCGTCGAGCCACGCCTCCCACTCCTGAACCAGCTCGGGCAGCGGCGTGCCGTAGGCCGCATGGAAATCGCCGTCCCTGTAGAGCCGGGCGAACGACGCGGCGCCGCGTGCCTCCACCAGCCAGCGCACGAAGGATCCGGCGTAGGTATAGGCCCGGGAGGCCGACTCGCCGTAGAAGCCGGTGGCGGACATGATCCGCGGCAGCGCCGGCGCGAGCCCGAGCACGCGCATCGCCCGGGCCTGCTCGTGGATCGTGAGCTCGCCTGCAGGCCAGTCGGCTGCGACGGCGGCGCCCTCGACCAGCCCCTGCACCGGCAACAGGCCGCCGAGCACCGCGGTGACGCCGAAGGGCGGCCTGCCGATTCGGCCCGCCACCAGGTGGGCGAGCTCGTGCTTGAGCACCGGATGCGGGTAGCCGCGATCGTCCACGTGCAGCTGCCCGATCCACGGCTTGGCGAACTGGGTACCGGAGGCGCCGACGAGGCGGCGCTTCTGCTCGCGGTTCGCATAGAGAAAGACGGTGGGGCGCTGCGCCTCGGTGTCGAAGAAGCGCTCGAGCTCCGCCACCCGTGCGTCGCATTCCTCCACGAAGCGCAGCACGCTCGCGCGCTTCATCTCCCGCGGGTGGACCACGGTGCAGCGCTCGCCCTCGACGAGGCCGCCCAGCTCCTCCCGCACGCTCTCGTTGCTGCGGGCGTAGCCGATCTCGTGGCGATCCGCCCAGCCCACCGCGACCAGCGTGGCGGCGCCGACGAAGAGCGTGAGGGCGAGGGGACGGAACGCGGGGACGCCGATCGTGCCGCCGCGCCAGCAGAGCGCGACGAGGCCCAGCGTCGCCGCGCCCCACGCCACCGTGAGGAGGCGGTAGGTCACGAGGGGCAGCTCGATCTGCACCACCTCGTCGTAGAGCGGGCCGGGCAGGAAGCCGAGGAGGTGGTGGTAGAGGAAGACCTGCGGCCCGAAGAGCACGGGCAGGGCGGTGGCGAGGAAGGTGGCCGCGAGCACGGCGGCGTAGAGCGCGCCCGGCAGGCGGCGGCGTTCCGTCACCGCGCCGCAGAGAAAACCCAGCGCCGCGCCGAGGAAGGCGGAGGGAAGCGGCAGCACCGGATACCAGCCCAGCCCGGCCGTGACCGAGCAGGGCGCGCCGATGGCGCCGGTGACGAGCGCCGCGCCGACGAAGGGCAGGATCGCGAGCGCGCTGGTGGCGAAGGCGGCGAAGGTCCCGCGGGCCACCGCAGTGAAGGCGGCGGGGTTGCGCTCGATCGCCTGCAGTTCGCCCCGCTCGACGGCGCGCTCCTGCCGCGCCGCGGCGATTCCGATCACACCGGCGAGGAGGCCGACGACGAGGTTGGCCAGGAGGGCGGACTCGTAGCCGGGGACGGCTGCAAGGGGCAGGAGGGGCGAGAGAAGGCCGAGCGCTCCCGCGCCGAGGAGCGCGAGCCGGATCCGCGGCCTGCGCCACAAGCCGGCCATCCGCGCTGCAATCGGCCCTGCTGCCTGCATACCGTTTCCTCCGTCCCTGCCCAGGTGTTGTACGCTGCCGTCGTCGAACGCGGCCTGGCCCCTGTGCCTTCCCGCCGCACGGAGTGCGAAGAGATGAGCGACAACTCGCAGGATCGGCGCAGGGTTGCCCGCATTCCGATCGCGCTGCGGCTCGAATACCGGAGGATGGAGGCGTTCTTCGCCGAATACACGAAGAACCTCTCCCGCGGCGGCACCTTCGTGAAGACGCCGCGTCCACTGCCGGTCGGGACCCGCTTCTCCTTCCTCCTCGGCGTGCCCGGGCGGGAAGAGCCATTTTCGCTGCAGGGAGAGGTGGTCTGGACGAAGGCCACCCCGCCGGACGCGGGCATGGGCGTTCGCTTCCTCTGGGTGGACGAGCCTGCGCGGCAGGCCTTCGAGGCGGCGGTCGAGGGGATGATGCGCGAGACACTCGGGCCCGAGGCTGCCGCCCGCTTCCTCGCCGGCGAAGGATACGAGCGAGACGAGTAGCGCGCTGCCGGCGCCGAGACGACGAAGCCCCCGCTGCCTCGCAGAGGCGACGGGGGCTTTCGATTTTCGTGCGTGGGCGCGGCTACTCGGCGCGGGCGCAGAACTTGGTGTTCTGGATGCGGCCGAAGTAGCGGGCGTACTCCTCCTCGGTGAGGTTCTCGCGCAGCTGCGTGAGGAACGCCTGGTCGAGGAAGAGCTCGCGGCAGACGAATTTGCCATCTTCCGAAGAGCAGTCCTGGTCGGTGATGCACTCGCCGGAGCAGGTCCCGTTGGGCGCCTCGTCCGTTTCAGGCACGGGCTCTCCCTTGGAGCGGACGCAGGTGAGGTTGTCGCATTCGGCGGCGCCGAAGGAGACGTACTCCTTGTCGCCGCCCGCAGCGAGATCTTCGCGCGACGGCGAGAACTCGAAGCACGAGCGGTGCTCCTCGACGTTCGCCTCTTCTTTGCTCGGACAGTTCGGGTCGTTCTTCCCGACGTATGTCGCGTTCTGCGCGAGGTTGCAGGGCGCACCGACGTCGGTCTCCACGCAGGAGCCGGCGGTGAGGAAGAAGCCGAGGGAGCAGGCCAGGGCGAAAAGGCCCACGGACGGAATGCGACGGGTGGACATGCCCAAGCGGTAACACAGCCTGCGTGTGGGCCTCAAGATAAGCGCAAATTCTCCTAAGCGGCCGGGCCGTTCCGCCGGCGGGAAACTTGCGCCGCGCCCTTTCCGACGGCTTCATCGGCAGCGGTCCCGGGCCTGGCGAGGGGCCCCATCCGCGCTGCCGGCGACCGGGCAGGCCCCCTCGTCGGGCGGGTGGGCCCGCTTCCCACCCGCACCACCGGTGTCACCTCCCCGGCGTGTGGGACCCCGGAACGGCGCTTGCTCCCTCTCGGGGGGCGCTGTAGCATCGGCCCATTCAGATTTTGCACTTTCAGGCGGATCACTTGGAAATGAAGCCAGATGGCCACCGTCCCTCCGCCCGAAAAGGGAGTCCCCGCGTGAGAACGCTCGCCTCGATGGCAGCTTCGCTGCTGCTTTTCGGCGCGTCGCCTGCCCTGGCACAGGGACTCGGTCTCGACCTCTCCGGCGACGCGCCGGAGAACTCCACCGAGACCGAGGCAGCCCAGGCGCCAGCGCAGCCGCCCCCCGCCTCCGCCGAGGAGCTCGCCCGGCAGCAGGCCGGCCGCCCCGATGACGGCGTCGAGCGCGCCGTGACCCAGGACGACCGGGTCAAGGCCGTGCAGCGCAAGCACTTCCTCAAGCGCAACCGGCTCGAGGTGGTCCCGTCCTTCGCGATCTCGCTCAACGACGCCTTCTATTCGAAGGTCGGTGGCGGCATCGCCGCCAACTGGCACTTCGCCGATTCGCTGGCGCTCTCCCTCCACTACGAGAAATTCGGCATCGCGCAGACCGACAACGTGCGCATCGCCAAGCGGGAGCTGAAGTCGCTGCTCCTCTCCTCGAAGCTGGACTGGACCGCAGGCGCCGACATGGTGTGGACGCCCATCTACGGCAAGCTCGCCTGGGGCAACACCATCGTCGCCTACGACCTCTTCCTGCTCTCCGGCGTCGGTGTCGCCTGGTCGCAGACCTCCGGCTCGCCGGTGGACGACGGCGCCCACCCCGCGGTGGACATCGGCATCGGCCAGCGCTTCGCCATGTTCGACTTCATGGCGTTTGAGTTCTGGGTGAAGCAGCTGCTCTACGCAGACCGCCCGCAGGACCGCCAGATCTCCGAGATCCAGAAGGTGCTCACGCTCAACGTGGGCCTCTCCTTCTGGCTGCCGGGCTCCTTCACCTACGAGAACCCGTGAGGATGCGCCCCGTGATTCGCAACCGAAGCATCGCTCCGCTCCTCGCCGCCGCGCTCCTCGCTCTTCCAGCAGCAGCCGCTGCACAGGAAGCCGACCGCGACGCACAGGCCGAGGCCCGTGCAGACGAGGCCGCCGCCAAAGAGGTGAAGGAAGAGGCCAACCTCGACCTCGACGAACGCATCAAGCCGGTCTCCGGCAGGATGTTCGCCAAGGACGGCAGACACGAGCTGACGCCGACCGTCGGGCTCTCGCTCAACGACGGCTTCTTCTCGAAGTACACGTTCGGCCTGCGTTACGCCTACCACTTCGGCGAGGAGTGGTCGGCGGGCTTGAACGCCGCCTACGCGCTCTCCTCGCCGTCGGGCGCCGTGACCCGCTGTGATTCGAGCGGCCAGAATTGCGAGGTCCCCACCAAGGACGATCTCGCGAGGACCCCCGGCGACATGGGGCTGATCGGCAGCGTCGATCTGAGCTGGGCGCCGCTCTACGGCAAGATCTCGGTGCTCGCCGAGAAGGTGCTCCACTTCGACACCTACGGCGTCGTCGGTGCCGGCTTCGTCGAGTCGAAGATGGCGCCGCCGGACGGCAGCACCGTCGAGTCGACGATCGCCCCGGCGCTCCACCTCGGCGTGGGCCAGCGCTACTTCGTCTCCCGCAATGCCACGCTGCGGTTCGAGATCCGCGACGTGCTCTACCAGACCGAAGTCTTCGGGCGGTCCGGCGAGTTGGAGAAGGATCTGCAGAACCAGCTCCTCTTCACCATCGGCCTTTCCTGGTTTCTCGGCGACGGCCCGGAGTCCTGAGCCATGCGCACGTCCATCCTCAGTCTCGCGCTCTCCTTCGCGCTGGGTACGAGCCTCGTCGGTCTCCCCGCCCAGGCGAACGCCCAGATCTCCTTCGAGGGCCTCGATCTCTCCGACCCGGTCGAGGAGAAGAAGCCCGCCGCCCCTGCGCCGAAGAAAAAGAAGGCGCAGCCCAAGCGCAAGGTGGCGCCGAAGCGCGCCACGAAGCAGGTGACGCCGCCGGCGCTCCCCGCAGCAGCGCAGACCAGGCCCGCAGCGGAAAAGCCGGCGCCGACCATGTCCTTCGACGGGTTCGACGTCACCGGCAAGACCGCCGACCGGCAGAAGCTCGACGCCGCGGTCTCGCTCTTCAAGGAAGAGAACTACGAGGCGGCTGCCCTCGGCTTCCAGGAGATCCTGAACGACGCGCAGGCGATCGAGCAGCACCAGCAGGCGGAGTACCTGCTGGCCAAGTCGCTCTACCGCATGGGCCTCTACCACTCGTCGCTCACGGTCTTCCAGCGCATCCTGGCCCGGGGCGAGGCGCACAAATACTTCTCGACCAGCCTCGAGTGGCTCTTCTTCATCTCGCACAAGACCACCGGCCAGTCGGTGGTGCTCGACGAGATCGCCAGGTACGCCGGCGCCGAGTGGCCGGAGAAGTACCGGACCGAGTTCCGCTACCTGCTGGCGAAGTACAACTTCGTCCGTGGCAAGGCGCTGCTCGATGCGGCCTCCGCTGCGGCGGAGAAGGATCGCGCCGGCCACACCGCCGAGGCGAAGAAGAGCTTCTCGGAGGCGCGCCGCCTGCTCGCGATGGTGCCCCGTGACTCGCGCTTCCACCCGAAGGCCCGCTACCTCGACGGCCTCACCCTCTACGTGGAGGGGCAGTTCCAGCCTGCGGTCGAGGCCTTCAAGGACGTGGTCCGCGCGCTCAACCCGAAGACCGGCCAGCAGCAGGATCCCGCCCTGCGCGAGCAGGCCTTCATGCAGCTCGCGCGCATCCACTACGAGCACAAGCAGAACCGCTACGCGATCTTCTACTACGGCCGTGTCGCCCGCGGCGGCGACCAGTGGTTGCAGTCGCTCTACGAGTCGAGCTGGTCGAACTTCCGCCTCGGCGAGTACGAGCGCGCCCTCGGCAACATGATCACGCTGCACTCGCCCTTCTTCCAGGACGAGTACTTCCCCGAGGCGCTGATCCTCAAGGCGGTCATCTACTACGAGAATTGCCGCTACCCCGAGGCGACGCAGATCGTCGAGGAGTTCAACCGCACCTACCTGCCGCTCTACCACGAGCTGGAGCGGGTGCTCTCCGGCAACCTGTTGACGCCGCAGGACTACTACGACGTCCTCGCCGACATCCAGAAGGCCAACCGCACGGAGGCCGGCGAGACCTCGAAGATGCTCGAGCGGATCCTCAAGCTGGCGCTCTCGGATCGCGAGCTCAAGCACCTCAACGACTCGATCCTCGAGCTGGAAGCGGAGGCGGACGCGATCGGTGGGAAGCGGGACCTCTTCCGCTTCTCCGACCTGGCGAAGACGCTGATCCAGGATCTCGAGGCGCAGCGGGTCGAGGTCCAGAAGAAGGCGGGCTTCTACGCCAAGCGCAAGCTCGAGCGCGAGCGCCGGGAGCTGGCGCAGCTCAACTACCGCGCCCTCGCGATCAAGGCCGAGATCGGCACCAGCGAGAAGGACGCCCTCGAGGCCTCGCTCGCCGAGGGCCAGAACGTCACGGTGGTGAAGCAGTACCGCTACTCCACCGCGGTCGACGACGAGCACGTCTACTGGCCGTACGAGGGGGAGTACTGGCGCGACGAGCTCGGCACCTACCAGTACACGCTCACCAAGGGCTGCAAGGACAACCGATGAGAACCCACAGCATCGTTGCAGCGCTGCTTCTCGCCGCCGCCGCGCCTGCGCCGCAGGCCTGGGCCGCCCCCTCGTCCGTGGCAGCGCGGGCGGAGAAGGACGCCAGGCTCGGACGCAAGGCCGACGCCGGCGGTCCCTCGAAGGATCTCGCCGGCGACGTGAGCCGCGAGAAGACCTCCCCCGACGAGCAGCGCCCGGGGATCGAATACGATACCTTCCGCTTCTCGGTGGAGTTGCAGCTCAAGGACAAGCGCCGCGAGCTGATGGGCACCCTCGACCAGATGGTGGCCCTCGGCGGCGACTCGCCCGAGCAGCCGGACCTGCTCTTCCGGCTGGCGGAGCTCAACTGGGAGGAGTCGCGCTACTGGTTCTTCGAGGCCAACCGCCAGGAGGACAAGGCGCTGCGCTGCGACGATGCAGGCGACGCTGCCTGCGCCTCCGCTGCCCGCGCCGAGCAGAAGGAGTTCATCGCGAAGCGCGACGAGTTCCAGGGCCGCGCCATCCTCCGCTACAAGGAGCTGATCCAGCGCTTCCCCGACTACAAGCGCGTGGACGAGGTGCTCTTCTTCCTCGGCCACAACTATTGGGAAGCCCGCAAGGAGCAGGAAGCGCTCGCGGCGTACAAGACGCTGATCACGCGCTTCCCGAAGTCCCGGTACGTCGCGGACGCGTGGCTCGCGTTCGGCGAGTGGTACTTCAACAACTCCAACGGCAAGCGCGACATGCTCCAGAAGGCCCTCGACGCCTACACCAAGGCGGCGGCCTTCACCGAGAGCCGGGTCTACGGCTTCGCCGTCTACAAGCAGGGCTGGTGCCTCTACAACCTCGGCAACTACGCCGCCGCAGCGGACAAATTCAAGGCGACCGTCTTCTACGGCGAGCTGGCCCAGAACGTCGCCAACGCCAACAAGACCGCGCTCATCCGCGAGGCGCGCAAGGACTACGTCCTCGCCTACTCCCACTTCGGCGATCCCACCGCGGCGAAGGCCTCCTTCCAGCAGGTCGGCGGCGACGACGAGTGGTGGGGGATGCTCAAGGGCCTGGCCGGCCTCTACTACGACAACGGCCAGGACAAGGAGGCGGTGCTCGTCTACCGCCAGCTGATCCGCGAGCAGCCGCTCTCGCCCGAGGCGCCGCTCTTCCAGGCGCGCATCGTGAGCGCGGTGATGCGCGTGGGCCACAAGAAGATCACCGTGGAGCAGGCGCGCCTGCTGGTGAAGATCTTCCAGGACGTCGAGAAGAGCGGGGTGATCCGCACCGACGACGACAGGAAGAAGCTCGAGGAGGCCCGTGACCTCTCCGAGCGAACCCTCTCCAACCTCGCGGTGTCGTGGCACAACGAGGGCAAGCGCAGCAGGCACGAGGAGACCTTCGTCTTCTCCAGCCAGGCCTACAACGACTACCTCGCCATCTTCCCCGACTCGCCGAAGGCCTACGATCTCCGCTTCTTCCACGCCGAGCTGCTCTACGAGAACCTGCGGAAGTACGACTGGGCCGCAGCCGAGTACGAGCGCGTCGCGGCGATCGACATCGCGAAGCTCGAGGAGAAGAAGAAGCTCGAGGCGGAGGGCAAGGCCGACGAGGCCGCGAAGATCGAGACCGGCAAGTGGTTCGTGAAGGCGCTCGAGGGCTCCATCTTCGCCCACGACGAGGTGGTGAAGAAGCTCGGCGACGAGCCGCTGCCGAAGAACGCCGACCCGAAGAAGGCGCTGCCGATCCCTGCGCCGAAGCAGGCGCTCCTCACCGCCTGCGAGAGCTACCTGACCTGGGTGCCGCAGGGCGACAAGCGGGTGGAGATCGCCTACAAGGCCGCGCAGATCCAGTACCGCTACAACCACTTCGAGCCGGCGGTGCAGCGCTTCGCGCAGATCGCGATGGAGCACCCGGAGCACGAGCTGGCGGTCTTCTCCGCCCACCTCGTCCTCGACTCCTACAACATCCTCGAGGACTGGCAGAAGATCGACGAGTGGGCCAAGCGCTTCCACGGTGAGCCGCGCCTGGCCAGGGGGCCGTTCAAGGTCGAGCTCGAGCAGATCATCGAGCGCAACTCGTTCAAGATGGTCGCCCTCCTCGAGAAGGAGGAGAAGTACGCCGAGGCCGGCAACCGCTACCTCGCCTTCGTTGCCGACTGGCCGAAGAGCGATCTCGCCGACGAGGCGCTCTTCAACGCCGCGGTCGACTTCCACAAGGCGGGCAGGCCGGAGCAGGCGATCGAGGTCCGCGAGCGGCTGGCGCGCGAGTACCCGCGGAGCGAGCTCGCTCCCGAGGCGCTCTACCTGAACGCCGCGGCGCAGGAGGAGATGACCAACTTCGAGGCCGCCGCCGGGAGCTACGAGCGCTACGCGCAGAAGTGGGAAGCCCAGGCGAAGCCCCCGAAGCGCAGGGGGCGCCGCGCCCCGGCAAAGAACGAGAAGGGGCCGAAGTACGAGGAGAGCAAGGCGAAGGCGGCGCTCTTCAACGCCGGCATCTTCCGCGAGGCCCTCGGCCAGCACCGCCAGGCCTTGCGCGATCGCCAGCGCTGGCTCGAGCTCTGGCCCCGCGACGCCGACGCCGAGGCGGTCTTCCTCTCGGTCGCCGACCTCCACGAGAAGAGCGGCAACGGCCGCCTCGCGGTGCGGCAGCTCGAGGCCTACCAGAAGGAGCGGTGGGCGCGCGACCCCTCCAAGCGCCTCGCGGCGCAGGGCCGGATCGCGAAGATCCAGGAGAGCCGCGGCCTCATCGGCGCCCGCAACAAGATCTACGAGGAGGTCTGGCGGACCTACTCGCGTCTGCCGGGCCGCACCCGTGCCGGTCTCTCCGCGCCTGCCCTCGAGGCGGTGGCCTCCGCCCACTTCGTGCTCTCCGAGCCGACCTGGCGCGAGTACCAGCGGATCCGGATCCGGCTGCCGCAGGAGGTGATGGCCCGCGCCCTCAAGGAGAAGGGCCAGAAGCTCCTCGCGGTGCAGAAGCGCTACACCGAGACCGTCTCCCTCAAGGCGGCGGGCCCGGGCATCTGCGCCCTCGACCGCATCGGCCTCGCCTACCGCAGCTTCGCCCAGGCGCTCTACGACGCGCCGGTGCCCCGTGGCTTCAGCGAGGAAGAGGTGTCGCTCTACAAGGCGGCGCTGGCGGAGCAGGCGATGCCGGTGGAGGCGAAGGCGCAGGAGGCCTTCGCCACCGCGGTGGCCAAGAGCCGGGAGCTCGGCGTGCACAACAGCTGCGCTGCCGAGGCCCTCTCGATGCTCGAGCAGAGCCACGCCGAGGGCTTCGCGAAGCTCGTCGAGGAGCCCGCAGCGGTGACCGTCGCCGCGCGGCGCCAGGGCCTCGGCCTCCTGCTCGAGGAGCAGCCGATCCCGCCGCCGCCGCCGCCGGACGCTTCGGTTCCCGCGGTGGTGAACGAGAAGGCGCCCAGCGCCCCCGCGCCTGCAGCAGCTGCTGCGCCCGTGCGTGGCGATGGGCCGACCGCACCGGTGGACGAGCCGCCCCTCCCGTCGCGGGAAGGCGAGCCCGAAGACCCCGACCTGCTTCCCTAGGGTTTGATCATGCGAGCCAATCGGATTTTTGCAGCATTGCTACTCGCGACGGCCTTCGGGACCGGCTGCGCCACCACCGGCGCCGTCGATGCCGGACCGGTCGCCGTCGAGCGTCCCACCGGCGAGGACAAGCCCCGCGAGATCTCGCCTGCGGCGAAGCGGAAGTTCGGCGACGCGGTGCGGGCCTACAACGACGGCCTCGCCCTCAAGGTCGTCGACTGGGACGCCCTCGCCAGGAAGTTCCAGACGGTGGTCGACGAGGATGCGGCCCACGCGGAGGCGTGGTTCAACCTCGGCGTCATCGCCGAGCGCCGCGGCCTGCCCGACGAGGCCGCCGGCCACTACCGCAGGGCGATCGAGGCCAAGCCGACCCTCAAGGCCGCCTACGAGAACCTCGCGGTGCTGATGGAGAACGCTGGCGATCGGGCAGGCGCGGAGGAGCAGTACAAGAACGTGCTCCGCGCCTACCCGGCGGACGCCGGCGCCAGGGCGCGGCTCGCCGTGCTCTACCGCGAGGGCGGCGACAACGACCGGGCGCTGGAGCTGGCCCGGGAGGCGTTGCTCCGCGAGCCGAAGAACCTCACCGCCCACAAGGTCGTGGCGCAGGTCCACCTCGAGCGCGGCCAGCTCTCGCTGGCGAAGCTGGTGACCCTGCGTGGCATCGGCTACGAGGCCACCGACGCGGAGCTGGTCTACCTTCTCGGCGAGATCCGCGAGAAGGAGGGTGACCCCGCCGCGGCGCTGGCGCAGTACCGGCAGGTGGTGCAGCTGCGCGAGGACCATCTCCCCGCCAGGGCGAAGGTGGCTGCGGCAGCCCTCGAGGCCCGCAACTTCGACGAGGCGGCGAGCCACTACGGCGCGATCCTCCGCCACGACGAGAAGAACGTCGGGGCGCAGCTCGATCTGGCCATCGCCCTCCGGGGCCTCGGCAAGATCGACGAGGCCCTCGCCGGCTACCGGCAGGTGCTCGTCCTCGCCCCGAACGACCCGCGGCCGCAGTACGGCATCGCGTCGATCCTCCACCGGCACAAGGACCAGCCCGAGGAGGCCCTCGCCCACTACCGCGAGTTCATCTCCGGCAACTCGATGAACCTGCCCGCCGAGCATCCGGTCTTCGCCGACCTGCGCGAGTGCGAGCAGCTCGTCGCGCTGAAGCTGGAGGAGAAGGCGATGGCGCAGCGTGCCGCCGAAGAGGCGGCGCGGGAGGCGCAGGCCGCAGGCGGCGCCGGTGCCGGGGAGCAGCCCGCTGGCGAGGCGACCGCCGACGCGTCGGGGGAGGCCGCTCCCGCTGCAGCAGCCCCGGCTGAGGAGCCCGCAGCGGCAGAAGAGGAACTGGCGCCTGCGCCCGCGCCGCAGCAAGCTGGTCCGGCGCCTGCGCCGCAGCACGATCCGGAGGAGCCCGATGATGACTTCTAGTGCAGCGATTGCACGTCTGGTGGCGGTTGTAGGGCTTCTGCTCGCAGCGTCGCCCGCCCTCGCGGCGGAGCAGAACGTCGAGTACGCCAAGGAGACCGTCATCGACTTCGAGGACGACACGATCCAGGGCGATCTCACCAGGCCCGACGGTGAGCACGTGGATGCACGGCAGAAGGTGCGCCACACCAACCTGATCAAGGTTCGCGAGAGTTTCCGGGACGAGGTTCTCGAATCGGTGGGCGAGCTCTGAAGCCCGCTGCGCCCGGCCTCGTGCCGGGCGCGCCAGGAGCAAACGACATGGCCATTCCGCTCACGCTGCGGGTCCTCCGGGACGGGCAGCTCGTAGCAACCAAAGAGTTCCACCGCGAGATCATCAAGGTCGGCAGGCTCTCGTCCGCGCACCTCTGCATCGACGACGAGCGTGTCTCGCGCATCCATGCGGTGATCGAGGTCGCCGGAGACGGCCAGGTTTCGGTGATCGACATGGGGTCGGTCGAAGGGACCTTCGTCAACGGCAAGCGGATCAGCAAGGCGGCGCTGGCGAACGGCGACGCGATCGAGATCGGGGCCACCCGCCTCGAGATCGCGATCGGCGCCGAGGCAGAGGCAGGCGCTGGCGACACCACCACCACCGCACCTGCCGCTGCAGCTGCGGACGAGGCGCCCGGAGAGGCCGAGGACACCCCCGCTGCAGCAGCGGCTGGGACCGCCGCCGAGTTGCCGGTGGCGAGCGTGGTGCCCCAGGTCCCGCCGGAGGTCCTCGCCGCTGCGCAGCAGGCAGCGGCGCAGGTGATCGCCGCGGCACAGGCTGCAGCGCAGAACGCCGCGGCGGCTGCGGTTGAGCCGCAGGCCGCGGCACCTGCCCAGGCCCCGGCGGAGCCGGCACCGCCGGTTGCCGCAGCAGCGCCGCAGAACGTGGCGCAGAACGTGGCGCAGCCTGCCGCTCCCGCGGCGACCGCAGCGCCGGCGGTTGCTGCCGCGAAGCCCTCGCCCGGCACCGTCGCCGAGGCCTGGGCGCAGCCGCAGATCAAGATCGGCCGGATCTCCCTGGTGCGGCAGCCTGCGTCCACCACCCACGCACCGCCCCCGCGGCCGCTCCCGCTGCCGCGTAGCGCAACCGACCGGGCCCTTCAGCTCGACGTGCGCTTCTTCTGGGGCGACACCCAGCTCGCCGTGGGCCACTTCGACGAGCAGACCCAGGTAACCGTCGGCGCCGGCGTCGAGGCCGACTTCCAGCTCGACGCCGCGCACCTGCCCGGCGACGCCTTCCCGCTCCTCAAGCGCAACGACGGCAGCTGGACGCTCGCGTTCAACGGCTCGATGGACGGCGAGTGGATCAGCGACGCAGGGCCGCAGCGCCTCTCCGATCTGGTGAAGGCCGGCAAGGTGCGGCCCGGCGAGGAGCCCGGCTTCTACGAGCTGCCGCTGGCGAGCCACGAGGCTGCCTGGGTCGACCTCGGCCACATCCGCGCCGACGTCTGCTTCCGGCCCACGCCGAAGCAGGCGGTGGTGCCGTGGGCGCAGCGCCTCGACTACCAGTTCCTCAACGTCTTCGTCGTCGCCGCCTTCCTCATCGGCGGCCTCATCGTCGGCGCTGCCAACAGCGCCTACGACGCGGACATCTGGCAGGACGATCTCCACTCCAACGAGGCGCGCTGGGCGAAGACGCTCTTCGAGGCGCCGAAGCGCCACTACAACCCCTTCTTCGACAAGCTCTCGCTCAAGGCCCCGAAGGATCCGGGCCAGATGGCGGCGAAGGCCGCAGGCGACGAGGGGCAGATGGGCAAGCGCGACGCTCCCAAGCGCAACACGCGTTCGGCGCCGCGGGCCATCGATCCCAACGACAAGGAGCAGGTGAAGAACCAGGGCATCCTCGCGATGCTCGGCAAGGGCAAGAACGCCGGCCTCTCCACCATCTTCGGCACCAGCGGCCTGGGCGGCGATCTCAAGGGCGCCATCGGCGGCATCACCGGCAACGGCGTCGGCGACGCCCACGGCTTCGGCGGCCTCGGCCTCAAGGGCACGGGCACCGGCGGCGGCGGCGTGGGCAACACCATCGGCGTCGGCGCGGTGGGCACCAAGGGCCGCGGCGGCGGCATGGGCTCCTTCGGCAGCGGTGTCGGCGGCCTCGGCAAGAAGGGCTCCTCCGACGTGCAGATCTCCTCGAGCGAGGCGGTCATCGTCGGCTACGACAAGGAGCTCGTCCGCAAGGTCGTCCACTCGCACCACTCGCAGCTCAAGTACTGCTACGAGTCGGAGCTGGTGCGGCAGCCCAACATGAGCGGCAAGATCACCGTGAAGTGGGTGATCGGCTCGCAGGGGCGGGTGACCCAGGTGAGCACGGTGAGCTCCAGCCTGAACAACGCGCGGGTGGCGAGCTGCATCAACGCCCGCGTGAAGAGCTGGAACTTCCCGGCACCCAAGGGAGGCGGCATCGCGGTGATCACCTATCCCTTCGTCTTCCGTCCCTCGGGCGGCTGATCCGGGATACGACTTGCCGGCGTAGAAGAAGGGCTCCGGAGCGATCCGGGGCCTTTCTCGCGTCTGGGGGGTGTGTACTCGCGGCTGTATACAGAATACGGCCGCGGGGGGTGGGCCTTCCGGGTGGGGGAGCGTAGCCTCGCTTCATTCCAACCCCGGAGGGGAAAGATGCGCCGCATCCCGAAGACGGCGGCCTGTGCCGCTGCGTTGCTGCTCTCGGCCTGTACGGTGGACGCGAACTCCTTGCCCGACGAAGGCGGCGGTGCCGGTGCCGGTGCCGGTGCCGGTGGCGTCGGCGGTGTCGGCGGTGTCGGTGGCACCGGCGCGGTAGGCGGCAGCGGTGGCGTGGGCGGTGACGGAGGCGGGACCGCCGGCGCCGGCGGCGTGGGCGGCACCGGCGGCGCCGGTGGCAGTGGCGGCGCAGGAGGTGTGGCCGGTGCCGGGGGAACGGGCGGCACGGTGGCGCCGGGCGCCTGGGACGGCACCGGCACCTGGGCGCTGGCCGACGCGCCGCAGAGCGTCTCGATCGGCACGGCGCTCTTCGCCCTCGGGGACGGCACCCTCTTCGCCGGCGGCGGCGCCCATCTCCTGCGCTCCAGCGACGGCGGCAGCACCTGGGAGCCGGTGCTGCAGAACCCGGGGAACATCGGTGCCCTCGTCGAGACCCCGCAGGCGCTCTTCCTCCAGGTCGACTACGTGGGGCTCTACCGCTCCACCGACGGGGGCAGCAGCTGGTCGTTCGTCAGCAGCACGGTGGAGGCGGTCGCCGTGGACGGCGACGCGGTCTACGCCGTGCACCAGGCGCAGCAGCGGGTCTGGGCCGAGCGGACCGACGACGGGGGCGCCACCTGGAGCGAGGCGGCTGAGCTGCCGCTCGACCACGGGGTGGAGACGCTCTTCGTCTCCGGCAACGTGATGATCACCCCCGACCTCTACGGCGCCCGCGCGCTGGTGCGGAGCACCGACGGCGGCGCAACCTGGGACGCTGTCGCTGGGACCGACATGCTCGCTGCTGCGACGCACTTCGCGAGCTACGAGGGGGCGATCTTCGCGATGAGCAACAACCGCATCCATCGCTCGGTGGACGGCGGCGCGACGTGGACCGAGACGGTGCTGCCCGCCTCGGAGACGCGGGGCCTCGGCGACCGGTTTGTCGCAACGGACGCGGGGCTGCACGCACTGGCACGGGCCGGGCTCTTCCGCTGGGATGGCAGCGGGTGGGCCTCCGTGGAGAGCGGGCTTCCCGGCGAGATCGGCGCCGTCGCTGCCGGCGGCGGCAGCCTCTTCGTCGCCACGGAGGAGCTGCTCTTCCGCTGGGACGAGGCAGGGCAGGGCTTCGACCGCGTCGCCGTGGAGAGCCCCCGGACCCGCGTCTTCGTGCTGCGCACCGACGGGAGCGAGATGATCGCGCAGACCGCAGCGGCGCGTGCGCTCCGCCTGCAGGCCGACGGCACCTGGGCGGAGGCGCCGACCTTCGACGGCCTCGGCTCGCCGACGGCGCTGGGTGACGGCAGGTGGCTCGCCGTCGGCGATCGCGAGCTGCTCTGGTCGCTGGACGATGGGCAGAGCTTCTCGCGCGTCCACCAGGCGCCGTACGACTTCTGGTCGGGCGGCAACTTCACCCTGGTGGAGGGCGACGTGCTCGCCACCTTCGACGACGAGCTGTGGCGCTCGGTCGACGGCGGCCGCGGCTGGGAGTACGCGCACGAGGCGCTTCCGGTGATCGGAACGGCCTGGGACGGCAGCGACCGGCGCCCGTCCATCTTCGAACTCGCCTCCTTCGAGGACGTCGTCCTTGGGCAGACGCTCTCCGGCGGTGTCGCCCGCTCCACCGACGGCGGCGCCACGTGGGAGCTGGTCCCTACCGACACCACCCTCGGCAACTTCACCGCAGCCGGCCGGGGCGGGGGCCTCTTCGCCACCTCGTCGAGCAGCACGACCGCGCCGCTGTGGCACTCCGACGACAGCGGCGCGAGCTGGACGGCGGTCGATGCGAGCTTCCCCGAGGCGTCGTGGATCCGCGACCTCGAGGGGATCGAGGGTGTGCTCGTCGCTGCCGTTGCCCCGCGCCAGGAGGCCATCGCCGCGGACCGCACGGTCTGGGCGAGCATCGACGGCGGCGCCACCTGGGTGCCCCTGGGCAACGAGCTCCCCGCGCCGGTCTACGAGCTGGAGCGGGTGGGCGATCGCCTGGTCGCCGCCACCGACGGCGGCAGCCTCTGGGAGCTCGCGATCGAGTGACGGCCTGCGCCCGCCTGCCTGGCAGGGGCCGCATCCGGCCCCTGCGCTGTGGTAGGTAGGAGGCGATGAGCGACGAGCACGAGCACGAGCTTCTCCGGCCCCTCCGCGGCCGGTTCGCCTTGGCAGAGGACGAGGGTTTTCGCGTGGTCTTCCGCAGGGCGGACGGCGCGCTGGCAGCGGGCCTCGCCTGGGCGGCGACCGCCCTCGTCCTCGGGATCACCCTGGCGACGCTGCTGCAGGAGGGCGCCTCCAACCCGGTCGCCTGGATGATCGCCGGCCTCGTCGACTTCACGCTGATCTACGTGGCCCACGCGCTGCGGCGCGGGCTCTCCCGCGGCGGGATCAGCGTCGACGGCTCCGAGCGGCGGATCTTCCTGCCGGAGGGCGCCGAGATCGTCTTCGAGCGGCTGCGCTGCGTCTCCGTCCGCCCCGCCGGCGCGAGGGCCGAGCTCGTGGTCGTCCACGACACCGGCGTCTTCGGCTTCGGCGAGCGGCCCGCCGCCGAGGTCGAGGTGGCGGCGCAGGCCGTGGCCCGCGTCACCGAGCTGGCGCGCGTCCCCTGGGCCGACGCAGGGGCTGCAGCGGTTCAGGGCACGTAGCAGCTGCCGTTCCGGCTGCAGAGCTCGTTGGCCATGCAGTCCTCGTCCGCCCTGCAGTACATGCCGCTGCCGTTCAGGCAGGCGTCGGTCTCGAACTCGCAGAACGCCCCGGCGCCGCAGTGCACGTCGTAGAGACAGCTGCCGTCGGCCGGCGGGGTCGGATCGCCGCAGACGCTGAAATCGGCGCCGCGGTAGGGCTGCAGGCACTCGAGGCCCCTACCACAATCGGCCTGGCTCTCGCAGGGGGCGTCGACCTCGCCCGACTCGGTGCAGACGCCCACCACGCCGGAGAGGCTGTCGTAGACGAAGCCCGACGGACAATCGCTGCTCGCGCTGCACAGCCCCCGCAGGCAGATCGCCTCCTCGCGCTCGACGATCCCTTCGCTGCAGACCGCGCCCTCGCTGCCGACGGGGCAGCTGCCGTCGGGATCGCAGGCCCGCATCTGCGCGCAGGTGCCCACCGCCGGGTCGTCCGCATCGGGGACGCAGAGCGAGGTGCCGCCGCAGTCGTCGTCCAGGAGCGGCGACGGCGTGCAGCTGCGGCCCGCCTCCTCGTCGTTCGAGCCGCAGGCGGCCAGTGCGAGCGTGAGCAGCATGAGGGCGTGGAGCCGCATCGATGAATCCTCCCGTGGGTGGTGAACGGAGGATAGAACGAACGAGGGCCGCACGTCCGGACGGCCCTGCGGCGCCTTGACGCTCCGGATCCGCGATGCCTATGGTCCGCGGCACCCCTGCGGGCCCCCGTGAAGGTTCGAGGCCGAGCGGCTCCTTCGCGGCCCCCGCGCAAGGAGAGAGCCCGTGGCGCGCAGCACCACCGCAGCCCCCAGCAGCGCAGCGAAGAAGCCCCGTGCCGGCAAGCCCCGGCCGATCGATCCCAACCTCTTCCAGGTCCACGAGCACACGCTCGCCAATGGACTGCGGGTGCGGCTGGTGGAGAACCACGCGGTTCCCACGATCAGCTACTACACCTTCTTCCGCGTCGGCTCGCGCAACGAGCGCCCCGGGATCACCGGCATCGCCCACTACTTCGAGCACATGATGTTCAACGGGGCGGCGAAATACGGCCCCAAGGAATTCGACCGCGTGCTCGAGAGCGCCGGCGGATCGTCCAACGCCTACACCTCGAACGACGTCACCGCCTACTACGAGGACTTCGCCTCGGACGCGCTCCCCACGGTGATCGAGCTCGAGTCGGATCGGATGCGTTCGCTGGCCCTCGACCCGCAGCTCCTCGCGAGCGAGCGCGAGGTGGTGAAGGAGGAGCGGCGCCTCCGCGTCGACAACGACATCGTCGGCATGCTCGACGAGGCGCTGGGCACGCTGGTCTGGCGGGCGCATCCCTACCGCTGGCCGGTGATCGGCTGGATGGAGGACATCAACGCGATCGGCCGCGAGGATGCCCTGCAATTCTTCCGCACCTACTACGCGCCCAACAACGCCATCCTCGTCGCGGTCGGGGACCTCGACCCCGCCCGCACGCTGGAGATGATCGAGCGCGCGTACGGTGACATCCCCGCGGGGCCGCCGGTCCCCGAGGTGATCGACGCCGAGCCCGAGGCGCAGGGTGAGCGCCGCGCCGAGGTCCACTTCCCCAGCCAGGCCCCGGCGCTGATGCTGGGCTACCGGGCGCCGAAGGCCCGCGACGCCGACACCTTCGTCCTCGACGTGATCCAGTCGGCGCTCTCGATCGGCGACTCGTCGCGGCTGACGCGCCGCCTCGTCTACAAGGACGAGATCGCGACCAACGTGATGGTCGACTTCGGCTGGCGGATCGATCCTTCCGTCTTCCTCGTCTTCGCCGAGTTGCAGCCAGGCAGTGATCCGAGAAAGGTGGAGAAGGCGATCTACGAGGAGCTGGCCCGGGTGGCGGCGGAGGGAATCACCGACCTCGAGCTGCAGAAGGCCAAGAACACCCTGCGCGCCCACTTCCTCCACGAGATCGCCACCAACAACGGCAGGGCCCACGCCATCGGCAACTACGAGACGCTGCTCGGCGATTGGCGCGAGAGCCTGCGCACGCTGGATCGCTACGGGGCGATCACCCACGCCGACGTGAAGCGGGTGGCGGCGGCGACCTTCGATCCGAAGAACCGCTCGGTGGTCACGCTGGTGCCCACCGCCACCGAGGAAGAGGCCCCCGCCCCGAAGCGCAGGCCGAAGGCGGCCAAGGCCAAGGCCAAGGCCAAGGCCAAGGCCAAGGCCAAGGCCAAGGCCAAGCCGAAGGCGAAGCCCGCGGCGACGATGCGGGCGAAGGTGAAGGCGAAGGTGAAGGCGGTCTCCGCCAGGGCCACGAAGGCGCCCGCGAAGAAACGCGTCGCCACGAAGACGACCACCCGCGCCGCGACCGCGAAGCGCCGTACCCGCTGATCAGGACACCAGGTGGCCAACGACATGCGTTCCTTCTCTTCCAAGGCCTCCGCAGCCCCTGCACCCGCTGCGGTCCATCTCCCGCCCTACGAGGAATTCCGCCTCCCCAATGGCCTGCGCCTGATCGTGGCCCCGCGGCACCAGCTGCCGCTCGCCAGCGTCGAGCTCCTCGTCGAGGTGGGCGGCGCCCACGATCCGCAAGGCCAGGCGGGCCTCGCCTCGATGACCGCCGCGCTCCTCCGCCGCGGCACCGAAATCCGCAGCGCCGACGAGATCCACGAGACGATCGAATACGTCGGCGGGCACCTCGAGGCTGCTGCAGGCCCCGACGCCACCGCGATCACCGCCGGCGTCACCAGCGAGAACCTCGCGCTGGCGCTGGAGCTGGTGGCGGACGTGGCGCTGCACCCGACCTTCCCGAAGAAGGAGTTCGACACCCACCAGCGCCGCGTCCTCGCCGAGCTGGCGCAGGAGCTCGACGAGCCCTCGGTCGTCGCCGACCGTGCGATGCTCCGCACGGTGCTGCCCGCCGGGCATCCCTACGCGCTGCCCACCGCCGGCACGAGCAAGGCAGTGGGCTCGCTGAGGCGGGCCGACCTGCAGCGCTTCCACCGCACCTGGTACGCGCCCGAACGCGCCACGCTCATCGTCGTCGGCGACGTCGATCCCCAGGAGGTCCGCAGGCTGGCGAAGAAGCATTTCGGCGCCTGGACCACGAAGGCGCCCGCCGAGATCACGGCGCCCGCCGCCGCTGCGCTGCAGCGCAACCGCATCCTCGTGGTGCACAAGGAGCAGGCCACGCAGGTGCAGGTCCGCTTCGTCGCGCCGGCCTTCACCGGCAAGAACGATCCGGTCTACTTCCCGGCGACCGTCGCCAATGGCGCCTTCGGCGGCGGCTTCACCTCGCGGCTCGTCGACGAGATCCGCGTGAACCGCGGCCTCTCCTACAGCGTCGGCACCCGCTTCCTCCAGCTGCGGGGCGCGGGCTTCTTCGTCTTCAAGTCGTTCACCAAGAACGAGAGTGTGGGCGAGCTGCTCCAGGTGCTGCTCGCCCAGGCCGAGAAGGCCCGCACCGAGGGGCTCGCGGACGTCGAGGTGGAGCGCAGCCGCAGCTACCTCGCCGGCCTCTACCCCTTGCGCCTCGAGACCAACGATCAGATCGCCGCGGCCCTGGGGGAGCTGCTCCTCTACGGGCTCCCTGCCGATTGGGTCTCGACCTACCGGGCGAAGCTCGCCGCGGTCACCGCCGCCGCGGCGAATGCCGCTGCCCGTGCATGGTTCTTCGCGCAGCCCTGGGGCCTGGTGCTCGTCGGCGACCGCAAGGCGATCGAGTCGGGGCTGAAGGCTGCGGGGATCGAGGGTGAGCGGCGCGTGGTGGCGATAACCGACCTCGAGTAGGAACGCGAAGGCGCCGCTTCCCTGCAAGGAGGGAGGCGGCGCCTTCGGTCTTCAGCGCTGGATCAGGCGCGGCGCCTGCGGCGGATCACGGCGCCGAGCGCCACGACCACCGCCGAGAGCGCCCCGGGGCCTGCAGCGCTGCTGGAGCAGCCGCCGGCCTTCGCGCCGCCCACCCCGCCGCTGATCCCTTCGCCACCGCTGGAGGTGCCGGGCACGGCGATGGAGCTCCCGCCGCCGTCCCTCGGGCGGGTCGGCGTGGAGGGCGTCCCGGCGGGCGCCACGTGCCGGGCGATCTCGGCGGCGATGGCCCGGCGGGTGGCGAGCAGCTGATCCGGCGTGATGTCACCGGCGCTCCACGCGTGGGGGAAGAGCTCGGAGGCGAAGCGGTCCGCCGCTGCTGCGTCGTACTTCGCCAGCTCGGCGAGGTACTCGTAATCCTCGATGCCGTCACGGACCTGCTTCATGCGGATCGACTCCACCGGGATGTGGGTGGTGCCGCCGATCTTCGCGGGGGTACCGGGGTAGAGCAGGGTGCCGTCGCCGTTGCCGCTGAAGTCCCACTGGTCGACCCAGGGATCGCTCTTGGTCACGAAGGCGTAGGCCGAGTCCCAGTAGAGCTCACCGGTGAAGCCGTATTTGTACGCGACCCAGGGGAGCGCACGGTTCTGCAGCGCCGTGTGATCGATCGCCATCGAGGGCCAGCCCTTGAGCGCGGGATCCTCGTACTCGCCGCCCACCGTGCCGCCGCAGCCGTGGCTCATGCAGGAGGAGTAGATCCACACGGTCTTGCCGTCTGCAGCGGCCTGGCGGTACTGCGCCGACTGATCGCCGGCGTACGCGCCGTCCTTGCCTTCGACGAAGTTGACCACCGGCACGATGATGTCGGTCGACTCGTAGAGGCCGTGCTCCCGGAGGTGGCCGACGGTGGTGGTGACCAGCGACTTCATCTGCGGATCACCGCCGTGCACCCGGTCCTGCCGGGGCTTGATGTCGCTCCACTCGCAGGTCAGCGGCGGCTCGTCGCAGGTATAGTCGAAGAGCGCGTCGAACCAGCCCTTCTCCTTGAAGTGCGCCGCCCACGCTGCGTAGTCGGCGGCCTGCGGATCCTTCTGCCAGACCTCGATGGCGGTGAGCTTCGCCCCGGGCAGCCGCGTCTTCGCCGTGCCGTCGAGGAGCGGGCCGTAGACGCGATCGTAGCGGGAGAAGTCGAGGTTGCCGCCGGTGCCGGGGACGGTGGCGCCGACCACCCCGGAGAAGCTCATCCGGTTGTCGAGGCCGGCGATGCCGTAGAGCACGCGCAGCTCGTCGTATCTGGCGTCGTCGCCGTTGGCCCAGACGTCGCCGTGGTGGGCCTGGCTGGTGGCGTTCCAGGAGAGGCCGTAGGAGCTGCGGTAGCGCGGGGTCGAGGGGAGCTCGAAGGGAAAGACCTCGAGCTCGACGGCGACGTCCTGGGTGAAGCCGCCGGAAGCGGTGATCCGCAGCGTGCCCTGGTAGGTGCCGGCGGGCGTGCCCTGCGGCACGTGCACGTCGACCCAGACCGAACGGTTCTCGCCCGCGGGCACGTCGAAGGGAAAGGCGTTGCGCTTCTCGCCGTAGTAGCGGTCGACGTCGGGCACGAGGGCGTCGGGGGTGAGGCCGGCGCGGGCATTGGCGTCGGAGAGGTTGCGCGCGTCGATGTAGGCCGCGCGGTAGAGCATCACCTCCGCCGCGGGGATGGTGGCAGGTCCCACCAGGTCCGACATGGCGGCGGAGACGCCGGTGAGGCCCGCCTCGCCACCGGCCACCACCGCCTGGAAGGCTTCGATCTCGTTGGCGGCGGCGGCGATGCGCGCCACCTTGCCGGTGGGCGCCGCGTCGCGGGGCTGCAGCTTGATCAGCGTGTGGGTGGCGGTGGCCTCTGCTGCTGCGTTGCCTGCTGCTGCGAGGACGAGGGCTGCGGTGACGGCGGAAGCGAGCTGGTTCAAGCGGGAGTCTCCTCGATGCGCAGGCTCTCCCGGAGGGCGGCACCGCGCGGTGGGCTCGTTCGTCGTTGCGCCGCATGCAACCCGAACATCCGTGAGGCTCTTCCCCCCGAACCGGTCGGCGTGCGAGCGCCGCCACCGGCCTCCGACACGTGCCCACCTCCACCGCCGGCGTAGGCGCAAGCAGAGAAAACGCGAGGAAAAAGCGGGAAAAACCTTTCCCTGCAGGGCCGTCGCGCTCCCCACCCGAGAGGAGGCCTACATGTAGGCGAGGGCGCTCGGCGGGCCTCCTGTGCTTCGGCACGCCTCGCGCATCGGCTGCTCCCGGATGAGAAGCCGCGGCCTCGCGACCGCGGCGCAACTGCGACCGCGGCACGGCGATGCACATCGTCTCTGTCGCCGTGGGGCGATGTAGGCCAAGGGGGCACCGCACCCCTCGAGGCCCACTTCGATCCGCCCCACGCAAGCTTCCTGGAGGACTCGATGCACAACGCCGACGCGCTTCCCCGGGGGACGCCAGCACCGTTCCGCGGGAACTCCGTCTCGCTGGCGGCCCGGGTGGGCGTCTTCGGAGTCGCCCTCTTCGCGGTGACGATCTACGCGCTGCCGCAGTACATCTTCCCGGTGCTCGAGCCGCTGCGGGTGGGTGTGCTCACCGCGGCGATGATGAGCGCCGGGCTCGTGGCCCGCTGGGTCCTCGGCGGCGCTGCGCCGACGGCAGGCGGCCTGCGCGTCTTCGGCCTCGTCGGCTTCCTCGCCGCCGCCGTCGCCTCGCAGCTCTGGAGCCTCGATCCCGCGATCAGCCGGTGGGCCGGCAACGAGGCCCTGAAGATGGGCCTCGTCTACGTCGCTGCGGCGAGCCTCCTCGACAAGCCGGAGCGGCTGCGCAAGGTGGCCTGGGCCGTGGCCATCGCCGGCTGCGTGCCAGCGTACTACGCGGTCTCCAACTACCTCACCGGCACCAACCTCCTCGAAGGCTATCGCGCCCGCTGGACCGGGACCTTCCTCGATCCCAACCGCCTCTCGATGGCGCTGGTGGCCTCGTCGATGATCCTCCTCGCGATGCGGGCGCGGCTGCAGAACCCGGTGCTGCGCTTCCTCGCGCTGGCGGCGGTGGGCCTGCAGATCTGGGGCGTGGTGGTGACCTACAGCCGCGGCGCGGCGCTCGGCCTCGGCGTGGGGCTCCTCGTCTACCTGCTCACCGGCGCCGGCGGAAACCGGCGGATCCGCTCCCTCGCGGTGGTGGCAGGCGTGGTGGTCTCGCTCCTCTTCCTCGCGCCCGAGCGCTTCTGGAACCGCACCGAGACGATCGCCAGCTACACCGAGGACGCCTCGGCGATGGGCCGCATCTACGCCTGGCAGACCGCCGCCAACATCCTCGAGCGCAGGCCGCTCACCGGCGTCGGCGCCTCGGCCTTCCTCGCCGCATGGGCGACCTACGCGCCGGGCGAGGCAGGGGCCCACGCCTACGTCGCCCACAACCTCATCCTCGAGGTGGCGGCGGAGCTCGGCATCCCCGCGCTGCTGGCCTTCCTGGTGCTCCTCTCCGCCTGCACCTGGGGCGCATGGCGGGCGACGAGACCGCCCTCACCGGTACCCGAGGAAGCCCGCGGCATCGTCGCCGCACTGGCCGGCTACCTGGTCTGCCAGATGTTCGCGGGCTTCATGCTCAGCTTCTTCCTCTTCCTGCTGCTCGGCCTCGCCACCGCCGCAGAGCGCCTCGCGCGCCGGGAGCGGCAGCTGGCAGCAGCCAACCGTCACGGACACGGAGCCTGAATCACGATGCGCAAGAACGGCACGACCCCCATCCTCCACTTCGTCAACATCCTCGGGATCGGCGGCGCCGAGGGGCAGTTCGTGGAGCGCGTGCGCAGCACCGACTTCCGCCGCTGGCAGCCGCTGGTGGCGGCGCTCAAGAAGGCCGGGCCGCATCTCTCGGAGTTCCAGCGCCTCGGCCTCGAGCCGAAGGAGTTCCCGCTGGCGGGCTCGTTCGCCCATCCGGCGACCCTCGCCGCGGTGGGCAGACTCGCCGCGTGGATGCGCCTGCAGGGCGTGAAGCTCGTCCACGCCCAGGACTTCTACACCAACCTGCTCGCGGTCCCGGCGGCGCGCCTCGCCGGGGCGAAGGTGATCGTGAGCCGCCTCGACCTCGCCCACTGGCACGGACCGCGGCGCCGCCAGGCGCTGCGCTGGGTGACCAGGCTCGCCGACCGGGTGCAGGTGAACGCGCTGGCGATCAAGCGGCAGCTGATCGAGGAGGAGGGCATCGCGCCGGATCGGATCGAGGTGGTGCTCAACGGCATCGACCTCGATCGCTTCGACCGCCGGCAGCGCCAGCCCCTCGCAGCGCCGCTGCCGGTTCCCGACGGCGCCCGGATGGTGACCGTCGTCGCCAACCTCCACCCGGTGAAGGGGCAGCACGACGTGGTGGAGGGCCTCGCGGCGATCCGCGATCGCTTCCCCGACGTGCACCTGCTGTTGGTGGGGGAGGGCGAGCGCCGTGCCCCGATCGCCGCGCGGGCGCGGGAGCTGGGGATGGAGGAGCGCGTGCACCTCGTCGGCCACCGCACCGACATCCCGGCGATCCTCGCCCGCAGCGAAATCCTGATCTCGTCCAGCTACGCGGAAGGCCTCTCCAACTCGGTGATCGAGGGGATGGCCGCACGCCTGCCCGTGATCGCCACCGCGGTGGGCGGCAGCCCCGAGCTGATCGCCGACGGGGACCTCGGCCTGCTCGTTCCGCCCCGGGCGCCGGCGCGGGTGGCCGACGCGCTGGAGCGGCTGCTCGCGGATGGCGCGATGCGGGAGAGGCTCGGCGCCTCGGCGCGGCGCTTCGTGGAGGCGAACCTGGAGATCGAGACGATGGCCCGGCACTTCGACAGGCTCTACGAGGCGACGCTCGCCGGCACGCCGGTGCAGCGGCCGGAGCAGGAGCCGCTGCGGGCGACGGCCTCAACCCGGCAGCGCGCGCACCTGCGGACCGACCCGCTGGTGCGCGCACGAAGCGGGCGGTTACTCGCGGACCGTCTCTTCGAGGGCGGCGCCGTCCGCATCGGCAGCGTCGACGTCCCGCTGGGGCATCTCGGTGAGCGGCTCGTTGTGCACCACGTGGAGGCCGGTGGGCTGCCCCGGGGGCGGCTTGTCCGCTGCGGAGCCGCTGGTGGAGGCGGCACCCTCCTCGCGGCGGCCCGGCTTGGCGAAGCTCACCGGCGCCTTCGGCCCGCCGGGGAGGGCATGGACCAGCGTCTTCTCCCCGAGCTTGAAGATCACCTCCACCTTGTCCTGGCGGGCGTTCTTCACCAGCCCGAGGCCGAAGGTGGGATGCGCGAGGATCTCCCCCTCGACGAAGCGCTCGCGGGGCGAGTAGGGCTTCGCGTCGGAGGTGTCGCGGCCGGCGAAGAGCTCCTCGAAGGGACGCGTCTCCACCTTCTCCCGCGCGGGCCGGGCCGCTGCAGGGCGCGTGCGGCCCTCGGCGGGGGCGCGCGACGACGCGGTCCTGGTGCCCGGGGGGCCTGCCTTGTAGGCGTGCAGCCCCTGGCAGGTGTTGCAGCGTACCTTGGCGATCTTGTCGGCAACCATCGCGATGATGGTGTGTCCGAGGATCATCCTGCACTTGGTGCAGTACGCGTCGACGTCTCCCCCGACCCGATGTCCAGCCACGATGTGCTCCTTGGAAGCGAAAGGGCGCGCACCCTAAACGATCGCTCCATCGCAAACAATCACCGCGGTCGGGGTGTTGTCGTTGCTGCCACAGCGTGCGGCTGCCGGGACGCGGCCCGCGGGGTGTCGCCCGCCCAAAGGGCCGGAATGCTTGCCGAACCGAAAATGGCCCGGCGCTTGCTCGGTTGGCAGGAGAGGGCGTTTCCAGCCCAACGCGCGTTCCTTGACGCTGCGGAGACGCCGGGATACCCCGGATGTCGAGAAGGAGCTCCATGGCCCGGCAGGCAAATCCCATCGCGCTGCGGCTGCCCCGTCCCACCTGGGACGGCAGCCCGATCCGGCCCACCCTCGCCACCATCGATCTCGACGCGCTGGCCTGGAACTTCCGGCAGCTCAAGGCCTACGCGAGGGCCGAGGTCCTGGCGGTGGTCAAGGCCGACGCCTACGGACACGGCGCCGTGCCCTGCGCCAGGCGGTTGGAGCGCGAGGGCGCCGGCTTCCTCGGCGTCGCCCTCACCGAGGAGGGGCTCGAGCTCCGCGGCGCCGGCGTGGAGACGCCGATCCTCGTCCTCGGCGGCGCCTACGGCGATCGCTTCGACCTGCTCGTCGGCCACGATCTCACGCCGGTGGTCTTCCGGCCCGAGCACCTCGAGGGGCTCGCCGCTGCTGCCAGGGCGCTGGGCCGCGAGGCGGTGGCCCACCTCAAGCTCGACACCGGCATGGGCCGGATTGGCGTGCAGCCGGAGGACCTGCCCGCCTTCCTCGACGCGGCGAAGAGCCACGGCGTGGTCCTCGAGGGGCTCGCCACCCACTTCGCCAACGCCGATCTCGCCGACTCCGCCCTGACCGCACGGCAGATCGAGCGGGCCACCGCAGCCGCCACCTTGATGCGGGAGCGCGGCTTGGGACCCCGCTGGCTCCACCTCGCCAACAGCGCCGCCACCGTGGCGAAGCCCGACGCCCACGGCAGCCTGGTGCGGCCGGGGATCATGCTCTACGGCGAGATGCCCAGCCCGCGCTTCAGCGGCGAGATCTCCCTGCGGCCGGTGCTCCGCTGGACCACCGCGATCACCCACCTCAAGACCGTGCCCGAGGGGACCCCGATCTCCTACGGCTCCCGCTGGACCGCACCGCGGCCGTCGGTCATCGCCACCCTGCCGGTGGGGTATGCCGACGGCTACCCCCGGGCGCTCACCAACACCGGCGAGGTCCTGGTCGGTGGCAGGCGGACGAAGATCGTCGGAAGCGTCTGCATGGACCAGATGATGGTCGACGTGACCGAGGTCCCCGGCGCCGCCGTCGGCGACGAGGTGGTGTTGCTCGGTTGCCAGGGTGGCGAAAATATCGGCGCTGGAGAACTTGCCGCACACACGGGGACGATCCATTACGAGATCTTCTGTGGCATCGGTCCCCGGGTGCCCCGCCGGTTCGTCGGCGGCTGAAACCGCGCCCGGGGCAGTGAGGAACGCCCCTGGGCCAGCTCGGTACAGCGCTCCACGGCTTCTTCGGCGGGATCGGCACCGCGATCCTGCGCGTGCTCTCGGACCTCGGCGGCATCACGCTGCTGGCGTTCGAGGTCTTCGCGCAGGCGCTGCGGCCCCCCTATCGCCTCGGGAACCTGCTCGCCTCCTGCGAGGCGGTGGGCGTCGGCTCGATCTTCGTGGTGGTGCTCACCGGCTTCTTCACCGGCGCAGTCTTCGGCATGCAGCTCGCCATCGCCTTCCGTCTCTTCGACGCGGAATCGCTCGCAGGCGCCACGGTGGCGCTGGCGCTGACCCGTGAGCTGGCGCCGGTGCTCACCGGCCTGATGGTCACCGGCAGGGCGGGCTCGGCCATCGCCACCGAGCTGGGCTCGATGCGGGTCACCGAGCAGATCGATGCCCTCGCCACGATGGCGGTCGATCCGCGCCACTACCTGCTCGTTCCCCGGGTGCTGGCGGGGCTGCTCACCGTGCCGATCCTCTGCATGGTCTTCAACCTGATCGGCCTGCTCGGCTCGTACCTCATCGCCGTGCACGTGCAGGGGATCAGCGAGGCGCAGTTCTGGTCGCGGATCCAGACCTGGGTCGATCTCGCCGACGTCTTCGGCGGCATGATCAAGGCGGGGATCTTCGGCCTGATGATCACCACCATCGCCTGCTACAAGGGGTTCAACGCCAGCGGCGGCGCCAAGGGCGTCGGCGAGGCGACCACCGAAGCGGTGGTGCTCTCCTCGGTCCTCATCCTCGTCAGCGACTATTTCCTCACCGCGCTGATGGTGCCCTGGTGGGATTGATGGCGGAGCGCCCGATGATCGAGGTCATCGACCTCGAGAAATCCTTCGGCTCGAACCACGTCCTCAAGGGGATCAACCTGCGTTGCATGCCGGGGACCACCACGGTGATCCTCGGCGGCTCGGGCTCGGGCAAGTCGGTGCTGATGAAGCACATGATCGGCCTGCTCCACCCCGACGCCGGCCAGGTGCTGGTCGACGGGCAGGAGATCACCCGGCTGAAGCGCCGCGAGCTCAACGACGTCCGGCGCAAATTCGGCATGGTCTTCCAGATGGCGGCGCTCTTCGACTCGATGACCGTGCTCGACAACGTCGCCTTTCCCCTCCGGGAGCACCGCAAGGATCTCTCCGAGAAGCAGATCCGGGAGATCGTCGCGGAGAAGCTCAGGCTGGTGGGTCTCGTGGGGATCGAGGACAAATTTCCGGCGGAGCTCTCGGGCGGCATGCGCAAGCGCGTGGGCCTGGCGCGGGCGGTGGTCCTCGACCCGAAGATCGTGCTCTACGACGAGCCCACCACGGGCCTCGATCCGATCACCACCGACAACGTGGACGAGATGATCCTCGACGCCAAGCGGGAGCTCGGCGTCACCAGCGTCGTCATCAGCCACGACATCGGCTCGGCCTTCAAGGTCGCCGACCAGATGGCTTTTCTCCACCACGGGCGCATCGTCGCCTACGGCCCACCGGAAGCGGTGCGGCAGTCCACCCATCCCCACGTCCGCGAGTTCTTGCAGATGTGGTTCGGCAGGCAATAGGTTGAGCGTCCTTGCGTAACCTCGCCACATCCGTGAAGGTCGGCGTCCTCGTCGTCCTCGGCCTCGTCGCCTTCTTCGTCTTCCTCTCCTTCATCCAGGACCAGGGGTTGAAGGGCGAGATGACCGAGTATTCGGCGGTGATCGCCGATGCGTCCGGCCTTGCGCCCAAGACCCAGGTCCGCGTCGCCGGGATCGCGGTGGGCGAGATCACCCGCATCCAGCTCGAAAACGGGAAGGCCCGGGTCTTCTTCACGGTGCGCTCCGACGTGCCGGTCTACCCGAACGCCGTCCTCGCCAAGCGCAGCGCCTCGCTCCTGGGCGACTTCGTCCTCGACCTGAATCCCGGCGCGCCGCAGGAGCGGAACGTGGAGCCCGCCGGCAACCTCTGGCAGCCGCGGGGCCTGCAGGTGGTGCCGGCGAGCTTCCGCCTCGCGCAGGCGGAAGGGGCGCCGCCACCGGACGAGCCGCTGCCGCCGGGCGGCGAGGTCACCAACGTCAAGGAAGCGGTGCAGATCGAGGCGATCTTCGAGTCCCTCGACGCGATCACCGATGACGTCGAGGTGATCACCGAGTCGCTCCGCGAGGCCCTCGCCGGCGAGGAGACCTCGATCAAGGATCTCATCGCCAACCTCGACCGGATCACCGAGCGCCTCGACGGCACGATCGCTTCCTCTTCGGCGAAACTCGAGGCGATCCTCGACAACACCCAGGCGGTCACCGCCGACATCCGCGCCCTCACCGAGGCGAAGGACGACGAGGTCGGCGAGATCATCACCAACGTCCGCCTGATCACCGAGCAGACCCGGGAGATCCTCTCCTCGGTGCAGGGGATCGTCGGCGAGGACGAGGACGAGCTCCGCGAGTCGGTGGGCGGCGTGCGCAATGCGGTCGCCAGCCTGAACAAATCTTTGGAGAACCTCGAGTCGATCACCGGGAAGATCGAGCGGGGGGAGGGGACGGTGGGCCGCCTCGTCTCCGACAAGGAGCTCGGCGACAAGATCGCCGATGCCGCCTACGACGCCGCGGACTACATCGAGACCCTGACCCAGATCCAGGTCGAGGTGGCGCTCCGCTCCGAGTACCTGATCAACGAGGAGGGGGCGAAGAACTACCTCCAGCTCCGCCTCATCCCCAGGCCCGACAAATACTTCTTCTTCGAGGTGATCGACGATCCCCGGGGCTTCGTCGAGCGCGAGACCGTGGTGCGCAGCCCGCCGGGTTCCGAGGAGGTGGCGAACCAGGAGATCCGGATCACCAGGGACCGGCTCAAATTCTCCGCGCAATTCGCCAAGCGTTACTACTTCACCACCTTCCGCTTCGGCCTGATCGAGTCGACCGGCGGCCTCGGCCTCGACCTCAACTTTCTCGAGGACCACCTGGTCTTCAAGATGGACGCCTTCGACTTCGCCAACCCGGCGAGCGACTACCCGCGGGTCAAGGCGAGCCTCAACCTCCTCTTCCTCTCCCACCTCTTCGTCACCGCCGGCGTCGACGACGTGCTCAACCCGCGGGACGTGGAGGCGAACACGGGCCGCATCCTCCTCGGGCGCGACTACTTCCTCGGCGGCGGCATCTACTTCACCGATCAGGACCTCAAGGCCCTCTTCGGCGTGGGTGTCCCGATCGGCGGGGCGCTCTGACCCGCGCCGGGGGCGGCGGAATCGGCCCGAAGTGCCGCAGGTTGGGGCCTTTCGATGGCGCTCTCACCTTGACACGGGCGCTTGCGTAGGGGTAAAAGCCCCCGCTTTCGCGGGTTTTGAGCCCGACGAGATCATTCCAGGCAGCGGGCTCCTCGCCCGCTCGGAGAGGGAAGAAGACATGGCAGTCCACCTGCGCCTCAGCCGCGCCGGCGCGAAGAAGGCGCCCTACTACCACATCGTCGCTGCCGACTCGCGGAGCCCCCGCGACGGCGCCTTCCTCGACCAGGTCGGCACCTACAACCCGGGCAGCGAGGCGGTCTCCTTCGACACCGACAAGCTCTCGAAGTGGCTGAAGAACGGCGCGGTCCCCACCGTCACCGTCCGCAACCTGCTCAAGAAGCACAAGCCGGAAACCGCCTCCACCGAGGCCTGATCCGCGGAGTCCGACCGGTGCGCGACCTGATCGAATACGCCGCCAGGTGCCTGGTGGACGAGCCCGAGGCCGTCGAGGTCGAGGAGCGTCCCGGCGCCAGCACGGTGTACGAGCTCTCGGTTGCCCCCGGGGATCTCGGCAAGGTGATCGGCAGGCAGGGACGCACCGCCAAGGCGCTGCGGACCCTGCTGGCCGCACGGGCCGAGGTCGAGGGCAAGCGGGCCACCCTGGAAATCCTGGACTGACCGCCGTGATTCGCATCGGGCGCATCGCCCGTCCCCATGGAATCCGGGGGATGGTGGCAGTCACCCTCGACGATCCCGAGAGCGAATCGCTCCTCGGCATCCGGTACGTGCACCTGCGTGCGACCGATGCAGCCCCGCGGCGCATCGTCGTCGTCCGCAGCGCACCGGGGCGCAAGGGGCAGTCGCTCCTCCAGCTCGAGGGACTCACCACGCCCGAGGCGGCAGAAGCGCTGCGCGATCAGGAGGTGCTCCTCGAGGAGGAGCAGCTCCCGAAGCTCCAGCCCGGCGAATATTGGGAGCGCGACCTGCTTCGACTCACCGCGGTGGACGAGGCGGGGCAGGAGCTCGGACCGATCGCCGAGGTGGTGGATACCGCCGACGTGCCGGTGCTGGTGGTGCGGGGGAAGGCGGGGGAGCTCTTCGTCCCCTTCGTCGATCCCTACGTCCTCTCGGTCGACACGGCAGCCGGCAAGGTGGTGGTTGCGCCGCCCGAAATGGCGGAGTAGCCGTGGAATTCGAGATCCTCACGCTCTTCCCCCGGCTCGTCGCGGGACCGCTCGAAGAGAGCATCCTCGGCAAGGCGGTGGAGCGCGGCCACATCTCGGTCCGGGTCCGCGACATCCGGGACCACGCCATCGGCAAGCACCGGGTCACCGACGACACGCCCTATGGCGGCGGCGCCGGGATGGTGATGAAGCCGGAGCCCCTCGTCTCCGCGATCGAGGCGGCGCGGGAGGCGATGGGTGGTCCGAGCCGGGTGGTCCTCATGGATCCCCAGGGGCGGCGCTTCACCCAGGCGGTGGCGCGCGAGCTCCACCGGGCAGAGCGGCTGGTGCTGGTCTGCGGCAGGTACGAAGGATACGACGAGCGCATCCGCGCCTTCGTCGACGACGAGATCTCCATCGGGGATTTCGTGCTCACGGGTGGGGAGCTCGCCGCGCTCAGCGTGGTGGACGCCACCGCCCGGCTCGTTCCCGGCGTGCTGGGCAACGAGGAATCGGCTGGTTTCGAGAGCTTCGAAGAGGGGCTGCTCGAGTACCCGCAGTATACGAGGCCCCCGGAGTTCCGGGGGATGACGGTGCCGGAGATCCTGCTCTCGGGCGACCACGCGAAGATCGCGCGGTGGCGCAGGCAGCAGGCCCTCCTCCGGACGAAGGAGCGGCGACCCGATCTCTTCGCCCAGCTGGAGCTGGGCGAGAAGGACAGGAAGCTGCTCGAGAACGCGTGAGCCGCTGCGCGCGGGGCTTGCCCGACGACGTATGCTCCCGTATGGTGCCGGGCCTTTCGTGGCCTTAGAGGAATAGAAGATGCGCAACCCCGTGATCGCCTCCATCGAGGCCAAGCAGTACCGGTCGGACCTCCCCCACTTCACCACCGGTGACACGATCCGCGTGCACTCCAAGATCAAGGAGGGCGACAAGGAGCGCGTGCAGGTGTTCGAGGGGACGGTGCTCAAGAAGCGCAACGCCGGCCTCCGCTCGACCTTCGCCGTCCGCAAGGTCTCCTACGGCGTCGGTGTGGAGCGCATCTTCCCGATGCACAGCCCCAAGATCGAGAAGATCGAGGTGGTGAGCGGTGGTGCCGTGCGCCGCGCCCGCATCTACTACATCCGTGCGCTGCAGGGTAAGAAGGCCCGCCTCAAGGAAGAGGCCGTCCGCACCGCCGAGACGAAGACCATCCAGGGCGCGTAAGGCGCTCCTGCTGGTCGATGCCAGGGGCCGGTTCTCCTTCGGGGGACCGGCCCCTGGCAGTTCCTGCGGTGCACTTTCCTCTCACGCGGGCCTCTTTCCGCTACCATCGGCTCCCATGCATCTCGTCGAGCTCATCCTCCAGGGCGTCGCCGGCCATCCGCCGCAGGGCAGGCTGCAGCTCGGCCAGGGCCACGTGGTGGTGCAGGGCGGCGCGCCGCTGCTGCCCATCCTCCGGAGCCTCCTCTTCTACGACGGCAGCCCGGACGATGGGACGGCGCAGCTCGCCGCGGCCCCCGGCGCGAAGGTCGGGCTGGTGCTCCGCGGGCGGGACGGCGGGATCTTCCGCCTCGTCCGGGAGCTGCGCGGCGGCTGCACCCTGCAGCGCCTCGACGTGGCGGAGCGGCGCTTCGTGGCGGTGGAGGCGGGCCCCGGCGAGATCGGCCCCTTCCTGCGGGCGCAGGTGGGCGTCCCCTCCCGCCAGATCTTCGAGGAGCTCTTCACCTTCGACCCGGCGCTGCTGCGCGCGGCGGCGGTGCCGGCCCCTGGCGCGCCGCCGCTGCCCGAGCTCGCGCTTCCCGAGCCGGCGCCGGCTGCGCCGGCAGCCGATCCCGCAGAGCTCCGCGGCGGCATCGCCCGCCTCGAGCAGGAGCTGGAGGCGACGCGGCGGGTGGACGAGTTGCAGCGGCAGCTCGACGAGAGCCTCCACCGGCAGGCGGGGCTGCAGCGCGACCGCGACCTGGTGAGGGCGGCGGAGGGCCGGGTGAGCGGCCTGCGCGGCGCGTTGCAGCGCTACGAGGTGCTGGGCGATCTGCCCGACGACGTGGCGCCGCTGGTTGCTGCCTACCGCGCGGCGGATGCCGACCGGGCTGCGGCGCTGCAGCGGATCGAGGCAGACCGCGCCGCGGTGGAGGGGCGCGCGCCGCCCGAGGCGCCGGCGCCGGTCTGGAAGGATCGTCGCTTCCTCGGCGCCTGCGGCTTGGGCTTCGCATCCTTGAGCGTCGCGCTCTTCACCCCGCTGCGGATCGTCGCGCTGCTCGACGTGCCTGCGTTCGGCGTCGCAGCGGCCCTCGCCGTGAAGTGGGTGGGCGAGCTCCAGGCCCTCGACTCGGCGTCGAAGCTCGGTGTGCTCTTCACGGAGCGCGAGCGCAGGGTCGAGGCGCAGTGGGAGGCTGCGACGGCGCCGTTGCGCGCCGCACTCCAGCGGGCGGGGCTGCAGCTTCCGGACGAGTTGGTGGAGCTGGTTCGCGCCAGGGCCGAGGCCCGGGCGCAGGTGGCTGCAGCGGAGGCGGAGCTCGAGGCGGCGCGCGAGGCCCACGGCGGTTCCGCCGCGCTTCTCGAGGAGCTGCACCGGCAGAGCACGGCGATCGAGGAGCAGCTCGCCGGCCTGGCGGCGTCCGCCTATCGCCCGCGCACGATGGTGGAGGCGGAGCTCGCCACGCTCCGGGCGCAGCTCGAGGGCCGGGCGCCGGATTCGGGCGGCGGCACGCTCCTCGGGGCGGCGGTGCCCCTCGCGGCCCGCGCGCTCACACCGGTCGCGCCGGCGCCGCGGAGCCGTACGCCGTTGCCCGGCGTGCTCCAGGCCGGGCCCTCCGCCGATCCCTGCGCCCGCGCGATCGATCATGCGGCGGAGCTGCTCGCTGCCGATCGCCACGAGCTCGGCGGCAGGATGGCGCAGCGGGTGGGGCAATACCTCGCCGCCTTCACCGATCGGCGCCTCGGCGAGGTGGCCCTCTCCAGCACCGCGGGGATGCGCTGCGGCGGCATCCCCTTCGCCGAGCTGCCTGCGGCGGATCGCGGCGTCGCCTTCCTCTCGCTGCAGCTCGCCTTGATCGAGCAGGTGGCGGCGCGGCAGCCCGTACCGGTGATCTACGACGACCCCTTCCACTTCCTCGACGAGGCGAAGCAAGAGCTCCTCGGCCGGATGCTGCAGGGGCTGGGGAAGCGCGCCCAGGTGATCCACCGGACCGAGGCGCCGCCCTTCCTCGCCCACGCCGACACGGTGGCGGCGTTCCGGTGAGCCGCCCGCCTGCACGACCCTCCGAGCGGCGCGCGCGCGGGGACGAGGCGGAGGCGCGGGCCGCCGCCTTCCTCGAGGCGGAGGGCTTCGTCATCCTCGACCGGAACCACCACTGCCGCAGGGGCGAAGTCGATCTCGTGGCTGAAAAGGGCGAGATCCTCGCCTTCGTGGAGGTGCGGAGCAGGCGGGACGACGCCTTCGGCGCGCCGGCGGAGACGGTCACCCTGCGCAAGCGCAGACGGGTGATCGCCGCGGCGATCGACTGGGCCACGCGCGCGGGGCTCCTCGACGCGAGGGCGATCCGCTTCGACGTGATCGCGGTAATCGATCGCGGGGAGGGCGAGGTCTCGATCGATTGGATTCCGGCGGCCTTCGACGCCACCGGGGCGCCGTGTTAGGTAGCGCGCCATGACGACGACAGCCGGCACCCTCTACCTCGTGGGCACGCCCATCGGGAACCTCGGCGACATCAGCCAGCGCGCCGTGGAGGTGCTGCGGTCGGTGGACGTCGTCGCTTGCGAGGACACCCGGCGCACCCGCATCCTCCTCGACCGCTACGGCATCGCCACCAGGACCACCTCGCTCCCCGCCTTCGACGAGGCGCGCAGGGCAGGGGGACTGATCGAGCGCCTCGCCGGCGGTGCGAGCATCGCGCTCGTCACCGACGCGGGAATGCCCGGCGTGAGCGATCCGGGCGCGGAGGTGGTGCGCCTCGCAGTGGAGGCCGGGGTCACGGTGGTGCCGGTTCCCGGTCCGTCGGCGCCGCTGGCAGCGTTGGCGGCGAGCGGCCTGCCCACCGAGCGCTTCACCTTCTTCGGCTTCCTGCCGCGGAAGGGCGGCGCCCGCAGGGATGCGATGGCGGAGCTCGCCGTTGCCCCGGGCACGCTGCTCCTCTTCGAATCGCCGCGGCGGCTGCACGATACGCTGCTCGATCTGCGCGAGGCGCTCGGCGACAGGCGGGCCTGCGTCGCCAGGGAGCTCACCAAGCTCCACGAGGAATTCGTGCGCGGCCGGCTCTCCGAGCTGGCGACGCATTTCGCCGGCGAGGTCCTCGGCGAGATCACCCTGGTGATCGAGGGCCGGACGGGGCCTGCCCCGGCGGAAGCGGCGGCCGATCCCGACGAGCTGCTCCGCGCCCGCCTCGCAGCGGGGGTCTCGGTGCGGGACGCAGCCCGCGAGGTGGCGGAGGCGACGGGCCTGCCGAAGAAGCCGCTCTACCAGCGCGCGCTGGAGCTCGCCTCCGGGCGCTGATCGCATGCGTTGCCGAGGCGCCGGGCGAGGGTGAGCCGCACCAGGGTGCCGTGGGGCAGCGGCCGGATCGACGCGTCGCCGCCGTGGGCCCTGGCGATCTCGCGGACGATGAAGAGGCCCAGGCCGAGGCTCTGGGTCACGGGTGCGTCGGGACGCGGCCCCTGGCGGAAGGGCAGGAAGAGCTGGGGCAGCAGGGCCCCGTCGATGGGCCTGCCCTCGTTCTCCACCTCGATGGCGAACTCGTCCTCGCTGCTGCTCCAGCGCAGCGCGATCCGTCCCTCGCCATATTTGACCGCGTTGGCGAGGAGGTTCGAGAGGGCCTGCTCGATCCGGCCCGGATCGCAGCGGAGCTCGCCGGCTCCCTCGCCGCTGCAGATCACCGTCCGATCCGGCGCGAGGAGCTGCGCCTCCGCCGCCGCCGCCCTGCAGATCGCGCCGATGTCCGCATCGCTCGCGGTGAGCGAGAGGCCCCTGCCGACCCGGGCCTGGGTGTAGTCGAGCAGATCGCGCGTGATCCGGCGCATCCGCTCGGCGGTGCCGTGGATCCGCTCGAGGCCGCGGCGCTCGCTGGGCGAGAGGCTCGCGCTCCGCAGCAGCACCCCGGCGGTGGTGAGCATCGCGGCCAGGGGGCTGCGGAGGTCGTGGCTCACCACGCCGATGAGCTGGTGCTGGAACTCCTCGAGCTGCTTGCGGTCCGAGGCGTCGAAGAGGAAGGCGGTGCCCGTCTCGCCACCCACCGCGTCCAGGGCGGCGGTGAGGATCACCGGGACCCGGCTGCCGTCCTTGCGCAGGCAGACCTTCTCGGTGGGACGGATGACGCCGCTCCGTTGCAGCTCGTCGGCGGTGTCGGCGCCCAATTGCGCCTGATCCGGCGGGGTCAACGCGTACCAGTTGATCCGCCCGGCGCGGAGGTCGGCTTCGTCGTAACCGAAGGTGCGGAGGTACTCGCGGTTCGCGTCGAGGATCTGCCCGTCCATCCGCCACGTGCACATACCGAGGAGGTCGAGCTCGAAGATCCGGCGGAAGCGGGCCTCGCTCGCCTCGAGGGCCTCGCGGATCTGCTTGTGCTCGTGCATGTCGGTGTTGCTGCCGAACCAGCGCAGGATCCTGCCGTCCTCGTCGCGCTGCGGCAGCGCCCTGCCGAGAAACCAGCGGTAGCTTCCGTCCGCGGCGCGGAGCCGGACCTCCACCTCGTAGGCGGCACCGGTCCTCACTGCGCGCTTCCAGGCGGCGAAGCAGGTGGACCGATCGTCCGGATGGACGACCATCGACCAACCCCAGCCGTCCGCCTGCCCGGGCTCCAGGCCCGTGTATTCGTACCAGCGCGGGCTGTAGTACTCGAGGGACCCGTCCGCCGCTGCAATCCAGACCTGCTGCGGGATGCTCTCGAGGCAGAAGCGCAGGCGTCGCTCGCTGTCGCGCAGCGCCTCCTCCATCCGCTTGCGATCGGTGATGTCGATCGTGGTGCCGAGGCCGGCGACCACGGCGCCCGAGCCGTCGCGCAGCGGCACCGCGCTCATCCGCAACCACCGCTCCGTGCCGTCGTCGCGGATCTGCCGCGCCTCCACCCCTTCGACCGGCTCGCCCTCGCGGATCGCGCGTGCGATCGGGCCCGGGCCGGTCGAGCCCCACGGGCGGGCGGCGAGCTCCAGCGGAGCCGGCGCCGCGTTCTCGCCGAGCGTGTCGAAGGCGCGGTTGGTCTGGAGGACGCGGCCGCTCGGCACCTCGGTGAGCACCACGCCCACCGGCAGCGCCTCGAGGATCGCCTCGAGCTTGTCCCGCTTGCGCTCGAGGGCGCGGCTCAGCTCGTGCCGCTCGAGCTCCTTGCGGTGCTGTTCCTCGATGTCGACCGCGGCGCCGACGAACTCCACCACGGCGCCGTCTCCATCGCGAACCGGCACGATGCGCACGGCGAAGCGCCGATAGGCGCCGCGGGCCCCACGGAAGCGGCACTCGGTCTGGACGATGCGCGGGTGCTCGAGCAGGTGGTCGAGCGTCGTGCGCGCGCCGGGGCGATCGTCGGGGTGGACGAGATCCAGCCAGCCCTCGTCGGCAGCCACCTCCGCGGGCCTTCCGGTATAGGCGACCCACGCCGGCGAGCTGGCGATGTTGCGACCGTGTCGATCGGCACGGAAAGCCAGCTGCCCGGTCGCTTCGCAGAGCGCGTCGAAACGCGCCTGCGCCGTCGCCAGCTCCCGCTCCAGGCGCTGCCGATCGCTCACGTCGCGCTGCGCGTTTTCGTCTTGCTTGTCTGCGTGCCCAACCGCCACCCCGATCGGCAGGCCCATCCCCGACCCCCCCTGTCGCGAAGGGGGCATCTTGTCACAAAAGCATCGATCGCGCCGCTGTGACGGTACACCCGGGGTGTGAGGCGAGCCTACCTCTCCTCGGGGAGGCGCAGGCCGAATTCCTTCATCTTGTTCTGCAGCGATTTGCGCGAAATCTTCAGCTTCCGCGCTGCCTGCGTCACGTTGCCGCCGGTCTCCTCGAGGGCGCGGACGATCAGGTCCCGCTCGAGGGCAGCCGCCGCCCCGCGGACGATGTCCTTCATCGAGGCTTCCGCCAGCACCGGCAGGGCCGCAGCGGGGCCCGGGGTCGTCACCGGAACCGGTGGCTGCAGCCCAGGGGCCTGCGGCGGCGCCGCCGGCGCTGCGGCCCGGCGCAGGTTCTCGGGGAGATCCTCCGCCCGGACCGTCGAGCCGTCGGCGAAGAGGACCGCGCGCTCGAGGAGGTTCTCGAGCTCGCGGATGTTGCCCGGGAAGTTCCAGGCCTGCAGCAGCTCCATCGCCGCAGGCTCGACCCGCTCGATCCGCTTGTTGAGCTTGCGGTTGTATTTCTCCCGGAAGAACTCGACGAGCAGGGGGATGTCGCTGCGCCGGTCGCGCAGCGGCGGGAGCGAGATGGGCACGACGTTGAGCCGGTAGAAGAGATCCTCGCGAAAGCGGCCCGCCTGGATCTCCCTGGAGAGATCCCGGTTGGTGGCGGCGACGAGGCGCACGTCGACCTTGAGCGTCTTCACGCCGCCCACGCGCTCGAACTCGCTCTCCTGCAGCGCGCGGAGGAGCTTCACCTGCATCTCGATCGGGATCTCGCCGATCTCGTCGAGGAAGAGGGTGCCGCCGTCGGCGAGCTCGAAGCGCCCGGGCTTGGAAGTGACCGCACCGGTGAAGGCGCCGCGCTCGTAGCCGAAGAGCTCCGACTCCATCAGATCCTTGGGGATCGCGGCGCAGTTGATCTTGATCAGGGGCTTCGTCCGCCGCGAGGAGCCCTGGTGGAGCGCTTGCGCCACGAGCTCCTTGCCGGTGCCGCTCTCGCCGGTGATCAGCACGGTGGAGGGCGTATCGGCCACCTTCTCGACGATCCGGTAGATCTCCTGGATCGCCGGGGACTGGCCGATGATCCGCCGCTCGCCGTCGAGGGTGCCGGCGAGGTTGCTGCGCCCCAGATCCCGGGTGCGCACCGCCTTGGCGATGACCTGCTTGAGCTCCGCCTGCTCGAAGGGCTTGGTGACGTAGTCGAAGGCGCCGGTCTTGATCGCGCTCACCGCCGAGTCGACGGTGCCGTGCGCGGTGATCAGGATCACCGGCACGTCGGGGGCCTTCTCCTGCACGTGGCGCAGGACCTCGAAGCCGCCGAGCTTCGGCATCACGAGATCGGAGACGACGACGTCGATGCCGCCCTTGTCGAAGAGGGAGACGCCTTCCGCTCCGTCCTGCGCCTGCACCACGTCGTAGCCCTCGCGCTTGAGGGTGGCGGCGAGGACTTTGCGAAGGTTCGTCTCGTCGTCGACGACCAGGATCGTCGCGCTCATGGGCCAGCCTCCGGCGAACGGCAGGGCATCTTCGCCGATGCCCGGCCAACCGCGCTGCTTTTTCAGCGCGCGTCGCCGATGGTGCAGATCGCGTCCGGGTGCTTGATGCGGAGGAGGACGCTCTCGATCACGCGGAAGGGATGGTTCATCCGCTCGGCGCCGAGGTAGGCCACCGCCATGTCCATCGCCACCGCGAGGTCGAGGTTCTCGCGGCCGGTGGAGATCACCACCGCGATGTCGCCGCGGAGGCGGTTCGACTGGTAGATGCCGTCGACGAGGAGCTCGCGGATCGTCTGGATCTCGAGGACGCCGGTCTTCTCGAAGATCCGGTGGAGCATCGCGTAGAGGCGCGGCGAGCAGACCATGGCGTACGGGCCGAAGTGGCCGTTGGCGTTGAGGCGCTCGGTGGCCTCCACCACGTTGCGGAAACCGTTGCCCGGCTCGCTCCAATCGTAGAGCGGCATCCGGGTCCGGCCCTCGGCGGTCATCAGCCCTTCGTAACCGAGCTTCTCCTCGCCGTAGAAGATGAGCTCGTCCTCCCGCATGGCGCAGAAGGCCGCGGCGCCTGCGGCGGCGGAGACGTCGAGGGGCATGTTGTGGGTCCGCGCCGCCTCGATGTCCCGCCAGTGGAGGAGGAAGTCCTTGTAGACCAGGGGCACGGTCTTGAAGGTGCGGCGGTCGGCGAAGACGTTGGTGGTCTCCACCTCGCCCACGAGATCGACCGCCCCCTTGTCGACGCCGACGAACTGGTCGTGGGGGACGGTCTGCACGCCGGGGCCCAGCGGGCCGTAGAGATCGATGAAGCGGCGGCCGATCAGGGTGCGCCGGGCGACCTGGATCACGGTCTCGTTGAGGCGCTGCCACTCCTCGGGGCGGAGGGGGTTCTCGTGGTGGCCGAGAAAATCGCTCATGGCGCGTCCTTTCTGCTCTTCAGGCTGCCGACGGTGAAGGTGTGCCGCAACACGGGGGGAGCGGCGGTCTGGTTCCCGGCCCCGGACGCTGGCGCGGGTTTCGCGGAGATGCCCAGGAAGTGCTCGTGTCGCACGTCCACCGTGGAGAAGTGGGCCCGCTGCTTGGCGTCGAGCTGCTGGAGCAGCTGCATCGCCTCGGCGACGTGCTCCTTCTCTTCGTCGGCCAGATGGCGGAAGAAGGCGCGGACGAGCTCCATCTCGGCTTCCCGCGCCGCCTGCTCGTACTGGCTGATCGTGTCCAGCTCGCGGGCGAGAACCTGCCGTACGAGCTCCAGATCGGTGGGCATCGTGCTCCAAGGTGCGCACGGGGCCCTGCGTGGGCCACGGCATCCCGCGCATTCAGCCACGCCCGAGGGGGGAGTCAAGCGCTTCCGGCGGAGGCGCTCGCACTGCCGGTGCGTTCGTCGGTTCGAACCGGCGGCCTGCCGCAGGCTGTTGTTAGGATTCCGACGTTCGTTGGGGGAACGTCATGATGCACAAGGCTTTTCTGATCGCCGCGTTGCTCGTTGCAGCGGCGGGTTGCGGCTCTTCGGCCGGTAATGGCGGCGCCGGTGGCAGCGGCGGTGTCGGCGGAACCGCCGGCGTCGGCGGCGCTGGTGGCAGCGGTGGCATGGGCGGCGCCGGCGGCAGCGGTGGATCCATCGGGGAGACCTTCACCGACGTCGATTGGCAGACCCAGGCGACGCTCTTCCCGCTGGAGCTCGACCACCACGTGACCTTCGCCGCCAGGACCGAGAGCGGCCTGCGCCTCTACGTGCTGGGCGGCGTGACCGACCGGACGACCTTCCACGGCGACGGCTACATGGCGACCATCGCCGCCGACGGCAGCCTCGGCACCTGGGAGGAGACCACCGCGCTGCCCGAGGGGATCGGCGGCCATTCGGTCCTCCTCGCCGGCGACAAGGTGATCGTCCTCGGCGGCCGCGGCTCGGACATCCAGAACCGCGCCGACGTCCGCATCGGCACGCTGCAGGACGACGGCCACATCGCCGGCTGGGACGCGGGCCCGTCGCTGCCCGACGCGCGTTTCCACCAGGCCGCGGTGCTCCACGACGGCTTCGTCTACGTGCTCGGCGGCCTCATGCCCGCCGCCGCCACCGACGCCATCGTCCGCGCGTCGATCGACGAGGCCGGGCAGATCGGTGATTGGGAGAGCGCCGGCGCGATGCCCGGCCCCCGCAGCCACCACGCGGCGCTGGTCCGGAACGGCTGGCTCTACGTCTTCGGCGGCCTGAGCGGCAACCCGATGAACGGCAGCGACACCACCCACGGCGACGTGTGGCGGGCGGCGCTGGGGCAGGACGGATCGCTCGGCACGTGGGAGACCCTGGCCGCGCTGCCGGTGCCGGTGAGCTCGATGAGCGCCTTCGAGGCGGGCGGCGCCGTCTTCGTCGTCGGCGGCGTCCAGACCTCGCGCTACACCGGCGCGGTGAGTCGGGCGACCTTCGCGCCGGACGGCACCCTCGCCGACTGGGAATCGGTGAGCGAGCTGCCGGTGGCCCGCGCCCACGTGCACCAGCTCCCCGTCGTCGACGGCAGGGTCTACGGCGTGGGCGGCTCCACCAGCACCGGCAGCATCGCCGACGTGGTGATCGGCGCGCTCCGCTAGGCCGGCTTGCGGCGGCGGGGGCGCTTCCCCTGCCGCTGCTGCTGCGGCGCCGGATCGTTGGCGGGGAGCGGTGCCTCCACCGAGGGTTCGGCGCGGCGCTCCTCCACCGCGGGCAGCCGCACCACGAACTCGGTGCCCTCGCCCGGCCTGCTCTGCAGGCCGATGCTGCCGCCGTGGGAGCGGACGATGCGCTGCGAGATGGCGAGGCCCAGGCCCGTGCCCTTCTCCTTGGTGGTGTAGAAGGGCACGAAGATGTGGTCGCGCTGGTTCTCGGGGATGCCGGGACCGTCGTCTCGGACCCGGAGCTCCACCATCTCCGGTCCGCGGCCGCGGAGGCGGAAGCCGCCTGCTTCCTCCGGCGCCGCGGTGGAAATGATCAGCCTGCCGCCGCCCGGCATCGCCTGCACCGCGTTCTGCACCAGGTTGATGATCACCTGCTTGAGCTGCTCGGCGTCGCTCTGCGCCCGGGGCAGCGCGCGGTCGAGGATCGCCTGCACCTCGATCCCCTCGGGCAGGTTGGTCTGCACCAGCCGCAGCGTCCGCTCCACCAGATCGTTCACGTCGATGGGGTGGGGCGTGCTCTTCAGGGGCCTCGCGTAGTCGAGGAATTGGGTCACCACGCCGTTCAGGCGATCGACCTCGTCGATGATCACCTGCACGAACTCGCCCTCCTCGCCGCCGAGCTGCTGCGGATCGAGGAATTGCGCTGCGCCCTTGATCGCGCCGAGCGGGTTGCGGATCTCGTGGGCGAGGCCCGCCGCCATCTCGCCGAGCGCCGCGAGGCGGTCGCGCTCCTTCATCCGATCGTAGAGCTTGCTGTTCTCCACCACGGTGGCGGTCTGCTCGGCGATCTCGAGGAGGAGCGCGATCTCGTCGGAGGAGTAGGCCTCCGGCACCCGCTCGTCCTGCAGATTGAGGAAGCCGATCACCCGCTCGGCGCCGAGGAGCGGGATGCAGATGCCGGCCTTCATCGAGAAGAGCGCCGAGCGCACCTCGGCGAGGCGCTGCTGCTCGTCCGCTGCCCGCGCCGTCTCGTCGGTGGGGGCGGCGGTGGTGCGCGCACCTGCTGCGAGCTGGCGCCGCAGCTCGTGGAGCCGCCGGTCGACGTTCTCGAGGAGCACCGCCTTCTGGCCGCTGCGGGCGATGGCGAGAAGACCGCGGGCAGCGCTGGCGTCGAGGAAGGGCGCAGGCGCCGGGCCACGGGCGTCCACCAGGGAGAAGCCGGGGCGGGCGTCGGTGAGGAGGTAGAGCGAGGCGTGGGTCACCCGCCGCGACTCGTGGAAGGTGTCGAGGACCATCCGCGCCAGCTCGATCGGATCGATGACGCTGGTGAGGCGGGCCTTGAGGCCGGCGAGGGTGCGGAGCAGCTCGAAGCGCTCGCGGAAGAGCGTGGCGATCACCCACTCCTCCACCTTGGCCCGCAGGGGCTCGTAGAGGTTCAGGATCACGAAGGAGGCGACGAGGGTGTTGAAGGCGAAGAGGCCGGGCCTGTCGCCCACCCAGATCACGAGGCCCGCGTAGATCGCCGCGAGGATCAGCGCCAGCACCGAGAGCGTGGCGAATTTGCCGAGGAGCTCGTGCAGGTCGAGGAGGCGGTAGACCTGCAGGGTCTGCGAGAGGAAGAAGAGGAAGAGGGTGGTGAGGATCGGCCCGAGTGAGGGGAAGGGGATCCCGAGGCGCGGGAGGAGATCGAGGGCCGAGGCGAGCAGCGCCACCGCTGCGCCGCCGAGCAGGTAGGTGAGCCGCGCCCGCTCCACCCGCGACGGCGAGCCGCGCATCCGCCGGTAGAGCAGCGAGAGCGAGACGGTGAGGGAGCCGAAGACCCAGGTCGCCACCACCACCCGGGCCGAGGTGAACTCCGCCAGCGGGGTCACCGCCACCAGGAGGCCGCCGAAGGCGCCGATGAAGGCGAGGGTCCTGCCCCGCCTGGCGGATCGCCGGGAAACGCCGAGGAATTCGAGGAAGAAGGCCAGCGCCGCTGCGGGGACCGCGGCGCCGTTGGCGATGGCGGCCCGCAGCCAGAATTCGTGGCCGGTGACCGCGTAGAGGAAGTCGCCGAGGTACGAAGCCGCGAGCGAGAGGCAGAGCACCGCGAAGAGGGTGAGCGCCTTGGCCCGCTGCGAACGCAGGAGCATCGCCACGGCCAGCGCCACCGCCACGATCGCCGCCAGGAGGAGGCTCTGTGTCCGGAAATCCAAGCGCCCGGGATCCTATCGCAATTCTCCACCGCCTGTCGGGTTGACACTCGGTCCGGCCCGGGCGCAGCGTGGGGGTGTACGTGCGCCTCCTTCCCGGCGTCGCCATCCTCCCCGCACCATCGGCCAGCTGGCGGATGCCCGCCTGGCCGGGGGGCCTACGAGCCCCCGCTGCAGGGCCGGGCGCCGGGAATCCGGCGGCGGGCCCGGTGGGTTCGTGGCCGGGGCAGGGGCCGCCACGTCCTGCAACCGTCCCCTTGCGCCCTGGGAGTGCCGCACCACATGAAGGCAACGATCGCTCTGGCCCTCGCCACGCCGCTTCTCGTCGCTGGGGCGCTCGCCATCGTCCCCGATTCGGGAAGGAGCGCGCCGGCGGACCCGCCGCCTGCGACCCCGGCGCCGCCCGCGATGGAGGCGCCCAAGCCACCCGATCGTGGACCGGTCTTCGACGAGGCGCTGCTCCGCCCCCATTTCGAGAAGGGTGATCTGCGCGCAGCCCGGGCCCGCTTCGAGGCGGGGCTCCACGAAGGCGCCTTCCAGCTCTTCACCAGGGGGGACGACGGCTCGCCGCAGGTCGCATTCCTCCGTGGGCTGTCGGCCCTCGAGATCGGCCGCAACGAGGAGGCGGCGAGGATCCTCGCGCCGCTGCCGGCGAAGCTGCCCGCCCTCGCCGATCGGATCCGCTGGAACCTCGGCCTGGCCCGGGAGCGGGCCGGCGACTTCGCCGGCGCCGCCGAGGCGTGGGGCGCGATCACCGGGGATTCGGTGCGGCACCAGGAGGCGCGCCTCTCCCGGGCGCGGGCGCTCGCCCGGCTGGGCAAGAGCGACGAGGCCCTCGCCGTGCTGGCGCCGCTGCGGAAGCGGCCGGCGCCGGCCTGGGGCACCAACTACGCTGCCGCTGCCCACTTCCTCGCGGGCGAGCTCCACCTGAAGCGGGGCGAGAAGGACGCCGCCCGCAGCGCCTGGCTCGAGGTCTGGAGCGAGCACGCCCTCTCGCCGCAGGCGGAGGACGCGAAGCAGCGCGCCGATCGGCTCGGCGGCGCAGGTCCCACGCGGGCGCAGCAGGTGGCCCGGGCGCAGCGCTTCCTCGGCGCCCACCAGAACCGCGAGGGGACCGACCTGATCGCGGCGCTCCTGCCCCGGCTCGAGCTGCCCGATCCGCTGGCGTGCGAGGCGCGCTTCGCCCTGGGCCGCGGCTACCGGAAGATGCGCGAGCACAGCAGGGCGATCCCGATCCTCGAGGCGGTGGTCGCGTCGTGCAAGGACCCGTCCGTCCGGGCGCGGGCGCTCTACATCCTCGGGCAGAGCACCACCATCGTCGCGCCGCAGAAGGCGCTGGGCGTCTACGAGACCCTGGCCAGCGAGTTCGCCGACCACTCCTTCGCCGACGACGCGCTCCTCTTCCTCGCCGAGCTCCACGAGCGGGCGGGGAACGAGAAGGCGGCCCGCGCCGCGCTCCAGCGCCTCGTCGACGGCTACCCCCAGGGCGACTACCGCGCCGACGCGCTCTTCCGGCTCTATTGGATGGACCGCAAGGCCGGCGCCGAGCGGAAGGCGATCGACTCCCTGCGCATCCTCGAGCGCGACTACGCCGACGCCGCGGACGCGGTGCCGCTGGAGCGCTCGCTCTACTGGCAGGGACGCTCGCTGGTGGCGCTGGAACGCCCGCTCGAAGCGGCGGCCACCTGGGAGAAGCTGATCCGCGACCACCCCGCCGGCTACTACGCGATGCTCGCCCGCGGCAGGCTGGCGCGGCTCGATCCCGACCGCGCCGCAGCGGCGGAGGCGGCGCTGCCCCATCCCGAGGAGGAGAACGCGCCGCTCGTGCTCCACACCGGCGCCCTCGAGCCCGACCTCCACTACCAGGCAGCCCTCGAGCTGATCCGTCTCGGCTTCCCGAAGCTCGCCGGCGACGAGCTGCTCCGCATCGACCGCGAGGCTGCCAGGGCTCGTGCAGGCGGATCGCCGGAGCCGGTGCTCCTCGTCGCCTGGCTCCTCGATCGCGTCGAGTCCCGCAGGGCCGCGCACCACATCGCCCGCACCGAGCTCCGCGAGCTCATCCGCGGCAGGCCCACCGGCGAGAGCGCCGCCCACTTCCGCATCGCCTACCCGCTCGCCTTCCGCGATCTGATCGAGCGCCACGCAGGCAACTACGGCGTGCCCGCGGATCTGATGCAGGCGCTGATGCGGGAGGAGTCGAGCCTCGATCCGCAGATCGTCTCGTGGGCCGGCGCCATCGGGCTCACCCAGCTCATGCCCTCCACCGCGCGGGCGGTGGCGCGGCAGCTCAAGCTGGGTACGCCGTCGAACGCGCAGCTGCGCGATCCGGATCTCAACGTGCGGATCGGCACGGCCTACCTGGGCCAGCTGCTCAAGCGCTGGAAGGGCAATCCCGCCCTCGCCACCGCGAGCTACAACGCGGGGCCCGGCGCGGTCTCGCGCTGGCTCGGCGAGCGGGGGCAGCTCGAGATGGACGAGTTCGTCGAGGAGATCCCGATCGAGGAGACCCGCAACTACGTGAAGCGGGTCCTCGACAGCTTCGCCACCTACCGGCTCACCTACGGCAGCGGCGAGGAGCGCTTCGTGGCCCTCGTCCCCACGAGGGCCGACGGCAAGGCGGTCCATTGACCTCAGCGGGGGGCGGCGGCAGCGGCGCCGCTGCCCCACCTTCGCTACCATGAGGTGGGGCTGGATCCCGGGGCTGGTGGCGATGGTGGGCACCGTGGCCTGGCTCGTGTTGGAGCCGGCCCCGACGGTGCGGCCCTGTGCCGACGGCCCGGATTGCGGCCCAGGCGAGCGGTGCGAGGGCGCGCGCTGCGTGGCGGCCCGACCGCCGGAGCCGATTCGCCTCCTCTTCGCCGCCCGCACCGGCAGGGAGCGCGAGCCCGTGCGGGCGCCCTGCGGCGACGGGATCTGCGATCTCGCCGCGGGAGAGTGCGTCGGCGCCTGCCCGGCGGATTGTCCCGACGTGCCCTGCGCGCTGCCCTGCAAGCTCGACGGCGTCTGCAGCGAGGGCGAGGGCGCGACCTGTCCCGACTGCTATCCGGCCGGGTGCAACTTCGACGGGCTCTGCACCGTGGGGGAGAGCCCCCGCTGCCCCGATTGCAGCTGCGGTGACGGCTATTGCGACACCGGCGCCGGCGAGTGCATCGGCACCTGCCCCGGCGACTGCCCCGGCACCCGCTGCGAACGGGTCTGCGACTTCGACGCAGCCTGCGAGGCGGGGGAGAGCGAGAGCTGCCCCGACTGCACCTGCGGCGACGACATCTGCGATCCCGCCGTGGAGGATTGCGCGGTCTGCGCCCTCGATTGCGGCCCTTGTGCTGCAGGCTGCGGCGACGGGATCTGCACCGCCGACGATCCGCCCGGCTGCCCGGATTGCGAGGTCGAGGATTGCGATCCGCTCGAGGGCTGCGAGTGATCGGCGGCGTCTTTCCCGGCGGAGCGAGGTAGGCTCTGGCGGTGCAGAAGGACGAACGAACGAGCCACCACCTCCTCCGGGCGCTCCCCGCCGTCGACGAGCTCCTCGGCAGGCCCGCGATCCGCGCCCTCCTCGACGGGCATCCCCGTGCGGCGGTGGTCCGCGCCGCCAGGACCGCGGTGGACGAGGCGCGCCGGCGCCTCCTCGAAGGCGGCGCCGACCCGTCGGTCTCCGACGAGGCGATCCGCGCGGCGCTGGCGCTGGGGCAGCGCAGGGGCCTGCGGCCGGTCATCAACGCCACCGGCGTGGTGCTCCACACCAACCTCGGCCGCGCGCCCCTCGCCGAGGAGGCGCAGGCGGCGGTGCTCGAGGTGGCCCGTGGCTACGCCAACCTCGAGCTCGACCTCGACACCGGCAAACGCGGCAGCCGCTACGCGCCGGTGGCCCCCCTGCTCTGCGAGCTGGCGGGGGCCGAAGCGGGGCTGGTGGTGAACAACAACGCCGCCGCGGTGCTGCTCGTGCTCTCGGCCCTCGCAGCGGGGCGCGAATGCATCGTCTCCCGCGGGGAGCTGGTGGAGATCGGGGGCGGCTTCCGGATCCCCGACGTGATGCGGATGGCGGGGGTGCGCCTCGTCGAGGTGGGGACCACCAACAAGACCCGGCTGCAGGATTACGCCGAGGCGATCGGCCCCGAGACCGCGCTCCTGCTCAAGATCCACAAGTCCAATTTCGCCCTGGTCGGCTTCACCGAAGAGGTCTCCGCCGCAGCGCTCTCCCGGCTGGGGCGCGAGCGGGGGATCCCGGTCTACGAGGACCTGGGCTCCGGCTGCCTCGTCCCCCTCGAAGGAGCGGGCCTGCCCCACGAGCCCACGGTCGCAGAGGCAGTTGCCGCTGGCGCGGACGTGATCACCTTTTCAGGGGACAAGTTGTTGGGCGGACCGCAGGCCGGCCTGGTCGTCGGGCGCCGGGAGCTGGTGGAGCGACTCGAGCGCCACCCCCTCAACCGCGCGCTGCGGATCGACAAGCTGACCGTTGCCGCCCTGGAGGCGACGCTGCGCATGTACCGGGACGGAAGAGCGGGCGAGGTGCCGGCACTGCGCATGCTCCATGCGTCGCCGGAATCGCTGCGCGCCCGTGCCGAGCGGCTCCGCTCCCTCCTCGCCGAACGCGGGGTCGACGCCGAGCTCGTCGCGACTTCGTCGCAGGTCGGCGGCGGGGCGCTGCCGCTGGCGGCGCCGCCCTCGGTGGCGCTCGCGCTGGCAGGCCCTATGGAGGAGCTGCACGAGCGCCTGCGCCGGGGCGAGCCTGCGGTCGTTGCACGGATCCACGAGGGCCGCCTCCTCTTCGACACGAGAACGGTCCAGGATGGGGAGCTCGCCCCCCTCGCTGCGGCGATCGCCGCGGCGGCGGGGCGCGCCTGAAGCGAGGGAGGAGGCTTTGATGAACCAGGCGTTGCTCGACTCCAGCGTGCTGGTACTCAACCGCTCCTTCCAGCCCATCCACGTCTGCTCGCTCCGCCGGGCCTTCACGCTCCTCTACCAGGGCGTCGCCAAGGCGATCGACGAGGAGTACCGGCTCTTCGACTTCGACTCCTGGGCGGCGCTCTCCGCCGAGGTCCACGCCGAGTCGATCGGCACCGTAAGCCGCAGGATCCGCGTGCCGCGGGTGGTGGTGCTCGTGGCCTTCGACCGGCTGCCGCGGATGCGGGTGCGCTTCTCGCGGCACAACATCTACCAGCGCGACGACAGCACCTGCCAGTACTGCGCGAGGCGCCTGCCGCGGGCCGAGCTCAACCTCGACCACGTGGTGCCGCGGTCGCAGGGCGGCAAGACGTCGTGGGAGAACGTCGTCTGCTCCTGCATCCCGTGCAACCTCAAGAAGGCCAATCGCACGCCGGAGCAGGCCGGGATGGAGCTGCTCCAGGTGCCGGTGCGGCCGCGCTGGACCCCGGGCTTCCGCCCCACCGGCAGGGGCTACAAGGCATGGATCCCCTTCCTCACCCTCGTCGACGTGTCCTATTGGAACACGGAGCTTCTCGACGAGTAGGCGAGGCGGCCCACCGCTCGCACCCATGCCCGGCGACTTCGTGGTAGGTTGCCCGCCGCAATGAACCGCGACGACACCGTTGCATCCTCCGACACCGCACCTGCAACCGAACGGCGCCGCTCGCCGCGCTTCCGGCCCACGCCTTTCCGTGCCCGGCGCGTGATCGCCGTCGGCGGCGGGAAGGGCGGCATCGGCAAGTCGCTCCTCTCCGCGAGCCTCGGCATCGAGCTGGCGCAGCGCGGGCAGTCGGTGGCGCTCCTCGACTTCGACCTCGGCGGCGCCAACCTCCACACCTGCCTCGGCCTCCACCAGCCGCAGCGCACGCTCTCGGATTTCGTGCTCCGACGGGTGGAGTCGCTCCCCGAGGTGCTGGTCGAGACCGGCGTGCCCGGCCTGCGCCTCGTCTCCGGCGCCTCCGACGCGCTGGCGATGGCCAACCCGATGCACCAGCAGAAGCTGCGGCTCCTGCGCGCGGTGCAGGCCCTCGACGTCGACGTGGCCCTGCTCGATCTCGGCGCCGGCAGCCACCACAACGTCCTCGACTTCTTCCTCTTCGCCGATCACGGGATCATCACCGTGGTGCCGGAGCCCACCTCGATCGAGAACGCCTACCGCTTCCTCAAGGCGGCTTTCTTCCGCAGGCTCAAGGCGCTGGAGCGGGTCTACGGGATCTCCGACGTGGTCGAGGAGGCCACCCGCGAGCACGCCCACAAGCTGCCCAGCCCGGCGCGCCTGATCGAGATGGTCTCGCAGGACGACGCGGGCGCAGGCGCAGAGCTCGCCGACGCGGTCCGCGACTTCCACCCGCTGGTGGTGGTGAACCAGGTCCGCGAAGCAGACGACCTCACCGTGGGCGAGGGCGTGTGTGTGGCCTGGCGCCGCTTCTTCGGCCTCGAGCTCGACTACCTCGGCTACCTGCGCCACGACCCCTCGGCGCTGGAGTCGATCCGCGAGCGGCGGCCGGTGCTCCTCGAGCGCCGCGACGCGCCGCTGGCGCAGGACGTGGCCGCCATCGCCGACAAGCTGCTGGCGATCCCCGCGCCGAAGCGGGAGGCGATTTGAGGCCGCTTTCGGAGCAGAGCCACTACGAGGTCCTCGAGGTGGAGCCGGGCGCGGCGCCGGACGTGGTCCGCGCCGGCTACGAGCGGCTCCGCAAGCTCCTGGGGCCCGGGTCGCTGGCGGTCTATTCGCTGGTCGAGCCCGCCGAGCAGCAGGCGCTGCTGCTGCGGATGGACGAGGCCTTCGCCGTCCTCTCGGATCCCGCGCAGCGCAGGCGCTACGACGCTTCGCTCGGGATCGCGCCGCAGCCGGAGGCGCCTGCCCGGAGCTCCTTCACCGACGCGCTTCGGGCGATCCGTGCCGCCGGGAGCGGGGCGGACGATGCCGACGCGCCGCAGGCGGTCGCAGCGCCGGCGCTGCAGGATGACCTCGCCGAGATCGTCCTCGACGACGCCGACCTCCTCGAAGTGGTCGAGATCGCCGGGGCGCTGGTGGCCGAGCCCCGGGACACGCTCCCGGTGGACGAGGCGGCGATCCTCGAGGAGGAGCCCCTCGACCCCGACGCGATCGGCGCCGAGGCGATCGAAGCGGCGTGCGGCGAGCCGGAGCGCCTGCCGGAAAGCGGCCCCTTCGCCCAGGCGATCGCCGCAGCAGAGGCGCCGCCTGCCGCGACGCCGCCGGTGCTCCGGGCGATCGATGGAGCGACCCGCTTCACCGGCGCGCTGCTCCGCGAGGTGCGCGAGGCCCGCGGCCTCTCCCTCGACGAGATCGCCCGGCGGACCCGGATCCAGGCGGTCCATTTCGCCAACCTCGAGGAGGAGCGCTGGGCCGATCTGCCCGAGCGCGTCTTCCTCCAGGGCTACCTCACCGCCTTCGCCCGGGAGCTACGACTCGACCCGACACAGGTGGTCGCGACCTACCTCGCACGGCGGGATTCGGTCCGAACCCGTTGACGGATCAAGCGCTTGCGCCCAAGATCCCGCCCGAACCGAGCGCATTCGACGAGGTAGGAGGCGAAAACGATGCCGACCGAAGAGGAGAAGGCGAAGGCGATGCGGCTTGCCCGCGCCATCGCGTCCGACATCTCGCTCTACAACGACGAGAAGATCGTGAAGGGCATCGAGGCCGACAACCTCTTCGACGCCCTCGCCGCCGAGCTCGAGGAGGGCCGCGACCTCTACCGCAGCCGCGTCTCCCCCGAGATCTACAACCACACCAATTTCTACGACCGCGCCGTGGTCGACATCATCGTCCGCAGCCGCGGGCACGTGCGCTCCCGCCTCTGGCTCTAAAAGCAGCGCCGGTCCTTCCGCCCCAGCACCATCATGTCCGAGCAGCTCCGGCACCAGGTGCCTCCAGAAGCGAAGGGCCGCAGGCTCGACCAATTCCTCGCCGATCGCCACGCGGAGCTATCCCGCTCGCGGCTGCAGTCGCTGATCGACGAGGGCCACGTCCTGGTCGACGGCGCTCCGGCCAAGGCCGCCCGCAAGCTCCGCGGGGGCGAGGCGATCGACGTCGAGATCCCCGACCCGGTCCCGGCGGCCCCGCAGCCGCAGGACCTGCCCTTGCGCATGCTCCACGAGGACGCCGACCTCGTCGTCCTCGACAAAGCCGCGGGGGTGGTGGTCCATCCGGCAGCGGGCGTGCCGGACGGGACGCTGGTCAACGCGCTCCTCTTCCACGTGCGCGACCTCGGCGGCATCGGCGGCGAGCTCCGCCCCGGCATCGTCCACCGCCTCGATCGCGACACCTCCGGCTGTCTGGTGGTGGCGAAACACGAGCGGGCGCTGGTGTCGTTGCAGGCCTCCTTCAAAGAGCGCGTGGTCGACAAGCGCTACGTCGCGCTGGTCCACGGCGTGCCGCAGGAGCCGGCCTTCACCGTCGACACCCCTTACGGCAGGCATCCCACCGATCGCACCCGCTATACCGGGCGCAGGCCGGTGGGGCCACAGCGCCGCGCCGTCTCCCACGTGCGCCTGCTGGAGGTCTTCGCTGGCGCGTCGCTGGTGGAGGTCGAGCTCGAGACCGGGCGCACCCACCAGATCCGCGTCCACCTCTCGGAGGCGGGCCATCCGCTCCTCGCCGACCGCGAATACGGCGGGCGCAAGCGCGAGGCGAAGCTGCGCCCCGACGATCCCGTGCGCCGCGCCGCCGAGGCGATCGGCAGGCAGGCGCTCCATGCGCGGCGCCTCAGCTTCCCCCATCCGCGCACCGGCGAGCGCCTCGCGCTGGAGGCGCCGCTGCCGCCGGATTTCGAGGCCGCCCTCGCGATCCTCCGCGCGACCGTATGAAGGAACGACGAAGGGCCGGCGCATCCCGTGCACCGGCCCTTCTTCTCACCAGCGGAAGCGGGATCAGGCGGCCTTCTCGGCGACGCCCTCCTTCTTCTCGATCAGCACGCGGCGCGGGTAGGGGATCTCGATGCCGCGCTCGTCGAACGCCGCCTTGATCCGCTCGCGGAGGAGGCGCTCGGCACCCCAATGCTCCATCGCCTTGACCTTGATCACGAGGCGAAGGCCCACGCTCGACTCGGCGAGGGTCATCAGGCCCTGGATCTCGGGGGCTTCGAGGACCTTCTCCTGGTTCTCGGCGACCCAGCGCTCCGCCACCTCGAGCATCGTCTCGCGGGCCCTGCGGATGTCGGCCTCGTAGGCGATGTCGATGGGGACGATGGCCCGGGTCCAGCCGCGGTTGAAGTTGCCGAACTGGCGCAAGTCGCCGTTGGGCACCATCCAGAGCAGGCCGGAGAAGTCGCGGAGCTGGGTGGTGCGCAGGCCCACCGCTTCCACCGCGCCAGCGGTGTCGTTGTTGACCTTGACCACGTCGCCCACGGCGACCAGGCCGTCGAAGAGCAGGAAGAACCCGCTGATCACGTCCTTGACCAGGTTCTGGGCGCCGAAGCCGAGGGCGAGGCCCACCACGCCGACCGATGCGAGGATCGCGCCGGTGTCGATGCCGACCTGGGCGAGGATGGTGACCGCCGCCACGAAGTAGATGACGTAGCGCTCCACCTCGAGCAGGAGCGGCCCGAGGGTCTGGGCGCGGCGGACCTGCATCGCGTAGTCCTTCGAGCCCTCGCGGGGCTTGAGGATCCGCTCGGTGATCCGCTTGCCCACGCTCCGCACGATCTTCGCGCCGACGAGCACGGCGACGATGGTGACCGCAGCCTGGAGGAAGCGGATCCCGTGGAGATCCCAGTATTCGGATGCGACGGTTCCCAGCGATTCGAGCATGCGAGCTCCCTCTCGTCCTGCGGCGGTGGGGTAGGCCCCGGTGATATGGGCCTTTGGTGGAGCTTGCAACAGCCACCGGTTTTGCGAGCCTTCCCGCCCCGGCGCATCTATCTTCCGCGCCGTGCGAGCCACCGACCCACAGCGCCTCGGCCTCGGCCGCTTCCCGGTGACCAGCGGCCTGCTCGCCCTGATCGCCGCGCTCTTCCTCCTCGAGGAGCTGCGCGGCGGCTCCACCGAGTCGCTGGTGCTGCTGCAGCTGGGAGCGAACTACCCGCCGCTCGTCTTCGACGGGCAGTGGTTCCGCCTCGTCACCGCCACGCTCCTCCACATCGGCTTCGTCCACCTCCTCATGAACGGTTGGGCCCTCTTCCAGCTCGGCCGCCTCAGCGAGGTGACCTTCGGCAAGTTCACCACCTTGTCGCTCTTCGTCTTCACCGGCGTCGCCGGCTCGGCCCTCACCCTCCTCTCCACCAAGATCAGCGCCGGCGCCTCCGGGGCGCTCTTCGGTCTCGAGGGGGCGCTCGTCGCCTTCTTCCTCCGGCATCGCGAGCGGCTGACGCCGATGGGCAAGCAGCTGCTCAAGCAGCTGCTCGTCTGGTCCGCCTTCATGCTGGTCTACACCTTCGCCGTCCCAGGCATCGATTGGCTGGGCCACATCGGCGGCTTCGCCGCGGGCCTCGCGGTGGGCTGGGTCCTGCGGCCGTGGCAGGGGAGGGAAGGAGCCTTCGCCAGGCTCACCGCGGTGGTCGCCGGCCTCGTGATCGTCGCCTCCCTCGCCGCGCTGCTCGCCAGCCAGCGCTTCACGGCGATCGAGAGCCCGGAGCGCGGCCTCGCCGTCGACGCGCCGGGGAGCTGGCGCAGCGACGAGGGTGAGGAGGGGCTGGTGGTGCGCGATTCGCTCGCGCAATTCGGATCGGCCGCCTTCGTTTCGGTGGGGAGCGAGCCCGCCGGCGCCCCCGCGGCTGCGCTGGAGCTGGCGCTGGTCGGCGACGGCCTCCCCGAGGGGATGGAGCTCGGCCCCGAGCCGCGGCAGGTCGGCGACTGGCTCCGGCAGACCTTCGTCTGGAAGCTCCCCGGCGGCGAGCTCGCCGGTTTCGCGCAGACGCGCTGCGACGCCGGAGGCTGCCTCGTCGTCCTCGCCGGGGCGCAGGGCGATCGCTACGGCGAGTACTTTCCGCTCCTCGACCGGATCGCAGCCTCCGCCAGGCGCCTTCCCCCCGCTGCAGGGCCCGCTCCGCGGTAGCGCGTGCTCCCACCGCCACCCACTCGAAAGTGCCAGCAACTTCGCGGTCGGCCGGGGCTGTGGTACAAGCCGATTTGCATCTTTTGCGGATTCGGAGGAAGTCCGATGCGCCCCGTGCTCGCGTCTCTGCTCGCCCTTGGTCTGTCCACCCTCGCTGCCCCTGCTGCCGCGGCGGAGGTGCAGCCGAATACCGTCCGTCTCAACGAGGTCGAGCGCGGCTTCTGGGTGGGCTCCACCGTCGGCGGCGTCGTCTATTTCCAGACCCCCGGAGAAGGGGCGGGCATCGGCAGCGGCGCCCTGGTCGGTGTCGAAGCAGGCTTCGACGTCACCAGGACGCTGCAGCTCGGCCTCGTCGCCTGGGGCCAGGCGATCGGCGCCGAGGCCGACTACAAGGGGATCACCGACACGGAGCTCGATCCCAAGGGCGCCCGCGGTGATTTCCAGAGCCTCCTCGCCGGCGCCATGCTGCGCTGGTCCTTCCTCCGCTTCGCCGACGACAACGGCATCGACCGCACCTTCCTCTACGTGCGCGGCGCCGGCGGCCCGGCGATCTCGCGGCCGGTGGGCGTGATCGGCGACGGCTTCTGGGGCGCCGCAGGCCTCGGCGTCGAGTACTTCACCAGGCTCCGCCACTTCTCCATCGGCCTCGAGGCCAACGGCCTGGCGATGATGACCGACGACGGCGATGCCTACGGCGTAGCGGTGCTTCCGCACCTCAAGTACAGCTTCTGAAGAAAAAGGCTCGTGAGTGCGAGGACTTGGCGTTGACCCCCCTCGTCGCGCCAGCCTAGGATCGCGCTCCCTCCGAACGATTCCGGGCCGCTTGCTGCTGCCCGTGCGAGGGGTTGGGGTGCGCGTACATGGACCAGCGGATCCGCGGCTATCTCGAGCTCCTCGACGCCTCGCCCGAGGTGCCGCCGCTGGCTGAGGTCGAGCAGGCCCTCTCCGACGCCGGCGCCTGGGACGATCTGGTCCGGGTCTACGAGCACCACCTGCGCCGGCTCCCCGGCGACGCCAACCTGATCGCCCGCGGCGCCAGGGTCCTCGAGGAGAAGCTCGCCGATCTCCCCAGGGCGGAGCGCTGGCTGCGGCGCCTCCTCGAGGCGGAGCCCGGCGACGCGCGGACCCTCGACCGGCTGGTGCAGCTCTACCGCGAGCGCCGCGACGACCAGGCGCTCTGCGACCTTCTCGAGCGCGAAGCGGCGCGGGCGCCCACGCCGGAGATCGCGGCGGACGCCTACTTCACCCTGGGCGAGAGCCTCCTCGCCCTCGACCTGCCGATGCGGGCGATCGAGATGTGGCAGCGGGCCCTGCGCCTCGTGCCCACCCACCTGCGTTCCCTCGCCGCGAGCCGCGAGACCTACGTCGCGCTCTGCCGCTTCGAGGCGGCGCAGGCCGTGCTCGATCGTGAGGTCGCCGCGGCGCCGGACGACGCGGCGGGACACGCGGCGCGCTACGCGGAGCTCGGGCGCAAGGCCCTGGAGCAGCCCTACCGCCACGGTCTCGCCCGCTCCTGTGCCGAGGCGGCGCTGGCGCTCGATCCCGATTGCCTCGTGGCCCGCGTGCTCCTCGAGGCGATCCAGGCCCTCCGGGTCGGGTGGCGCGACCAGGTCCGGCACCTCAAGAGCAACGCCGTCGAGGAGCGGGACCGCAAGGCCGCCGCCCGCATGTACCTGCAGGTGGCGGCGCTCCACGCCGCCTTCGACGAAGCCGCTGATGCGGAGCTCCACGTCCGCGAGGCGCTCCGGCCCGTCTTCCTCCTCTGCCCGGCGATGCCCGAGGCCCTCGAATTCCTCGAGCGCCGCTACGCGGAGGCCGACGATTTCGAGGGGCTCGCGCAAGCCTGGGAGCGGCTGGTCGAGACCACCGCCGAGCGCGACGGGCAGGTGGAGCTCTTGCTGCGCCTCGCCAACCTCTACGAGGTGCGCTTCGGCGACGAGACCCGCGCCAGCGGCGCCCGCGCCCGTGCGGCGCAGCTCGATCCCGGCAAGACCGAAGCGGTGCTGCCGCTCCTCGAGCAGCTCCAGGAGGAGGGACGCTGCGCCGAGCTGGCGGATCTCCTCGAGCGCCACCTCGCCGCCTCGCCCGCTGCTGCACGGCAGCCCGAGCTGCGCGTGCTCCTCGCCGATCTCTACCTCGATCCGCTGGACAGGCCCGACCGCGCCCGGATCCACCTCGAGGAGGCGCTCACCCTCGATCCGGCCAACGAGCGGGCGGACGAGCTCCTCGAGCCGCTCCTCGCCGCATCGCCCGAGGCGCTGGCCTGGCGCCTCGAGCAGCGGGCGCAGCGGAGCGCCGATGCGGCGCAGCAGGTCGATCTGCTGGTCCGCGCCGCAGATCTGCGGCCTGCTGCCGCCGTCGAGCTTCTCGGCAGGGCCCTCCTCCTGGCGCCGGAGCGCACCGACGTGCTCGAGCGCCTCGAGGAGGCTGCAGCGGCGGCGCCGGAGACGCTCCTCCGCCTGCTCGTGCAGGCGGCGGAGGCCACGCGGCATGCGCCGGTTCGCGCCGCGCTTCTCGCCGGCGCGGCGCGCCTTCTCGAGTCGCAGCCTGGCAGGGCCAGCGACGCCGCCGCAGCCTGGCGCAGGGTGATCGAGGTGGAGCCCGCCCACGCGGAGGCTACGGCAGGGCTGCAGCGGATCCTCGAGGCGAGCACCGACGGCGAGGAACGGATCCGCGGTCTCGAGGAGCGCCTCGGCCGGAGCGACGACGAGACGGAAGGACACGAGATCCGCGCCAGGCTGGTGGAGCTCTACGAACACCGCGATCCCGCCAGGGCCGCGGAGCACCTCCAGGTTCTCGCCGAGGCGCGGCCCGACGATGCGGCGCTCCTGCGGCGGCTCGCAGCGGCCTTCGGCGCCGCGGAGCGCTGGCCCGAGCAGCGGGCGATCCTCGATCGCCTCGTGGAGCGGGGGGAGCGCGGGACGCTGGTCCAGCGCGCATCCCTGCTGGTCGAGCGGCTGGGCAGGGCGGAAGAGGGCGCGGCCGACTGGCTCGCGGCGCTCGAGCAGGGAGCGGACGAAGCGGAGGTGGTGCCGGCGCTCGAGCGCCTCCTCCACGGTGGCGTCGAGGTGGAGGCGATCGCCTCGGTGCTCGCGCCGCGCTTCGAGGCTGCCGCTGCCTGGACCCGCCTCGCGGCGCTGCACGAGGCCCGCCTCGCCGGCGCCCGCGATCCCGCCGTCCGCCACGACCTGCTCGTGGCGCTGGCCGCATTGCGCGAGGAGCGTCTCGCCGACTCGCGCGGCGCCTTCGTCGCCCTGGGGCGCGCGCTGGCAGAGCGGCCCGACGACCTCGGGCTCCTCGATCGGCTCGAGCCCCTCGCTGCCTCGCTGGGCGCTGGCGCGGAGCTGGCCAATTTCTGCCGCGACGCCTGGGATGCGGCGCCTGCACCGGAGGCCGCGGCGCTGGCGCGCCGGGTGGCGGAGCGGAGCGGCGACGAGGCGGTGGTGGTGGCTGCGTGGCGCAGGTTGCTCGCCCTCGACCCCGAGGACGACGGGGCGCTCGCGGCCCTCGCCGATCGGGCAGCCGCCGCCTGCCATTGGGCCGAGGCCGGCAGCCTCCTCGAGCGGCGCCTCGCCCTGGCGCCGCCCGAAAGTCGGCCCGCGCTGGAGAAGACCCGCGGCGACTGGCTCTCGCTGCAGGGCGCCCATGGCCACGCCGCCGAGGCCTACCGCGCCGCCCTCGACGCTGGCGCCGCCGAGGCGGAGGTGTTGCCGCTCCTCGCCGAGGCCCTTCGCGCCGCAGGCAGGCAGGACGACCTGGTCGAGGTGCTCGGCCGGCAGCTGGAGCTCGCCACCGCCGCCGGCGACGAGGCGGAGGTGGCGCGTCTCGGCCTGCGGCAGGCGCAGCTCCTCGCCACGCTGCAGCGCAAGAGCGAGGCCGCCACCCACTTCGCCGCGATCCTCGCCCGCGATCCCGACGACGCCGAGGCCCTGGCTTCGATGGAGTCGCTCCTCGACGATCCGGACACCGCCGTCGACGCCGCGCGGATCCTCGCGGGTCCGTACGAGACGCGCGGCAACTGGGCCGGCCTGCGCCGCGTCCTCGAGATCCGGATCGACGCATCCGCCGATCCCGCCTTCCGGGTCGCCGAGCTGCGCCGCCTCGCCGTCCTCGCGGGCCGGGAGCTGCGCGATCCGACGCTCGCTTTCGAGAGCCTCGCCCGCGCCTTCCGCGAGGCGCCTGCGGATGCGCTGCTCCGCTCCGAGCTCCGCGTCGCAGCGGGGCAGGCCGGCAGGCTGGAGGCGCTGGCAGTGGTGATGGCCGACGTCGCCACCCACCTCGGCGCCACAGGCGCCGTGCAGCAGGCCGTCGCCGTCGAGCGGGAGCTCGCCGAATTGCACGAGAAGCGGCTCGGCGATCCGCGTGCAGCTGCAGAGCGGCAGCGGCGGATCCTCGCCCTGCAGCCGCGCAGCGTCGAGGCCCTCCGCGCGCTCCACCGGCTCCAGCCGGGGGTCGCGGCCTGGGCGGAGCAATTCGACACCTGCCTCGAGCTGGCGCAGGTGACGGCCACGGAGCGGCAGCAGCTCTGGCGGGAGGCGACGGCGATCGCCACCGAACGCCTCGCCGATCCGGCCAGGGCCGCACGGGCGCTGCGCCTCCTGGCGGAAGCAGCGCCGGACGACCGTGCGGTCCATCTCGAGCTCGAGGCGATCGCCGCGTCGCAGGCGGCGTGGGACGACGTCGCCTGGGCGCTCGAGCGAATCGCCGCCGGCGACCGCGACGCGGCCTGCAGGCTCGCAAACGTCCGGCGCACGCACCTCGGGGACGAGGCCGGCGCGCTGCGGCTCTACCGCGCAGTGCTCGCGGCGGAGCCCGGCCACGACGCCGCGCGGGAGGCGCTCGGCGCCTGGGCGCTCGAAGCATCCGCTGCTGCCGACGCCCTCGACGAGGTCCTGGCTGCTGCCGGGGAGCACGAAGCCCGGGTCGAGCTCCGGGAGGCGCTCCTCGCACGTGCCACCGATCCGCAGGAGCGGCGGGAGCTCCACACCGCCACCGTCGATCTTCTCGAAGGTGCGCTGGGCAGCGCGGAGCGCGCCTTCGTGGCAGCGGCCCGCGCCTTCGGCGAGGCAGCGGTGGGCGAGGAGGTGCTCGAGCGGCTCGCCGCAGCCACCGGTTCCTTCGAGGAGCTGGTCGAGATCTACGAGGATGCGGCGGAGGCCCGGCCCGAGCTGCAGCGGCGCATCGCCGCGATCCGGGAGCGCGAGCTGCAGGACGCCGCCGGTGCCATCGAGGCCTGGAGCGCCGTGCTCGCCGCTGCGCCGCAGGACCGCGAAGCCCTCGAGGCGCTCTCCCGGCTCTTCACCGCGGCGGATCGCGCCGCGGAGCTGGTGGAGATCCTCCGCCGCCGCGCCGAGGAGGCGAGCGGCGCCGAGCGCCGCGATCTCCTCATGCAGGCAGCCGATACCTGCGCGCTGGCCCTCGACGATTTCGAGCGGGCGGTGCTCCTGAGCCGCGAGGCCCTCGCCATCGACGGCGGTCACGCGCCGGCCCTGGAGACGCTCGCGCTCTACCTGCGGGAAGAGGACGATGGGGCCGAGCTCGTCGCCGTCCTCGAGCGGCTCGCAGCTTTGCAGCCCGAGGGGAGCGAGACGCGGCTCGAGCACCGGCTCCGCCGTGCGGCGATCCTCGCCGGGCTGGGCGCCCACGACGAGGCACTCGCCGCCTGCGTGCAGGTGCTCGTGGAGCAGCCTGCGGAGGGCCGCGCCGTCGCCGCCGTGGAGGCGCTCCTCGCCGACGGGCTCGTCGGCGCCGCCGCGGTGCTCGAGCCGATCTACCGGGAGGCCGGGGACCGGGAGCGGCTCCTCGCCCTCCTCGAGCGGCGCCTCGCCGAGGCGGATGCCGCCGGGCGCGCGACGCTCCTCGCCGAGATGATGGAGCTGCGGCTCGAGAGCGGCGACGCCGAGGCCGCCTGGCCGCTGGCGCTCTCCCGCTTCGCCGCTGCGCCGGAGGACGACGGGGCGCTGCAGGCGCTCCTCGATCTGGGCGGGAGGACCGGCAACCACGAGGCGGTCGCCGACGCGATCGAGAACGTTCTCGTGGAGCGGCCCGGCGCCCGTGCGCTGCTGGTGCAGCTGGCGACGCTCCAGGAGGAGCGGCTGCTGCGCACCGAAGCGGCCCGGGCCACCTGGCAGCGGATCCTCGCCTTCGACTCCGCCGACGTGGAGGCGCTCCGCGCGGTGCGCCGCCTCGCGGAAACGGACGGCGCGCCGGCGCTCCAGCGCGAGGTGGCGCTGCGCCTTGCGGCGCTCCTGCCTGCCGAGGAGGCGGTGCTGGTCCGCGAGGCGGCATTCCTCGCAGCGACCCACCTCGAGGATCCCGCGCTCGCCATCGGCGATCTCCGGCGCCTCCTCGCGCTGGTCCCCGACGACGCCGAGGCCCGCGAGCGTCTCGAGAGCTTGCTCGCCGCCGCGTCCCGCTGGGACGAGGTGGCGGCGCTCCTCGCGGAGACGGCGGATCCCGCCGCCGCCCTGCGCCTCGCTGCGATCCGGCGCGTGCAGCTCGGCGACGAGGCAGGCGCCCTCGCGATCTACGAGGCCCATCTCGATCGGCCTGCGACACGGGAGGCCCTCGAGGCGTGGGCGCGGGCGGGCGGCGCCGGCGCCCGCGCTGCACTCGATCTCCTCGATCCCCTCCTCGCCGAGACGCCGGCGCTCCTCGTGGAGCTCCGGGAGGCGCTCCTCGCCACCACCAGCGATGCCGCGGCGCGCACCACGCTCCTCGACGAGCTCCGCGCGCTCCACGAGGCCGCCGAGCAGCCCGAACTCGCCTTCGTCGCCGCGTGCAGGCTCTTCGCCGAGGACCGCGCCGCTGCCACGACCCACGTCGAGCGTCTCGCCCGTGCCACCTGCGCCTTCGACGAGCTCGCGGAGATCTACGAGGAGGCGGCGGAGAGCGACGCTGCCGAGCGGCCGCGCTGGCTCGAGCTCGCCGCGCGGACCCACGAATCGGATCGCGGCGATGCGGACGCTGCGATCGGCTGCTGGCAGCAGCTCCTCGCCACCGGCGCTGCGGACGAGGTGGCCCTCGATGCGCTCGCGCGGCTGCATCGTGCCGCAGGCGATCGGGCGGAGCTGGTCGAGGCGCTCTGCCGCCGCGCCGCCCTCGCCGACGACGCGTCCGCCTACCGCCTCCTTCTCGAGGCGGCGGATGCGGCCGGCGATGCCGAGCGCGCCGTCGAGCTCTGGCGCGGCGCGCACCTGCGCCTGCCGGGAGGGCGCGAGGCGATCGAGGCGCTTCTCGATCACGTCGCCGACGCTTCCGAGCGCGTCGAGCTCCTGGGCGCCAGGCTCCGCCTCGACGACGACGCTGCCACCCGTGGTGAGCGCGCGCGGCTCCTTCTCGGCCTCGGTCGCCACGGCGATGCGCTCGTCGAGGTCGAGGCGATCCTCGCCGCGGAGCAGGGCGATGCAGCCACCGCCGACCTCCTGTCGCAGCTCCTCGCCAGGGAGTCGACCCGGGACGGCGCCGCGGTGCTCGCGGCGCCGCTCGCACGGCACCTGGAGGATCGCGCGCTCCTCGTCACCGCGCTCGAGACCCTGGCAGCTGCAGCGCCGAACCGCGCCGAGCTCCTCGCCGAGATCGCCGGCCTGCGCGCCGAGCTCGGTGAGCCGGCAGCTGCCTTCGCCGCAGCGCGCGAGGCCTTCGTCCTCACGCCGGACGAGGCGAATCGCGCCGCGCTGATCGCCCATGCGGCGGCGCTCGGCGCCTGGGAGGCGCTCGCCGAGACCTTCGAGACGGTCCTCGCCGCAGGCGGGCCGCCGGCGCTCCTTCGGGACGTCGCCACCCTCCACGAGGAGCAGCTGGGCCAGCCCGGCGCAGCGGCGGACGCGTGGGAGCAGGTGCTGCAGCTCGCGCCCAACGACACCGAGGCCCTCGCTGCGCTCCACCGGCTCCTCCGCAGCACCGGACGCTGGGAGCGGCTCCACGAGATCTGCCTCCACCGCGCGGCGCAGGAGGGGCTCGTCGGCTTCCTCCGCGAGGCGGCGGCGCTGGCGGAGCACGAGCTGGGCGACCAGGCCCTCGCCGCCGCCGATTGGCGGCTGGTGGTGGACCGCGCCCCTGCAGAGGCCGGCGCCTTCCGCGAGCTCGCCCGCCTCGCGGCGCTGCTCGAACGCCACGAGGAGGAGGCCCTCGCCCTCGAGGGGCTCTTCGCCGCGACGGAAGGTGAGGCGGCCATCGAAGCTGCACTGGCCCTTGCCTCCGTGCGTCGTTCCAGGCTCGGCGATGCTGCAGGGGCCCTCTTCGTCGCCCGGGAGATCCTCGTTGCGGCGCCTGGCCACGAGGCTACCCGCCGCTGGCTCGCGGGCTGGTCCCGCGAGGTGGCGCCGGGGGCCGCGGAGGCCTTCGCCCTGCTCGACGAGAGCCTGGAAGCTGCGGGCGACCACGCCGCCCGGATCGAGCTGCGCGAGGGGCGCCTCCCTGCTGCCGACGCGGCGGAGCGGGGCGATCGCCTCGGCGAGATCCGCGCGCTCCACGAGGAGGCGCTCGGCCAGCCCGCGCTCGCCTTCGTCGCAGCCTGCCGGGCCTTCGGCGAAGGCGACCGCACCGATGCGCTCCGTGCGCATCTCGAGCGCCTCGCGGGGGCGACCGGCTCCTGGGAGGAGCTGGTCGAGCTCTTCGAGGAGGCGGCCGCCGCGGAGGACGATCGCGCCCTGCTCCGTGCAGCGGCGCGGATCCGCGAGACGCGACTGGAAGATGCTGCGACGGCTTCGGCCCACTGGCGGGCATTGCTCGAGGTCGGCGCCGACGCCGAGGCCTACGCCGCGCTGGAGCGGATCCATGCAGCGGCGGAGAGCTGGCACGAGCTGGTGGCGCTGCTGCGCCGCAGGGCGCAGGCCGGCGTGAACGAGGGGGATCCCCGGGCTGCCCTCGCACAGGCCGCGCGCACCGCTGCGGGGCCCCTGCAGGACGCGACCCTCGCGGCCCTCTGCTGGCGGGAGGTACTCACCCTCGACGGCGGCGACGTGGAGGCGCTCCGCGCATTGGTCGACCTCCTCGATCCGGTTGCGGATCGGGCCGAGCTCCTCGACCTGCTCGCAGCGCTGGCAGAGCGCATCCCCGCTGCGGAGGAGGAGGGCGCCGCCCTCCGTGCCCGGCGGGCCTTGCTCCTCGAGTCTGCAGGCGACGAGCTCGCTGCCGTCGAGGCGTGGAACGAGATCGCAGCGCTGCAGCCCGCGGCGATCGGTGCGCTGGAGCGCTTGCTCGAGGTGCCCGCCTCCGCCGCCGCAGCCGGTGCGATCCTCGCGCCGATCTACGAGGCGCAAGGCGCTGCGGAGAAGCTCGTCCACGTCCATGACGTGCTGCTCATCGGCGCCGCCGGCGAGGAGCGGCGCACGCACCTCGACGCGATCGCAGCCCTGCGCGAGGAGCTCGGGCAGCAGGAGGCGGCCTTCGTCGCGACGCTGGCCCGCTTCGCCGAGGACCCTGCCGATGCGGCGGTGCGCGACCGGCTGTTGCGTCTCGCCGAGGCCACCTTCGCGTGGGAGGAGCTCGCCGGTGCCTTCGAGGACGCCCTGGCCATCCTCGCACCGGACGACGAGGCGGCGCTCGCCCTGCGGGCGCTGCTGGCGCCGCTCTATGGCGAGCGCCTCGGCAGGCCCGACGCCGCTGCGTCGGCCTGGGAGCACCTCGCCGCTGCCCGGCCCGCGGATCCCGCCCCGCTCGCAGCCCTCGAATCGATCTACCGGGGTCGCGGCCTGCACCGCGAGCTCGCCACCGTTCTCCGCCGACAGGCGGCCCACGCAGAAGCGCCCGCGCGGCGCAAGGACCTCCTCTTCGAGATGGCATCTCTGCTGGAAGATCAGATCGGCGACCGTGAGGCCGCCATGTCCGCCTACCGGGAAATCCTCGCCATCGACGAGGCGGATCCCGAGGCCTTCACCATGCTCTCGCGGCTCCTCGGCGAGTCCGGCTCCTGGAAGGATCTCGCCTCCCTCCTCGAGCGCCAGGTGATCGTCGCCGCAGGCAACGGCATGGATCACGAGGCGCGGGAGATGCGCTTCCGCCTCGGCAGGATCCTGCAGCAGCAGACCGGCGAGGTGAACCGGGCGGTGGAGCTCTACCGCGCCGTCCTCGGCGAACAGCCGCGCCACCCCGCCACCCTCTCTGCCCTCGAGGATCTCGCCCGCGTGCAGGAGCCGGGGCGCCGTGCCCTCGCCGCCGAGGTCCTCGCGCCGATCTACGCCGAGGAGCGGGATTGGCAGCGCCACGTGCAGATGCTCGATGCCCTCGCCGCTGCGGCGATCGAGCCCGCCGCCCGTGCCGAGCTCCACCGCGCCGCCGCGTCGGTCTACGAGCGCGAGCTCGAGGCGCCGGAGATGGCCTTCCTCGCAGCGGGCCGCGCCCTCGAGGCCGACCCCGACGCGACGGAGAACCTCGCGCTCTGCATGCGGATCGCGGAGGCCTCCGGCGACGTCGCCGAGGAGCTCGCGGCGCTGCTCTCCAACGCCGCCGAGTCCGCCCGCACCGACGAGGGGAGGGCGGCCGCGCTCCGGGCCGCAGCGCGCCTCCTCGATCGCGAAGGAGATCTCGACGGCGCCCGCGAGGCGTGGGCGAAGCTGCGTGCTGCTGCCCCCGACGACGAGGAGGCCCTCGGGGCCCTCGCCCACCTGCACGGCAGGAGCGGCGACGTCGAGGCGCAGCTCGAGGCCCTCCGCTCGCTCCTCGCCCGCGAGGAGGAGAACGGGCGCCGGCGCGATCTCCTCTTCGAGATCGCGGTGGTGCAGGAGGAGCGCAAGCGCGACCTCGCCGGCGCGGTGACCTCGCTGCGCCGCCTCCTCGAGATCGTGCCCCTCGACCCGGAGGCGCTGCAGCGCCTCGACGTGCTCTGCGTGCAGCAGGAGCGCTGGATCGATCTGGCCGACGTCCTCGCCCGCGAGGAACAGGCAGCCGCCCTCCGCGGCGACGGGGCCGCCCGCGTCGAGTTCCTCTTCCGCCTCGCCACCCTCCGCGAGGCCAGGCTCCTCGATCGCGACGGCGCCCTGGCGCTCCACAAGCAGATCCTCGAGCTCGCCCCCGACCACGAGCCGACGCTGGCGCGGCTGCGGGCGCTCCTCGCCGAGGCGCCCAATGACCTCGAGCTGATCGAAATCCTCGAGAACGCCCACCGCGCCACCGGCGACGCGGCGCCCCTCGCCGAGATGCTCGAGGCCCGTGCGGACGCCACGCCCGATCCGGAGGCGATGCGGACCGTGCTGGTCGAGCTCGCGGAGGTCCGATCGGCGCGGCAGGGCCGCCACGACCTCGCCTTCCTCGCCTTCACCCGGGCGTTCCGGCTGCTTCCCTCCGATCGCGCGATCTGGCAGCGCCTCTGGCAGGAGGCCCACGCGTGCGAAGCGGCGGAGGAGTGGCTCGCCCTCCAGGAGGAGGCGGCTGCGTCCCTCGAGGGTGAGGACCTCCCGGCCCTCGCCCTCCACGTGGCGCCGCTCTGCGAGCGGCCCATCGGCGACGACGAGGCTGCTGCACGCTGGTACCAGCGCGCGTTCCCGGCGCCCGAGGCCCTGGTCGCCCTCGAGCGGCTCCACCGCACCGCGGAGCGTTGGCCCACGCTGGCGGACGTCCTCGATGCCCTCGCCCAGCGGGAGAGCGATCCGCGCGAGAAGGTGAACCTCCTCTTCCGCCTCGGCCGCCTCGTCGAGGAGCGCCTCGATGCGCCGGGCCGCGCGATTGCGGCCTACCGGCAGCTCCTCGAGGTCGACCCCCGCCACCTGCCGGCGCTCCGCGCCCTCGAGCCGCTCCACGAGGCTGCAGGTGATGCGCAGGCGCTCTACGACGTCCTCCTCGCGCAGCGCGAGGCGACGCCGGAGGGCAGCGCCTGGCAGCGCCTCGCCCTTCGCCTCGCCGAGGTCGCGGACGGGGGCCTCGGCGACGCTGAACGTGCAGCGTCCCACTTCCGCGAGGTGCTCGAGCGCAACCCGCGCCACGACAACGCTCACCGGGGCCTGGAGGCGCTCCTCGAGCGCGAGAGCCGGTGGAACGACCTCTCCGCGCTCCTCCAGTCGCGGCTGCAGAGCACCGTCGACCCCCGCGAGATCGCGCAGCTCAACGAGCGCCTCGGCAGGCTCCAGGCCGAACACCTCGAAGATGCCGAGGCAGCGGCGCGTAGCTTCCAGGCGGTGCTCGAGCGCGATCCCCGCAACCGGCGGGCCCTGGAGGCGCTCCGGGCGATCCACGCCGCCAACGGCGACGGCGAGTCCCTTGCCGCGGTGCTCCGTCGGCTCGTGCCGTTGCAGGACGACGCGAGCGGCGTGAAGGGCGTGCGCCTCGAACTCGCCGAGACCCTGGCTTCCCTCGGTCGCCGCGAAGAGGCGATCGAGAACGGCAAGCGCGTCCTCGACCTCGATCCGCACGACCTCCTCCAGCTCCAGCGGGTCGAGCTCCTCTTCCGCGACCTCTCGGCGTGGCCGGAGGTGATCCGGAGCATGGAGCTGCAGGCGCCGCTGCTCGCGGACGATTCCGAAGCGGTCGTCGACGTGTGGCGCAGCGTGGCCCGCCTCTGGGAGGAGCAGCTCCACCGCCGCGAGGGCGCCGCAGCGGCGCTGGAGCGGATCCTCGACGAGCGCCTCGACGACGAGGCCTTCGACAAGCTCCGCTCGATCTACCGTTCGGTGGCGGACTGGCGCCGCTACGCGCAGGTCACCGAGCGCTTCGCCGCCGGCACCGCCGATCTGGCGCGCAAGGTCGCGCTGCTCTGCGAGCTGGGCGAGGTCCACGAGAGCCGCCTCGGCCAGCGCGAGCTCGCCTTCGCCAAGCTCGGCGCCGCCGTCGAGTTGCAGCCCGGGGAGGAGAAGCTGCGGCGCAAGCTCGCGGAACTCGCGGAGGAAGGCGGGCTCCACGAAGAGCTCGCCCTCGTCTACGAGAGCGTGATCGACGCCTGGGAGGACGATCCCGTCGCCCCCACGCTCCTCCTCGAGCTGGGCAGGCTGCAGGACGAGAAGCTCGACGACGCCGAAGCCTCGGAAGCGAGCCTGCGCCGGATCCTCGCCATCGACGCGGTCCACCCACAGGCCCTCGAGGCGCTGGCGGCGCTCTTCGCCCGCCGCGGCGAGGATCGCTCGCTGGTCCTCGTGCTCGAGCAGCAGCTCGAGGCCTCGGTGGAGCTCGATGCGCGGCGTGACCTCCTCCAGCGGATCGCCCGCGTCCAGGAGGAGCGCCTCGGCGATCGGGACGAGGCGTCGCGATCGCTCGAGCGGGCCCTCGAACTCGATCCGGCGGAGGCGTCGACCCGCGAGGCCCTGGTCGATCTCTACCAGCGCGCCGGCCGCCTCCGGGACGTGGCTTCGCTCCTCGCCCGCTCCCGCGATCTGGTCCTCGACGCGGCGGAGCGTTACACGCTGCAGGAGCGGCTCGCCACGCTGTTCGAGAACGAACTGCGGGACGACGAGGCGGCCATCTCCGCCTGGTCCCTCGCCCATGAGCTCGGCGCCGATCGGCTCGCGCCGCTCGACGCCCTCGAGCGGCTCTACACGCGGCACGATCGCTTCGCCGATCTGCTCCGGGTCTACGATCGCAAGATCGCCCTGGTCGACGGCGACGAGGAGCGTTGCCGCTTCCACCTCAAGGCGGCGAGCATCCAGGAGGAGAAGCTCTCCAACCTCCACGAGGCGATCGCCTGCCTCGAAGGCGCCCTCGGCAGCGTGCCGACCCACCGGGTCGTTCTTCGCGAGCTGGGCAGGCTGCTCCGCGCCGCAGGCGATTTCGAGCGCCTCGTCGCCGTCACCGAGCAGCACCTCGCTGCCCTCGCCACCGATCCGGCGGCGACGCCCGAGCGGGTCGATCTGCTGGTGAAGCTCGGCGACCTCCGCTTCCGCGAGCTGCAGCAGGCGGACCTGGCGGAGGAGGCATGGCGCGGCGCCCTCGCGCTCGATCCCGCTGCGCGGGAGCCGCTCGCGGCGCTGGGCAAGCACTACGAGCGGACGGGCCGCTGGGACGAGGCCCTCGAGATGCTGCGCCGCGAGGCGGAGCTGCTCGGGCGCACCCCCGAGGCACGGGCGCTCCACGTGCGGATCGGACGGATCCACGCGGAGCAGCGCGGCGACGCCGATGCGGCGGAGGCTGCGTATCGCACCGCGCTGGCCATCGACGCAGGCTACGTCCCTGCGTTGCAGGCGATCCGCGCGGTGCACGCGTCCCGTGGCGAGAAGGCGGCCTTCCTCGAGGCGCTGACCCTGGAGGCGATCCACACCGAGGCAGCGGGCGAGAAGACCCGCCTCTGGAACGAGGTCGGCGCCTTCCAGCTCGAGCACGAGGAGGAGGGGGCCGCCATTGCCGCCTTCGAGGAGGCCCGCCGCTACACCCCCGACGATCTCGACGCGGCGCTGGCGCTCTCCGACCGCTACTTCGCCCGGGAGGCGTGGGCCAGGGCCGAGGTCGTCCTCGACGTGGTCTGCGCCCGCCTCTCGCCCCACGGCGGGGCGGATGCGCTCCGCAACTGGGCCCACAAGCTCTACCGCCTGGGCGCCGTCTGCGAGCGGCTCGAGAAGACCGCGAAGGCGCTCCAGGCCTACGGCCGCGCCTGGGAGAGCGATCCCACCCAGCTCGCCGCTGGCGAGGGGCTCGCCCGCCTGCTCGTGCGGACCGGCGACGACGCGCAGGCGCTGCGGGTCTACCAGGCGATCCTCATCCACCACCGGGACGAGCTCAGCGATCCCGAGGTGGTCGAGCTCCACTTCGCCCTCGGCGAGATCCGCCGCCGCCTCGGCGAGACCGAGGCGGCGCTCAAGAGTTTCCGCTCGGCGCTGGAGCTCGATTCCTGGCACGTCGAGTCGCACCGGGCGGTGATCGCGCTGGCGGAGGCCACCGGCGATCTCGCCCTGGCCATCGAGCACAGGCAGCGGCTCGGCGAGATCCTCGAGGGTGACGAGAAGCACGCGCTCCTCCTCGAGACGGCGGCGCTCGCCGCCGGCAGGCTCGACGATCCCTGGCAGGCCATCGACGCCTACGTGGCGGCGCTGCGCCTGCGGCCCGACGACGTCGACGCCTCGGAGAAGCTCCTCGACCTCTACCGCCAGACGAAGCAGGGGGCGAAGGCCGTCGATCTGCTCGACCGCCTCCTCGCCCACCCGGCGGTGCAGGCCGATCCGGCCCGGCGCATCCGCTGCCACCTGCGCCTCGGCGATCACTTCCGCCTCGAGGCGGCGAGCGATCCCGCGGCGCTGCCGAAGGCGGTGGCCCATTACGACGCGGCCCTCGACCTCGACTGGCGGCAGACCGCTGCCTTCCAGGCGATCGAGGCGCTTCTCGGCGAGCGCGGCGAGTGGCGCCTCCTCGAGGCCAACTACGTGCGCATGCTGCAGCGCCTGCCCCGCGAGGAGGCGAGCAAGCCGGTGCGCATCCTGCTCTACCGGACGCTCGCCGACCTCTACCGCAACGCCCTCGGCGACGCGGCCGCTGCGGCGGAGGCCTACAAGGCGGTCACGCTCCTCGCGCCGGAGGACGGCGACGCCGCCTTCCAGTGGGCGGAGCTGGCAACCCAGAAGCCCGGCGGCGAGCTCGAGGCGATCGGCGCCTGGCGCAAGGCGATCGCGGTGGTGCCCGACGTGGTCGGCGCCGCCCGCAACCTCGAGCGCCTCCACGCGAAGCGCCGGACCTACGACGCTGCCTTCGTGGCGGCCTCGGTGGTGGCGGACCTCTACGCCGCGGGCACCTCCGACGAGGCGGGGATCCTCGACAAGCTCCGCCCCTTCACGAAGACCCAGGCGAGCGGCGTCCTCACCGATCGCCACTGGACCGAGATCGCCCACGAGGGCGCGCGTGGTCCGGTCGCCCAGATCTTCGCGATCCTCCACGCGCAGGCAGGCTCGCTCCTCGCGGCGGACCACGGCGCGGTGCCGCTGCAGGGGCGCGAGCTCCGCATCGATCGCAAGCGCGACCGGGTCGACCTCGGCGGCATGCTCTACCTGGTCGGTGCCTACAACCGGGCGGCGGCGACCCTCGGGCTCGAGGCGCCGGAGCTCTACAAGGTGGCTGGCGTAGCGGGGCTCCATCTCGCCAACACGTGGCCCGCCTGCATCGTCGCCGGCGAGGAGATGTTCACGGAGCAGGGATCGCGGCGGCAGCTCGCCTTCGTCCTCGGCCGCAACCTCGCCTTCACCCGCCACGAGATCGCGCTGGCTTGCTTCCATGCCGAGCCCCAGCTCGAGATCCTGCTCCAGGCGGCGGTCCTCCTCGGCGAGCCGCGCTTCAAGCGCACCGCCGACGAGGCCCAGGTGGAGAAGACCCGCAAGAAGCTGGCGAAGGTGCTGACGCCCCCGGCGGTGGAGGCCCTCAAGAAGATCGCCTACGGCTACGCCCGGGATCGGAGCCGGCAGTCGGTCCGCGACTGGCTCGAGGCGGCGGAGTTCACCGCGAACCGGGTGGGCACGCTCCTCTGCGGCGATCTCGCCGTGGCCCGGCACCAGCTCGCAGCGGAGCAGGGCGGCGTGGCGGAGCTTCCCCTCGACGCGCGGCTCCGCGACGTGGCGGCCTTCGCTCTCTCCGAGGGCTTCGGCGACCTGCGCAAGGCCCTCGGCCTCGCGGTGACGATCCCCGGCTGACACCGATCGTCTCAGGTGGCCCCGAGGCCCCGGTCCGCATCGCGGGCCGGGGCCTTTTGCGTACCCGGGGCCCGCAGGCCAAAGCCGCGGAATCACGCGGCGGCGCTGCGGTACGGCGCTCGCTTCTCCCGCCCTCGTACACCGGCCGGGCATCAGGCCCGGCTGCGAGCGGCGGCGGAGGCCGCCGGGGAGCAAAACGCATGCGTCTCGTCTCGATGGTGGCAGTGGTGGTGCTCTCGTCCCAGCTCATCGCCTGCGGCGGCGAGCCGATCCCGGAGGAGGAGGCGGGCGGCGCGCCCAAGCAGGAGGGCAGCGGCGGCTCCGGCGCGAGCGGCGGCACGGGCGGCACGGGCGGCAGCGGCGGCACCGGTGGGACCGGTGGGACTGGTGGCAGTGGCGGCAGCGGCACCGGCCAGGTGGTCTCGGGCCTCGAGCTCTTCGACGTCCTCGGCGAGGGCGACGTGCTGGTGGTGCGGGGCAGGGGGCTCGCCGATGCAACCGCCGTCCTGGAACAGGGTGGGGTGCAGCACGAGCTCGAGGTCCTCGCCGCCACCGATCACGAGCTTCGCCTCGCCCTTCCGTCCGTGGCCCTTCCCGGCACCGCCTCGCTGCTCGTCCGCGCCGGCGGTGGCTCCGCCCGGCGCGAGGTGGTCCTCCTCCGTGGCGCCAGGGGCGAGGTGGGCCTGCAGGGCCCCGCCGGTCCCCAGGGCGAAAAGGGCGACACCGGAGCGGAAGGCCCGCAGGGACCGCAGGGGGCGATGGGCCCGCAAGGGCCCCAGGGCGAGAGGGGCCCGCAGGGGATGCAGGGGCCGCAGGGCAATCGCGGCGCCGTCGGCGCGCAGGGGCCCGCAGGCCCCACCGGACCGACGGGGCCCCGTGGTTCCATGGGGATGCGGGGACCCCAGGGGGCGCAGGGTGACGACGGCGTTCTCGGCGTCGATCTCCTCAGCGCCGGCTCGACCACCAGCAACAGCAGCTATTCCATCTCGAACTCGTCGTGGCGGCGGCTGGGCACCGCGCGGACGGTCACCGTGGCAGCGAACAACACCACCCTCATCCTTCTGGCCGATGTGGGCGAGGCGTCGGGGAGCAGTTATCTGGGCACCGTCGACCTGGAATTCGGCATCGAGTACGACGGTGCGCTCATCCAGCAGAGCCGGTATTTCGTCCTTCCCGCCGACGGCTCGCGGCGGAACTTCTTCCTCACCCAGGCCGCCAACGCCGGCAACCACACGGTCCAGCTCGTCGTCCGCTGCAAGAGCGCCTACGCCTGCCCGAACATCCATCTCCCGCTGGTGGCGCAGCGGCTCCTGGTTCTCCAGGTGAACGACTGAGGTCTTCCAGGCGAGCCAGAGGCATGAAAATCCAAAAGATCCGAGCCGGCGCTGCGGGCGATCCGCACCGCCGGCTTCGCCGTTCACCCACATTGCAGCTGCCGGACCCCAGCGGAATCCTTGACCCCCACACGAACCCCTAGCTAAGCTAACCGGCCTTACCGTGGGACTTTTTTCCGTGGCCGGTCGCTCCGAAGGGACCGCCCCGGCACCACGAAATCGGGGCACAGGATGAAGTTCGCCTGCGAGAGTTGCCGGGCGCAGTACATGATCTCCGACGAGAAGGTCGGACCCCGGGGCGTGAAGGTCCGGTGCAAGAAGTGCAGCCACGTGAACGTGGTGAAGCGGCAGGCGCCCGCCGTCGACCCCGACGTGGTCGTGGCGCCGCCTCCCGCGGCGCCGCCCAGCGGCAACCTCGAGGACGAGATCGGCGCCGCCTTCGACCACATGGTCGACGGCACCGCCCCGGCACCGGCGCCTGCTGCGCCGCCAGCCGAGGCACCGGCGGGCTTCCCCGCCGGCGACGATTTCGGCTTCGACGCGCCTTCCGAGATCGAGCGCACCCGCATCGTCGAGATGCCCGAGATGCAGCGGGTCTTCGAGGAGAAGGAGCGGGCGCCAGCCGCCGAGGTCCCCGCACCGGCAGCGCCCGCCGCCGCCGCCGAGTGGTACGTCGCCATCGACGAGGAGCAGGTCGGCCCCCTCACCATCGACGGAGTCCGGAGCCGCTGGGATGCCGGCGCGATCGGTCCCGACACCCTCTGCTGGCGCACCGGCATGGCGGATTGGACGGCCCTCGCCCAGATCCCCGAGCTGGCCGATTGCCTCGCGCCCAGGCCCGCGCCTGCAGCAGAGGCCGGCGGCAATTGGCTCGAGTCGGCGATGAAGCCCCAGGAGCAGCCTGCAGCAGCGCCGGCGTGGAAGCCCACTGCCGCCAGCGCGCTGGCCTCCCTCGTCGAGCAGGAGATGGCAGCGAGCCGCGAGGCGCCGGTGCCCGAGGCGACGCTCGAACGCGACATCCCCCAGGGGCTCGAGTCGACCGGCATCCGCAGCCTGCTCCGCGATCTGCCCACTGCCGCGGCGCCTGCACCCGAGCAGTCGCGGCTCCTGCCCCTGGGCTCGAGCGCGACGCCTGCCTCCGTCCCGGTGCCTGCGCCGATCATCGCCCCCCAGCACCGCGAAGAGCCGAGCGCAGCCGCAGCGGCGCCCGCCGCCGCGACGCAGGCTGGAGCACCGGCATCCGCTGCCGCCGCGCCAGCGAAGAAGGGCGGAGCGGGCAAGTGGATCGCTGCAGCAGCCGTGCTGGCCATCGTGGCAGGCGGCGCCTTCTTCGCCCGCGACCTCGTCGCGCCGGCTGCGGCCCCGGTCGCTGCTGCGCCGGCACCCGCTCCGGCACCCGCTGCCGTTCCCGCTCCCGCTCCCGCGCCGGCTCCCGAAGCTGCCGTCGCAGCGGCGGTGCCAGCAGCTCCGGCCGACGGAACCGGGGCCCCGCCCGCTCCTGCTGCGGATGCTGCCGCCGGAGCGCCTGCGGCGGCCGAGGCCGCAGCAGAGGCTGCAGGAGCAGTCGCCGCCGGTGGCGAGGCCGCGCCCGGGACGATGGCAGCCACGACCGCAGGCCTGCAGGAGGCACCTGCGGAAGCAGCGGTGGAAGCGGAACCGGCGAAGCCCGAGCCGACGCCGGCGAAGGTGGTCCGGCCCCAGCGGAAGCGCCAGGCGGTCGCTGCGGCGAAGCGTCGTCCCGAGCCCGCGCCGGCACCCGCGTCCGGCGGGGGCGATCTCCTCGACGCAGCGGGCAGCAACAGCTCGATCGACGCGCTCTTCGCGCGCGAGTTCACGAAGAAGCCGAAGGCACAGCCGAAGTCGAGCGGCGGCACCTACATCCCTCCCGCCCCTGGCAGCGGCGGCAAGCCCCATTCCTTGAGCCAGGGCGACATCGCCGGCGTGGTGGTGGGCCACAAGGGTGCGCTCAAGACCTGCGTGACCAACTACAAGAGCAAGAACGGCGGCAGCGCCGGCACGGTGGTGATGCGCTGGACGATCCAGCAGAACGGCCGCACCAGCGGCGTGAAGCCGGTGAAGGGCGCCGAGCACAAGGAGCTCGCCTCCTGCATCGGGGGCCTCGTGAAGGGGTGGAAATTTCCCGCCTACAGCGGCCCGCAGATGGCGCCGATCGACTTCCCGTTCCAGTTCTGATCCGGGCCAATCTCACCCGGGCGCCCTCCGACGGGCGGAATCGGCCGGCTGCAGCGCGCGACGAGCGCTGCGGGCCGGCCGTTTCGCGTTCCTCCGCTCCCACCACGACGCCCTGACAGGGATGTCGCTTCGGGCGGCACCTGCTCGCCTTGCAGCCCGGCCAACCCCGCGAAATCAGGCGCGGCCGCCCTGCGGCATGCTCCCTGCTGAATAGCTGCGGCGGCGGCGGCGTCGGTCTGGCTGCGTGCACTGCTGATAAGGGCCGGTGCGGCGGCGGGGCAGATTTTTTGTCCCTGGCGGCGACCGCGTGTTATGCAGCCGCTTTAACAATTTCGACGTACTTCGAGACCGCTGGCCTCCCCCGGCAGCGGTAGCGGTGGGCAGGACCGACGGAAAATTCCTGCTCCGCGGGGATGCACAACCGCACCAGCGTGTGCACCTCCGCCCAATCGAAAAGGGGTGGGAGCACCCCGGTTGCCTTTCCGGCAGGCAGTGGCCTGCCGAACCGAGAAGTCGAACAACGACAGGAGGACGGCATGAACTGGAAGTGGCTGATGATCTGCACCGGCGTAACCTTCGCCGCTTCCGCGGGCCTGGCGGCCTGTGGCGACGATGAGGACGCACCCTGTGAGACGGATGGCGACTGCGCCGAGAACGAGTTCTGCATCGGGCCCGCCGTGGGCGCGCTCGAGTGCGAGCAGCTCTGCGAGAGCAGCGACGAGTGCAACCGTGAAGGCGAGGAGTGCATCCAGGTCGAGGACATCTCGCGTGGCGGCGTGACCGTCTGCGAGCCGGCCCAGCTCCAGGAGGAGTGCACCACCGACACCGACTGCACCGAGGAAGGCGCCGTCTGCGTCGAGGGTGGCTGCATCGTCCCCGACGAGTGCACCGCCGACACCGACTGCGAGACCGGTGAGGTCTGCGAGGGCGGCACCTGCGTGCCCGAGGCCACCACCAACGAGTGCGAGACCACCGCGGACTGCATCGACCAGACCGCCTACTGCGCCGAGGTCGGCGCCGGTTCTTCCTGCCTCGACGTCTCCTGCGGCGCGGACCTGAACAGCTGCAGCCGCTGCACCCTCGGGCCCAACAACGGTGACCGCGACGCCGACGGCCCGGTGATCTTCTTCCCCGAGCAGGTGGGCACCTGCACCCAGGATGCGAGCCAGTGCCTCCCCGGCGCCGCTCCCTGGGTCTGCACCTTCTCCTTCCTCGGCTTCGACGACAACCTGCCGACGAGCGACCTCAACAACCGGATCCGCGTGATCAGCAGCGCGGGCCGCGAGCTCACCGTCTTCGGCACCGGCTTCTCGGCGGCGGGCAACAACACCGAGTACCGCTTCCGCGCCTGCTTCCCCGAGACCTCGAGCGGCAACATCGGCACCGCCGTGGTGCTCCGCGACTCGGCGAACGACGCGTCGAACAGCCTCTGCGTCGACGGCACCCTGCAGTAAGCCCCGCTCGCAGCCCACCGCCCGCCTGCGGGCGGTGAAAACGGGCCCCCCGGACCATCCGGTGGGGCCCGTCGCCTTTGCAGGGGCAGGCCCCTGCCTGTCCGTCCGAAGAGCACAGGTGCAGGCGGGAAGATTTCCGAGCGGTCGGCTGTCTTTCCTGCCCGCAGCCACCAGCACGCGTTCCGGGCCCGACACCGATGGGGGCTCGACCGCCTGCGCCTTGACCCGGCCTCGGGCGAGCCTTTAGGGTCCGCGCCGAATGCCAGCACGGGCCCGGAAGCCACGGGCCGCCAGCGGGGGAAGATGGCGATCGACATCCACCGGATTCATGCCAGCATGCAGGAGCTGCTCCCGGTGGAGCGCTTCGGCCTCCGCGAGCTCGAGGAGATCCGGCTCGTCCTCCGCGGCGGTTCGGTGATCGACTGGCGCCGCCTCAACTTCCGCGACCGCGACGAGGTGGACGCCTTCCTGCGCCTGGCGCAGCTCCACTCCGACCGCCCCGCCGACGCGGCGCGGATGCGCGAGATCCTCGACGAGGCGGTGGCCTACCTCCGTTCGCAGTTCCGCTACAAGGTGGCGGACGCCGTGGCCGATCCGAAGGAGGTGCACGACCTCTTCCTGATGGCCTCCGACGTCGGCGAGCACCGGCGCCACCGGCGGATCGCCTGCATCGCCCTCAAGGTGATGCACACGATCTTCCACACCGACGCCCGTGAGCTCCTCTTCCGAACGCCGATCAGCGAGCTGGACTTCGCCGCCCTCGTCGACATGCGGGTGCGCCAGTGCTCCGAGGAGCTGCTCGCCATGGGCGCGCCCGTCCTCGAGTTCGTGGGCAGCGTGAAGAGCCGGGAGTCGATGATCACCAAGCTCCTCGCCAAGCGCGAGAGCGTGGCGGCGCAGATCTTCGACAAGGTGCGCTACCGGATCGTCACCGAGCGCTACGAGGACATCCTCCCCGTCCTCCACTACCTCACCACCCACCTCTTCCCCTTCGCCTTCACCGTGCCGGCGCAGACCCAGAACACGCTCTTTCCCTTCCGCCAGCTGGTGGAGTCGACGCCGCACCTTTCCACCTTCCTGCCGAAGCTCCAGATCGATCCCCACCTCGAGGAGTGGGATCAGGAGGAGCGGCGCAAGGGGCGGGGAATGGTGAACGAGTTCTCCGGCGCCACCTACCGCGTGCTCAACTTCGTCGCCGACGTGCCGGTGCGGCTCGACGAGTACCTCACCGTGCTCGAGGCGCAGCGCCCCACCACCGGGCCGCAGATCGCCTTCGCGCCGGTGGAGTTCCAGCTGATGGACCAGGAGACCGCCCGGCAGAACGAGCTGGGCGAGAACTCCCACGAGCGCTACAAGCGCCGGCAGCGGGTGAAGGTGCTGCGCCGCCTCTCGCGTGGCCTCGTCGTCCCGAAGCGGGCCCTCGAAGCAGCCAACGAGATCCCCGAAGAGAAGGCCTGATGCTCGGTCGCACCGTCCAGCTCGTCCCCGCCGATCCCACCTGGCCCGCTGCCTTCGCCCGCGAAGCGGCGCGCCTGCGCGAGGCTGCCGGCGACACGCCGGTCGTGATCGAGCACATCGGCTCCACCGCGGTGCCGCGGCTCCTCGCCAAGCCGACCGTCGACGTGCTCGTGGGCGTGCCCACCCTCGCCGACGCCGACGCGCTGGTGCCGAAGCTGCAGGCGCTGGGCTACGACTACGTGCAGGCCTTCGAGGCGCAGCTGCCCCGGCGCCGCTTCCTCCGCACGCCTTCTGGGACCTTCCACCTCCACGTGGTGGAGCGGGGCGGGGCCTTCTGGTACGAGCACCTCGCCTTCCGGGACTGGCTCCGCAGCCACGCCGACGACGCCCGCCGCTACGGCTTCCTCAAGCAGCAGCTGGCGCAGCGCTACACGAACGACCGCGAGGCCTACACGGACGGCAAGGCGCCCTTCGTCGCCGAAATCCTCCGCCAGGCCCGCGGCGCCTGACCGACCGCTCCGCAGGAACGAAGAAGGCCGGCACCGGGCCGGCCTCTTCATGAAAAGCAGGGGGGAAGGGCGCCTACTTCTTCTTGCCCTTCTTGCGGTTGGCCTTCTTCGCCTGCCGCTCGCGCTTGCGCTTCTCCTGGAGCTTCTTCTTCTCCGCGTCGCTCATGAAGGCGGGCGCACCGCCGCTGCCGGGGAGCGCATACCCCATCGCCCGGGCGCGGGCCCGCGCGGCGGCGTCCATCGGCGGCATGTAGCCGGGCGGCAGGCCGAGGGCCCGCGGATCCTGCTGCATCATCGCGGCGGCAGCCTCCTGGATCCCGCCGGCGCCACCTGCGCCGCCGAAGACCGAGGAGAGGTCCATGCCCTTCATCTGGCGGAGCTGGGCCATCTGCTTGAAGCCGGGCAGCTTGCCGAGGAGCCCCGACGCGCCGCCGATCTGCTTCATCACGCCGCGCATCGCCTCGTACTTCTGCAGCAGCTCCTGCACGTCCTTCTTCGGATGGCCCGAGCCCTTCGCCACGCGGTTGATCCGGGAGTCGTTGAAGATCTGCGGCGTCTTCCGCTCGTCGGGGGTCATCGAGGAGACCATCGCCTCGATCTTCACCAGCTCCTTCTCGTCGAAGTTGATCCCCTCCGGCAGCTCGCCGAACATCGGGAACTTCTCGAGGAGCTCCTGGAGCGGGCCCATCTTCCGCACGGTGCGGATCTGGTCGACGAAGTCCTGCAGGGTGAAGTTGCCCTGGAGGATCTTCTGCGCGTCCTCCTCGGCCTTCTGCTGATCGACGACCTTCTCGAAGTCCTGCATCAGGCCGACGATGTCGCCGAAGCCGAGGATGCGGCTCGCCAGGCCCTCGGGCCGGAACTCCTCGAGGCGGTCGAGGGACTCGCCCATGCCGAGGAATTTGATCGGCTTGCCGGTGACCTGCTTGATCGAGAGCGCCGCGCCGCCGCGGGCGTCGCCGTCCAGCTTGGTGAGGATGAAGCCGTCGATGGTGAGGCGCCGGTCGAACTCGGCGGCGGTCTTCACCGCGTCCTGGCCGATCATCGCGTCGGCGACGAGGAGGATGTTCTCGGGCTGGGTGCCCGCCTTGATCTCCTCGAGCTCGGCCATCATCTGCTCGTCGATGGCGAGGCGGCCCGCGGTGTCGAGGATGACGACGTCGTTGCCCTGGGCGCGCGCCACCTCGAAGGCCTTGCGGCACATCTCCGGCGGCTTCACCGCCGGGTCGTGGAAGACGGGCACGCCGAGGCGCTCGCCGAGCACCTTGAGCTGATCGACCGCGGCGGGACGGTAGACGTCCGCAGCCACCAGCAGCGGCTTCTTGCCTTCCTTGAGGAGCTTGTTGGCGATCTTGCCGGCGGTGGTGGTCTTACCCGAGCCCTGCAGACCGACCATCATGATGCCGGTGGGCCCCTTCGCCTTGAACTGCAGCGAGGTGTCCACCGGGCCCATCAGGGCCTCGAGCTCGTCGTGGCAGATCTTGATGAAGTGGTCGGCGGGCGTGGCGCGCAGCTCGCCCTTCTTCGTCTCGACCCGGGTCTCGACCACCTCGCCGATCGCCTTCTCGCGGACGGAGGCGACGAACTGCTTGACCACGCCGAACTCGACGTCGGCCTCGAGGAGCGCCACCCGGATGTCGCGGAGCGCCTCGTCGACCACCTGCGGGGTGATCTCGGCCTTGCCGCGCAGGCGGTTCTTGGCTGCCTTGAAGCCCTTGGAAACTGCGTCGAGCATCGGGGGCCCTCTCACGTGGGGGAATGGACGATATCCCTGCAGAAACGCGGGTCCTTACCACGCGCATTCCGCCCCGACAACGGCGCAGTCCCCGCTCTCCTACCGGGCGAGCAGGGCCTCGAGGTCCTCGAAGCGCACCGGCTTGGTGAGGTGCTCGTCGAAGCCGGCTGCGACCGCCTTCTCCTTGTCCTCGGGCCTGCCGTAGCCGGAGAGGGCGACGAGCACGGTGGATCGGAGGTCGGCATTGGCGCGGAGCGCAGCGGCCACCTCGAAGCCGTCCATCCCCGGCAGGCCGATGTCGCAGATCACGAGGTCGGGGCGGTGGCGCCTGGCGGCGTCGAGGCCCTCGGGGCCGCTGCCGGCGAGGATCGGCTCGTGCCCCTCCAACTCGAGCAGGTCGGCAAGGGTGGTGGCGATGTCCTCGTTGTCCTCGATCACGAGGATCCGCCGGCTCGCGCCCTGGGTGCTGGTGCCGTCCATCGAAACGCCTCTCTCCCCGTCAAAACCAACCGATCGCGTGGCCGATCGAGATCAGGCCGAGCACGACGAATATGGCTGCTGCCACAGTGCGAACCACGCCCAGCGGGATCTTCTTCGCCGCCACCTCGCCGAGGAGCACCGCGGGCACGTTGGCGATCATCATTCCCAGCGTCGTGCCCAGGGTGACGAGGAGGAGGTCGTCGAAGCGGGCGCCGAGCGCGATGGTGGCCAGCTGGGTCTTGTCGCCCATCTCGAGGAGGAAGAAGGCGAGGGTGGTGGCGACGAAGGGGCCGTACCCGGAGGCCGCCGCAGTGGGCTCCTCCTCCTTGTCGGGGACGAGGGCCCAGATCGCCATGGCGAGGAAGGAGAGGCCGAGGATCCAGGCCATCACCTGCTCGTTCAGCCAGCCGGAGACCAGGGTCCCGACGAAGGCGGCGCCGGCGTGGTTGGCGAGGGTGGCGACGAGGATGCCGAGGATGATCGGGAGGGGCTTGCGGAATTTGGCCGCGAGGAGGAGCGCGAGGAGCTGGGTCTTGTCGCCGATCTCGGCGATCGCGACCACGGCGGTGGAAACGAGGAGGGGCTCCATGGCGTGGCGCCTACCGCGGGGCTTCCGGGCGTGCAAGGGACTTGTCGAGACCCCGTCCTCGCGCCGCCGCCATCCGATGTGAAAGACTCCCGGCCCCGCGCACTTCTGGTGCGCGATGCGGCGCACGGGAATAAGCTCCAGCTTCAATCGTTCGACGCCGAAACGAAAGGCTCGGCCCTCCGACAGGAGGGCGACCGACCGGGCGCGCCCGAGGGGGCCGCGCTCCTTCCCATCGCTCGAGGAGAAACTCGATGTTCCAGGTTCCGTTCCGCCACGTCGGTTCCCGCATCGCCGCGGTTGCCTTCCTTGCCGCAGCAGCCGTCTCGCTCCCCACCGCGCCCGCAGAGGCGCAGGGCGTCGAGCTGCCGCAGCCGAGCCCGAAGGCCCGGGTGGAGCAGCAGGTCGGCGTGACCCAGTTCGTCGTCGACTACGCGAGCCCGGGCGTGAAGGGCCGCAAGATCTGGGGCGAGCTCGTCCCCTTCGGCCAGGTCTGGCGGACCGGCGCCAACGGCGCCACCAACCTCACCGCCAGCCGGGACTTCACCTTCGGCGGCAAGAAGGTTCCCGCCGGCACCTACTCGCTCTTCACCATCCCCGGCGAGAAGAGCTGGACCGTGGTGCTCAACTCCAATCCCAAGACCTGGGGCGCGTACGGCTACGACGAGAAGCTCGACGTCGCCCGCGTCGAGGTGCAGCCGGCCGCAGCGGCAAGCCCCCGCGAGCGCCTCACCTTCCTCTTCAGCGACACCACCGACCACGGCACCCGCCTCGACATCGAGTGGGAGAAGCTCCGGGTGAGCGTGCCGGTGGGCGTCGACACCGACACCCACGTCGCCGCCAACATCGAGGGCGCCGTCCGCGAGGCCTGGCGCCCGCACTTCGATTCGGCCCGCTGGCTCCTCGAGCACGACGGCGACCTCAAGAAGGCCGCCCAGTTCATCGACACCTCGATCGCGATCCAGCCCACCTGGTGGAACCACTGGGTCAAGGCGCAGATCCAGGCCAAGGGCGGCAAGCGCTCCGACGCGGTGAAGACCGCGAAGGCGGCGCAGAAGCTCGGCAAGGGCGACCGCGTCTACGAGGGCTTCTTCGTGAAGCAGGTCTCCGCCGCCATCGCCGACTGGCAGAAGTAGGAAGCAGCGTGGCAGGGCTGGTCGATTCGTATCTGCGGGGGGAGGCGAGGGCCTTCTTCCCGCTCACGCCCACCTCGGCAGCGGACCGCCGCAGCGCGGTCGCGGCGGCGGTGCGCCCCCTCGACCCGGCGGTCGCCGACGAGCTCGAACGACAGAACGCCCGCCATGCACCGAGCCCCGCCCGCGCCGCCCACCTCGCGGCGCTGCGGCGGGGCGCCGCTGCGGTGGTCACCGGCCAGCAGGTCGGCCTCTTCCTCGGGCCGCTCTACACCGTCTACAAGGCGGCGGCGGCGATCCGGGACGCGAGGGCGCTGGCGGAGGAGAGCGGCGCCGCGGTGGTGCCGGTCTTCTGGCTGCAGACCGAGGACCACGACCTGCCCGAGATCGCCGGCTGCTGCCTGCCCACGGCAAGCGGCGATCTCGCCCACCTGGCGCTCCCCGCCGCAGCCAGCGATCGGATTTCGATCGCCCACCGGAAGATCCCTGCGGCGATCGAAGGGCAGCTCGCGCAGCTCCGCGAGCTCCTCGAGGATCTGCCCCACGGTCCCGCCCACCTCGAGCGGATCGGGCGCCACTACCGCGCCGGCGCCGGCTGGGGCGAAGCCTTCGCGGGCCTCCTCGCCGAGCTCTTCGCCGACGAGGGGCTGGTCCTCCTCGATCCCCGCACCCCGGCCTTCGCAGCTGCAGCGGTGCCGATCCACCGCAGGGCCCTCGAGGGCGCGGAGCTCATCGCCCGCGGCTTGCGCGCAGGCTGCGAGCGCCTCGAGGCGGCGGGCTTCGACGTGGCGGTCCACGTCCGCGAGGAGGCGCCGCTCTCCTTCTTTCATCCCGACGGGCCGACGGGGCCCCGCTACCGCCTCGACGCACACTTCGCCGAGGTGGGCGGCAGCGGCAGGCACACCCGCCAGGCGCTGCTCGAGCGCCTCGAGGCGGAGCCGCTCGCCTTCAGCACCAGCGCGCTCCTCCGGCCGATCCTGCAGGACACCCTCCTGCCCACCGCCGCCTATGTCGGCGGCCCCGGCGAGATCGCCTATTTCGCCCAGCTCGCGCCGCTCTACGCCGCCTTCGACAAGCGGATGCCGCTGGTGGTGCCCCGGGCCCGCTTCCGGGTGATCGAGCCCCGGGCGAGGCGGCTCCTCGTCCGCCACGATCTCGCGCCGCAGGACGCGGCGCAGCTCGAGGAGGCGCTCCTCGCCCGATGTAGCAGGGCCGAGCTCCCCGACGGCGCGGCGGTCCTTCGATCGCTCCTCGCGCCTTTCGAGCAGACGCTGGACGAGGTGGCGGTCCCCTTGCGTGGCGAACTCGAGAAGGCCCTCGCCCGCACGCGCACCAGCGTCCGCGTCGCCGCGGAGCGCTTCGCCACGCGCTACGAAAGAGCGCGCCTCCACCGGGACGAGGCCGTCGTCGCCGACGTGCGCAAGCTGCAGCGCCTCCTCCACCCGAAGGGTGCGCCGCAGGAGCGGAACCACGGGTTCGCCTGGTACGGCGCCCGCTACGGCGACCGCGCCTTCCTCGAGACGATCCTCGCGTCGGTGCGCCCCTTCGACGGCTCGCTGCTGGAGATCGAGCCTTGAGCGCCTATGGCGTGGAGGTACTCGCTTTCGGGCCCCATCCCGACGACGTGGAGATCTTCTGCGGCGGCACGATGATCCGCTTCGCGGATCTCGGCTACCGCACCGGCGTCGTCGATCTCACCCGCGGCGAGAAGGCGAGCCTCGGCACGCCCGAGGAGCGCGCCCGGGAGGCGGAGGCGGCGAGCCGCATCCTCGGCCTCGCCTTCCGCGAGGACCTCGGCCTCCCGGACACCGGCCTCGACGCCTCCGATCGAGCGCAGATCGCAAAGGCGGTGGAGGTGATCCGCCGCCACCGGCCGGAGCTGGTGCTCCTGCCCTGGGTGGAGGAACGCCACCCCGACCACGTAGCGGCAGCGGCGTTGCTCCAGAAGGCGATCTTCTACGCAGGCGTGCGGCGCTTCGAGACGGAGCCCGCCTCCGAACGCTTCGTCCCCAGGCAGGTGCTCCACTACCAGCTCCGCCACCGGATGGAGCCGACCTTCGTGATCGACACCTCCGCCGCCGCCGAGCGGAAGCGCGAGGCGATCGCCTGCTACGGCAGCCAGGTGCGCAGGCCCCCCGGCGGCGACGCCACGCTCCTCTCCTCGAGCCGCGCCCTCGACGCGATCGAGGCGCGGGATCGCTTCGTCGGCAGCCTCATCGGCGTCGCCTGCGGCGAGGCGCTGCGCAGCCCCAACGTGCCGGGCCTCGTCGATCCCCTGCGCCACTTCCGCGACAACCCCTTCCCCGAGGCGCACGCCTTCGAGCCGCTGCGATGAAGTTCTCGATCGGCATCGTCTGCTTCCCCAGTTTCGGCGGCAGCGGCGTGGTGGCCTCCGAGCTGGCGCGGGGCCTCGCCGAGCGCGGTCACGACGCGCACCTGCTCTCCACCGCGCGGCCCGGGCGGATCACGGGCGACGAGCCCGGCCTCACCTTCCACGAGATCCGGGTCCCCGACTACCCGCTCTTCGAGCACGCGCCCTACGGGCTCGCCGTGGCCTCGAAGATCGTCGACGTCTGCAGGGCGCACCGCCTCGATCTGCTCCAGGTCCACTACGCCGTGCCCCACGTGGCGAGCGGGCTCCTGGCGAAGCAGCTCCTCGGCGTGCAGGCGCCCCTCCTCGTCACCTCGCTCCACGGCACCGACGTCACCCGCACCGGCTCCGATCCGAGCTACCGCTCGATCACCAGCGCCGCCATCGCCGCCTCCGACGGGGTCACCGTCCCCTCCGCCTGGCTGCGCGACGAGGCCCGGGCGCGGCTCCAGCTTCCGGGTGATCTGCCGATCGAGGTGATCGCCAACTTCGTGGACAGCGAGCGCTTCGCCCCGCCGCAGGTGCGCGATCGGGCCAGGCTGCAGTCGCTCTTTCCGCGCGCGGAAGAGGGCCCGGTGCTCTTCCACGTCTCCAACTTCCGCCCGGTGAAGCGAACCGGCGATCTGATCGAGGTCCTCGCGCTGCTGCGCCACCACCTCCCGGCGCGCCTCGTGCTCGTCGGCGACGGACCCGATCGTCCCCTCGTCGAGGAGCGCGCGAAGGCCCTCGGCCTCGACGGACAGATCCACTTCCTCGGCAAGCAGGCCTCCTTCGTGGAGTGGCTCCGCCACGCGGACGCCTTCCTCCTGCCCAGCGAGTGCGAGAGCTTCGGCGTCGCCGCCCTCGAGGCGCTCGCTGCAGGGGTGCCGGTCTTCGGCTACCGCGTCGGCGGCCTGCCCGAGGTGGTGCCGGCCGAGGTCGGCAGGCTCGTCGAGCCCTTCGACGCAAAAGCCCTCGCCAATGCCGTGCGGGCCGCCCTCGAAACCCCCGGTGCGAGCGAGCGCCTCGGCAGCGCCGCCCGCACCCACGTCCTCGAACGTTACCGCCGCGAGCCCGCGCTCGATCGCTACGAGCGCTATTTTCGCGAGCTCCTCCTGCGGCGGCCCCCGGAGAAGAGATGATCCCGCGCCTCGCCCTCGCGCTCTCCCTGCTGCTCCTTCCCGCGCTGGCCGGCGCCACGGAGTCCCCGATGCACGCAGGCGATCTCGCCCACGCCCTCGACCGCCTCGCCGGCACCGGCCGCGTGCTCTACGTGGCGGCCCACCCCGACGACGAGAACACCCGGCTCCTCGCGCACCTCGCGAACGGCAGGCACCTGCGGGTGGCCTACCTCTCGATGACCCGCGGCGGCGGTGGCCAGAACCTCATCGGCGGGGAGCAGGGCGAGCTCCTCGACGTGATCCGCACCGAGGAGCTGCTCGCTGCCCGCGGCCTCGACCGAGCCGAGCAGCGCTTCTCCACCATGCGCGACTTCGGCTTCTCCAAGAGCGCCGAGGAGACCTTCGGGATCTGGGGCAGGGAAGCGGCGCTGGGCGACATGGTGCAGGTGATCCGCACCTTCCGCCCCGACGTGATCGTCACCCGTTTCGACGAGACGCCGCCCAACCACGGCCACCACACCGCCTCGGCGATCCTGGCCCGGGAGGCCTTCGACGCTGCGGCGGATCCGAAGCGCTTTCCCGCGCAGGGGCTGGAGCCCTGGCAGGCGACGCGCCTCGTCTACAACCACTCGCATTGGCGCGGCCCTGCGCCGGCAGGGGCGCTGCCCCTCGACGTCGGCGGCTACGACGTGCGGCTCGGGCTCGGATACGGCGAGCTCGCCGCGCTCTCGCGCAGCCAGCACAAGAGCCAGGGCTTCGGCGCGAAGGGCGAGCGGGGCGCGCTCCTCGAGCATTTCGTCCACGTCGCCGGCACGCGGGCGGAGAAGGATCTGGTCGAGGGCGTGGAGCTCTCCTGGCGTCGCTTCGGCAAGGGCGGCGAGCGGGTGGGGCAGGCCCTCGAGAAGGCCCGGGCCACCCTCGTACGCGACCATCCCGAGCGCGCCCTCCCCGCGCTGGTCGAGGCCCGGGTCGCGCTGGCGGCGCTGCCGGACGATCCCCGCGTGCAGGACGCGCGGCGGGATCTCGACGAGGTGATCGCCGGTGCAGCGGGGCTCTTCCTCCGCGCCACCGCGCCGAGCCCCGCCGCCGTCCCCGGCAGCGAGGTGGAGGTGGAGCTCGAGGTCCTCGCCCGCCTGCCTGCGGGGGTGCAGCTGCGCGAGGTGGCCTTCCCCGACGGCAAGGTGCTGCGGCCCGGGGTGAAGCTGGCGCCGGAGCAGCGGGAGCTGGTGAAGCACCGCCTGCGCATCCCCGCGGACGCCGCCATCTCCGCGCCCTATTGGCTCGCAGGCGAGGCGTCGCGGGGCAGCTACGCGGTGGCGGATCGCAGCCTCGTTGGCGCGCCCCGCGGGCCTGCGGCAGCCTTCGTCGCCGCCACCTTCGATATCGGTGGCGCGGCGATCCGCTACGACGTCCCGGTGGTCCACGCCTGGGTCGATCGGGTCCACGGCGAGCGCACGCGCCCCTTCCTCGTGGTGCCGCCGGCGACCTTGACGCCCACCCGCGAGGCGGTGCTCCTCCCCAACGGCAAGCCCGGCGCCGTCGCCCTGCGGATCCGCGCCGGCGCCGACGGGGTGCAGGGCAGGGTGGAGCTCGGCCTGCCCGCAGGCTGGAAGGCGAAGCCCGCCTCGCGCGAGGTGAAGCTCGCGAAGGCCGGCGACGAGACCACCGTGCGCTTCGACGTGGAGGCGCCGGCAGGTGCAGCGCCCACGGAGATCCAGCCCTCGATCACCGTGGCCGGCAAACGCTGGTCGTTCCGCGAGGACGTGATCGACTACCCGCACATCCCGGTGCAGGTGGTGCTCCAGCCTGCGCGGCTGCGCCTCTCGCCCCTCGAGATCCAGCTTCCCGCAGGGCTCGTCGGCTACGTGCAGGGATCCGGTGACTCGGTGGCCGAGGACCTGCACCACGTGGGCGCCGCCGTCGAGCTGGTGGACGACGACACCCTGCGCGCCGGCGACCTCGATCGCTACGCCGCCATCATCGTCGGCATCCGCGCCTACAACACCAGGCCCGCGCTCCGCGCCGCCCACGAGCGGCTGATGCGCTACGTGGAGAGCGGCGGCACGGTGGTGGTGCAGTACGTGACCTCGAGCAATTGGGATCGCCTCGACACGCCGATCGGACCCTTCCCCCTCGAGATCGGCAGGGATCGGATCACCGACGAGACCGCGGAGATGATCGCGCTCCAGGCGGATCACCCGCTCCTGGCCGCCCCCAACCGGATCACCGCTGCGGACTTCGAGGGCTGGGTGCAGGAGCGCGGCCTCTACTTCGCGACGAAGTGGGACGAGCGCTACCAGCCGCTCTTCGAGGCGGCGGATCCGGGCGAGGGCAAGCTGCAGGGCAGCACCCTCGTCGCCCGCCACGGCAGGGGCCGCTACGTCTACACCGGCCTCGCCTTCTTCCGACAGCTGCGCGCCGGGGTCCCCGGCGCCTACCGACTCCTGAGCAACCTGGTGGCCCGCCCGTGAGCATGCAGAAGCACGTCGTCCCCGACCTCGAAAGCGAAGCCCCGGCGCCTGCGGTGTCGGCAGCGCCGGCGCGTGACGCGACGGAGGAGCCGCCTCCCTTCCTCGGCACCTGGAAGAACGTCTACACCCTGGTGCTCGCCGAGCTGGCGGTGCTCGTGATCCTCTTCTACGTCCTCACCCGGTGGGTCTCGTGACGTCGCTCGACTGGTCCGTCCTCGTCGCCACCATCGGCTTCATCGTGATCTACGGCGCGTGGAAATCCCGCGGCGTCGCCACGATGGAGAGCTACGTCCGCGGCGACAGCTCCCTCAAATGGCCGACCATCGGCCTCAGCATCATGGCCACCCAGGCCAGCGCCATCACCTTCCTCTCCACGCCGGGGCAGGCCTACGAGGACGGGATGCGCTTCGTGCAGTTCTACTTCGGGCTGCCGCTGGCGATGGTGGTGATCGCGGCGGTCTTCGTGCCGATCTACTACCGGCTCAAGGTCTACACCGCCTACGAATACCTCGAGCACCGCTTCGACCACCGGGTGCGCTATCTGGGTGCGGTGCTCTTCCTGATCCAGCGCGGGCTCGCTGCGGGGATCACCATCTACGCCCCGTCGATCATCCTGAGCTCGATCCTCGGCTGGCCCCTCGACTGGCTCATCGTCGCCATCGGCCTGCTGGTCATCGCCTACACCGTCTCCGGCGGCACCCGGGCGGTGAGCCAGACCCAGAAGCAGCAGATGATCGTGATGATGGGCGGCATGATCGTCGCCGCGGTGGTGATCGTCTGGCGGCTCCCCGAGAACGTCTCCATGCCCGCAGCGGTTGGGCTCGCCGGCGCCCTCGACCGCATGAACGTGGTGAGCTTCGACCTCGACCTCGACAACCGCTACAACTTCTGGTCGGGGATGACCGGCGGCTTCTTCCTCGCGCTCTCCTACTTCGGCACCGATCAGTCGCAGGTGCAGCGCTACCTCTCGGGGCGCTCGGTGACCGAGAGCCGGCTGGGGCTGCTCTTCAACGGCATGTTCAAGGTGCCGATGCAGTTCCTCATCCTCTTCATCGGCGTGCTCGTCTTCGTCTTCCACCTCTTCCAGCAGCCGCCGCTCTTCTTCAACCAGGCGGCGCTCGAGCGGGTGGAGGCCTCCTCCCACGCGCCGGCGCTGCACGAGCTGCAGGCGCGCTACGAGACCGCCTTCGCCACGCAGCGCGCCGCTGCGGAAGCCTGGGTGGCGGCCCGGGAGGACGCCGCCGTGGAGGCGGTTGCCCGCGAGAAGCTCCGCACCGCAGCAGCGGCGACGAAGGAGATCCGCGGCGAGGCGAAGACGCTGGTGGCCACGGCGCTCCCCGGCACCGAGACCAAGGACGCCGACTACGTCTTCGTCTCCTTCGTGCTGCGCTACCTGCCCGCAGGCCTGGTGGGCCTGCTCATCGCGGTGATCCTCTGCGCGGCGATGAGCTCCACGGCGAGCGAGCTCAACGCCCTCGGCTCCACCAGCACCATCGACCTCTACAAGCGGGCCTTCGGCAAGAAGGGCGCGCCGGCGAACGACCGGCGCGATCTGCTCGTCTCGAAGGGCTTCACCGTCCTCTGGGGGCTGGTGGCCATCGGCTTCGCCAGCTTCGCCTCGCTGGTCGACAACCTGATCGAGGCGGTGAACATCCTCGGCTCGATCTTCTACGGCACGGTGCTCGGCCTCTTCGTCGTCGCCTTCTTCTTGAAGCGCGTGACCGCCACCCCGGTGCTCCTCGCGGCGCTGGTGGCGCAGGCGGTGGTGGCGGCGCTCTTCTTCGCCTCGGAGCTGGGCTTCCTCTGGTTCAACGTGGTGGGCTGCGCCATCGTGGTGGTGCTCTCGCTCCTCTTCGAGGCGGCGCGCAGCTTCGGCGGCGGCGGAGGGCTTGCCATCCGCGGCGAATGAGGCGATAAGGCGCGCGCCCGCGGCGGGATTGCTTTCTCTTACCGCCCGGTTGGTCATCCCGATGCGCGCCCTTGTCGACATCCGCCGCCAGGCGAACGGAATCCAGGCGATCAGCCTGACGCCACCCTGAGCGCTGCTGCGATCTTCGCCGTGCCGGCGACGTGACGCCTGCCTTTCGGGGCCGGTGGGCCGTCGCCGCCTTGCGGCGCCCTGCGTGCGCCGCTTCCTCTTCGCCTCACGAGTCCAACGCTTGCACCAGACGAATGCCCAGCGGGCAGGCTTGCGCCTGCCCCGCCTCGATCTCGCTCGCCTCAAGTCCGAATGGTTCGGCAACGTCCGCGGCGACACCATCGCCGCCATGGCCGTGGCCCTCGCGCTCATCCCCGAAGCGATCGCCTTCTCGATCATCGCCGGCGTCGACCCCAAGGTCGGCCTCTACGCCTCCTTCACCATCGCGGTGACTGCCGCGATCTTCGGCGGCAGGCCCGGCATGATCTCCGCCGCCACCGGCGCGATGGCGCTCCTGATGATTACCCTGGTGAAGCACCACGGGCTCGAATACCTCTTCGCCGCCACCATCCTCACCGGCGTGCTCCAGGTGGGCTTCCGGCTCCTTCGCCTCAGCCGCTACATGAAATTCGTGCCGCGGTCGGTGATGACCGGCTTCGTCAACGCGCTGGCGATCCTCATCTTCATGGCCCAGCTGCCCCAGTTCGAGGGGGCCAACTGGCAGATGTTCGCCATGGTCGGCGCGGGCCTGGCGATCATCTACGGCCTGCCGCGGATCACGAAGGCCGTGCCCTCGCCGCTGGTGGCGATCGTCGTCCTCACCGGCGTCTCGCTCGTGCTCGGCCTCGACCTGCGCACCGTGGGTGACATGGGCCAGCTGCCCACCGCGCTGCCCTTCTTCCACATCCCGGAGGTGCCCTTCACCTTCGAGACCTTGAAGATCATCGGCCCCTACGCAGTGGCGCTGGCGATGGTCGGCCTGATCGAGTCGCTCCTCACCGCCTCGGTGGTGGACGAGATGACCGACACCTCGAGCAACAAACACGCCGAGGCGAAGGGGCAGGGCATCGCCAACATCGTCACCGGCTTCTTCGGCGGCATGGCGGGCTGCGCGATGATCGGCCAGTCGGTGATCAACGTGAAGTCGGGCGGCCGTGGCCGTCTCTCCACCTTCCTCGCCGGCGTCTTCCTCCTCGGCTTCATCCTGGTTCTCGGTGAGTGGGTCGCGGCGATCCCGATGGGGGCGCTGGTGGCGGTGATGTTCATGGTCTCCTTCAGCACCTTCGAGTGGGCGTCGCTCAAGGGGATGAAGGTGATGCCGATCCCCGAGACCATCGTGATGGTCGCCACCGTGGGCACCGTGGTCGCCACCCACGACCTCGCCATGGGCGTACTGGTGGGCATCGTGCTCAGCGCCGTCTTCTTCGCCCGCCACGTGGCCAAGCTGATCCAGGTCACCTCCACCACCGACCGCGCCGGCAGCAGGATCTACGTGGTCACCGGCGAGCTCTTCTTCGTCTCGGTGGAGGCTTTCGTGCAGGCCTTCGACTTCCGCGAGGCGCTCGAGCGGGTGGAGATCGACCTCACCCACGCCCACGTCTGGGACGCCTCGGCGGTGGCAGCGGTGGACCGGGTGGTGCTCAAGTTCAAGGCCCGTGGGGTGGAGGTCGTCTTCACCGGCGTCAACGAGCCGAGCGCGCTGCTGCTCGACAAGCTGGCCACCCACGACAAGCCCGGCGCCGCGCTCTCCGTCCACTGACGACCGGCCCACCTGGCCGTGGGCCGTCCCGCCTCCCCGGTTCGTCGTGGCTACGCATGTAGCGCCACACGAACCGGGGGAAGGGCACATGGCAGCGAAGGTATCTCCGAACGTCGAGCCTGCGACGCGGCGCTTTCTCGATGCGGGCAACGCGGCAGGCGGCAAGCCGATCTGGGAGCTGGATCCGAAGGACGCGCGCCAGGTCCTCTCCAGCGTGCAGGCAGGCGAGGAGGTGGCGAAGCCACCGGCGGCGATCGAGGATCGCACGGTGCCCGGCGGCCAGAACGGCGACGTCCGCATCCGGATCGTCCGGCCGCAGGGCGCAGGCGGCGAGCTGCCGGTCATCCTCTACACCCATGGCGGTGGCTGGGTGCTCGGGGGCAAGGACACCCACGACCGCCTGATCCGCGAGCTCGCCAGCGGCGTCGGCGCCGCCGTCGTCTTCGTCGACTACACGCTGGCCCCCGACGCGCAATATCCCACGCAGCTCGAGGAGGCCTGGGCGGTCGCCACCTGGATCGCCAGGGAGGGGAGCGCGAACGGGCTCGATGCCAGCCGCATTGCGGTGGTCGGCGACAGCGTAGGCGGCAACCTTGCAACCGTCGTCGCACGGTACGCGAAGGAGCGGGGTGGACCGGCGATCGCCTGCCAGGTGCTCTTCTACCCGGTCACCGACGCCGATCTCGACACCGGCTCCTACCGCGAGTTCGCCGAGGGCCACTTCCTCACCCGCGCCGGGATGAAGTGGTTCTGGGACAACTACCTTCCCGACGAGGGGATGCGGAAGGGACCCGACGCAGCGCCGCTGCGCGCGAGCGAAGATCAGCTGCGCGGCCTGCCGCGCACCCTGCTCATCGTGGCCGAGAGCGACGTGCTTCGCGACGAAGGCGAGGCCTACGCCCGCAAGCTCGCCGCAGCCGGCGTGCGGGTGGAGGCGGCGCGTTTCCTCGGCACGATGCACGACTTCGTGATGCTCAACCCGCTCGCCGAGACGCCGGCGACACGGGCCGCGCTGCGCCTCGCCATCGACACACTGCGGGAGGCGATCGGCGAGGAGGAGCGCCAGGGCGCGAGGCCCGGGGCGGGGCGAGAGGCTGCAGCCGAGCTCGCCCACTGAGCAGGAGGCGCTGGCCCCTTCTCGCGACCCGAAAACGAAGGCGGCAGCCCCGGTGCAGGGCGGCCGCCTTCATTTCGAGCGTTCGATCAGCGCACGAAGACGAAGAACGCGCCGCCGGCCCCGGTGGTGCCGCACTTGCGCTCGTTGTCGTCCTTGCCCCAGTCGGTGCCGTCGTTCTGGTTGTTGTCCATGCCGCGATCGTCGAAGTCGACGGTGAAGTCGTTCATGTCGTTGCAGCTGTCCTCGCCGACGAAGGGCTGCGTCCACGCGTCGCCCAGCGGCAGGGCCACGCCGGTGAGGTTGTTGCGCCGCGCGAACACCGCCTCCGGGGTCTGGCCGACCGGGTGGAAGCAGGACTGGGCGTCGGTGCCGGTGGTGATGATCCGGTACCAATCGGTGTCGTAGAAGGAGAGGTCCACCGCCATCGCGGCATCGGTCGCCGCCAGCTTGCAGGCGAAGCGGATGTCGGTGCTCCCGGGGTAGGCCTCGCGCATCCCGCTCCACACGCCGGCGTAGTAGCCCGCGGGCTCGAGGGTGAGCAGGCCTTCGTGGTGCACGCCGGCCTCGTCGTTCACCGGCGTGGCGCTCGACGAGACCAGCGTCCAGCCGCCGCCGTCGGTGGTCATGTCGCAGTAGACCTCCACCGGCTGCGAAGAGAGGCCCGGCTGGATCGTGTAGACGCCCGACGGCGCGGTGGGCGTGAGCTCGAGGAGCTGCGCGCAGGAGGCAGGGAGCCGCGTCTCGCGGACCCAGACGAACCAGGCTTCGCCGGCGTCCCGGGCGCCGCACTTGATGTAGCCGTCGTCCATCCCCCAATCCGTGCCGTCGCTCTCGTCGCTGTCCATCCCGCGGTCGGTGAAGTCGACGGTGAAGTCCTGGGCGTCGGCGCAGGCGTCTTCACCCTCGAAGTAGCCGTAGGTCCACTGCACGCCTTCGGCGCGGTAGGCGTCGGCGACGTTGTCGCGGCGGGCGGGGATGCCGTCCTGGCCGATGCCGTTGTTCTCGTTGAAGCAGCTCTCCGACTCCGCGCCGGTGGTGACGATGCGGTACCAGTCGTTGTCGTAGAAGGAGAGATCGACCGCCATCACCTCCGAGGCGCGGTCCGTCTTGCAGGTGAAGCGGATGTCGCTCTCACCGGCGATGACGCTCCGCATGCCGCCCCACACGCCGGGCTCGATGTCGTTGGGGGTGAGGGTGGCGAGGTTCGCGTAGGGGGCGGAGGCCTGGTCCTGCAGCGGCACCCAGGCGGTCGAGGCCACCAGCGTCCAGCCGCCGCCGTCGGTGGTCATGTCGCAGGTGACCGTCTCGGCGTTGCCCGCGGGGTCGGGCCGGATCCGGTAGGTGCCGTTCGGTGCGTCGGGATGCCGGACGAGGATCTGCGTGCAGCTCGGCAGCGCGTTGCACGTGCTGCCGTCGCAGGCGAGGGTGGCGCAGTCCGCGTCGGTGTTGCAGGCGAGGCCTTCGTTGCAGGGACCGCAGGAACCGCCGCAGTCGATGGCCGTCTCGTCTCCGTCGCGCACGCCGTTGCTGCAGTTGTCGTTGCAGAGGCCGCCGTCACAGGTGCCAAAGGCGCAGTCCTCGCTGCCGTTGCAGGCCTGCCCGTTGCCGCAGCCGGCGCAGCTGCCACCGCCGCAGTCGATCGCCGTCTCGGCGCCGTTCTGCACGCCGTCGTTGCAGGTGCTCGCACGGCAGCGCTCGAAGACGCAGACGCCGCTCTGGCACTGGTCCGGCGTGTCGCAGGAGAGGCCGTCGGCGCAGGGGCCGCAGTCGCCGCCGCAGTCGACGTCGCGCTCGGCGCCGTTGGTGATGCCGTCGGTGCAGGAGGGGGCCTGGCAGATCCCGTCGGTGCAGACCTGGCTGTCGCAATCCCAGCCGTCGTAGCAGCCGGCACCTGCAGGGCAGCTGCTCCCGCAGGCGCTCTGGCCGCAGTCGGGGCCGAGCTCGTCGCCGTTCTGGACGCCGTCGCTGCAGGTCGGGGCCTGGCAGATCGAGTCGGTGCAGACGCCGCTGTCGCAGTCGCCGCCGACGTTGCAGGCGCTGCCCTCGGCGCAGGGGGCGCAGAAGTCGCCGCCGCAGTCGATGGCGGGCTCGTTGCCGTTCTGCACGCCATCGTCGCAGGCCGGGGCTGCGCAGAGACCGTCGTTGCAGAGCCCGCTCTGGCACTCGTCGGGGAAGTTGCAGCCCTCGCCGGGCGGGCAGGGATCACAATCGCCGCCGCCACAGTCGAGGCCGGTCTCGACGCCGTTCTTCACGCCGTCGGTGCAGCTCGGCGCGGTGCAGACGCCGTTGGTACAGGCGCCGCTCTCGCAATCGCTGCCCGCCTCGCAGGTGCCGCCGACCTCGCAGGGGGCGCAGCTGCCGCCGCAGTCGGCGCCGGTCTCGTCGCCGTTGCGCACGCCGTCGTCGCAGGCCGGGTCGCCGCAGCTGCCTTCGTTGCACCAGGCGCTCTGGCAGTCGTCGTCGCTCTCGCAGCTGCCGCCCACCGCACAGGGCTCGCAAGAGCCGCCGCAATCGACGTCGGTCTCGTCGCCGTTCTGCTCGTCGTCGCTGCAGGAGGGCGCGGTGCCGCCGCCAGTGCCACCGGTGCCACCCGTGCCGCCGGACCCGCCGACGCCGCCCGTGCCGCCACTGCCGCCGGCAGCGCCGCTGCCACCAGCGCCCCCGCCGCTCCCCTCGCCGCCGCCACAACCGGCGCCCACCAGCACCACCAGCGAGGCTGCCACCAGCAGCCCCCGCCGCATCTCCGCAAGCATTACGACCCCCAGGGCGCTCGTCGGCGCCACATGTTGCAAGGGGGCGCGGAGTAGCACGGCCTCTGCGCCCACCGGGGGTGCGGATTTCCGCACTGCCACAGGCTGGTGGTGGGCACCGGTGGGGAAAGGAAAGTCGCTCGGATCGCCAACGAATCCGGCTGCGGCTCAGCGCCGGCGGTCGCTCGCCACCACGTCGATCACCTGCGCCAGCGCAGCGCCCGCCGCCTCGTTCACGGTGCGGACGATGGCGTGGCTGGTCATCACCGAGATCGTGTGGGCAGCGTGGACGACGCCCGCCACCGGCCCGATCGCCGGCAGCTGCTCGAGGACCCGGAACGGCCGCTTCGCCGTCTCCAGCTGCACCTGCTCGATCGCGCGGGAGCCCTGGTCGACCGCCTCCTGCACCAGGGCCTGGAGCCCCCGCCACTGCGCACGTGCGTCGTTCATCGCTCGCACCACCTTCGGATCGCTTCGTAGACCACGACCCGGCGCGGCAGATCGATGTGCGCGATGCCCGGGACGATGTGCACGTGATCGGGCGGCAGCGCCACGCCCTGTGGCGTCGCGCACGCGCCGTCCGTCGCCGAGGGGAGCGGCACCATCGCGTCGCCGAAGAGGAGGACGATCCGGGGATCGGTCCAGCGGGCGCCGGCGACGAGGAAATGCTCCATCGATGGGAGGAGGGGCACCGGGTGGCGCCGGTCGCGCAGGGAGAGCCGGGCGGTGCGGTCCTCGTGGCGCAGATCGGCGTCGCCGAGATCCTTGATGCCGTCGCTGCGCAGGTCGCCGAGTTCCGCGATGAGCCGGGTGTAGGGATCGTCCACGCCGCGGAGCACGCGGGTGGTGAGCCTGCCGAGCCGCTCGAGCGGCGTGCCGCGGTGGGGCGTGCCCACGTAGATCGCGCGGCGGACCTTGCCGAGCCAGCGCGAGGGCGCGCGCGCCGCCACGTGGCAGGCGCTGCGCACCACCAGGCCGCCCATGCTGTAGCCGAGCGGGAGGATCTCCTCCACGGGCACGGGCCAGGTGTCGATCAGCTCTTCGAGCAGGCGTGCGAGCGCCGCGCCGTTCTCGGCGAGGGACCGACCCGAGTTGTAGCGGAGGTAGAGGGGCGTGTAGCCTAGGTCGCGCTCGAGCTGGCTGCCGAAGTCGCCACCGTCCGGCTGGCGCCACACCGTCTCGGTGCACATCAGCCCGTGCACGAGGACCACCAGCCTGCCGCTCGCTTCCGCGGGCGCAGCCGCTGCGGCAGGAACGGACGCGCCGGCGCGCACGAAGGCCATCTCCGTCGCGAGCCCGTTGCCGGTGCGGTCGAGGTGATCACCGATGGCGCCGTTGAGCACGGCCAGCGCGAAGTCGAGCTTCTGTCCCAATTCCCCCTCGGGCGGTCGAGCGTGGTCCGAGGAGCGGAACGCTCGGCGGGCAGGCTTCATTCGATGACGGTGTTCCAAGCATGTCGATCGGGCCGTGCTTCCGCCATTGCTGGCCGCCTGCCCGTGCGACTACGCTGCCGGTGAATTGGGGTGGGTCTGATGAGACGTTGGTTCTTCGTGCCGATGCTCGCGCTGCTCGGCTGTGGGCTCGGTAGCGATTCCGATCATTGCGACGAGGTCTCGATCTCGATCGAGGGCGAATGCCTGCCGGCGCTGCCGCGGCGGTATCGGTTCCACATCGAGCAGGTCAGCCCCGTGACCGACGTGCTCGCGGACGGGACGGCGTCCTACGTCGCGGTCCACGTCGCCGGCAGGCAGGTGGGCCGGACCGCGGTACGCGAAGGGCACCCCGAGCCCGTCTTCGACGAGACGCTCGAGGTCGAGCTCCAGAAGAAGGACACGCTCGACTTCTTCCTCTTCGTCGACAAGGGGGATGGCAAGTTCGCGCGGCGGCTCCACTACGGCTGGGTGGAGCTCAACGCCTCGATGATGCGGCAGATCGTCTACAGCAGCCACGGCTCGTCCACGTGGCTCCGCTTCACCGTAGAGCCGCTGCGGTAGCTGCCGCTGATGGGATGGTGGTGCCCGGGGCGGGACTCGAACCCGCACGTCCTTGCGGACACCCGATTTTAAGTCGGTCGCGTCTGCCGTTTCGCCACCCGGGCAAGGCCGCGCACCATAACACGGCGCACGGCCTGAATGCCTCGGTCAGGTTTCGATCGGCTTCACCACCAGCACCGGGCGCCTGGTGCGCGCGATCACCGATTCCGCCACCGAGCCGAGCACCGCCTTGCCGATCCCGGTGCGCCCGCGGGTGCCGATGCAGATCAGGTCGGCGCCGAAGCGCTCCGCAGCCTGGGCGATCGCCACAGCCGGATCGTTCGACTCGACCACCTCGACCTCGGTGACGATCCCGAGCTCCTCCGCCTCGGGCGGCACCAGCGAGCGCAGGTGCATGGCGAGGCTCTCCCGGGCCCGTGCCTCGTCGTCTGCGGGGACCTCGCCGACGCCGTACTGGGCGTAGATCGGGTTGCTCACCGTGCGCTCCACCACGTGGACGAGGCGCACGATCCCGCCGGCGGGAAGCGAGGCGTAGGCGGTGCGGGTGGCACGGTCGCCGTGCTCCGAGAAGTCGGTGGAGGCCAGCACCCTGCCGAAGCTCGGCACCGGTCCGAGCTCCTTCTCGACGAGGGGCGGCACGCAGACCACCGCCATGGGCGCGGCGTGGAGCACGCCGCGGGAGACCGAGCCGTAGCGGACCCGGTCGAGGCGGCTGCGCTGGTGGGTGCCCACCACGATGAGATCGACGCGGTCGCGGGTGGCGATCCCCACCAGGTGGTCGGCAGGCCTGCCGTAGCCCGGCCGGATCTCGTAGCGGACCGTGGCCTTCTGCTCGAGCGGCTTGAGCCGTTCGCCGAGCTCCCGCCTCGCGTACTCCTCTGCCTCCGGCGCGAGATCCTGCAGACCGAGGGGGCCCTGGAGGCCGAGGCGGCTCTGGGCCTCCGGGGGCCAGACCACCTGGGTCACGAAGATCTCGCAGGGTCCGAGATCCGCCAGCCGTTCGAGCCAGCGCACTGCCGCCTCGGTGGTGGAGGAGAAGTCCGCGCCGAGGCTGATCCGCAAGGGGCGCTCGCCCCGGAGCCAGGGGCCGAAGGGATCGGCGTCGCGCAGGACGAGCACCGGGCAGCTGGCAGAGAGCGCGGTGCGCTCCGAGGTGCTGCCCACCACCCAGCGCAGCGCCGCCCGGCGTCCCACCGAGCCCACCACGATCAGCTGCGCCTCCAGCTTCTTCGCGTGGTCGGAGAGGACCTCGTCCGGTGCGCCGCTGAGCAGGAAGGACTGCACCGGCACCCCCTTGCCGCGGAGCCGCTCCGTCTCGGTGTCGAGGAGCTGCTTCAGCGGATCGAGCAGCGACTCCTGCGGCGTCCCGAGGAGGATCTCGTCCCCGGTGCCGGTGAGGACGTGCACGAGGTGGAGCTCGGTGCCGAGCCGGGCGGCGAGCGCCGCCGCCGCATCGGCGGCAGCTGCTGCTGAGGGGCTGAAATCGGTGCCGCAGACGATGGGCATGCGTTGCCTCCTTGCTGGGGATCTAGCCTCTCTACTGGGGCGGGGAAGCCCTGTCAGCCGAATGCGGCGCTTTTCCGGGCCCCTTCGTGCCCGGAGGCGCCCCGTGTAGAGTGGAAGACGATGGCTCCGCTTCTTCGCTCCGCGCTCCGCTTTCCCGTCCGTCCCGCAGATTCGCTGCGCGATCTCGCTGCTTCGGGGGCGGCGCTGCGCTTCGCTTTAGTCTTCGCCGTGATGATCAGCCTCCTCGCCGGCCTGCGGGCGGGGCTGATGACCGACGTCGACCTCTTCAGCCCGGAGCGCTTCGCCTCCAGCCTCTTCGGCTTCGTGCTCCTGCCCGCGGTGGCGCTCTACGGGGGCAGGGCCCTGGGGGGCAGGGCGGCTGGCGCCGTGGTCGCTGCGGTCTTCGTGGGAAGCGCGCTGCCCTTCCTCCTCGTCGACGGGCTGTGGAGCCTCTACTTCGCCGCCGGCGGCGCAGCGCCCGCAGGCGAGACGGCGCCGTTCTGGTGGCGGGTCGCGTATCTGGTGCTCTGGCCCTTCGAGCGGCTCACCTGGCTCTGGGCCGCGGTGGTGCTGGTGGTGGGGCTCGCCGAGGCGCAGCGTTTCTCGCGGTGGCGTGCCCTGGCCAGCCTCGGGATGGTCGCCCTCGCCCTGGCGGTTCTGGTGGGAGGCCTCGTCGCTTTCCGTGCGGCGACGACGTGACGGAGGCGGGTGATTCGCCCTTGCCTTCGGCGGATCTTCTGGGTACATACGCCGGGCTTCACGCGCTTGTGGGTGATTAGCTCAGCTGGATAGAGCGTTGGCCTCCGAAGCCAAAGGTCGTGGGTTCGAATCCCGCATCGCCCGCCACAGAAAACCCCGCCGGTCCCTCGGACCTGCGGGGTTTTTCTTTTGCCGCAGTGGCCAGCGCCGCCAGGCCGCCTGAATAGGGAGTGGGCAGGCGGCGTCGGAGAGACCGGAAGGATGGTGCTCCGATGCAGAAGCTTCTCCCCCTCGTTCTCGCAGCCAGCCTCAGCGGTTGCCTCGTCGTCGCAGACGATGGACCGGACCGCCACTACATCTCGCACCCCGAGCCGCAGCCCCTGCCGGAGCCGCCCCCCGGCCCGCCGGTCTACCACCTCGACTGCGGCTGGCTCGCCAACTGGAATTGCTGGGACGTCGCCGTCGCCGAAGCCGAGGCGTGCGCGCCGCAGACGTATTCCGGTCGCTACGGCGGCGTCTTCTACGACCACGGCTACTCCTGCTACTACCCCGACGGCAGCGCGGTCTTCTTCGAGGAGCCGGTGACCGAGCCGCTCTCGGCCTGGCACCACTGGAGCTTCTCGATGGAGGATCCCGCCGGCAATACCTGCGGCTGGTTCGTCGAGACGGACACCAGCATCTCGATCGGCACGGCGAGCGGCACGGTGGACATGGTGGTCGACGCAGGCGGGATCTCGGTGATCTGCCAGGACGGCACCGAGTGGTTCAACCGGGACCCCTACGCGCTCAGCTATTGCGCTGGCGCCGAGTGGGACGTCCCCGGCTATTGGCGCGAGGAGGGCGACTGGTCCTCCAGCTTCGGCCTCCTCGGCGGCAACCAGCCGGTGCTCTGGAGCTGCGGCTGGTGACCGCAGCTCCCCGTGCTCCTCGACCGGGACAGGCGCCGCTCAGCGCGGCGCCTTCCCGTCGAGCACGATCGACCACGGCTCGAGGAGCTGCTCCGGGTCGGCACCACGGACGGTGCCCGGGTGGATGTAGTTGCGCTGGATGATCTTGATCGTCTCGCCTTCCGGCACCAGGTCGGTGGGCAGCTCGCGGCAATTCTCGATGCCCGTGCAATCCCGGCTGAAGAAGTAGACGTAGAATTTGTCCGAGTTCTGGACTCCGAAGCTGGCAGCGGTTCCGGCGAGATCGGGATCGGAGACGTTGGCGACGCCGGAGAGGACCTCGAAGCGGTTGACCGCGAGGTTGGTGTAGGTCGCGTTGCCGGTCGCCGTCGCGAGTGCCCCCACTACGGCGATCACCTCGCCCCCGTCGATCGAGTGGGTCGGGCTGATCCGGTAGGTGTCGGTGTCCTGGGTGTCGCCGAGGCAATTCATCGGTCGCCCGACGCAGTGCTGCCCGACGAGATCGATCTCCGAATAGGCGCTGAAGAACTCCTTCACCGCCGCATCGGGCTGCGCCCACTTCTGTTTCACCGCCTCGACCAGCCCCTCGAGCTCGTCCGCGAGCTCCAGCTCGGATTGCGCCGAGCGCTCGTCGTAGGCAGGGGTGGGGTAGGGCTCCGCCTGCCGTGAGCGGTCCTTCTCGCGGGCCCGGAGGACGACGAGCGGCAGCTCCTTGCGCCATGCGTCGCCGGCCTTCCGGTCCTTCGGCTCCGCATAACGAAGGATGGTCATGAAGTCGTCCGCTTCGGGGCCGAGGCCGAGCCTGGCGAGCTCCGCCGGAATGGGCTCGGTGAAGACGTGGCTCGGGTCGCCGACGCCGGCGCGCCCCAGCGCCTCGCGCACCGCCCGGTCCATGGCGGCGTCTGGCGTGATCACGAAATAGCGCTGCTGGCCGAAGGCGCTGCCGGTCTCCCGCTCGACGAGCGCGGCATTGTTGCTGTTGCCCATGCTGGCGAAGACCAGCGCCCGCTTCGGATTGGGGGTGGTGGCGAAGAGCAGGTGGCGCAGCTCGGCCGGGACCTTCTCGTAGAGGGGATCGCTCTCGTCGATCGCCCCCTCGCGCCCGTAGAGGTAGGTCTGGATCCCGAAATAGGCCCCCGGCGGCGGGAGCTGGGCGAGGACCACGATCGCCTCCCGCTCGTCGAGTCGGAAGGTCGCCGACGTATCGTCCTCCGTCGGCCCGAACGCGCCCTCCATCGCCTCGTCGGCGAACTCGTCCGGCCAGAGGGGAAGGGTGGCGAAGACGTAGGGGGCGACGGGGTTGTTGCCGTAGCAATTGCCCACCGACTCGACGGCGTATTTGCAGTCGTCGATGGTGAAGAGCTTCGTCCCGCCCTTCGCCACCTCGTAGCCGCTCTTCTCGAGGTCGGCGCGCAGTCGATCGGCGAGCCCCTCCAGATCGCCCGGCGCCGCCTCCCCCTCGAGCCCCTCCTGTGCAGGGGACGTGCGCGCCGCATCGGGCGTCTTGCAAGCGACCAGCGCCGCGACGACCGCTGCGGCCAGCAGGAACTCGATTGCGCGGCTCTTCATCTCGGGCCTCCCTCTCGTGGCGGGGGCGGACCGCAACGGCGCCCTCGCTGCGAGGACACCGACCGCCGCCGGATCGCCGCCAAGGGTTGGCACCGATCCTTCCAGCGCCAAATCCGGGCCGGGGCGGCCAACACGGGGTCGCCCGGCGGGTCGGGAGGCAAGCGGCAGGGCTGCCGCGAGCGGGGGGCGTTACCGCTCCACGAAGGCGGCGCCGCGCTTGAGGTGGAGGAAGAGGTTCACGCCCTCCTCCTCGCGGCCCACGCGGATGTCCTCGCGGGCGACGCCAGCCTGCAGCGCCAGCTCGACGAGATCCTCGGGGCTGCGGTGGTGGAGGTTCCAGTCGCAGACCAGCTCCATGTAGTCGCGGCTGGCGTGGCCGGTGGCGAAATTGCCGACGACGAGCTCGCCCTCCTCGGCTAGGCAGGCGAGCAGCCTGCGCAGCACGAGGACGAAGCGGCGGTCGTCGAAGTAGTCGAAGAGCCCTGCAGACCAGATCAGGCCGTAGCGCTTCTGCGACTTGAAGCGGAGCACGTTGGCCTGGGTGAAGCCGACGCGTGACGCGTGGTCGCGGCAGAGGTCGCCAGCGAACTCGATCGCGTTGGCGTCGTACTCCACGCAGTCGAAATGGACCCGGGTCGCGAGCTGCATCTCCAGGTATTCGTACATGTCGCGGCCGGGGCCGCTGGCGACGTTGAGCACGGTGAGGCGCGCTGCCTCCGGATGGCTCGCTTCGTAGGCCTCGAGGAGCCGGTGGAAGTAGCTCTTGCGGTTGCGCACCGCCCTGGTCGCGCCGAGGGCGTGCACGCACTCGTCCCAGCGGCGCAGGTGCTGCTGCGGGGCAGCGTGGAGCCGGTAGATCCGGTCGATCACCTCGAAGTCGCCGGCGTAGCCGCGGGGCTTCACGTACGCCATACCCTGCACCGTCTCCACCGAGAGCGCGTCGCCGAATGCAGCCCGGACCTCCGCCATGCCGGCGGCGTCGAGGGAGCCGTCAGCCAGATCGCTGCGCAGCTCGTTGAGCCACGTACCGATCGCGGGAAAGTCGGCCGGGACCGGTCCACCCTTCTCCACGAGGGCGCGGACGAAGGCGACGTGGTGGGAGGCACGGGAGGCGGGAGCAACAGGGGAGGGCGGAAGCGAAGAGAGCTGCAACTGCACGGTGAACCTCGTCTCGAACACCGGAACACGGTGTGAAACGCGGTATCTCGCGCGGTGGCCGGCCCTCGATAGTGCGGGTTCGCGGCAGCGAATTTTCGCACTAGCGTCGGCTTCGTCCAGCGCGTCAGCTCGCTGGCATCATCGCCAGGAAGGCCTCCTGGTTCGGACCGACGAAGGGCGCCGCTGCGGGGGCGTCCGCGAGGTGGTCGAGGAGCGTGTCGACCATGCCCTGTGCCGGCGGCAGATGCGAACTCAGGACCCAGGGCGGCGCCAGCCTGCGCACGAACTCGAGGCTGCGCTCGAAGGCGGCGCGATCGACCATCCCGAGCCACGGGGCGTCGATCCGCGCCCAGGTGAGGCAGCCCTGCCGCAGCTGCAGCGGATCGACGTCGGTGGCGCGGAGGCTCGGCTCGGGAAGCACGGCGCCGAAGCTGTCGGCGCTGAAAAACGCGCCGGTGCGGGAGTCGAGGAGCCCCGTGGTTTCCGGCGCGTCGAAGGTGGGCGGCGCCTGGGCGAGGAGCTGTCGATCGCCGACGTCGAGGCGTTCGCCGGCGTTGAGCAGGTAGACCCGCTCCGGTGGCGGCGCGCGCATCTGCAGATCCAGCTTGGCGAGGCCGATGAAGGTGGTGATCACCTTCGCCTTCGGCGCCTCCTGCAGGATCGCGTCGAGGGCGCCGGTGTGATCGGGATCGACGTGGGTGAGCCAGATCCAGCGGATCTCCCACAGGGGGAGCTCCGCCCGCAGCTGCTCGAGGAATTGCTCGCGCAGGGGAAGGAGCCCGGTGTCGACGAGCACCGGCTCGGTCGACTGGAGCAGGAAGGCGTTGCAGGCGATGAGGCCGAGCCCCGGCACCGGCAGGTAGCCGCCCAGGCAAGTCGTATCGCCGGCCACCTTGCGAGGCGCCAGCATCGTCGCTCCGTCCATCGATTTACCCCCGGGTGAAGACGTTCCGGCGGCCGGGAGGCCGCGCCCACCGAATCTAGGCAGGGGCGGGGCTTCGCGCGCTGCCGGCGCCCGCGGCTCCCAGATGGCCCAGCGGGTCACCGGCAGGGGGCGCCCCGGCTGCTCGGCCTGGTGAGAACGTCCACCGAATGCTCGAGCGTGGTGCTCACCGCAGGTCGAGCACCAGCGCTGCGAGCCGTTCGGCGGCGGCGGGGGCGAAGCGGAAGTAGAGGACGGGGTCGATGCACTCCGCCTCCATGAGCACGAGGCGGCCGCCGACGTCGATGCCGTCCACCCGTGCGTAGGCCGGAGGCATCGGGAGGGCGGCGAGCACCTTGCTCGCGTCGGCGACGAGCACGGCGGGCGGCGACTCGGCGGCGACGCTGCCACCGAAATCGGTCTGCACCCGGAAATCACCGGGGCGGGGGCGCTTCCTCACTGCGTGGGAGTACGCGCCCCCGATGAAGACGAGGGACCACTCGCCCTCGCTCTCGATCGCCGGCACGTAGGCCTGCAGCAGCACGTCACCTGCATCGCAGCTGGCTGCGAACCGCTCCTCGTCCGCTGCCGACACGGCGTCCGCCGCGACCCGCCAGGTCTCGTACGCGCCCAGGGAGATCGCTGGCTTCACCACCGCCTCCCGCCACGCCGTCTCCACGAGGAGCGCCCGAAGCGAAGGGGCCGCTCCCTGCGGCACCAGGGCGGTCGGAACGATCGCCACGCCGCGGGCCGCCAGCTCGAGCAGGTAGCGCTTGTGGAGGTTCCAGCGGATCAGCGGCGTGGGATTGAGGACGGGGATCCCGGCGGCGTCGAGCTCGTCGAGCCACCGGGCGAATGCCGCAGCGTGGAGGTGGTACTCCCAGCACGAACGGACGATCACCGCGTCGACGGAGCGAGCGGGCGGGAGCGACATCTCGCTCCAGACCGCCGCCGCCACCTCCACGCCGTTGCCCGCGAGGGCCGCGGCGAGGATGCGGTCGTCCTCGGTGAGCGCGCGATGCGCGGCATCGGTGGCCAGCCATACCTGCATGCTCGCTCTCCCGGCAGCTACTCGGCGGCCTCCATCTCCTCGGCGACGGCCTGCGCCGCTGCCGCCGCTGCGGCTGCAGCTTCGGCCTCTGCCCGGGCCTTCGCCTCGGCGGCGGCCTTCTCCGCCACCACCTGCTCCTCCTTCGCGCGGGTCTCGAGCTTGCCGAGGCCCGCCTCGAAGTCGGGGGCCATCATCGAGTCCATCACCAGCCCGAAGTAGCGGGCGATCGGGCTCATCCCCATGTCGCCCCACATCGACCACGTGACCTTCGTCCCGCCGGCGGAGGGCTCCAGACGAATGGAGCCCTTCGACGGCTCGTGCCCTTCGAAGGCGAGGTCGAAGTCGATCCCGTAGTCCGCGGAGGCGCGGGTGATGGTCATGCTGCCGTTGCCGCTCGACTGGCCCTTCCAGCTCCACTTCGCGCCGGCGCCGGCCTTCTCGCCCGCGAACTCGACCTGCATGTCGGGGTAGCGCGTCTTGTTCCACGGCGCCCACTCCTCCCAGCGCGCCGGCGTCTCGATCAGCGGGAGGATGTGCTCGCTGCCCGCCGCGATCTCGACCGAGCGCTCGGTATGCCAGGCGGACGGCAGCAACATGCCGACGCCGAGGAAGACGGCCGCGAGGACGACGAGTGCCAGGGCAACACGCTTGAGAAGGCGCATGAGGGGACCTTTCGTTCGAAGGACGGAAAGGCCGCACTCTAGCGGAGCCGCCCGAAAACGGGCAGCCCCACGCCCTTCACCTCGGGTGAACGATCAATGCCCGTGCCCGCCGCCGCCGTCCGGCTTGTCGGCAACGTGGAGCGTGAAGGGCACCGTGATCAGCTCGCCGTCCGGGCGCATCTGGGCGAAGGCGCGGTAACGCCCACCCCCGGGAAACGCCGCCTGGAACTCCACCGTGCCGTCCGCGCCGTCGCCGGTGGGATGGACATGGACGAGCTCCCGTGCCCCTTCCTTCGCGACCACCAGGTGCGCTGCTGCCCCGAGGTAGGGCTCGAGCACCGCGGGCTCGCCGTCGGTCTCGACCTGCAGGACGATGTGCCCGTCGTGGTTCTCGAGCTGGACGGCGTGGGAGCCGACCGTCCTGGTGGCGCCCGACTCGTCCGAGGCGAGGACGTTCTCGGGCGTCCCGTCGCCCGCCACCTCCACGGTCGCCGAGACGAGGTGCGAGTGGCTCTCGCCGGTGGGCTGGAACTCGATGAAGACGCGGTATTCGCCGCCGCGGGGGAAGGTGACCTCGACGGAGGGAACCTCGTTCGGATCGGCCGCTTCCTGCTGCGCGGGATCGCCCTCGTCCCCGTGGAGGTGGGCGAAGAAGTCGAGCTCCGGCGGCATCACGAGGATGTGGAAGCGCTTCTCGTGGACCACGTCCACCGGCCCCACCGGCTGGCCCTCGGCGTCCCGGATCTCGAAGGAGAGCCGCTCCGCCGCGCCCGCCTCCAGCCGCCCGTCCGTCGTCACCCGGAGCGAATACTTCTCCTCCACCTTCCCCTCCTCCTCGGCGCAACCCGCTCCCGCGAGCATCGAAATCCCCACCGCCGAAACGATCCACGACTTCATCTCAAGGGCTCCTTTCCCCGTAGTTCGCCGGAGCCGACGCAGCGCCCGCCGAGCGATTACACCTGCTCCGACGAAGGGCCCCGCAAATCGCCGCCTGTAATGGACCGCCGGGGCCTGCGTCCCCTCCGCGGTGCCCGTTCATCCGCCAATCGAGCGGCAGGGCAACACGGAGGCAACACATGAAGAAGCGCTTGGTGATTGGCGCACTGCTCGCCGGGACCGTTGCAGGAAGCACCTGGCTCGTGGGCAGCGCGGAGGCGAAGGGTGGGGGCGAAGGGGCCGCGGCACCAGCTGCTGCACCTGAGATCCCCGTGGAGGAGGTGACGGTCCGGCAGCTCGCCGAGAAGGTGGAGCTCACGGGCACGCTCACCGCGGTGGAGAACGTGGCGCTGCGCCCGCGGGTGAGCGGCTACGTGGAGGCGATCCACCTGCCCGAGGGCGGCCTGGTGAAGAAGGGCCAGCTCCTCTTCTCGCTGGACGATCGGCCCTTCCAGGCGGCGCTCCAGCGGGCGAGGGCCGAGCTGGCCCGGGCGCAGGAGCGGCTCACCCTGACCCAGCGGCAGGCGGAGCGCGGCGAGTCCCTGGTCGCCGACCAGGTGATCTCGCAGAGCAAATTCGACGACATGGCCGCGGCGCGGGGTGAGGCCCGGGCGCAGGTGGACGCGGCACGGGCCGCGGTCCGCGCAGCCGAGATCGAGCTCGGCTACACCCGGATCACCTCGCCGATCGACGGCCGCGTCGGCCAGGCGCTGGTGCGTCCGGGCAACCTGGTGAGCGGCGGCACCGACGGCGCCACCCTCCTCACCACCATCGTCTCGGTGGACCCGATCCACGTGCAGTTCGACGTGGACGAGCCCACCTTCCTCCGCCTCGGGGCGGCCCGGGAGCAGGGCGCGCAGGTGGAGGTCGAGCTCTCGGGGGACGAGGCCGGCGTTCGCACCGCGAAGCTCGACTTCCTCGGCAACCAGATCGATCCCTCTTCGGGCACCGCCCGCGCCCGTGCGGTGCTCCGCAACGGCGACGGCGCCTTGAGCCCCGGCCTCTTCGCCCGGGTGCGGGTGCCGACCTCCGCCCCTGCGGCGACGCCGCTGGTGAGCGAGCGCGCGATCGCAGCGGATCAGGGCGGGCGCTACGTCCTCGTGGTCGACGATCAGAACGTCGTCCAGTACCGCCCGGTGCAGCTCGGCGGCGCCACCGACGGCAAGCGGATCGTCCGTGAAGGCCTGCAGCCCGGCGAGAAGGTGGTCGTCGGCGGCATGGTCCGCCCCGGCATGAAGGTGCAGCCCCGGCAGCCCGCGCAGGCGAGCGCCGAAGCGCCGGCCGAGGGGGGTGTGCGGTGAAGTTCACGCATTTCTTCGTCGACCGGCCGATCTTCGCCGCGGTGCTCTCGGTGATCCTCGTGATCGTCGGCGCCATCGCGCTCGTGGATCTGCCCCTGAGCGAATACCCGTCGGTGAGCCCGCCCACGGTGGTGGTGCGCGCCGGTTACCCGGGCGCCAACCCCAAGGTGATCGCGGAGACGGTCGCAGGCCCGCTCGAGCAGGAGATCAACGGCGTCGAGGGCATGGAGTACATGTCCTCGCAGGCCGCCTCCGACGGGTGGATGACCCTGACCATCACCTTCACCCAGGGCGTCGACCCCGACCTGGCGCAGGTCCAGGTGCAGAACCGGGTCGCCCGCGCCTTGCCCCGCCTCCCGGCGGAGACGCAGCGCCTCGGCGTGACCACGGAGAAGACGTCGCCCGACATGCTGATGGTCGTGCACCTCGTCTCGCCGGGAGAGAAGCGCGATCCGCTCTTCCTCTCCAACTACGCGCTGCTGCAGGTCCGTGACGAGCTCTCCCGCACCGCAGGCGTCGGCAGCGTCCGCATCTTCGGCGCCGGCGAGTACAGCATGCGCGTCTGGCTCGATCCGCAGAAGCTCGCCGCCCGCAGCCTCACCGCCAGCGACGTGGTCCGCGCGATCCGCGAGCAGAACGTGCAGGTGGCAGCAGGCTCCCTCGGCCAGCCCCCCGGCGACGGCAGCTCCGCCTTCCAGGTCTCGGTGCTGACCCAGGGCCGCCTCTCCGACGAGGAGCAGTTCCGCGACATCGTGATCAAGACCGGCGCCAACGGCCAGGTGACCCGGCTGAAGGACGTGGCCCGGGTCGAGCTCGGCGCCAATACCTACGCCTTCCGCGGCATGCTCGACGGCAAGCCGGCGGTGGCCCTGCAGATCGCCCAGACCCCCGGCGCCAACGCGCTCGACGTGGCGGCTTCGGTCCGCGCCAGGATGGCGGAGCTGAAGCAGAAGTTCCCCGAGGGCGTCGACTACCGGATCGCCTACGACCCGACCATCTTCGTCCGCTCCTCGATCGACAAGGTGATCACCACGCTCCTCGAGGCCGTCTTCCTCGTGGTGCTGGTGGTGATCCTCTTCCTCCAGTCGTGGCGCGCCTCGATCATCCCGCTGGTCGCCGTCCCGATCTCCCTCATCGGCACCGCCGCCGTGATGCACCTCCTCGGCTTCTCGCTCAACACGCTCTCGCTCTTCGGCCTGGTGCTTTCCATCGGCATCGTGGTCGACGACGCGATCGTCGTGGTGGAGAACGTCGAACGCCACCTCGCCGCAGGTTTGCGACCGAAGGACGCTGCCCGCCGCGCGATGACCGAGGTGACCGGCCCGATCATCGCCATCACCTCCGTGCTCGCCGCGGTCTTCATCCCCACCGCCTTCCTGGGCGGTCTCACCGGCCAGTTCTACCGGCAGTTCGCCCTGACCATCGCCATCTCGACGATCCTCTCGGCCTTCACCTCGCTCACCCTGAGCCCCGCCCTCGCAGGCGTGCTGCTCCGCGGCCACGGCGAGCACCAGGACAAGCTGGGTCGCCTCATCGAGCGGCTCTTCGGGCGCTGGGTCTTCCGGCCCTTCAACCGCTTCTTCGACGCCAGCTCCGCGGGCTACGTGCGGCTGGTGAAGCGGACCCTGCGGGTCTCGGTCATCGCCCTGGTGGTCTACGGCGGCCTGCTCGCCTTCACCTGGCTCGGCTACGAGAAGGTGCCGAAGGGCTTCGTGCCGATGCAGGACAAATACTACCTCGTCGGCATCGTGCAGCTGCCGCCCGCCGCTTCGCTGGATCGCACCGAGGACGTGCTCAAGCGCGTCTCGGAGATCGCCCTGGCGGAGCCCGGCGTGGAGAGCGTGGTGGCCTTCCCCGGCCTCTCGATCAACGGCTTCGTCAACGCGTCGAACGAAGGCGTGATGTTCGCCATGCTCGATCCCTTCGAGCAGCGGACCACCGAGGACCTCTCGGCTGGCGCCATCGCCGGCAAGCTCTGGGGGAAGTTCGGCTCGATCCAGGAGGGCTTCATCGGCATCTTCCCGCCGCCTCCGGTGCCGGGCCTCGGCGCCCTCGGCGGCTTCAAGATGCAGGTGGAGGATCGGGCGGGCCACGGCCACGAGGCGCTCTTCGCTGCGACCCAGCAGCTGATCCAGCGCGCCTCCACCGACCCGGCGCTGGCGGGGCTCCTCTCCAGCTTCCAGGTCAACGTGCCGCAGGTGAGCCTCGACGTCGACCGCGTCAAGGCCAAGACCCAGGGCGTCGCCCTCGGGGATCTCTTCGACACCCTCCAGATCCACCTCGGCTCGCTCTACGTGAACGACTTCAACCGCTTCGGCAGGACCTGGCAGGTGAACGTCCAGGCGGACGCGCAGTACCGCACCCAGGCCAGCGACATCGCCGGCCTCAAGGTCCGCAACGCAGCAGGCGAGATGGTGCCGCTCGGCTCCCTCGTCGACGTCGCCGACGGCTTCGGACCGGACCGGGTGATGCGCTACAACGGCTACCCCTCCGCCGACGTCAGCGGCGGGCCGGCCCCCGGGGCCAGCAGCGGTGAGGCCGTCGCCGCGATGGAGCGCCTCGCCTCGCAGGTGCTGCCCGCGGGCATGACCTTCGAGTGGACGGACCTCACCCACCAGGAGAAGCGCGCAGGCAACGCCGGCGTCTGGATCTTCCCCCTGGCGATTCTGCTCGCCTACCTGATCCTCGCCGCCCAGTACAACAGCTGGACCCTCCCGCTGGCGGTGATCCTGATCGTCCCGCTCTCGGTCCTGAGCGCCCTCGCCGGCGTCTTCCTCACCGGCGGCGACAACAACATCTTCACGCAGATCGGACTCGTCGTCCTTGTTGGCCTCGCCGCCAAGAACGCGATCCTCATCGTGGAGTTCGCCCGGTCCAAGGAGGACGAGGGGCTCGATCCGGTGGCCGCCGCCCTCGAGGCCTGCCGCCTCCGCCTCCGGCCGATCCTGATGACCTCGATCGCCTTCATCATGGGCGTGGTGCCCCTCGCCATCGGCACCGGCGCTGGTGCCGAGATGCGGCAGGCGATGGGCATCGCGGTCCTCGCCGGCATGCTCGGCGTGACCCTCTTCGGCCTGCTGCTCACCCCGATCTTCTACGTGGTGATCCGCAAGCTCGAGACCCGCGGCCTCGTCCGCAAGCTGGCCACCGGCATTGCGGCGCTGGTCCTCGTGCTCCCCTTCGGCGCCTCCGCCGAAGGGGACAAGCGGCTCGAGATCTCCCTCGACCAGGCCCTCGATCTGGCGCTGCGCAACAACCTCGAGCTCGAGGGCGAGCGGCTCCTGCCGGGGCTCGCCGCCAGCGAGGTGGGCCGGGCGAAGGCGACCTTCGATCCCACGCTCTCCTCGCGGCTCGAGTACACGCGGGACCGCCTCCCGGCGCAGCTGATGATCCGCCCCGACGACATCGAGGCGCTCACCTTCGAGGCGGTGGTTCGCCAGCAGCTCCCCTGGGGCACGAGCTACGAGCTCGGCTACGGCTACGACCGGGTCGATCTCGCCGCGGAGCAGGCACCTGGCGCCACCCACGGCGCCAGGCTCCACCTCGGCCTGCGGCAGCCGCTGCTCAAGGGTGCGTGGGGGATCGAAGGAAGGACCGCGGTCGCGCAGGCGGAGCGGACGGTGGGCATCGCCGACGCGGAGCTCGCCCGCCGCAGGGACGCGATCCTCGCCCGCACCGTGGAGGCCTATTGGCGCCTGGTCCGGGCCCGGGAGTCGATGGTGGTGGCCTCGGAGTCGCTGCGTGTGGCGAAGGAGCTGCACGGCCAGACCCAGATCCAGGTGACCGCGGGAACCCTCGAGCCGGTGGAGGTGACGCAGGCGAGCGCCGGCGTCGCCTTGCGCGAGGAGGCGGTGATCCGGGCCGAGGCGGAGATCGGCGATGCGCAGGACGCGCTGCTGCGCCTCGTGGCAGCGGACGAGGAGGCGACCTTCGACTTCGAGGTGGTGCCGACCGAGCGGATCGAAGCCGAGGTGCAGGCGGTGGAGCTGCAGCCGCTGCTGCAGCAGGCCCACGCCAACCGCCCCGAGCTGGCGGCGCTGCGCCTCGCCCTGGACAACGAGGAGGACGGGCTGAAGCTGGCCCGCAACCAGCTCCTGCCCTCCCTCGACGCGGTGGGCTCGGTGGGCGTGGGCGGCCTCGACGAGCGCTGGGCCGACGGGCATCGGGAGCTCGGCTCGGACTTCGACTCGCAGTACCGCTGGTCCGCCGGGCTGCAGTTCACGCTGCCCATCGGCAACCGGGCGGCGCGGTCCGGCAAGGAGGCGGCGGAGCTCTCCTTCCGCCGCACCAAAGCCGCCCTCCGGGACGTGGAGCTCCGGGTGAGCGAAGAGGTCCGGAGCGCCGCCCGCGCGGTGAACGCCAGCGCCAAGCGCGTCCTCGCGACGCGAGAGGCGGTGCGCCTCGCCGGCGAGCAGCTCCGGGCGGAGAAGCGGCTGCTGGAGGTGGGGCACTCGACCTCCTTCCGGCTCCTGCGCCTGGAGGCCGACCTCGTCTCCGCGCGCAACGCGCAGATCGCCGCGGTGACCGACCACCTCACCCAGCGCTTCCACCTCGACCGCGTGGTCGGCGGCCTGGGGGAGAAGGTCGCAACGCCCGAGGGCACCTCCCTGTAATCGTTTGCGGGCGGCTGCGTCCGCGAAGGGCACACGACGCGCTGGCGGGTGGCGGTGGGCGCCACCCGCCAGCGCTTTTTTGCCCCCAGGGGGGCAATGAAAGGGAAGGCAATGTCGAACACTCGTCCCGACCCGAAGCGATGGTGGGCACTCGCGCTCCTCTGCGCCGCGCAGTTCATCGTCATCCTCGACACCTCGATCATCGGCGTGGCACTGCCCTCGATCCAGCAGGCGCTGGGCATCGCGCAGGGTGATCTGCAGTGGGTCTTCAACGCGTACGTGATCGCCTTTGGCGGGCTGCTGCTCCTCGGTGGGCGGCTCTCCGATCTCTTCGGCCAGCGCCGGATCTTCATGGCGGGCTTCGCCATCCTCACCGGCGCTTCGCTCCTCGCGGGCATGGCCCCCGACGACACCACCCTCCTCGCGGGCCGCGCCCTGCAGGGTCTCGGCGCCGCGCTGATCGCGCCGAGCGCGCTCACCGCCCTGATGATGCTCTTCACCGATCCCCGGGAGCTCTCGAAGGCCCTCGGTTTCTGGGGGGCGTCCGCTGCAGCGGGCGGCACCGCCGGCGTCTTCCTCGGCGGCGTGATCACCGAGTGGCTCTCCTGGCGCTGGACCTTCCTGATCAACGTGCCGATGGGGGTCGCGGTGCTCCTCCTCGCGCCGATGCTCCTCCAGCGCGGCGCGCGGCGGCAGGGCAGCGTTGACATCGCCGGCGCCCTCTCGGTCACCGGCGCGGTGGTCGCTGCGGTCTCCGCCATCGTCGGCGCCGAGCAGGTGGGCTGGGGCTCTGCCCGCACCCTCGGCCTCCTCTCCGTGGCGGCGATGCTCCTGGTGGCCTTCGTGCTCATCCAGCGCAGCGTCCGGGCGCCGCTCGTTCCGCTGCGGATCTTCCGGGCGCCGAACCTCACCGCCGGCAACCTGGTGATGGCGCTCCTCGCCGCTGCCTGGATCCCGCTCTGGTTCTTCCTCAACCTTTACCTGCAGCAGGTGCTCGGGCTCTCCGCCTTCAAGGGCGGCCTCGCGCTCCTTCCCATGACGCTTGCGATCATGGCGCTGATGATGGCGGTGACGGCCCGGGTGGTGAACCGCTTCGGCTTCAAGCCGACGCTGGTTGCGGGGCTGCTCCTGCTGGTGGGCTCCCTCGTGCTCCTTGCGCAGGCGCCCGCTGCAGGGAGCTTCGTCGCCCACGTGCTGCCCGCCTCGCTGATCGCGGCGCTCGGCATGTCGCTCGCCTATATCCCCGCGACGATGGCGGCGATGTCCGGCGCGGCGCCGGAGGAGATGGGTCTCGCCTCGGGCCTCGTCAACACCAGCTACCAGGTGGGCTCGGCGCTGGGGCTCGCGGCGATGGTGGCGGTCTCCGGCGCGTGGACTGCAAGCGCCGGGGGCACGGGCCCCGAGGCGCTGACCGCTGGTTTCCACGCCGGCTTCGTCGGCGCCGCGGCCTTCGCCGCCCTCGCCGCGCTCCTCACCCTGGCGTGGCTGCGTGCGCCGCGGGGCGCGCCTGCTGCAGAAGCACCGGTCGTGCCGATGGGCTGATCCCAGCAGCAGTTCAGGCGGGGCAGCGCGCTGCGGCGAGCTGCCCCGCCACCGTCCGTAGCAGCTCGTCGAGGTCGAAGGGCTTGCCGAGCCAGCCGTGGGCCTGCACCTCGAGCGCAGCGTTGCGCACGTCGGCGGCGGCGGTCAGCACGAGGAACGGGATCGCGTCGCCGTGCCGCTCGCGCAGGCAGCGCGCGAAGGCCCTCCCGTCCATCACCGGCATTTTCATGTCGAGGAGGATGAGCTGCGGGCGCCGCTTCTCCAGCTCCTGCAGCGCCAGCTGGCCGTTGGCTGCGGTGCAGACCTCGTAGCCCTCCATCGAGAGCATGTCTTCGAGCAGCGCGAGGATGTCGGCGTCGTCGTCGACGACGAGGATGCGGGGGATCACGCGCGCCCCCGCGGCAGCTCGACGACGAAGCGGCTTCCGGCACCGGGCTCGCTCCGGAAGGTGATCTCGCCGCCGTGCAGCCGCACGATCATCCGCGAGATGTAGAGCCCCACCCCCATGCCGCCATAGTCGTGGGCCGTGTCGGCGTGGGCCCGGAAGAAGGGCTCGAAGATCCGCTCCTGGCTGGCACGGGGGATCCCGATCCCCCGGTCCTGCACGGCGATGGTGACGGACGCAGGCCCCGAGGCGATGGCGATCCCGATCGGGCCACCCGCCGGTGTGTAGCGGACCGCGTTGTCGAGGATGCGGTCGAAGACGTAGGCGAGGCGGTCGCGATCGCCCTCGACGCGTGCGGGATCTCCGTGGAGCGCGAAGGTGTGGGCGCTCGTCCGCGGCTGGTGGGTGTGGACCAGCTCACGGAGCAGGGCGCCGAGGTCGACGGGGCCGCGCTGGATGGAGAGCTTGCCCGCGGTCAGGAGTGAAACTTCGAGGAGGTCCTGCACGATCCGGTCGATCCGGTCGGCGCCGCGCACGATCGCCTCGAGCCTGCGGGCGTTTGCGTCCGTGCCGCTCCCGCTTCGCTGCAGGAGCTGGGCGAAGCCCTTCATGATCGCCACCGGCGTCTTCAGCTCGTGGGCGGCGACCCGCACGAACTGATCCTGCATCTGCTGGAAGCGGAGCTCCTCGGTGGCGTCGGTGACCACCATCACCGCCCCGGAAATCCTCCCGTCTGCATCACGGACGGGGGAGGCGCTCGCCCGGACCATGCGTCGCTGGCCCGAGGGCAGATCGAGCCGCAGGGGGAGCTCGTGGCTGGTCTCGCCCTGCAGCGCGCGCATCGGCGGAAGCTCCTCGGTCGAGAGCTGCTTTCCGTCGAGGGTGGAGACGGAGACGAGCTCCGCGTACGCGGCGATGGGACGAAGCAGCGTCTCCCGGTTCGGAACGCGGAGCACCCGCGCAGCGGCAGCGTTGGCGAAGCCTGCGGTGCCCTTGTCGTCGAAGACCCAGACGCCGCAGGCGATGGCGGAGAGGACGGCCTGGCGCTCCGACGCATCGCGGATCGCGCAGCCCGCGAGGGCCTGCGCCTCGGCGAGGAGGCGCTGTCGTTCGGGCTCGGTGCGCGCCGCTGCCAGCCGCAGCGCGATCTGGTCGGCGCAGGCATGCACCACGTCCCGCTCCCCGGCGCTCCACTCCCGCGCGGGATCGACATCGGCCAGGCCGAGCGCGCCCCAGGGCTCCTCCTCGACGAGGATGGGCACCAGGAGGACCTGCGCCAGCGGCGCATCGCCCTGGAAGCGGGCCTCGTGGCCCGCGCCGATCGGCGCGAGCCAGCGGCCCGCGGCGGGGCCGATTGCATCGGGTTCATCGAAGGGCCAGCTCGCCCGGACCCGAACCTGGTGTCCGTCGCTGCGGTGCAGCTCGAGGACGAAGGCCCGCGAGGCGCCGGTGGCCGCGCCGAGCAGATGGACCGTCCCCTCCAGCACGTCCGCGATCGCCGCCGCGGTCCGCGCCAGCTCGGCGGCGCGACGCACCGCGCGCACCGGCCCGAGCGCTCCGGAAGGGCCGGCGCGCTCCGCCAGCCCACCCGCCTCCGGATGGATGGTCTCCATGGTCCCCCCTGCCAAAAGCGGTGCCCTTGCCAAACTGAAACATAGGGCCGGTGGGTGGGGGGGCAATGTGCATCAAGGGGTCAAGCGGCTGCGAGCGGCTCGCCGTCCTGCGCCAGACGACGCGGATCGACGGGCGTCTGCGCGGCGATTGCCTTGCGCGCCTGGAGCATGTCCCGCGGCCGGTTCATCCCGAACGCGCCCACGAGGCGATCGCCCGCGAGGAAGAAGGTGACGAAAGAGGCCTCCTCCATCGCGCCGCGGACGACGACCCGGTCCCCAGCGTCGGGAAGGCCGACGACCTGCATGCGGTGGCCGTACTGCTCGGTGGAGGCGACCGGAAGCGCGCTTTCGCCTGCTGGCTGCAGGCCGGCCATGGCCCGCCCCGCCTCGTAGCCCTGGGCCCAGGCGTTGCCGTAGCTCTCGAGACGGAGGCTGCGCCCGAAGCGGTGGTGGAAGGTGCGGGCGACGTCGCCGGCGGCGAAGATGCCGGGGATCTCGGTCTCGCCGCGGCCATCCACGGGGATGCCGTCGGCGAGGACGATCCCCGAGCCGCGGAGCCAGTCGACGGCGGGCTCCACGCCCAGGGCGAGCAGGACGAGATCGCAGGCGACGACGGTGCCGGTGTCGAGCACCGCGCCCTCGACCCGGCTTTGGCCGAGGAAGGCGACGACGCTGGTGCCGGTGCGGATCTCCGCGCCGTGTTCGCGGTGGATGGCGACGAGCGGCTTCGCTGCAGCGGCATGGGGGCCGAGGAGGCGCGCCAGGGGCCCCGGCGCCTTCTCGACCACCACGACCTCCTTGCCGAGCCGCCGCGCGGTCGCCGCGACCTCGAGGCCGACGAGGCCGGCGCCCACCACCAGCAGGCGATGGCTCCGCTCGAGGCGCTCCCGGAGCGAGACGGCGTCCTGCAGGGTGCGCAGCGCGACGACGCCGTCGAGGGCGACGCCTGCGATCTGCGGCCAGCGCGGGGCGGCGCCCGTGGCGACGAGGAGCTGATCGAAGGTCCGCTTCCGCCCGTCCTCGAAGAGGAGCCGACGCTCGGGGATCTCGAGACCCACGACCCTGGTGCCGAGCTCGAGCTTCACCCCCAGGTCGTCGTAGTCCGCTGCAGGCTTCAGCCGGACGCTCTCCGGCCCCTCGGTGCCGAGGAGGAAGGATTTGGAGAGCGGCGGCTTCTCGTAGGGAAGCTCCTGCTCCCCGCTGATCATGATGATCGGGCCGTCGTAGCCTCCCTCACGCATCCCCTCGGCAGCCCGCAGCGCCGCCACACCCGCACCCACGATGACGTTCATCCCGCTTCCTCCTGCGGCCCCCCTGGGGCCGGCTCTTCGTCCACCTGCACGGGGACGCAGCGGGGAGCGGGGCATTACACCTCGCGGCAAGGGGGCGGGCCTCGAGGCCCGCCCCCTGGTCGATCAGTCGGCAGGCAGGGCGTCGTAGCCCGCGTCGCGGAGGGCGGCGATCAACGTCTGCACCGGGGCGGCGCCGGTCTCGTGGCGGACCGCCACCGTGCCGTCCGCGAGGCGGACCTCGACCGTCTCCACCCCGTCGACGCCGCGCAGCGCCTCGTCGATGTGCCGCACGCACGAGGGGCAGCTCATTCCCATCACGTCGAGAATCGTCTCGCTCATCTCATCTCCTCTCCCGCGCCCACCAGCGGGCGCCGTGCCTGCCGACGCAGCGGCGCGGCGGGGATTACAGCGCGTAATGGTCGAGCCCCTTTCGCGTCAGCCCAGGCAGACGAGCGGCCAACGGGCCGTGGGAAGGGAGATTCCAATGAAGCTCGAAGCGCAGGGAAACGCGGTTCACGTAGAGATGCCGGTACAGGGCATGACGTGCGCCAGCTGCGTGCGCCGGGTCGAGAAGGCGCTCCACCAGGTGGACGGCGTCGAGACCGCATCGGTCAATTTCGCGCTGGGCCGGGCCTCCGTCGCCTTCGATCCGCAGCGGACCGACCGCAACGCCCTGTCGAAGGCCGTGGAGGAGGCAGGCTACCTGGTGCCCGAGGCGCCGGTGGAGGAGGTCGAGCTGCAGGTGCTCGGGATGACCTGCGCCGCCTGCGTCCGCCGGATCGAGAAGGCGCTCGGCGCCGTGTCCGGCGTGACCGAGGCGTCGGTCAACCTCGCCCTCAAGAAGGCGCGGATCTCGTACGACGCCACCGCGACCTCGCCTGCTGCACTGGCCGAGGCGATCGTCGGCGCCGGGTACGAGGTGCCGGAGATCCCGACGCCCGGCGTCGGCGGCGAGACGGCCAGGCGCATGGAGCTCGCCGATGCGGCGGAGGACGACGAGCGGCGGGTGCTCAAGCGGGATCTCGTAATCGCGCTGCTCCTGAGCGCGCCGCTCCTGGTGCTCGGGATGTCCCACGGCGCCATCCCCGGCACCGACGGCCCCGTCGGCCGCTTCGCCCAGCTCGTGCTCGCCACCGGTGTCGTCTTCGGCCCGGGCTGGCGCTTCTTCCGCCTCGCCTGGGCGGCGCTCCGCCACAAGACCGCGGACATGAACTCGCTGGTCGCCCTCGGCGTCGGCGCGGCGTGGAGCTACTCGACGGTGGCGGTGCTGGTCCCGGGGCTCTTTCCCCATGCCGAGCACGGCGCGACGCCGCACGTCTATTTCGAGGCAGCCGGCTGGATCATCACCTTCCTGCTCCTCGGCAAGCTCCTCGAGACCCGCGCCCGCAGGCACCTGGCCGACGCGGTGCGGCGCCTCGTCTCCCTGCAGCCGAAGACCGCCCGCAAGCTGGACGGCGAGGTCGAGGTAGAGGTCTCCGTCGACGCGATCGGCCCCGGCGACGTGCTGGTGGTGCGTCCCGGCGAGCGGATCCCCATCGACGGCGAGATCGTGAAGGGCAACTCCTCGGTCGACGAGTCGATGCTCACCGGCGAGAGCCTGCCCGTGGAGAAGGCCCCGGGCGACGTCGTCTTCGGCGGCACGGTGAACCAGAGCGGCGCCTTCTTCTTCCGCGTCACCCGCACCGGCAAGGGCACCGCCCTCGCGCGGATCGTCGAGGCGGTGGAGCAGGCGCAGGGCTCGCGGGCGCCGATCGCCCGCCTCGCCGACGTGGTGAGCAGCTGGTTCGTGCCCATCGTCCTCGGCATCGCCCTCGTGACCTTCGTGATCTGGCTGCTGGTCGATCCCACCGCGACCGGTCTCGCCACCGCGGTGGAGCGCTTCGTCGCGGTGCTGGTCATCGCCTGCCCCTGCGCCCTGGGGCTGGCCACGCCCGCTGCGGTCGCGGTGGGAACGGGTAGGGGAGCGGAGCTCGGCGTCCTGGTGAAGGGCGGCTCCGCCCTCGAGGCAGCCAGCCGGATCGACACGGTGCTCCTCGACAAGACCGGCACCATCACCGAGGGCAAGCCCGCCCTCACCGACGTGGTCCGGCTGGGAGAGGGCGACGAGGCGGAGCTGCTCGCCTGGGTGGCAGCTGCGGAGAAGCCCAGCGAGCACCCGGTGGCCCGCGCCATCGTCCAGGCGGCGGAGGCGCGCGGGCTGCCGCTCGCTTCCGCGGAGGATTTCCGCTCCGTCGCCGGCCACGGCGTCGAGGCGGTGGTCGACGGCAAGCGGATCCGGGTGGGCACCGAGGGCTTCCTCTGGCTCGAGGGGATCGCGACCGTCGAGCTCGAGGCGGAGGCGGAGCGCCTCGCCGCCCACGGCAGGACGCCCTCGTTCGTCGCCGTCGACGGGAAGCTCGCAGGCCTGGTGGCCATCGCCGACAGGCCCACTGCCGAGGCCCGTGCGGTGATCGCCGGGATCCGCAAGCTGGGGATCCGGGTGGCGATGGTCACCGGCGATCGGGAGCGGACCGCCAGGGCGGTCGCAGCGGAGGTCGGGATCGACGAGGTCCATGCGGGCGTGAAGCCGGAGCAGAAGGCCGGCATCGTCCAGGAGGAGCGCAGCCGCGGCGGCACCGTCGCCATGGTGGGCGACGGCATCAACGACGCGCCGGCGCTCGCCGGGGCCCACGTCGGCATCGCCATCGGCCACGGCACGGACATCGCGGTGGCGGCTGCCGACATCGCGCTCCTCCGGGGCGGCATCGCCGCGCTGCCCCGGGCGCTGGGGCTGGCCCGGGCCACCCTGCGGACCATCCGCCAGAACCTCTTCTGGGCCTTCGTCTACAACACCGCGGGCATCCCGCTGGCCGCCGGCCTCTTCTTCCCCTGGACCGGCTGGCAGCTCTCGCCGCTCTTCGCCAGCGCGGCGATGGCCCTCTCCAGCGTCTCGGTCCTCGCCAACTCCCTGCGCCTGCGTGGCTGGGGGCGAGACGAGGTCTGAAGCACGCACCATCGGTGGATGCAGCCCGAGCGCCCAGTGGGGCGCTCCAACGCAAAGCAAATTGCGCGCGAAGCGCGCCTCTTGTCCGCTTGGTCCCGCGCCAGCGGGGCCGAGTGGACAAGATTCGAGGCGCCGCAGGGATTCCCGCCCTGCGGCGCCGATCTGCTTGAGGCCCGTGGCTCCGTCCGCGTAGCATCCGGCGCTTTCACAGGAGCCTCCCCTTGCACCAGTTCCCCGTAGCGCCTTCGGCGACCACCGATGCCGTCGCCTCCAACCACGCCGATGCGCGGCTCTGCTCCCTCTGCAGCAACGCGGTGCCGACCCACGAGACCCGCACCGCGGAGCTGCGGCCCCTCTGCACCGGTTGCGCGGACCAGCTCGAGAAGGACCTCGCCGCCGAGAAGAACCTCGGCTCGCGCTTTCCCGTCGCCCTCGCCGCCGGCATCGCCGGCGCCCTGGTGGCGGCAGGGGTCTGGGCGGCGATCGTCGTCTTCACCGAATACGAGGTGGGCTACGTGGCGGTGCTGGTGGGCTACCTCGCTGGCATGGGCGTGAAGCTCGGCGCCGGGAAGGCCCGCGGCAAGTCACTACAAATCACGGCGGCGGCCCTCGGCCTCTTCGGCCTCGTGGTGGCGAAGTACTTCATCTTCGCCCACTTCTTCGCGGCCTCCCTTGCGGAGGACGGGATCAGCGCGGGCCCCTTCGACCCCACCATCCTCGCCATCTTCCCGGTGGCGCTGCCGGGGATGCTCTCGCCCTTCGACCTCCTCTGGGTGCTGCTCGCGCTGAGCACGGCCTGGAAGGTCCCCGCCGCTTCGAAGGTGGCGCTGCAGCGATGAGCGAGCCTTCGGCGCTGGATCGGCTCCGGGCGCTGCAGGCACGGGAAGCGGCGCAGGCTGCAGGCCCGGTCCCCACCCGGCCGCGGGCCGGTGGCTGGCTAGGCGGCATCGCCCTCGCCGCGCTCCTCGGCCTGCAGCTCGTCGGCAAGCTCAAATTCCTCGCGCTCTTCGCCAAGCTCGGCAAATTCGCCACCACCGCCTGGACGATGGTGCTGATGGTCTGGGCCTACTCGCTCTTCTACGGGTGGCCCTTCGCCGCAGGCCTCGTGCTCCTCGTCCTGGTGCACGAGCTCGGCCACGGCGCCGCCGCCTGGCGCGTGGGCCTGCGCGTCGGCGCACCGGTCTTCATCCCCTTCGTCGGCGCCTTCATCGCCCTGAAGGAGCGGCCGCGCTCGACCCTCGAGGACGCGGTGATCGGCGCCGGCGGCCCGCTCTTCGGCACGGCGGGGGCGCTCGGCTGCATCGGGCTCTCCGCGCTCCTGCCGGACGCGGGGCTGCTCCTCGCCATCGGCTACTTCGGCTTGATCCTCAACCTCTTCAACCTGCTGCCGGTCTGGGGACTCGACGGCGATCGGATGCTCGCCCCGGTCTCCGCCAGGGCGGGCATCGCCGGCGTCGGCTTCCTCGGCGCCGCGGCGATCGCCATGGCGCTGCACACCGGCCACCTGAACCCGATCGGCCTCATTGTCGTGCTGGTCGCTGGCTGGCAGGTGGGGCGGCGGATCCTCCGGGCGCGGCAGGCGCTGCCTGCGTCTGCGCTCGACCGGATGGAGCGCCTCCTCGCAGCGGCGAGAAGGGTGCCGGACGACGGCGTCACGCCGGGGCAGCGCGCCGCGGCAGCAGCCGTATACTTCGGGCTGGCCACCGGCCTCGTGATCCTCACCGCCCACCTCCACGACGCGCTGCCGGACGTGGCGTTTTGACCAGGTAGTCGCATGGAAGTCGAGATCGTCCCACCGGATCGGAAGCGCCAGCTCCTGCTCCCCACCGGCCGCCCGATCGGCTGGGCGGAGTGGGGCAGCGAGCAGGGCACGCCGGTGCTCTTCTGCACCGGGGCCGGCATGTCCTCGTCGCTGGGCTTCGGCGCCGAGGCGATCCGCGCCCTCGGGATCCGGCTCCTCTGCATCGATCGCCCGGGCCTGGGGCGCTCGGCGCCCGATCCGGAGAAGAGCTTCGGGAGCTGGACAGCCGACGTCGCAGCCGTCCTCACGGCGGAGGGGATCGAGCGGCCCGCTGCGGTGGCCTACTCGCAGGGTGCGCCTTTCGCCGTGGCCCTGGCCGGCGCGGGCCTCGTCTCGGCGCTGGCGCTGGTCGCCGGGCAGGACGAGCTGGCCCACCCGCAGGTGAAGGCGCTCCTGCCCCTGCAGATGGCGGGGCTCGTCGACGCCATCGCCGCGGACCCAGCGGCCTTCGAGGCGTCCTTCGACACGCAGGTCGACGCGGAGGGCATGCTCGCCCTCGTGCTCGGGATGAGCGCGCCGCACGATCGCGCCTTCTACGAGGCGCCTTCCTTCCTCGCCGCGTACCGCAGGGCGCTGCAGGAGGGCTTCGCCCAGGGGCCCGCCGGCTACGTGCGGGACTTCACCCTGGCGCTCCGGCCCTGGCCGATCCAGCCGGAGGTGGTACGCGTTCCGGTGCACCTCTGGTACGGCGGCAGGGACACCAGCCCCAGCCATTCACCGGATTTCGGCGCTTCGCTGGAGCGGCGCTTCCCGAACGCGGCGCTCCATCTCCTCCCGGAGGAGGGCGGCTCGCTCCTCTGGACGAGGAGCGGTGAGATCCTCCGCGCGCTGCTCTCGGCGGTGGGTCAGTCGACGCGGTAGACCTTGCCGGTCTCCGCGCCCTCGACGCTGCGGCTGTAGGCCAGGGCCACCCGGGCCGCAGGCGCCGATTCGAAGCCGCGGAAGAAGGCGCCGATCGCCGGCATCGACTCGGTGAGCACGGTGGGGCTCACCGCGTTGATCCGCAGGCCCCGGGGCAGCTCGATCGCAGCGCCGCGCACGAAGCCCTCGAGCCCCGCGTTCACCAGGGAGGCGGAGGCGCCGTGGCGGATCGGGGTGTCGGAGAGGATGCCGCTGGTGAGGGTGATCGAGCCGCCGTCCCGCAGCCGCGGGATCGCCGCGCGGGCGAGGTTCACCTGGCCCATCAGCTTGTCCCGGAGCCCGACCTCCCACTGCTCGCTGGTGAGCTCCTCGAGCGGGCCGAAGGCCACGTTGCCTGCGGCGCTGATCACCGCGTCGAGCGGCGCCAGATCCGCCAGCGCCCGGACGATGCTGCGCTCGTCGGTGAGATCGAGCTGCACCGCGCCGCTCTGCCTGCCGGCTGCGATGATCTCGTGGCGGGTCGCGAGCTCGGCTGCGATCGCCTTTCCGATGGTGCCGCCGGCGCCGACCAGAAGAATCCTCATGTTCCGTTCCTTTCGAATGGCGCCGCTCCGACGCGGCGCGTGTACCTCCATCTAACCGCCGCCATCGCCTTGCAAAGGACACGGTGCGGGCAGAGACTGTTTCCAAATGGAAACAATCGCCGACCGGATCCAGCAGGCCATCGCCTTCCTCGCCGTGGTGGAGGAGGGGAGCTTCACCGCGGCCGCCGCGCGGCTCGGGAGCTCCAAGGCCCAGGTGAGCAAGCAGGTCTCCGCCCTCGAGGCGGGGCTGGGGGCGCAGCTCCTCTTCCGATCGACGCGCAGCCTCTCCCTCACCGAGACCGGCAGGCTCTACCTCGACTATTGCCGGCAGCTCCGCGACACGGCGCAGGCGGCGGAGCAGGCCGTGGCGGCGTCGCGCCACGAGGTGGCGGGGATCCTGCGGCTCAGCGCGGCACCCACCTTCGCCGGCGCCTTCCTCCTCGATCTCGTGCACGCCTTCCGCCGGCTCTACCCGGGGATCTCCTTCGAGCTCGACCTGAGCAGGCGCCGCAAGGACCTCGCCCGGGAAGGGATCGACTTCGGCTTCCGCTCCGGTCACAACGTGGACGAGGATCTCGTCGCCAGGCCCATCGGCCAGATGCGCGACGTGCCGGTGGCGAGCCCGGTGCTGCTCAACCGGCTGCCGCCGCTCCGCGCGCCGGAGGATCTGGCAGGGCAGCCCTGCATCGCGAACACCCACTTCCGGGACGATCCGGCCTGGGTGCTGGAGCGCGGCGGCGAGGCGCGGACCGTCGGGCTCGCGCCCATCCTCTCCCTCAACGACTACGGGATGATCCGCACCGCTGCCCTCGAGGGGATGGGGCTCGCGCGCCTGCCGGGCTTCCAGGTGCACCGGGATCTCGAGGCCGGCGCGCTGGTGCGGCTGCTGCCGGATTGGAAGATGCCCGCGCTGCCGATCCACCTCGTCTGGCCGCAGCGCCGGAACCCGCCCCACCGGAACCGGGTCTTCCGGGAGTTCGCCCTGGCCTTCTTCGCCGACCCGCAGCGCGCCGCGCTCCTGCGCTGACCCACGCTGCACCGATGGCGGGTGGAGCGTCCCGGTGCGGAGCGGCACCGGTTCCACGCCGGAACGCCGGCGGCGCGCCAACTGCCGGAAAAGCGCTGGCACGCCGCGTGAAGTACGCCGCGGCATGACCAACACCACCCAGAAGCCCGATGCCGGCGAGCGTCTCGACGTTCGCCCGATCCCGCCCCGCCACAAGCACTCGACCATCTTCGAGACCTTCAACGCGCTGGCTGGCGGCCAGTCGTTCACCCTGGTGAACGACCACGATCCGAAGCCGCTCTACTACCAGTTCAACATGGAGATGCAGGGCCGGTTCGAGTGGGAGTACCTCGAGGAAGGCCCCGAGGTCTGGCGCGTCCGCATCGGCAAGCCGCAGGCCTGATTCAACCCCTCGAAGCGTGTGAAGAAATCGGCCCGGCAAGCGCCGGCCCGCTTTCTTCGCTCGCGCTTCGCGCGAGAAACGCTCCTTCTTGCGTTCGCTCCGCCTTCGGCTTCGCTGGAGAGTTTGTTTCACAAACGCTCACCCCAGGAGATCCCCATGGCCTCGCTCCCCGACGTCGTCCGTGCGGCTGGAATGACCGGCGCCCGCGATCTGGACGTCCGCCCGATCCTCGCGAAGGGCGGCGATCCCTTCCGCCTCATCCTCTCCACCGTGTCGAACCTCGCAGGGAGCGAGGCCCTCCACCTGCTGGTGGGCTTCGAGCCCAGGCCCCTCTACGCCGTGCTCCGCGCACAGGGCCTCGCCGCCCACACCGAGGCCGAGGGGGATCTCTTCCACGTCTGGTTCTACCGGGACGGCGCCGCAGCGCCTGCGGCCACGCAGGAGGATCGCGGGCCGCTGCAGGAGCCTTTCACCATGGACGTCCGCGGCATGGAGCCGCCGGCGCCGATGGTCGCCATCCTGGAGAAGCTCGCGGAGCTCGGCGCCGGCGCCCGGCTCGAGGTGCTCCACCACCGCGAGCCGGTCCTCCTCTACGACAAGTTGAAGTTGCGGGGCTACGCGGCGCGGACCGAGAAGGTCGCCGAGGGTGAGTACATCGTCCGCATCGCCCCTGCCTGGGTCTTCGAGGCATGAACCCGGCAGCAGCCGCAGCGCGGCCGGTGGGTGGTCTCGCCACCGGCTTCGCCCCCTCCTTCCGGCTCATCCAGGCGCATTTCTGGCTCGGCCTCGCAGGGCTCTGTCTCTTCGCCGCGGGGCTGGTTTTCGTCGCGCCGACCCTCGAGGGCCACTTCTTCCAGCCGCGGCTGCTGGGCCTCGTCCACCTCTGCGTGCTCGGGTGGCTCCTGCCCATCGCCCTCGGCGCCATGCACCAGCTGGTGCCGGTGGTCTTCGAGGTGCCGGTGCGGTCCGAGCGGATCGCCTGGGTCGCGCTCTTCCTCTTCGCCGCCGGCGCCGCGGGCCTCGTCGGCCACATGTGGTCGCTCTCGGTGGGCTGGGGCTTTCCCGCTGCTGCGGCGCTGCTCACCACCAGCGTGATCCTCTACGCCTGGAACCTGCTCTCCACCCTGGCCCGCAAGGCGACAATGACGCTCACCGGTGTCTACGTGATCGCCTCGCTCTTCTGGCTCCTGCTGGCGGTGGGCTTCGGCATGGCCCTCGCGTGGCATCTGCACGCGCCCTGGCTGCAGATGAACCACCTGCTGCTCCTCCGCGCCCACGCGCACGCCGCGGGCCTGGGCTTCTTCGGCCTGCTGATCATGGGCGTCGCCTACCGGCTGCTCGAGATGTTCCTGCTCAGCTACGGGGCCAGCGAGCGGGCAGGGCGGGCAGCGTTCCTCTTCGTCAACGCAGGCCTGATCGGCCTGGTGATCGGCTTCGTCACGGACGGCGGGGTTTGGACCATCGCCGCTGCCGCCGCGATCGCCGCCGGCGTCTGCTGCTTCCTCCTCCAGGTCCGGACGATCCACGCCCGCCGGATGCGCAAGAAGACCGACTCGGCCTGGCACCTCACCTTCGCCTCGTTCGCCTATCTCGCGAGCGCTGCAGCCGTCGGCCTGGGCCTCGTCCTCTGGACCGACCCGCCCCACGAGCTGGTGCTGGCCTACGGCCTGATCGCGCTCCCCGGCTTCGTGGGCAGCGTGGTGATCGGCCAGCTCTACAAGATCCTCCCCTTCCTCGTCTGGCTCCACCGCTTCAGCCCCTACGTCGGCCTGAAGAAGGTGCCCGCCGCCAGCGAGATCCTCCCCGAGGCGCCGAAGCGGATCCAGGCGGTGCTGATGCACGCGGGCCTGCTCACGCTTCTTGCCGGCATGGGCACGGGGAGTGGCGCCTTGCGCCTCGCCGGTGCACTCGGCTTCGCCGCCTCGGCCCTTCTCGCCACGCGCAATTTCTCGATCATCCTCAGGAGTCGGCCATGACCGCCGGTTGGATGCAGCTGAAGCTGCTCGAAGCCCTGCACGACGTGCTCGATCCGGAGACGGGGGTGAACCTCGTCGACCTCGGGCTGATCTACGCCGTCGAATTCGAGCCCGCCGATGGCTCGGTGCAGGTTCACATGACCCTCACCACGCCGGCCTGCCCTGCAGGCGGGGTGATGGTCGAGGGGGTCGAGCGGCGCCTCAGCCAGTTCCCGGAGGTGCGTTCGGTGGCGGTCTCGGTGGTCTTCGAGCCGCGCTGGACGCCGGAGTTGATCACGGAGGAAGGGCGCGCCGCCCTCGGCTGGTAGCGCAGTGTGGTTGCGGTGGGGGGACGAGCCCCGGTATGACGCGCCCGGCTTGCGTGGCCGGGTTCTCCGGCCGCCTGCATCCCCTCGCGTTTGACCCGGGTCGTTCTGCATGTTGCTTCGCGTCACGCTTCTCGCCCTCGCCATCCTCCTCACCTCCACCGCCTGCTCCGAGTCGGCCGATCCTGCTCCCTGTGAAGCGGGCCGGATCCGCTGCGGCGACGCCTGCGTCGATCCCGGGAGCGACCCGAGCCACTGCGGCGCCTGTGGGACTGCGTGCGAGGAAGGGGAGGTTTGTTCGCTGGGAAGCTGCGAGGCGAGCTGCGCAGCGCCGCGCACCGACTGCAGCGGCGCCTGCGTCGACACCGCCGCCGACGACGCGCATTGCGGTGGATGCGGGCAGGCCTGTGACGAGGGCACGGTCTGCGCGGATGGCGTCTGCGTCTGCCCGGCGGGCGAGGTGCGCTGCGGCGGGGCCTGCACCGATCGCCTCACCGACGACGCGAATTGCGGCGCGTGTGGCATCGCCTGCGAGGAGGGCCAGCGCTGTGTCGAGGGGGCCTGCGCCTGCGAGGGCGGCCTCGAGGCCTGCGCCTCGGGCTGCGCCGACCTCGCTACGGACGACGCGAACTGCGGCGGCTGCGGCGTGGCCTGCGGCGACGACCGCAGCTGTACCGACGGCAATTGCGTCTGCGACGCCGGCCTCGTCGAATGCGACGGTGCCTGCATCGATCCCGACACCGACGCGGCCCATTGCGGCGGCTGCGGCAATGGTTGTGAGGTCGGCGCCAACGCCACCGCCGCCTCCTGCGCGGCGGGCGTCTGCGCCCTGCAGTGCGCCGAGGGCTGGGCCGATTGCGACGGCGACGTGGCCAACGGCTGCGAGGTGGCGCTCGCGAGCGATGTCGGCCATTGCGGCGCGTGCGGCGCCGCCTGTGGCGAGGGTGCCTTCTGCGAGGAGGGGAGCTGCTGCCAGCAGGGCGCCACGGTCTGCGGCGGCGCCTGCGTCGACACCGCCAGCGATCCGGCCCATTGCGGCGGCTGCGGCCTCGGCTGCAACGGCTGGCCGGGCAGCACCGGAGGCTCCTGTCTCGAGGGCGCCTGCGTCCTCGCCTGCAACCAGGGCGGCGGCGACTGCAACCTCGACGTCGTCGACGGCTGCGAGACCGATCTCGACGCCGATGCGGCCCATTGCGGCGCCTGCGGCAACGAATGCGGCGCGCGCTGCGGCGGGGGGAGCTGCCTCTCCGTCGCCTTCCCGGCGAAGACCTTCCACCACAACTGCGTGCTCCACGGCGACGGCCGGATCTCCTGCTGGGGCTGGAACGTCTACGGGCAGCTCGGCGACGGCGGCGTCGCCAACGCCAACCTGCCGGTGATCGTCGCCCTCGGCGGCGTGATCGAGCTGGCCACCGGCGAGATGCACAGCTGCGCCATCCTCGGTGACGGCGGCGTCGCCTGCTGGGGCAAGAACGACGCGGGGCAGATCGGCACCGGCGCCACCGGCACCTTCGAGGGCGCGCCGCGGATCGTCCAGGACGAGGGCGGCCCCCTCGCCGGCGCGACGCAGCTCGCCCTCACCGAGTCCTCCACCTGCGCGCTCCTTGCTTCCGGCCGGGTGAAGTGCTGGGGCAGCGGCCTGCACGGCAGGCTCGGGAACGGCGGCACCGCAGGCGCCCTCGTCCCCGGCTACGTGCTCGACGGCACCGTGCCGCTGGAGAACGTGGTCGAGATCGCAGCGGGGCTGCAGCACGTCTGCGCCCGCCTCGGCACCGGCACCGTCTCCTGCTGGGGCCGCAACAACAACGGGCAGCTCGGCCTGGGCGACAGCGGCACGGGGACGGAGCGCCTGGTGGCCACCGCCCTCCCCGGCCTGGCCGCCGTCGACCAGGTGGTCGCGGCCGGCTACCGCAGCTGCGCCCGCAGCGGTGGCAGCGCCTACTGCTGGGGCCAGAACCTCCACGGCCAGATCGGCGACGGCACGCAGGTCGAGCGCCACGCGCCGACGCAGGTGGTGGGCCTCACCACCGCCGCGGAGCTCCACATCGCTCCCAACCACGGCTGCGCCACGCTCACGGACTCCACCGCAGCCTGCTGGGGCTTCAACAACATGGGGCAGCTCGGCGACGGCACGCTCGAGCTGCGCACCACGCCGGTGCCGGTGCAGGACGTGAACGGCGCCACCTGGACCGACCTCCAGCAGATCGTCGCCGGCGGCGCCCACACCTGCGCCGTGGAGACCACGCAGGCGGTCCACTGCTGGGGCTACAACGCCATGGGCCAGCTCGGCGACGGCTCCACCGCCACCAGCGGCCAGCCGCTCCCGGTACATTTCTGAGGCGCCGGCGTCAGTGCAGCTTGCCGTCGACGCGCGCCTTCCAGAGGAAGGGCGCGAGGCGGATGCCGACGAGCACGAAGCAGGCGCTCCACCCGAGCGCCGCCAGGCTCACCCAGTCGGTGTAGCGGGCGGGCCAGAGCTGCGTGGCCACGAGGCGGAAGAAGGCGGCCACGCCCATCGCTCCGATCGCGAAGCGGTCGGAGCGGGTGAAGAGCAGCTTGCGGCCGGTGTGTCCCTGGCTGATCCGGATCAGCATGCCGGGGATCACGACGCCCATGGTGAGCAGCGTGAAGGTGTGGAGCGAGAGCGTGCCCACGCCGGTGAAGAGCCCCGTGGTGCGCAGCGCCGCCAGCACCAGGTGGAGCACCAGGCCGAAATAGCCCACGTACATGATCGCGATCTCGAAGCGGCGCAGGCCCACCAGCGGCTTCCAGGTGAGGAGCCTGGCGAAGAGGAGCAGCGCCGCGAGGGCGAGGACGATCCCGGCGATCGTCGTCGGGAGCAGCGCCTCGAAGATCGCCACCAGCAGCAGCACCTTGATCGCGCGGTCGAGCCACGGGGTGCGGGGCAGGTCGACGCCCATCGCGTTGCGCATGAACTGGGTCATCGTCCGCTCGAACATCACCGCGAAGGGCAGGCGGAAGAGCCCCACCGTCATCGCCACGCCCACCGTCCAGCCTGCAGGCGAGATCAGCAGGTTCTTGGCCACCAGGAAGAGCGGCAGGGCGACGATGAAGAAGAGGTTGTCGGGGAAGAAGGTGTCGTGCCTGCGGTAGCGCACCAGCGTGGTGACCACGTAGCCGACGACGTAGACCGGGAAGAGGTTGAGCAGCACGAGGCGGAGTGGATCCGGGGGGAGGAAGACGGCGGCCCGCTCCAGCAGCCAGAGCGCAGCGGCGAGGGCGAGGGCGGCGCCGTGGATCCCCCGGATCTTCACCCAATTCTTGGTCGCGGTGAGGAGGAAGCCACCCAGCACCGCCCAGCCGAATCCGTAGAACATCTCGTGTGCATGCCAGGCGAGCGCCGGCACGCCGGTCGCCGGAAGGGCGATCGCGCCGGCGAAGACGAGGGCCCAGATCACGGGAAGCAGCGCGCCGCTGGCGAAGGCGAGGAGGAAGAAGGGGCGGAATCCTGCGTGCCAGAGCGGTCGATCGAACATGGAGCACTCTTCCCTGGGCTGCGAGGCAGCCGAAGCTGGACGGTCGACGGACGGTCATGCACGGAGCGTGCGCAGCCGCACCGTGCACACGAACCGCGTTGCATCGCAGCAGGAAAACTACTTCCGCGTTTCGTGACGCTGCGGTGATGGGACGGGCGGACAGTGGAGCTCCCCATCCCCCCACGGAGAGAGCGCCATGCACCTTCCGCCGTCCGCCCAGCCCAGCCATCCCGCCGTCCGCACCTCGCCGGCACCTGCGGTCGACCTGCCGCCGGCGCCGAAGCTCACCACCGAGGCGATCGCCGCCTTGCGCGCTGCGGGCAAGGTGCTGCTGGTGCAGGGCGCGATGGGGCTCCACGCCTCCGACGGCCTCGCCGGCAAGGTGGCCGCCGCGCCGAGCGGTCGCTTCGTCCCGGTCGGGACCATCTCCGCCGTGGGCAAGACGGTGGAGGGGCTCGTCGGCGAGATCCGCCGCGCCCGCAGCGAGGCGCCGCACGGCTACGTCGGGGTCAATCTGATGGCAGCCCTCAACCGCGACGATTTCGAGACCCTCGCCAAAGCGGCCCTCGCCGAGGGGATCAGCTTCCTCGTGCAGGGCGCCGGCATCTCGCGCGAGGTGATCCGCTGGTGCCGCGACGCGCAGACGCCCTTCGTCGGCATCGTCTCCTCGGGGCGCCTCGCCGCCACCTACGAGCGCTGGGGCGCGTCCTTCCTCGTCGCCGAGGGGAGCGAGGCCGGCGGCCACATCGGCGACATCGATCATCCCCTCGCCGCGCTGGTGGCGGAGGTCCGGGCCGCCACCTCCCTGCCGGTGATCGCCGCAGGCGGCATCGTGGGCAGCGAGATCGGGCCGCTCCTGCGCATCGGGGCGGACGGCGTGCAGCTGGCGACGCGTTTCCTCGCCTGCACCGACGGCGACGCCCACCCGAACTTCAAGCGCATGCACCTCGGCAAGACCGAGGAGGACGTGGTGGTGATCACCAGCACGGTGAAGGGGATGAAGGCGCGGGCGATCCGCAATCCCTTCACCGAGGCGCTGGCGGAAGGAAAGGCCTTTCCGCCGAAGACGAAGGCCTGGTTCTACGGGCGCGAGGGCTACCGGGGCAGGCGGAAGAGCTGCATCGATTGCCTCGCCCGCGACCTCTGCATCTGCAGGGAGAGCGATTTCAAGGAGAGCTTCTGCATTACCGACGCGCTCCTGCGCGCAGCCGTTCTCGGTGACGTGGAGGAGGGTCTCTTCTACTCCGGCAGCAGCGTCACCCGGATCCCGGAGCGGGCGCTGGAGGAATGCACCGACGCCCATGGTCTCGTGGCGCGGCTCGAGGCGGAACTCGGCGCCTGGGAGTCGGTGCAGTAGCGCTCCGCCATCGAGCGCTCCAACGCGGGGCGCCGTTTCGGCGCGGGACACGTCGTCTCGGGATGGAGCGCTCGTGCCTCCTCCGGGCGGGCACGCTTCGTGAAGTGCAGGCAGCCGCCGGCGCGGCAGGACGAGCGTCTGCCGGGCCGGCGAATCACCCGCCACGCTTGCGCACGTTTGCCATGGGCCTAGTTGCCTGCGGATGCCTCCCCGGGCGTGAAGCGAGGCCTGGGCCTGCTGTGCGGTGGCGACGCGCGTCGCCGCACGTGGAGTTGCGCGTGCACGTTCCCTTTCCTCCCTTCAAGGCCAAGGTCGTAGAGCCGATCCCCGTCACCACCCGCGCGCAGCGCGAGGCGCTGCTCGTCGAGGCGGGCTACAACCTCTTCCGCCTGCCTGCGGATCGGGTCTCGATCGATCTGCTCACCGACTCCGGCACCGGCGCGATGAGCGCGGTGCAGTGGGGACGGGCGGTGCAGGGGGACGAGGCCTACGCCTGCTCGCCGAGCTGGAACCGGTTCCGGGACACGGTCCGCTCGATCACCGGCATGGACGAGGTCTTCCCGGTGCACCAGGGGCGCGCTGCGGAGCGGATCCTCTTCGAGGCGATCGTGAAGGCGGGCGACGTCGTCCCCTCGAACACCGCCTTCGACACCACCCGGGCCAACATCGAGCGACGCGGCGCCTCGGTGATCGATCTGCCCCATCCCTCCGCCGCCGATCCACGCTCGGACGCGCCCTTCAAGGGCGACATCGACCTCGGCCGCCTCGAGCAGGTCCTCGCCGCCAACCGGGGCCGCGTGCCCCTCGTTGTCCTCACCGTCACCAACAACGCTGGTGGCGGGCAGCCGCTGCACCCGGAGAACGCCAAAGCGGCCCGGGCGATCTGCCAGCGCTACGGCGTGCCGGTCTACATCGACGCCGCCCGCTTCGCCGAGAACGCGGCGCTGGTAATCGAGCGGGATCCGCAGCTCCACGACGCGCAGCCCCGCACCGTCGCCCGCGCGATCTTCGACTGCGCGGACGGCGCGCTGATGAGCTGCAAGAAGGACGGCATCGCCCACATCGGCGGCTTCCTCGCGGTCCGCGACCAAGCGCTCGCTGCGCAGCTCGGCGAGAACCTCATCGCCACCGAAGGCTTCCTCACCTACGGCGGCCTCGCCGGCAGGGATCTCGAGGCGATCGCCGCGGGCCTCGAGGAGGCCCTCGAGCCCGCCTACCTCGCCCACCGCCTCGCGCAGTCCCGCCACCTCCACCAGCGGCTCACCGCTGCGGGCGTGCCGGTGATCGGCCCGCCGGGCGGCCACGCGGTCTTCGTCGACGCGGCGGCCCTCGCCCCGCACCTCGCCCCTGCGCAGCTCCCGGGGCAGGCGGTGGCGGTGGAGCTCTTCCGCATCGCCGGCGTGCGTGCCTGCGAGATCGGCACGCTGATGTTCGGCGGTGGGGCGAGTGCGCGCGAGGGCGGCAAGGAGCTGGTGCGCCTCGCGCTGCCCCGCCGCGTCTACGAGAGCGCCCACCTCGACTACGTGGCAGACGCCCTCGGTCGGATCGCGAAGAACGCGGCAGCCCTGCCGGCCTACGAGATCGTCGAGGGCGCCGGGCCCCTGCGCCACTTCGTGGCGAAGCTGCGCCCGGCCGCGCGTTAGTCGACGGTCTGCCGCTCCACCCGGAAGAAGCCCTCCGAGATGGTCCAGGTCGCCTCGCCTTCGTAGGCGACCGCCGTCCCCTCGAAGCGGCCCTCGAGCCACGCGCCGTCCTCGGTGAGGCGGATGGTGCAGCTCCCGCCGTCGAGGCGCGAGCTCGCGTGCCATCCGTCCTCGGGATCGAAGACGGAGACCTCCATCTCCACCTCGCCGGCGCGGTCGCAGTGGAGCTCGGGGCCGGCATCCGCCGGGAAGCTGAGGCTGATGGCAAAGCCGTGGTCCTTGTCGGTATGGACACTCCCGGCGACGAGAAAGTCCTCGAGGAAGAGCAGGGTGGTCCACTCGGCCTCGAACGGCTCGCCGTCCGCCGTCGCCTCGAAGGTCCAATCGCTGCGGGTGCAGCTGTAGGAGCCTTCGAAGCCGGGGAAACACGCGCCGTTGCCGGCGCCGCCCGTGCCGCCGGTCCCGCCCGGCTGCTGCTTCGTATCGTCCGCGTCGCCGCCGCCGCAGGCCCAGCTCGCCACGAGCGCGAGGGCCCATCCTGCCTTCTTCCAATGCACGTCGATCTCCTCGGTTGGTGGGGGGCGCCGCCTCGGGCGGCGGCGCCCTGGTCTTCGGATCAGGGCGAGCGGACCTCGACGAAGTAGGGGATGATCGATTCCCACACGTCGCTGTCGTCGGTGTACTGGGTCCGGAAGTAGTAGGTGCCCGTGCTCGGCGCCGTCCAGGTGAGCAGCGAGCAAGCGCTCGCGAGGCCGCCATTGTCGTCGGTGGCCAGCTCCGTCACGCCGTCGGTGTCGTAGAGCCGGATCCGGGTGTCCGCCGAGCTGCCGTTGCCGACGGCGCAGCTCTCCGGCGCGCCGGACCAGGTCTCGATCGAGTAGGTGGCGCCGGCGGTGGCCTGGAAGGCGAAGTAGTCCTTGTCGCCGTTGAGGATCATGCCGGTGACGATCTCGTCGAGGGCGATGGGCATCGCTTCCGCAGCCGCCTCGTTTCCGTCCATCTCCAGCGCGCCGATGGCGAAGATCCGCAAGGTGTAGGCGCCGATCTGTCCACCGGGGGCGCCGTCGCTGGCGACCACCGTGATCGAGCTGCCCGCCGGCACCGTGTAGGCGAAGATCTGGCTGCCGCTCGCCCCGTAGTCGTCGTCGCCCGCAAGGCAGTTGTAGATCGGCGGCACGGGATTGAAGGGCGGATCGACGATGTGCAGGTAGCCATCCGTCCCCGGAGCCCACTCGGCGGTGAAGATGAGGAGGAGCTCGGCGGCGGTGTCGTTGGTGAACTCGTGCAGCTCGTAGTGCATGCCGGTGATCCAGCTCCGGCTGCAATCCTCGTAGGGGCGCTCCCAGACCGCGTCGTTCGCATCGAGGGAGCCGGTGAGCGTGAGCCGCTGCCCGGGGGCGGGCAGGGATCGACCCTCACGCATGCAGGTGGCGCTGCAGCCGTCGCCGCCCACCGTGTTGCCGTCGTCGCAGGTCTCCACGCCGTTGTGCACCACGCCGTCGCCGCAATAGGTGGCGGTGCAGCCGGGAGTGCAGGCGTCGTAGGGATCGGTGTTGGCGTCGTCGCAGGCCTCGACGAAGGGCATCCGCTCGCAGACGATCGTGTCGAGCATCTCGCCGGCGTCGCAATCGTCGGTGGTGTCCGCGTCGTCGCTCGCCTCGCACGCGTACCCGTCGCAGGACCAGTTGGCGGCCTGCGGCATCACCTCGTCGTCGGCGCCGACGCCGCTGCCCCAGACCACCGAGACGGCGCGCCGGTGGCCGAGGGCCTGGCAGATGCCGTGCTCGGGCGCCTGCGGATCCCGATCGACGTAGAGGTTGCAGGGACCGGAGCAGGAGGCGCCGTCGTGGCAGACGTGGCCGGTGGCACCGTTCGGGTTGGTGACCACGGGCGTCACCACCGTCACCGTGCCCTGCAGCGGCGTGTCGACGCTGCCGTTGCCGCAGAAGGTGAGCAGGCAGGCGCTGTCGCAGGTGTCGCCGTCGAGGTTGTTGCCGTCGTCGCATTCCTCGGTGGAGCGGAGGATGCCGTCGCCGCAGCGGGCCAGCGTGCAGCTCCGCAGGCAGAGATCGGAGTCGTCGTCGTTGCCGTCGTCGCAGGCCTCGCCGCTGTCGGCGACGCCGTCGCCGCAGGACGGCGCGGTGCAGTTCAGCCTGCAGGCGTCCGCGCGGCTGTTGCTGTTGCCGGCGCCGTCGTCGCAGGCCTCGCCCTCGTGGAGGATGCCGTCGCCGCAGCGCGGGGCGGCGCAGAGGGTGGTGCAGCCGTCGGTCTCGTCGTCGTTGCCGTCGTCGCACGCCTCGCCGCTGTCGGCGACGCCGTCGCCGCAGGCGGGGGTGGCGCAATCGGTCCTGCAGGCATCGGGCGCCTGGTCGCTGTTCGCCTCGCCGTCATCGCAGGCCTCGTCTCCCTGGAGGAAACCGTCACCGCAGCGCGGCGGCTGGCAGAGGCTGGTGCATTCGTCGTCCTCGTCTTCGTTCGCGTCGTCGCAGGCCTCACCCGTGTCGCGGACGCCGTCGCCGCAGCGCGCCGCCGTGCAGTCGCTCCGGCAGGCGTCCGCTGCGGTGTCGCTGTTGGCGACGCCGTGGTCGCAGGCCTCGTCGCCCTGCACGTGGCCGTCGCCGCAGGCCGGCAGGGCGCAGGTGCTGGTGCAGCCGTCGGTATCGACGTCGTTGCCGTCGTCGCAGGCCTCCGCGCCCTCGTGGACGAAGCCGTCGCCGCAGCGGGCGACCTCGCAGCCCGAGGTGCAGGCGTCGCCGTCGACGTCGTTGCCGTCGTCGCAGCTCTCGCCCGCTTCGACGACGCCGTTGCCACAGAGGGCGCCGCCGCCGCTGCCTCCGGCGCCGCCGCTGCCGCCGCTCCCCCCTGGCGCGAGCTGCTCGCCCTGTTCGCCGCATGCGGCAAGGAGCAGCACCGCCAATCCCAGGAATTTCACTCTGCGCACGGATCCCCCCGATGCGCGGCGCGCCGCGCCGCTGGTGAAATGCGAACCGATGGAAAAGGGCGTCAGCCTAGCGAGGGCTGCAGGCGAGGGGAGGATGCGACGAAGCACCCCTTGTCACGGCCACGTGCCTTCGTGCATGGTCGGCGGTCGCTTTGGAGGCGAGATGAAGCACCGCACGATTTTCCGCCTGGCGGCGATGGCCATCCTCGCTGCCTCGATCGCCGCCACCGGCTGCAGCGACGACGAGCCGGGGGCGCTCCCTGGCGGAGGTGCCGGCGGCATCTCCGGCACCGGCGGGAGCGGCGGCGCCGTCGGACCCTCGCCGGAGCTGGTGGAGCTCTGCGACCGGGCCTGCTCGGTCCGCGTCGCCTGCACCGGCGACTACGAGCCGGACCAGGAAGAGGCGTGCAACGCCTCGTGCCTGCGCGCGCAGCCGCAGCAGGCGCTCCTCGACGAATGCGTCGCCTGCCTCGAGGAGGTCGCCTGCGAGGGCGCGCGCCTCGCCTGCCAGCACGGCCTGGCCTGCGACATGGCCTACGACCTCGTCGTGCGCGGCGTCGCCTTCGAGGCGCTCGAGGGGCGCAGCGTCCGCGTCCTCGTCGCCGAGTCGATCGAGGGGGAGCGCTGGGTCGATTTCGCCCGCGAGGTCGAGGTCGAGAACGGCGCCTTCGACGTGCGCTTCGTCGGTGGCCTGCCGAGCTGGGGCATTCCCTTCGACGTGGTGGTCCTGGCGGATGCCGACGGCGATGGTGCCTGCACGCAGGACGTCGACCGCGCCTGGCGGATCGGGATCGGCGAGCCGACCCGCAACCACGAGGTGGTGGTGCGGGGCGATGCGCCGCAGCGGCCGGACGATTGTGCCTACTGGACCGAGGCCCCCAGCGAGATCGTGCTCGAGGGCGGGGGCCTCGAGGCCTGGGAGGGCAAGTCGGTGATCGCCGCGCCGGTATGGGTCGACACCACCTTCCTCACCGTCGGCGGCTTCGTCACCCGCACCGTCGAGGACGGGCGCTTCCGGCTCCGGGTCGGCGACTTCGGCGATTACGTCGAGGAGATGGCCCCGGACAGCGAGATCGGAATCGCCTGGATGGTCGACCTCGACGGCGATTGGACCTGCACCGCGGCCGACGCGGGCGGTTACGGCAGAATTCCGGAGCCGGATGGCCTGCTCCAGCTGGTGGAGGCGACGCCTGCGGACGTGGGCAGCGCCCCCTGCGAGCTCCTGCGTGGCCTCGGCCACGACGTCCGTCTCGTGGGCAGCGGCTACGCGGCCTTCGAGGACGCAGCCGTCGAGGCGGCGGTGATCGGTGCCGATGGCCTCGTCGACGGCTGGGCCCGCTCCACGGTGCGCGACGGCGCCTTCACGCTGGTCTTCGAGGGGGCCGCTGCCGACGGCGGCTCCTACCAGGCGGCGATCTGGCTCGATCGCGAGGGCAATGCGGTCTGCGAGATCCCGCCGGATGCTGCCTGGCGTTTCGACCTCGGCACCATCGAGGACGATCTCCGCCGCGAAGTTCCCTTCACCGGCGAGGCCAGCGAGGCCTCGCTCTGCACCCTCTTCGCCGAGATGAAGTAGGGGGGGCAGACCCCCCTTGCGGGGCGGGCCAAGAGCGCGGAGAGTGTCGCGCCATGGCCTCTCCCAGCGCAGTCCAGCCGTCGGCGCCCGTAGCCGCAGAACCCTCCCTCGTCGACAGATTCCTCGTGCTCCGCGGGGCGCCCAGAGAGCTCTGGGTGATCTACGCCGCCAAGCTCCTCGAGATCGTCGCCTACGGCCTGATGACCGGCACGGTCATCCTCTGGCTCTCCGCCGATCTCGGCTTCACCGACGCTGGGGCCGGCGACGTCTACGCCTGGTGGTCGACGGGCATCTCCCTGGTGACGCTGCTCGTCGGCTCGCTCACCGACACCATCGGGATCAAGAAGTCCTTCATCCTCGGCTTCCTGATCTGCGTGGTCACCCGGGCGGTGATGGCGGGGACGAGCGAGCCGTGGATCGCGCTCACCTTCGGCCTCTTCCCCGGCGCAGCGGGCATCGCCCTGATGGTCCCGGTGATGACCGCTGCGGTGAAGGCCTACTCGAGCCCTGCACAGCGCTCGATGGCATTCTCGATCTACTACGCGCTGATGAACGTCGGCTTCGCCATCTCGGGCTGGGTCTTCGACGCGGTCCGCAGGTCGATGGGGGAGTACGGCACCGCCCACATGCTCGGCATGGAGATGTCGACCTACCGGGTGCTCTTCCTCGTCGCCTTCGTGGCGACGGTTCCCGGCCTGATCATCACCTGGCTCCTGATCCGCGAGAAGGGCGAGGCCGCCCCGCAGGGCTCGGTCCTCGGCACCGTCACGGAGACCGCGCGCAAGACGGTGAGCACCTTTGCCGGCGTCTGGAAGGAGAAGACGTTCTACCGCTTCCTCGGCTTCCTCGCGCTGGTGGTCGGCGTGCGGCTGGTCTTCTACCACATGCACGCCACCTTCCCGAAGTTCGCCATCCGCGAGCTCGGCGAGGGTGCGCCGATCGGACAGCTCTGGGGCGTGCTCAACCCGGTGCTGATCGTGCTGCTGGTGCCGCTGGTCGGCGCCCTCACCGGCAGGATCTCGTCCTACACCATGGTGCTGGTCGGCACCGCGATCTGCACCCTGGCGGTGGGCTTCCTCGTGATCGATCCTTCGCACTACCAGGGGCTGGCCGACGGCTGGCTAGGCGACCTCATCGCCCACAGATGGCTGGGCGTCGCCGGGCCGGTGAACCCCTGGTACGTCTCGATCGCGCTCTTTGCCGTGCTCACTTCGGTGGGTGAGGCCTTCTGGTCGCCGCGCCTCTACGAATACACCGCCGCGATCGCGCCGAAGGGGCAGGAGGCTTCGTACATGGCCCTCTCGCTCCTGCCCTACTTCGTGGCGAAGTTCGGCGTCGGCATGCTCTCGGGCAGGCTCCTCGCCGCCTTCGTGCCCGAGACCGGCGCGCGCGATCCCTCGATGCTCTGGCTCATGGTCGCGGCAATGGCCGCGGTTTGCCCGGTGGGCCTCCTCGTCTTCCAGCGGCAGCTGCGCGTGAAGGAAGAGGGCCGCTGACGGCGCGGGGCCCTCGCGGTGTAAGCGTTCCCGTCGCCGCGCGTCCGCCCTCCGTCCCCCCGTGCACCGCCGTGCGCCGGCTGTGGACGGAGACCATGGGAATGAGGGCACGAACGAACTGGATCCTCGTCGCGGTAGCGTTGGCGGCGGGAGCCTTCGCCGGCTGGCTGATCGCTGCAGCGGTGGAGCTGCGCCCCGATCCCGTCCGTGCGGCACTCGCCGCCGAGCCCGGGGCGACCCTTCCCCGGGCGGCGGCGACGGGCGTGGTCCACGAGGTGGAGCTGGTCGCTGCGCCGGCGACCCTGCCGCTCCTCGACGGCAGGTCGCTCGAGGTCTGGGCCTACGACGGCCAGGTGCCCGGGCCCACGCTGCGCGCCCGGGTGGGCGACACCCTCCGCGTGCGCCTGCGCAACCAGCTGCCCGTTCCCACCACCATCCACTGGCACGGGATCCGGTTGCCCAACGGGATGGACGGCGTCCCCGGGGTGACCCAGCCCGCGGTGGAGCCGGGGGCGTCCTTCGTCTACGAGTTCGTGCTCCGGGACGCTGGCACGTTCTGGTACCACCCCCACCTGCGCGGCAGCGAGCAGGTGGAGCGCGGGCTCCACGGCGCCCTCGTGGTCGAGCCTGCCGACGCTCCGCCACCGCGGGAGCTCGTCTGGATCCTCGACGATTGGCGGCTCGCCGCCTCGGGACAGATCGACGAGCGCTTCGTCACCAGGCACGACCTCGCCCACGACGGACGCTGGGGGCAGGTCACCACCGTGAACGGCAGGGTGCTCCCGTCGTTCGAGCTGCGCGCCGGCGAGGTGACGCGCCTGCGGCTGATCAACGCGGCGAACGGCCGCGTCTTCGCGCCGGACTTCACCGGCTTCGACGCGCGGGTCGTCGCCTTCGACGGCGTCCCGGTGGACGCGCCCCTGCCAGCTGGCAGGCTGGAGCTGGCGCCGGGCAACCGGATCGACATCGAGCTGCGGCCGCGGGCGGAGGATGCGGGCCGGCAGCTGCGCATCGAGGATCGCTTCCCGCGGCGGGCGGTGGGACTGGCCGCCCTCGACGTGGTGGGCGCCGCGCAGGAGGAGCCCTGGCCGCAGCATCGCGTCGCTGCGGCGCCGGTCTGGGCGAGCGCCGTCGACCTGGCGCCCGATCACGTCTTCGATCTCGACGCCGCTCGCGGGGGGCCCGACGGGATCGTCTGGCGGATCGGCGGCAGGGCCATGCTCCACGGGGAGGACCACGGGGCCCACGAGCCGGCGGCGACGCTCCACGAGGGCGAGTGGACGAAGCTCCGCTTCGTGAACCGCAGCGGGCGGCTCCACCCGATCCACCTCCACGGCCAGTTCTTCCGGGTGGTGGCCCGCAACGGCAGGCCGGCGGCGGAGGGCCACTGGCGCGACACCGTGCTCCTCCGCCCGCGCGACGTGGTCGACGTCGCCCTCGTGCCCGAGGAGGAGGGGCGCTGGGTCCTCCACTGCCACGTGATGGAGCACCACGACGCAGGGATGATGACGCTGGTCGAGGTGCGCTGAAGATGCGGCGCGCCGCCGCCGCGGGGATTACGCTGGGAGCATCATGAGCAGCCCCATTCTCGAGACCGCCCCGCTGGGCTTCCAGTGGCCCACCGTCGACCCCTTCCTCTTCTGCGTCCACCACGACGACGCCTACCCCGCGGGCAACGAGCAGATGGGGCCCGACGCGTCGCTGGCGGGGCGGCAGATCGGCCAGGACTTCGAGCCCAGGGACGGCTGGCGCATGTACCACGGCCAGACGATCCCCGGCTTTCCCGGCCACCCGCACCGCGGCTTCGAGACGGTGACGATCGTGCGCCGCGGCCTGATCGACCACAGCGACTCGCTGGGGGCTGCGGCCCGCTTCGGCGGTGGCGACGTGCAGTGGCTCACCGCCGGCGGCGGCGTGGTCCACTCGGAGATGTTCCCGCTCCTGCGGCGGGACGCGCCCAATCCCCTCGAGCTCTTCCAGATCTGGGTCAACCTCCCCGCTGCGAACAAGCTCGCGCCCGCCCATTTCTCCATGCTCTGGAACGAGAAGCTCCCGAGGGTTCTGCATACCGACGAGGCGGGGCGGCGCACCGAGGTGACGGTGGTGGCGGGCGAGCTCGAGGGGAACAGGCCGCCTTCGCCACCGCCGCACTCCTGGGCCTCGCAGGCCGGGTCGCAGGTTGCGATCTGGAACATCCGCCTCGAGCCCCGGGCCCGCTGGACCCTGCCGGCGGCAGCCGACACCGGCGTGGTGCGCACGCTCTACTTCTTCGCCGGGCCGTCGCTGACCGCCGCCGACCGCGCGCTCGACGGCCACGTGGCGATGGTGGTCCAGCCGGACGCGCCGATCGAGCTGCAGGCCGGGGACGGCGCCTGCGAGCTGCTCCTGCTCCAGGGAAGGCCCATCGGCGAGCCGGTGGCGCAGCACGGTCCCTTCGTGATGAACACCCGCGCCGAGCTCCAGCAGGCCTTCCTCGACTACCAGCGCACCCGCTTCGGCGGCTGGCCCTGGGACCGCGAGGATCCGGTCCACCCGCGGGAGGAGGGGCGCTTCGCCCGCCACGCGGATGGGCGGATCGAGCGGCCGTGATCCCAATCGGAGCTTCCGCTTCGCAGTGCGGGGCTTGAGCCCGGCGCCGCTCCCCTGTAAGGAGCGCCGCATGGCCGCCACCCTCATCGATCCCAGCGTTCTGGCAGAAACCTACCGCAACGAGATCCGCGCCGACATCGCGCGGCTCTCCCGGCCGCCGCTCCTCGTCGGCATCCTGAGCGCCGAGGAGGGGCCTTCCCGGACCTATGCGGAGTACACCCGCAAGGCCTGCGAGGCGGTGGGCGTCGGCTTCGATCTGCGCATGCTCCCGCGGATGGAGGTGGAGGCGGCGATCCGCGCCGCCAACGCCGACCCGCAGGTGGACGGGATCATCGTCTACTACCCGGTCTTCGGCACCGACCAGGACAACTACCTCCGCGACTCCGTCGACCCGATGAAGGACATCGAGGGGCTCCACCCGCATTGGGCCCGGGCGCTCTACGAGAACCGCCGCTTCGTCGACGAGGCGAAGACCAAGAAGGCGATCGTGCCGTGCACGCCGCTCGCGGTGGTGAAGCTGGTGGAGGCCACCGGCGTGGGCAGCGGCGGCCCCCGGCCCCTCGAGGGGAAGAAGGCGGTGGTCTTCAACCGGAGCGAGGTGGTGGGCAGGCCGCTGGCGGCGATGCTCGCCAACGACGGCGCCCGGGTGATCTCCTTCGACGTCGACGGCCCGCAGCTCTTCGTGCCCGCTGGCGCCGAGCATGCCCACCGCGTGGAGGAGATCCGGATCGACCGGGCCACCGCGCTGGCGGAGGCCGACGTGGTGATCACCGGTGTTCCGTCGCGGCAATTCGAGCTGGTGCGCGCCGACGAGATCCTGCCGGGGGCGGTCTGCGCCAACTTCTCCACGATCAAGAACTTCGCCGACGACGTGGTGGAGAAGGCCTCGGTCTTCATCCCGCGGGTGGGGCCGATGACCGTGACCATGGCGCTGCGCAACATCGTGCGCCTGCGCATGCAGACCGAGGGGCTGCAGGCGCGGTAGCCGGCGGCCGCTTCGCGACGGGCAAACGAAAAGGGGTGCGGCTGCCTTCGCCGCACCCCTTCGTTCTTCAGAACAGCGTCGGCGCTACGGGCAGGTGAGGCCGCCCACCAGGTCGAGCACGAAGCCGGCGGAGTCGCCGCTCGTCACGTGCTGGCCGGTGACGTCGAGCACCTTCACGAAACGGATCCCGTTGGCGAGCAGGTCTGCTGCGTCGGGATCGGCGGCGAGGCAAGCCAGATCGAAGCGCGTCACCTCGCCGCAGGCGTGGCCGACGAAGACCCAGTCGCTCTCCGCCGGGGCGACGTTCGCGTCGGCGCCGGGCGCTGCCCAGATCTCGGCGAGCGGAGAGGTCGGGTCGCAGCTGGCACCGGGCTCGCTGAGGATCTGGAGCTCGTGCCTGGGCTCCTGCGTGGTGCCGGCCTCCGGAACGACCACCGGGAAAGCGAGCTTGATCCAGCCGTTGACGCCGAGGTTGAAGAAGTTGCCGGTGGGGCCGCCGCCGACCGCGTTGTCCGGGTTGTTTCGATCCGCCGGGTGCGTCGCCGCAGGGTCGAGGAGGGTGCCACCCTGCAGGTAGTGACCGAGGCCGGTGAGGTGGTCGTATTCGTAGTGGCCCCAGGGGTTGATCCCGGTGTCGGTGAAGCAGCGGTTCAGCTCGGCAGGACCGGCGTCGCTGCAGGCGATCTGGCCACCGCCGGTGCCGCCCGTGCCCGTACCGCCGGCGCCACCCGCTCCACCGGCGCCGCCCGCTCCACCCGAACCGCCCGTGCCGGACGTGACCGCACACGAGGGGCAGGTCGCCGAGGCGTCCTCGCTCTCGCACGAGGCCGTCGCGTGGAGCGCGTGCACGCGTTCCACGTCGATGTTGCTGAAGCAGACGTTGTGGCTGCCCGGCGATGCCTGCACCACGAACTGGAAGAGGCTGGCGCTGCCGCCGAGGAGATTGCACTGCTGCCGGATCGTGTTCGAGCGCGTGCCGATCCAGGCGCCGCCATCCACCTGCACCTCGACGTCACCGGTGCCGCACGGCGTGCCTTCCACACCGACGTGGGTGAGGTTGGTCGTGCCGGTGAACTCGAAGCAGGTGACGTTGGTGCCGCAGACCAGGGTGGGCGACGCAGGCTGGATCGCCGCGCTCTGGAGTGAGCCGACCCCGAGCCCCCCGTCTTCGTCGATCGCCACACCGCAGGCGCCTGCGATGGCGAGGGCTCCGATTCCCAGTCCGAACTTCAGCTTCGTCATGATTCGCTCCCGCTCGGGGGCAGGCACGCGGCAGTCGCCGGTGTGCATGGCTCGCAGCCCGGCGGGACCCCCTGTCTCCCCGGGTGCGCATCGGTGATCTTTGGGCGCACACTAGCCGACAGCCGAAGGGGAGCTGCATCCCATACCGGGGGGCTATCGGTCGATTTCTCCCCCCTGAATGGGGAGGGCCACACTGCAGGCGAACCGTATTCTTTGGGTATTCGGAAAGTGCCGGCACCCGATTGCGACCCGCACGCTCTCCTGCCAGCTTGGAACGCGTCACCGGCGCCGCCAGTCGGGACCAGCGAGGGGAAGCACGATGGCCATCCGGATCCTGTCTCTCATCGTCGCGGTGCTCGTCGCCGCCTGCGGATCGGTGGTCGAGCCAGCGGGGCCCGGGGGAAGCGGCGACGGTCTCGGCAACGGCGGGGCCGGCGGCAGCGGCGGCCCGGGGACGGGCGGCACGGGTGGTGGCATGGGCGAAGCCCCCGCCGAGGTCCAGCAGGGCGCCGCGCTCTTCGCCACCCATTGCCAGATGTGCCACGGGCCCGAAGCCAGCGGCGGCGCCGCCTACCCGGCCTCCCTCGCCGGCCGCACGGGGATCGCCAGCCAGGTCCGCAACGGCAGCGCCGGCATGCCCGCCTTCGACGCCTCCCGCCTGGGCGACGACGACATCGCGGCGATCGAGGCCTGGCTCGTCTGGTTGGCGGAGCCCGGCAACGGCGCCGGCGGCGCAGGCGGCGGCGCCGGTACCGGCGACCCCTTCCTCGACCATTGTGCCGGCTGCCACGGCGCCACCGGCGAGGGCACCAGCCTCGCCCCGCAGATCCGCTCTCCGCACGAGGGCTACGCCGCCTGGGTGGTCCGCAATGGCCGCGACAGCATGGGCTACCAGCAGCCGATGCCCGCCTTCTCCGAGCAGGCGGTGAGCAGCGCCGACCTCGACGAAATCTTCACCTTCCTCCAGGGCCAGCCGATGCCGGCGGACGGGCAGGGGCTCTACCTGCGCTTCTGCGGCAATTGCCACGGCAGCGACGGGCGGGGCGGCGTTGCCGGCGAGAGCGCCAGGGACGACGCGGGCGAGCGGGACGATTTCCTCAGGACGGTCCGCGAGGGAGACGACGGTGCCGGCTACGGCGATCGCCGTGGTTACATGCCCGGTCGCGGCAGGGGCGAGCTCACCGACGAGGAGGTGGAGCGGATCCGCCAGTACCTCCTGGGCGCGACCAGCAGCGCCGACGGCCGCTACGACGACGAAGACGACGAAGACGACGAAGAGGACGGCGGCGACGACGACTCGGTCGGCTGCGCCAGCGCCGGTGGCGACCTGGGCCTCGCAGCCCTCGGCCTCTCCGCCGCCCTCGCCTCGCTCCGCCGCTCGGTCTGATCCCGTTGTTCCGGCATCTCCCCGAGCGCCTGGCTGTTGTCGGGGCAACTTCGGCGCGGCACAATCGCGCGAACTGCCGGAAGGAGACGAGATGAAGATCGGCCGGAACGACCCCTGCCACTGCGGAAGCGGCAAGAAGTACAAGAACTGCCACCAGAAGGCCGCCGCCGAGGGGAAGGGCGATTGGTCGAAGTCGGCCCTCTACGTCATCGCCGCGCTGCTCGTCCTCGGCGCCGGCGGTTTCGTCTACGGGATCGTCGCGGGCCCCGACGACGGCAGGATCTGGTCGGCGGAGCATGGCCACTGGCACAACGCCGACGGCACCGAGCTCGGCACGTCGCAGGCCAACTTCGTCCCGCAGCCCCCCGGCCCCGCGCCGGAAGGGCAGGTCTGGTCGAGCGATCACGGCCACTGGCACGACGCAGCCACCGGCCTCGCGGTCGGCGGCGCCGAGTAGTCCGGCCTGCCGTCGAAGCAAGCAAGGCCCCGCATCGCCAGCAGGCGAGTGGGGCCTTTTGCGATTCGCGGAGGATCACCTGGGTACGACGTGTGGCCGGCGCCGTTTCGAAGGCCGCGCAACTTCCCCGGCGCTACCGGATGACCCGACCCGCCCGGTCACGTAGGATGGCTCCCGAAGTTGGAGGGGGCGTGGCCAGCAGCAAGAGCATCCGGGGGATCGACCGCACACCGTTCGTCGGGCGCAGATCGGAGCAGGCCTTCCTGCTCGAAGCGCTGGCGAGGGGAGCGCGACTCGTCTCCCTGGTGGGCCCGGCGGGAATGGGCAAGACCCGCCTCGCCCGTCGCATCGCATCGGCGATCGATCGGGACGAGCCGCCTGCAGGCGGCATCTTCTTCTGCGATCTGACCGAGGCCCGGAGCGAGGAGGACCTTCTCGCCTCCGTCGCGACGTCGCTCGGACTCTCGCTGCGCGGCGGCGCAGGCGGCGGCGTGGGGCAGCTCGTCCGGGCCGTCGCCGCCCGGGAACCGCTCCTCCTCCTCCTCGACAATTTCGAGGCCCTGGTCCCTGCGGGGCTCGCCTGCATCGAGTCGCTGCTCGACGGCACCAGCGAGCTCCAGATCCTCGTCACCTCCCGCATCCGCCTCGATCTCGACGGGGAGAACGCCTTCGAGCTCGGGCCGCTCCAGCCGGAAGAGGCGGTGCAGCTCTACGAGCAGCGCGCCGCTGCAGCCTGGGGCGATCGGCGCCGGGATCCCGGCGAGGCCGCGGTGGTCGAGGAACTCGTGCGGCGCCTCGACTGCATCCCGCTCGCCCTCGAGCTCGCTGCCGCGCGGATCCGGGTGCTGCCACCTGCCGATCTCCTCGGCAGGCTCTCCGATCGCTTCGACATCCTCCAGGGGCCGCGCCGCGGCAGGCATACCTCGCTGCGCGAGGCGCTGGCCTGCTCGTTCGAGCTCCTCTCCCTCCACGAGCGGGAGGCGCTCCTGCAAGCCTCCGTCTTCCGCGGCGGCTTCACCCTCGACGCCGCCGCCGGGGTGCTGCGCCTCGGCGAGGGAGCGCCGCCGATCCTCGACGCGCTCGAGGGGCTGCGGGACAAATCGCTCCTTCGCCTCGAGCAGGGCACGGCACCGCGCTTCTCCCTCTACGAGAGCGTCCGGGAGTTCGCCGCAGCGGAGCTCGCCGCGAGCGGCGGCCGTGCTGCTGCCGAGGCGAAGCACGCGGCCTGGTTCCTCGCTGCAGCGGAGCGCTGGTCGCCGCCGGGCGGCGGCGCGAACGGCGTGGCCGAGGTGGCGAAGCTCCAGTCGGAGCGGGAGAACCTCCTCGTCGCCCACGAGCGGACCCATGCGGAGGATCCCGCCACCGCCACCCGGATCGCCCTGGCCCTCGGCCCGCTCGTCCTCCTCCAGGGGCCACCCACGTCCGAGATCGGCCTCTTCGAGCGATCGGTCGATGCGGCGCGGCGCAGCGGCGACCCGCTGCTGCTCGCCCGGGCGCTGCGTGCCCGGGGCAGCGCTGCAGGGCGCCACGGGCGGCCCGCCGACGCGCGCACCGATCTCGACGAGGCGATGGTCCTCGCGGCGGCAGCCGACGAGAAGCTGCGCGCCCAGCTGCTGATCGAGTCGGGCAAGCTCCACTGCATCTCGGGTGATTTCGACGGCGCCCGCGCGGAGCTCGGCCAGGCGCTCGACCTCCTCGGCGGCGCGCATCCCTGGCTGCGGGGGATGTCCCGCAACATCCTCGGCATGGTCGAGGAGCGCTGCGGCAGGCTGGAGGAGAGCGCCGCGTCCTTCGAGGCGGCCCTCGGCCTCTTCCGCGCCGCAGGCAACGTGCGGCTCGAGGGGCTCGCGCTCCTCAACCTCGGCGTCGTGCGGGCTGCTGCAGGCCGCCTCGAAGATGCCCGCGCGCTCCTCGAGGAGTCGCTGGTGCTGATCCGCGCCGTCGACGACCGCGCCACCGAGGCCGACGCCATCGTCGATCTCGGCAGCGTCGAGCTCACCGCTGGCAGGCTCGACGAGGCGGAGCGCCACCTGCTCCAGGGCCTGGAGCGCGAGCGCCGGGCGGGCAACCGCGCCTTCGAGGCACTCGCCCTCGGAAATCTCGGCCTGGTGGCGCAGGAGCGGCGGGAGCTGCGCCTCGCCTGGCGTCGGCTCCGCGAGGCCCTCGATCTGCTCCAGGCCTGCGGCGAGCCCAGGTACCGGGCGCTCTTCCTGCCCTTCTTCGCTGCGGCGGAGGCGGCGCTCGGGCTGCAGGAGGAGGCGAAGAGCGACTTCGCTGCGGCCCGGGCCTTCTTCGAGCCCCTGGGCGATCGCGGAAGCCTCGCCACCATCGCGGTGCTCGAGGGCTTCCTCGATCTCGTTGCCGACGGGGATGGTGAGGCGCTCGCGCGGGCGCGTCTCGCTCGTTCCCACGAGGCGCCGGTCGCCTCCGCGGAGCTGGCGTTGGCGCGCCGCCTCGTCGCCGCCGCGATCGAGGCACGAGGCGCCGGTGCGCCGGCGCGCGAAGGCGCGGTGGAGCAGCACGACGGCCTGGTAATCGAGGGCGATGCTGCGGGCTTCCAGCTCCAGGGCGGCGCTCCCGTCGATCTGCGCCGCCGCGGTCCGCTCCGCAGGCTGCTCCAGGCCCTGGTGGAGCAGCGGATCCGCATGCCGGGCGTGGGCCTCACCGCAGAGCAGCTCTTCGCCGAGGGGTGGCCCGGCGAGCGCATCCTGGCCTCCGCCGCAGCCAACCGGGTCTATACGGGCATCCGCGCGCTCCGGGCCATGGGGCTGCACGAGGTGCTGCAGCGGCACGCCGAGGGCTATCTCCTCGACCCCGACGTGCCGCTCCACCGCGCCCGGCGTTAGAACGTCGGGACCGGGGTGCCGGGCTGCGCCACCGGCCAGGGGATTGCCGAGAGGGCGGGGCCGCCGCCGAAGCCCCAGCCGGACTCGCCGGTGAAGCCGCTGCCCCAGCAATAGGTCTCGCTGGCAGCCGTGCGGGCGCAGGTGTTGTTGTTGCCGCCGGTCTCGATCGAGGTGAAGGCGAGGTGGGTCTCGACCTCCGCCGGCCCCTCCACCTCGCCGATGTGCCCGACGCCGAGCTGGCCGCTCATATTGTCGCCCCAGCAGGTGACGCCGCCGGTGTCGGCCAGCGCGCAGGTGTGGTGGGCGCCGGTGGCGATGTCCACGGCGACGATCCCCAGGGCGACCTCCACCGGCGCGCCGACGCCGGGGCTCGGCTCGAGCCCGACCTGGCCGAAGGCGTTGTTGCCCCAGCAGTGGACCGCACCTGCGGCGGTGATGCCGCACACGTGGGTGCCGGTCATGTCGAGCTTGGTGAAGCGGACCTCGGTCTGCACCGGCTGCGGCGCGAAGGCCACCTCGCTCTCGACCCAGGGCTGGCCGCTGCCGAGCTGCCCTGCCATGTTGCTGCCCCAGCAGAGCGCCTCGCCCGCTGCGGTGAGGCCGCAGGTGGCGTTCAGCCCGCCGACGAGCTGTACGAAGCGGTGGCTGCCGCCCAGCGGGGTGGGGGTCGCCGCGTGCTGGGCACCGGTATCGCCGAGCCCGAGCTGTCCCTCGAAATGGCTGCCCCAGCAATAGGGCGGGCTGTCCATCTCGCCGGCGCCGGGCACGATCAGGCCGCAGGTGTGGAAGGCGCCCATGGCGAGGGAGGCGAAGCGGTGATCGCCGAGGACCTCGTAGGGGATGACCGTGCCGCCGACCTCGCCGACCTCCTCGTGGGTGCCGAGCTGGCCCATGTCGTTCAGGCCCCAGCACCAGGCCTTGCCGTCCGCCTCGAGGGCGCAGCTCTGGTACATGCCGGTCGCGACCCGGGTGAAGGTGCGGTCGGTGAGCACCGGCGCCGGGGTGGGGAAGATGTCTTCGGCGCTGCCGACGGTGCCGTCGCCGAGCTGGCCGAAGTAGTTCCAGCCCCAGCAGTGGGTCACGCCGTCCGCGGCGACGCCGCAGCCATGGGCGCCGGAGATCGCCAGGTGGTCGAGGACGAGGCCCGCGGGGATCGCGGCGAGGTCGCCGACGTCGACCCGCGCGGCGCCGGCCCGGAAGGTGTCGTCGTTGCCGGCCTGCACCACCACCGAGCCTGCGGCGGTGCCGGTGACCAGGCCCGACTCGTCCACCGAGGCGACGTAGGGGTTGCTCACCGTCCAGGCGAACGAGACCCCGTCGATCTCGTTGCCGTTGCGGTCGAAGGCCCGCGCGGCGAGCTGCACCGTCGCGCCCGGCTCCACCGCGACGACGGCCGGCTCGATCTCCACCCGCTCGATTCGGGCGCTCTGCACCTGCAGCGCGACGCTGCCGACCTTGCCGCCGGCGTGGGCCTCGATATCCACCAGACCGGGGGCGAGGCCGCGGACCACGCCCTCGTCGTCCACGGAGGCGACGGCGCCGTTGCCGCTCACCCATTCGACCGCAGCGTCGGGGAGGCGCCCGCCCTTTTCGTCGTAGACGCGCGCGACCAGGAAGCGCTCGTCGCCGGCCCGGAGCACGAAGCAGTTTCCGACGCAGGAATAGTCGGGGTGGAGGTCGACCACGACGTGGCCAACCGGCGTCTCGGTGCTGCCGCCGGCGCCACCGCTCCCCGCGGTGCCTCCGGCGCCGCCCGCACCTCCGGCTCCGCCGCTCCCCCCGGAACCACCAGCGGCGCCGGCGCCGCCCGAACCGCCGCCCTGCGGGGGATCGACCCGATCCTCCGTCCCACAGGCTGCCGAGAGAACGAAGATCAGGAAAAGAACGAGTGCGCGAGACATGGCCCCTCCTTGCTCGCGCCATCTTCACCGGGAGGCCGTGCGGCCGGAATCTTCAAAAGTCTGAAAAGCGGTCGGAGGGGGGGCGTGCCGAGCCATTGCCGCGTGCCCATCTGTAGGCCCATGAGCAAAGCCACCCCCCTCGATCAGCTCTGCATCGACACCTTGCGAACCCTCGCGATGGACGCGGTCCAGGCGGCGAAGTCCGGCCATCCGGGCACGCCCATGGCGCTCGCGCCGGTCGGCTACTGCCTCTGGCAGCGCTTCCTCCGCTACGACCCGCAGGATCCGATCTGGCCCAACCGGGATCGCTTCGTCCTCTCGGTGGGCCACGCCTCGATGCTCCTCTACGGGCTCCTCCACCTCGCCGGGGTGAAGGCCGTCAACGCCGAGTACGAGCAGGTCGGCTCTCCCTCGGTCTCCCTCGACGACATCCGCAACTTCCGGCAGCTCGACTCGAAGACGCCCGGCCATCCGGAGTATCGATGGACGAGTGGGGTGGAGTGCACCACCGGTCCGCTGGGCACCGGCAACGCCACCTCGGTGGGCATGGCGATCGCTTCCCGCTGGCTCGCCGCCCGCTACAACCGCCCCGACTTCACCCTCTTCGACTACGACGTCTACTCCCTCTGCGGCGACGGCGACCTGATGGAGGGCGTCTGCAGCGAGGCGGCGTCCCTCGCCGGCCACCTCCGCCTCGACAACCTCTGCTGGCTCTACGACAACAACCGGATCACCATCGAGGGCGCCACCGGCCTCTCCTTCAGCGACGACGTGGCCACCCGCTTCGTCGGCTACGGCTGGAACGTGCTCCGGGTCGCCGACGCCAACGACCTCGAGATGCTCAGCCGGGCGCTGCGCACCTTCCGGGCCACCACGGGGCGGCCGACGCTCATCATCGTCGACAGCCAGATTGCCTGGGGCGCGCCCAACCTGCAGGGCAAGGCGAAGGCCCACGGCGAGCCCCTCGGCGAGGAGGAGATCCGGCGCACCAAGCGCTTCTACGGCTGGCCCGAGGACGAGAAATTTCGTGTGCCCGACGGGGTGCGCGAGCATTTCGCCGCGGAGATGGGCAAGCGCGGCGCGACCCTGCGCAGCGACTGGCTCGAGCTCTTCGACCGCTACCGGGAGCGCTTCCCGGCGGAGGCGGAGGAGATCGTGCGGATGCAGCGCCGGGAGGTGCCCGCCGGCCTGGACGCGGAGCTCCCTACCTTCCCGGCGGATGCGAAGGGGATGGCCACCCGCGTCGCCTCGGGGCAGGTGCTGCAGAAGGTCGGCGAGAAGATGCCGTGGCTCCTCGGCGGCTCGGCGGACCTCGCCCCCTCGACCAAGACGCTGCTCGGCTTCCCCGGCGCCGGCGATTTCCTGGCCGGCCAGTGGGATGGCCGCAACCTGCGCTACGGCATCCGCGAGTTCGCGATGGGCTGCGCCTCCAACGGCCTCGCCCTCTCCAAGCTCCGCGCCTACGCGTCGACCTTCCTCATCTTCAGCGATTTCGCCCGTGGCGCGATCCGGCTCTCGGCGCTGATGGAGCTGCCGGTGATCTGGATCTTCACCCACGACTCGATCGGTGTCGGCGAGGACGGTCCCACCCACCAGCCGGTGGAGCAGCTCGCCTCGCTCCGCGCGATCCCGGGCCTGGTCGTGATGCGACCCGCCGACGCCAACGAGGTGGTGGAGTGCTGGCGCGTCATCGCCTCGCTCCGCCACGAGCCGGTGGCGCTGGTGCTCACCCGGCAGGACGTCCCCACCCTCGACCGCAGCCGCTACGCATCGGCTGCGGGCGCCGCCCGCGGCGCCTACGTGCTCGCCGACGCTGCGCCGGGACAGAAGCCGGAGGTGATCCTCATCGGCACCGGCAGCGAGCTGCAGCTCTGCGTCGCCGCCCACGAGGAGCTCGCAGCAGCCGGGATTCACTCGCGGGTGGTGAGCATGCCCTCCTGGGAGCTCTTCGAGCAGCAGGAGGAGGCCTGGCGCGACGAGGTGCTGCCGCCGGACGTGATCGCCAGGGTGGCGGTGGAGCAGGGCGCCACCCAGGGCTGGGCCCACTACGTCGGCAACAAGGGCGCGGTGATCGGGATGCACACCTTCGGCGCGTCGGCGCCGCTGGCAGAGCTGCGGCACAAATTCGGCTTCACGCCGGAGCGGGTTGCGGATGCCGCCCGGGAGCAGATCGCCAGGGCCCGGGGCGAGCTGCAGGGCCCGCCCCGCTTCCGCGACTGATCAGGCGAGGGAGCGGTAGCGGCGGATCAGCGCCGCGGTGGAGCTGTCGTGGGGATGCTCGGCCTTCCCCACCAGCTCCGGCTCGATCCGCCGGGCGAGGGCCTTGCCCAGCTCCACGCCCCACTGGTCGAAGGAGTTGATCTGCCAGATCACGCCCTGGGCGAAGACCTTGTGCTCGTAGAGCGCGACGAGCTGGCCGAGCACGAAGGGCGTGAGCTGCCTGGCGAGGAGGGTGTTGGTGGGCCGGTTGCCCTCGAAGGTGCGGTGGCGCACCTGCTCGGCCTTCACCCCCTCGGCCCGGACCTCCTCCTCGCTTTTTCCGAAGGCAAGCGCCTCGGTCTGGGCGAGGAGGTTGGAGACGAGCAGGCGCTGGTGTTCCTCCATGCCGTGCGGATCCCTGCAGAAGCCGATGAAGTCGGCGGGCACGATCTCGGTTCCCTGGTGCAGGAGCTGGAAGAAGGCGTGCTGGCCGTTGGTCCCGGGCTGGCCCCAGACGATGGGGCCGGTGCGATAGTCGACCGGCGTGCCGTCGAGGCGCACGTGCTTGCCGTTGCTCTCCATGTCGAGCTGCTGCAGATAGGCCGGGAAGCGGTGCAGGTACTGGCTGTAGGGAAGCACCGCGTGGCTGGCGAAGCCGAAGAAGTCGCCGTACCAGATGCCGAGGAGCGCGAGGAGCACGGGCAGGTTCCGCTCGAAGGGCGTGGTGCGGAAGTGCTCGTCCATGGCGTGGAAGCCAGCGAGCATCTCCCCGAAGCGCTCCGGCCCCACGGCGATCATGAGCGCGAGGCCCACCGCCGAGTCGTAGGAGTAGCGGCCGCCGACCCAATCCCAGAAGCCGAACATGTTCTCGGTGTCGATGCCGAAGCGCTTCACCTCCTCGGCGTTGGTCGACACCGCCACGAAATGCCGGCGGATCGCCGCCTCGTCGCCGAGCCTGCCGAGGAGCCAGCGCCGGGCGGTCTGCGCATTGGTCATCGTCTCGATGGTGGTAAAGGTCTTCGAGACCACGACGAAGAGCGTCTCCTCTGGATCGAGATCCTGCGTCTTCTCGTAGAAGTCGGCGCCGTCGACGTTGGAGACGAAGCGCACGGTGAGCTGGCGATCGGCAAAGGCCTGCAGCGCGTCGTAGGCCATGGCGGGACCGAGGTCGGAGCCGCCGATGCCGATGTTGACCACGGCGCGGATCGGCTTGCCGGTGTGCCCCTTCCAGCGGCGGTCGCGGATCTGCCGGGAGAAGGCGGCCATGTGCTCGAGCACCCGGTGCACCTCGCCGACCAGGTCGGCGCCGTCGACGACCAGGCGCTTCCCCTCGGGCATCCGCAGGGCCACGTGGAGGACCGACCGGTTCTCGGTGGTGTTGATCCGGTCGCCGCGGAACATCGCCTCGATCGCCTGGTGCAGGCCGGACTCGGAGGCGAGGCCGACGAGGAGGCGCAAGGTCTCGTCGGTGACCCGGTTCTTCGAGTAGTCGAGGTAGAGGCCGTCGGCCTCGCAGGCGAGACGCTCGCCGCGCTTCGGATCCTCAGCGAAGAGGTGGCGGAGGTGGAGGGAGCGGATCTGCTGGTGGTGGCCTGCGAGCGCTTTCCACGAGGGGCGCTCGGTGAGCGGTGCGATCGGCATGGTGGGGCTCCCGGAGCTGGAGAGCGCCGGAGCGTCCCCGGCGGCTTTCGTTGCGTCCCGACGAGTAGCGCATCGGCTGCGCCGAAGGCATGGGCAAAGCGTGCTATTTCGGCGCAGGGCGCTTTCAGCGACGTGTCGCAGGCAACAGGAGCCGGCGGATCGCATCGACAGCGACGGGAATGGCCGCGGCGACGGCGGGGCTGAGACCGGTACCGCTGCCGGGTGCCGGCGGCGGCCCGATCCCGATGCCGAGGATCCGGACCTCTGCCGTGGCGCCTTCGCCAGCGGCCAGGTGCCGTGCCAGCGCCAGGGCCTCGGCGAGGCCGACGCCATGGCTGGAAACTCGCACCACCGCTGCGAGGTCCCGCTCCTCCAGCCAGCGCACCAGCCCGGGGGGGAGGCCCGCCACCGCGTCGACGATCACCAGCGGACCGCAGCCGCCGAGGCGATCGAGCAGCCCCAGGGGATCACCGAGCGCCTCCGCCTCGAGGCCCGCGGCCTGCGCCGCCGCCGCCACGGCGAGGCCCACCCCGTCGTCGCCGGCTGCATGCTGCCCGAGGCCGAGCACCAGCATCAGGCCTCCTCCACGTGGAGCTCGAGGAAATGGGTCGAGCAGGAGATGCAGGGGTCGTGGTTCCGGACGAGTCGTTGCGCGAGGAGCCGGGCCTCCCGCCGCGGGAGCGTGGCCAGCTGGCCACCGGCTGCGGCGAGATCGCCCTCCATCGTGGCGAGGTTCTGCGTGGTGGGCGGCACGTTGGTGGCGTCGAGCAGCTGCCCCGCCTCGTCGACGGTGTAGCGGTGGTAGAGGATGCCGCGCGGCGCCTCGGTGCAGCCGTGGCCGGTTCCGGCCACCTGTGGCACCTCGACGAAGGGAGCTGGCGGCGGGGACCAGCTCGCCGCGATCCGCGTGGCCTCGTCGAAGGCGTGGGCGATCTCCACCAGGCGGACGAGGAGACTCTTGTAGGGGTTGGTGCAGGAGGGCCCGAGTCCCGCAGCCAGCGCCGCCGCCCGCACCGTGGGCGCGAGCCGCTCGAAGTTGTGGTGGTAGCGCGCCAGCGGACCGCAGAGATAGGTGCCGCCCTCCCGCAGGTGCGCCTGCAGCGCGGTGGACCACGGCACCTGCTCCTCGGTGAAGTGGGCGTCGAAATCCTCCACGGCGAGGGTGCCGCCGTTGGAGATGGCGATGCGCCCTTCGCACATCGGATATTCGTCGGGGTGCTGGAGCGAGACGAGGGTGTAGTCCCGATCGAAGTCGGGGAAGGGGAGCTGCGCCGCCCAGCCAAGGAGCTCCAGGGCGGTGTCGCGGCCCCAGCGCAGATCGGGCAGCAGATCGTCGAGATCGCCCCGCCCCGGGACCCGGTAGAAGCCGCCGATCCGCACGCTCACCGGGTGGATCGATCGGCCGCCGAGCCTGGCGACGAGTGCGTTCCCGATCGCCTTGAGGCGCAGCCCCCGGCGCACCACCTCCGGCTCCTGCACGGCGAGGGCGAAGCCGTCCGGCAGCCCGAAGAAGTCGGGCAGGTGGAGGAGGAAGACGTGGAGGGCGTGGCTCTCGATCCACTCGCCGCAATAGAGCAGGCGGCGCAGGGAGCGCAGGGGCCCGTCGACCCGGATGCCTGCAGCGGACTCGAGGGCATGGCAGGCACTCATCAGGTAGGCGACGGGGCAGATCCCGCAGATCCGGGCGGTGATGTCGGGGGCGTCGAAGCGCGAGCGTCCCCGGAGCAGCGCCTCGAAGAGCCGGGGCGGCTCGAAGATCCGCAGCTCCACCGACTCGACCCCGCCGTCGCGCAGGCGCAACGTCACGGCGCCCTGTCCCTCGACCCGGGAGATCTCCGGGATCTCGATGATCCTACGGGCCACCTTCCGCCTCCTCGTCCGCTGCCGCCTCCCGGAAGGCGGGCGCGTTCGCGTGGAAGTTGCGGAAGGCGCGGATCACGCCGGCGCGGTCCAGGCCGAGCTGGTGGAGGTTGCCGCGCAACGACCGGGTGTCGGGGGTTTCCATCGGGCCGAAGCAGCCGTAACACCCGCGGTGGTAGCTCGGGCAGAGGGCACCGCAGCCTGCGTGGGTGACGGGGCCGAGGCAGGGGGTGCCGCGGGCCACGACCACGCAGACGTTCCCCGCCTCCTTGCACTCGACGCAGACGCTGTGCGGCGGCACCTGCGGCTTCCGCCCGTGGAGATGGGCCTTCACCACCTCGAGGAGCTGGTGCTTGTTCACGGGGCAGCCCTGGAGCTCGAAGTCCACCGGGACGTGGTCGCCGATCGCGGTGGAGGTGGCGAGGGTGTCGACGTACGCGGGCGTGGCGTAGACCAGCGCCAGGAAGCCGGCAGCGTCGGCGAAATTGCGCAGCGCCTGGATCCCCCCTGCGGTGGCGCAGGCGCCGATGCTCACCAGCCGCTTCGACCCCGCGCGGATCCGGCGGATCCGCTCCGCGTCGGCGGGGGTGGTGATCGAGCCGTCGACGAGCGAGAGATCCCAGGGGCCCTTCGCCGCCCGGGAGGTCGCCTCGTTGAAGACGGCGATCTCGACCTGCCCGGCGAGTTCGAGGAGCGACGCCTCGAGGTTGAGGAGCGAGAGCTGGCATCCGTCGCAGGAGGCGAACTTCCAGACCGCGAGGCGGGGCTTCCTCTTCGCCATCTTCAGATCTCCCGCTTCTCGAAGAGGAAGGCGATCCTGTCGAGGCGGAGCACCGGCCCGTCCTTGCAGACGAAGGCGGGACCCAGCTGGCAGTGGCCGCAGAAGCCGATGCCGCAGACCATGTTGCGCTCCATGGAGACGTGGATCGCCTCGTCGGGGATCCCGCGCAGGCGCAGGTCGCGCACGGTGAAGCGCATCATCGGCTCGGGGCCGCAGAGGAGGACGGTGGTGCGCGGCGGATCGAGGACGAGGCGATCGAGGAGGGCCGGGACCACGCCGACGTGCCCGTCCCAATCGATGCCGGCCCAATCGACGGTGACCAGCACCTCCGCTTCTTCTGCCCAGCTGGCCAGCTCCCGGCGGTAGAGGAGATCGGCAGGGGTGCGGCTGCCGTAGAGGAGGATCAGCCGGCGGTACTGGCGGCGGTGGCGCAGGAGGTGGAGGAGGGCGGGCCGGAGCGGCGCGAGGCCGAGGCCGCCGGCGACGAGGAGGACGTCGCCGCCAGCCGCCTCCTCCAGCGGCCAGGCGCTGCCGTAGGGACCGCGCACGCCGACGGTCCCGCCGCGGCGCAGGCCGGCGAGGATCCGGGTGGTCGTGCCCGCATCGCGGATGGTGTGGAGGAGCAGGCCGCGGGGCGTGGTGCCGGCGATCGAGATCGGCACGTCGCCCACCCCGAAGGCGTAGAGCATGTTGAATTGGCCGGGGCGGTAGGCGAGGAGGGCCGGGGCCTTCGTGGTGTCGATGCGCAGGGTGACGGTGTCGTGGCTCTCGCGGACCACCGAGCGCACCGGCAGCGCCGCAGGTGCCCAGGGCTGGGCCGACGGGATCAAATCTCCCCCCGGTAGAGATCGAGGCGCTGGAGGCGCACCCGCTGCAGCCGCTTCCAGGTCTGGGCGAAGAGGCGCTGCGCCACCGCGGCGCCGAGCACCGGATCCTCCTCCATCTGCCGGCGCAGGCAGGACGCATCGAGGACGAAGGCCGCGGTCGGCTCCAGGGCCCGGGCATCGAGGTGCCAGCGGTAGGGCGGGACGAGCCAGGAGAGGCCGAGGACGTCGCCGGGGCCGAGGGTCTCGATCCGCTCCGCGCCACGCCCCGGGACCTGGACCTCGAGGGCGACGCGGCCGGTGCGCAGGAGGAAGAAGGTCGCGGCCTCGGCGCCTTCGCGGAGCAGGAAGGCCCCGGCGTCGAAGCTGCGCTCCTGTCGGCAATCCGCCGCGCGCTCGATCACCGGGGCCGGGAGCCCGGCGAAGAAGGGATGGTTGGCCAGGGCTTCGGGGATGGCGTTCACGCAACGGCCCCGTCGGTGGCGCGGATCGCCGCCACCTCCTCGGTGATGTCGATCGCCACCGGGCACCAGGTGATGCAGCGGCCGCAGCCCACGCAGCCCGAGGTGCCGAATTGATCGATCCAGCTGGCCACCTTGTGGACGAGCCATTGCCGGTAGCGCGCCTTGTGGGTCGCGCGCACCGCGGCGCCGTGGAGCTTCGAGTGGCCGAGGGTGAAGCAGGAATCCCAATGCCGGGTGCGCTCGGCGGTCTCGCCGGTGAGATCGGTGGTGTCTTCGACCCGGGCGCAGAAGCAGGTGGGGCAGACCAGGGTGCAGTTGGTGCAGGCGAGGCAGCGGTCCGCCACGTCGTCCCAGCGTGGATGCTCGAGGTTCCGGTAGAGGAGCTCCTTGATCCCTTCGGTCTCCATCCGCCGGCCCATCGAGCGTGCGGTGCGCTCCACCACGGCTGCAGCCGCCGCCTCGTCGGCGGCGGAGGCCTGCACGGGAGCGAGCCGCTCGAGGAGGGCGGCGCCCCTTTCGCTGCCCACCTCGACGAGGAAGCGATGGCCGCCATCGTCGAGGAGCTCGGTGAGGGCGAGGTCGAAGCCGAAGCTGGCCTTCGGTCCCGTGCCCATCGAGACGCAGAAGCAGGTGCCGCCGGCGGTACCGCAGTTGACCGCCACCACGAAGACGTCGCGGCGGCGCGCCTCGTAATCCGGATCGGCGAAGGGGCCCCGGAGGAAGGTCCGGTCCTGGATCTCGATCGCGTGGATGTCGCAGGAGCGGGCGCCGATCAGCGCGAGCCTGGGAGGCGGGGCCACGTCGTGGAGCAGCGAGAAGCCCCCTTCGCTCCTGCGGGCGCGCCAGAGCGTGGCCTTCGGGACGAAGAAGCGCTGCTTGAACGATTGGGGGCCCGCGGCGAAGCCGAAGAGGGCGAGGTCGTCACGGCGGCGGAGGCGGTAGGTGCCCGCCTCCTGGTCCTCGGTCCAGCCCTCGGGCAGATCCGCCACGCCGGCGATCTCGTCGAGGACGATGGCGCCGTCGCGGACGGTGGGGCCGACGAGCAGGTAGCCGTCGTCACGCAGCGCTCCGAGGAGCGCAGGAAGCTCTTCCCGCTGCAGGACGTGCTGCTGCGCGCTGGTGGTCATCGATCCCCCGGAGGCGTTCCCGCAGTGTCCCTACGCAGCGCGTGCGTCGGAACCCTCCATTTGCGGGCTCGCCAGCGGATCATCGATTCTCCGCGGTCAGTCCTCGTCGTCGAGGTCGGCGTAGCCGACGAAGTCGCCGCGCAGGATCTTGCCGCCCTCGCCCTGGATCGCCTCGAATTCCCGGGAGCAACTGGGGCAGGTGAGGGTCTCCACCTCCACCGGCTCGGGACGGGGCACGCCCTTCACCACGTGGAGATAGGCCTCGAGGAGGAATTCATCGGAGCCGCAGGCGCAGACGAGACCGCTGTCGTCGAGGAACTCCGAGTCGGCCTGCTCCTGCTCGACGTCCGCGAGGGTGCGTTCCGTCTCCCAGTTGGTCTGCGGACCGCGCTCGCCCTGCCGCCCCTTGCGTGCCATCTCGCGTCCCCTGTCGCTGGTGCCGGCTGCTGCTTGCGCCGGCGGGTGCTCTCCATCCTGCCCGAAAAACACGCGGCGGAGCGGATGCATTGCGATGTGGCCGGCGGAAAAAGAGCGGCCGGGCGGGGACGCGCCCGGCCGCTCCCCCCGTTCAATCGGGGCACGGCAGCCGGCTACTCCACGTTGGGCGGGACCGTGGTCACCGCGCCGGTTTCCGGCTGCACGCTGACGAAGACGTCGCCGGCCTCGTCGGTCACCGCGTAGAGGTTGTAGTACTGGCCGGCCTCGAGCTCGGGCAGGGAGAAGACGAAATCGGCGGCACCGTCGTCGTTGGCGTCGATGCCGACGTCGTACTGGCCTGCAGGGAGGTCGAGCGCAGGCGTGAAGGTACCAAAATCGACGTCCTCGACGATCGCTACCGCGGGATCGACGCTGACGTTGAGAATGTCCACCTGCCCGACGCCCACCGCGGTGTGGCCCAGCCGGACCCGGGCGCTGCTCGCGGGGATGCCGTCGACCTCGTCCTGGTTGGCCGCTGCCTGGAGCGTCGCCACCTCGTCGAAGGCGACGCCGGTCCACGATTCGCCTGCGCCGAGGGGCAGGGGCGGCGTGGTCAGGACGGCTGCGGTGATCGGCTCGCCGGCGGGCACGATCGAGATCTCGTAGGTGCCGGGCTCCACCTCCACGTACTCGGTTCCGGTGGGGAAGCTCGCCGCCTCGAAGAGTGGGGTCTCGCCGTCATTGGCGTAGACGTCCACCGCGCCGGCATCCGGCGAGAGGTGGATCACGCGGAGCATCGCCATGTCGGCGGCGCCACCGGCACCGCCCGCCCCACCGGTTCCACCCGCGCCACCGGTTCCACCCGTGCCGCCGGTTCCACCGGTGCCGCCGGTTCCACCGGTGCCGCCGGTTCCACCGGTGCCACCGGTGCCACCGGTACCGCCGTTCCCGTCGCCGTCGTCGTCCGTGTCGCAGCCAATGAGCGGCGCTGTCACCAGCAGACCCGCCGCGAGCATCCATGCTCCGAACTTCCGCATCGTTTCCTCCCGACCGGTGCCGCAGCACCGTCCCCCCACCCATGTGGAGGCCTTGTCTAGGGTTTCCCTTCCGGGCCACGGGCTGCGGCTCTTCGAGACCGCTCCGTCGCCAGGCGAGCGACGAAACGATGCTAGGGATTGTTCAGGGTTGCGGACTCACCCATCTGGGGGCTGCGGGCAGGTCGCGGGGGGTGCGAGGTGCGCCCCGGCAGGCGGACGCCTCCTTTTTCTGCACGCGGCGCGGCAAGGGCTTGACCTGAACCCTCCATCCGGGCCAAGCGACCCGCCGGGCATGACGCCTGCCCCGGCGCCGTTCCCGTGCACACACCCTGAGGTCCCGCTTTGATTCGTTTCGACTCGATCAGCAAGCAGCACGGCAACCAGATCCTCTTCGTGGAGGCCTCCGCGGTCCTGAACCGCGGCGAGAAGGTCGGTCTGGTTGGCCCCAACGGCGCCGGCAAGTCCACGCTCTTCCGCATGGTGATGAAGCAGGAGTCGGCGGACGAGGGCCAGGTCGCCGTCGATCGCGGCGTGACCATCGGCTACTTCAACCAGGACGTCGGCGAGATGAAGGGCCGCTCCGCGGTGGCGGAGTGCATGGCGGGCGCCGGGCCGATCTCCGAGGTGGGGGCCGAGCTCAAGGAGCTCGAGCACGCCCTCGCCGATCCGGACCGAGCCGACGAGATGGAGAGACTGATCGAGCGCTTCGGCGAGGTGCAGGCGCGCTTCGAGGAACTCGACGGCTATTCGCTCGAGGGGAAGGCGCGGGAGATCCTCGCGGGCCTCGGCTTCTCCGAGGAGATGATGGACGGCGACGTGGGTGCGCTCTCCGGCGGTTGGAAGATGCGCGTGGCGCTGGGGCAGATCCTCCTGATGCGCCCCGACGCGATGCTGCTCGACGAGCCCTCCAACCACCTCGACCTCGAGTCGCTGATCTGGCTGGAGAACTTCCTCCGGGGCTACGAGGGCGCGCTCCTCATGACTTCCCACGACCGCGCGTTCATGAACCGCATCGTGAACAAGATCATCGAGATCGACGGCGGCAGCCTCAACACCTACTCGGGCAACTACGACTTCTACGAGCAGCAGCGCGCGCTCAACGAGGCGCAGGCGCAGGCAGCCTTCGAGCGGCAGCAGGCGATGCTCGCCAAGGAGATGCGCTTCATCGAGCGTTTCAAGGCGCAGGCCGCCAAGGCAGCGCAGGTGCAGTCGCGGGTGAAGAAGCTCGAGAAGATCGAGAAGGTCGAGCCGCCCAAGCGCCGCGTCACCCAGCACTTCGACTTCCGGCCGGCGCCGCGCTCCGGCGACGACGTCTGCAAGATCGAGAACGTGGCCAAGGGCTACGGCAGCCGGAAGATCTACGAGAACTTCGACTGGCTCGTGCGCCGCGGCGAGCGCTGGTGCGTGATGGGCGTCAACGGCGCCGGCAAGTCCACGCTCCTCAAGCTCGTCACCCAGACCGTCCAGCCGGACACCGGCAACGTCACCGTCGGCGCCAGCGTGAAGGTGGGCTATTTCGCCCAGCACGCGATGGAGGTCCTCGAGGGCGAGCGCACCGTCCTCGAGATGCTGATGGACACCTTCCCGCGCTCCACCCAGGCGGCGCTCCGCACGCTGGCCGGCTGCTTCGGCTTCTCCGGCGACGAGGTGGAGAAGAAGTGCCGGGTGCTCTCCGGCGGCGAGAAGGCCCGGCTGGTGCTGGCGATCATGCTCTTCGATCCGCCGAACTTCCTCGTGCTCGACGAGCCCACCAACCACCTCGACATGGCCACCAAGGAGATGCTGGTGGAGGCGCTCAAGAAGTTCGAGGGGACGATGCTGATCGTCAGCCACGACCGGCACTTCCTCAGCGCGCTCTCCAACCGCGTGCTCGAACTCACCCCGGAAGGCATCGTGCCCTACCAGGGCGGCTACACCGAGTACGTGGCGGCGTCGGGGCACGAGGCGCCGGGCCTGCGCAGCTGATGCGCGCCTGCGCTCGCGTGCCGTAGTCCTTTTGCGGCGCGCGAGGCAGCTCCCGCTCAGAACGCCGGCTCGTAGGCGGGGGGTGCCGGGGTTCTGCCTCGCGTCCACCCGACACGAAGGAGCCAGGTGCGCGGTGCGTAGATCCCGAGCCGCTGCTGCCCCGGCCCCGCCGCGTAGGGATCGGCGGCGGGCAGGGTGATCCAGAGGCCCATCCGTTCGGCGTGTTGGCGCGCATTGCCCAGCACGTAGTTGATGGCGTGCCGTACCTCCCGCGGCGTGGCGAGCAGCCGCGACCAGAAGCGATCGGCGAAGACCCTGCCGCTGCGCTTCGCGAGGCGGTTGAGTGCCTTTGCCATGCGGATGGTGAGCGCCTGCATGCCGCGGGAGAGGGCGGTGCCGCTCTCCACCTCGACGATGAGGTGCAGGTGGTTGCCCTGCACCGAGTAGTGGGTGACGCGGAAGTCGTCGCGCGCAGCGGCGGTTTCCGCGAAGGCGCGCTCGACGACCGCGAAGACCTTCGGCCAGCGCAGGTTCGGCAGGCCGCGGCAGAGGCGAAGACCGACGTGCAACGGCTCCCGCCCACTCACATGGGCTCGGGCCAGGTGGGAAACACCGGCGCGATCACCCTTCGGCTTCCGCCCGGCATTCTTCCGTGCGCCGCCGCGCCCGCGCTGCTTCAGCGGCAGGTCCTGCTGCTTCGGCTTGCGTGCCCGTGCCATCTCCGCCCCCTCTTTTGAAACAGCATATATTCGCCTGCCTGTCTGTCGTAGTCTCCACAAGGGGTAATCAAACGGGTGCCGCCTGCCGTGAACAGGTGGAATGAGGACGTGGGGGAGCACGCCTAGGGCAAGGGCTGCGCGCCGGTTTGCATGATGCCCGGCCTGGCTGCCGCTGCCGTCCTACGGGCTCGGGTGGACCTCGCGGAGAGGCTCGCCCTGGGCGATCAGCCGGAGTAGGGCGCCGTTTCCGCTAGCGCCTCCGGTTCAGGGCGGAGCAGGGAGAGCGAGACGAGCAGCACCGCGGAGACGGGCATGGCGGTGAGCACCGGCTCGCCGAAGGGATCGAGGGCGGGGAAGAGGCCCAGGGCCACGGCGGAGAAGCCGCCGCCGATGGTGCTCCAGAAGGCCGCCTCGGCGGTGGCGCGCTTCCAGAGCAGGCCCGCCAGCGTGGGTACGAAGAGCCCCGAGACCATGAACGAGTAGGCGAGCAGGATCGCGTCGAGGACCATCGGCAGGAGCAGGGCCACCGCCACCGAGAGGGCGCCGATCACCAGGGTGAGGATGCGGCTCAGCCGCAGCACCTGCCTGGCGCTGGCGTTCGGACGGAGGTAGCGCTGGTAGAGGTCGTTGACGCAATTGCCCACCGAGGCGAGGAGGCAGCTGTCGGCGGTGCTCATGATCGCCGAGAAATAGGCCGCCATCACGATCCCGACGGCCCCCACCGGCAGCACTTCCTTGATCAGCATCGGCAGGCCGAGCTCCGGCTCCGCTGCTGGGAAGACCACCCGCGCCATCATCCCCAGCGCGGTGCCGGTGAAGGCCATCAGCGGGTATTCGAGCAGCCCCGCCAGGTAGAAGGCGCGCTTCGCGGTCTGCACGTCGCGGGTGGCGTAGATCCGCTGGTAGAGCGTCATGCCGACGAACCAGATCGGGATGATGGTGATCGCCCAGGTGAGGAGCTCCTTGCCCGTCACGTTGGTGAGGGTGAGGTGCTCGGGCGGCAGCGCGGCGGCGAGGCCGTCGAGGCCGCCGACGTGGAAATAGGCAGCGGGCAGCGCGACGAGGATCAGGCCGCCGAGGAGCACCGCCCACTGGATGGTGTCGGTGAAGACCACCGCCTGCATGCCGCCGAAGGCCGTGTAGAGCAGCACCACCGCCGCCATCACGAAGACCGCCGTGGTGACGTCCACCTCGAACGCCACGGCGCCGAGCTTTGCGCCGGCGAGGAGCTGGGCTCCGACGAATCCGGCGTAGCCGATGGCGGAGACGACGGCGGCGGCGAGCCGGGTCCTGCCGTCGAAACGATGCTCGAGGAAGTCGGGGAAGGTGAGCCAGCCGTACTTGTCGCCGAGGGCCTTCACCCGCGGGATGAGGATCACCGCGGCCATCCACGCGCCGACCAGGCCGGTGAAGAGCAGCCAGCTTCCCGAGAGGCCCATGGCGAAGCCGAGGCCGCCGAGGCCGATGGAGAAGCCGCCGCCGACGTCGGTGGCCACCACGGAGAAGCCGATGTGGCCGGCGCCCATCCGCCGATCGCCGACGAAATACTCGTCCACGCGCTCCTGTCGCCGCAGAAAGAAGAGTCCGACAGCGAGGGTCGCGAGCAGGTAGATGCCGATCAGGGCGAGGTCGATCGCGTGCAGGGGCGGGCCTCCTTCGGGGTGATTCGTTTGAGCCCATAGCATCCGATGGGTGGCGCCTCAAGGCGCCGTCCATCCGGCAAGTGACCGATAGCCTGCACCCGCAGCCAAATGCCCGAGAGAAAAAGGCAATCCAGCCTTGCTCGCCCGGGCAGCAGCGCCGAGCATCCCTCCCCGACTCGGGAGGTCGATCGGGATGAACCTGGAACGAGAGCTCGCGCGCCCACCATCGAGGAGCTGCGGATCACCGCTCGGGCGGTGGCAGAGGAAGTCGCCCTGCGCCACCGCGACGACGTGGACCGCGACGCACGCTGGCCCGCCGAGACCCTCCGCGCCCTCGCCGACGCCGGCCTGATGGGACTCACCGTCCCCAGCCGGCACGGCGGCCTCGGCGCCGGGATGGCCGGGCTGGTCGCGGTCTGCGAGGAGCTCGGCAAGCACTGCCCCTCCTCGGCGCTCACCTTGGGGATGCACTGCGTCGCGAGCGCGGTGATCGCGGCGAAGGCCACCGCCGACCAGGCCGCGCGCTACCTCGGCCCGATCGTGCAGGGGCGCCACGTCACCACGCTCGCCTTGAGCGAGGCGGGCAGCGGCAGCCATTTCTACCTCCCCGCCACCTCGCTCCAGCGCGAGGGCGACGGCTTCGTCGTCGACGGGCGCAAACATTTCGTCACCAACGCCTCGCACGCCGACTCCTACGTGGTCTCGGTTGCTGCGCAGGAGGAGGGGCCGGGATCGTTCAGCTACCTCGTGGTCGATCGGGACGCGCCCGGCGTCGCGGTGGGCGAGGGGTGGCGCGGCCTGGGCATGCGGGGCAACGACTCCCGCGCGGTCTCCCTCGACAACGTCCGTGTCCCGTAAGGCAACCTCCTCGGTGAGGAGGGCGATCAGGTCTGGTACGTCTTCGAGGTGGTCAGCCCCTTCTTCCTCATGGCGATGTCCGGGACCTATCTCGGCCTCGCCGGCGCGATCCTCGACACCGCCCTCGGCCACCTCCAGCGCCGGATCCAGCGCCACGCAGGGACCTCCCTCGCCGAGGTAGAGGTGCTGCAGCACCGCGTGGGCGAGCTCTGGACCGCGCTCCAGCGGAGCCGGGCCCTCGTGGCCCACGCGGCACGTTTGGGCGACGAGGGCCTTCCCGAAGCGCTCCCGGCCGGTATGCGCTGCGGAAGCCGACGTCGCCGACATGGTCGTGCACCTCGCCAACGAGGCGCTTACCCTGTGTGGTGGGATTGCCTACCAGGAGAACGGATTGCTCGCCCGCTTCCTCCGCGACGCACGGGCCGCCCACGTGATGGCCCCAACCACCGACCTCCCCAAAGTCTGGACGGGGCGCGCCGTTCTCGGCCTCCCGCTCCTCTCGTAGGTCCGACGCTTGGTTCTTCTGATCGACGACAGCCCGGCTCTTTCGCTGCCGCTCCCTGCAGGCCAGGAGTTCGAGCGCGCGACCGGGCTGTGGGCGGGGCTCGCGAAGCTCCGCGCGCGCGTCGAGGCGGGCGCGGCACCGGCGGTGGTGGCGCTCGGCGCCGGGCTGGAGCGCCCGCTCGAGGCGGCGCGGCAGGTGCGCCACGTCACCGCGGACGCCCACCTCGTGATCCTCTGTGCCCACGGCGGCGAGGCGCTGCGCCGTGCGCTGCGCTTCGAGCCGCAGGTGGGCAGCGAGTGGTCGGTGGTCGATCCGCAGGACCCGGAAGCGGTGGCAGCGCAGCTCGCCGATCTGGGGGAGGGCATTCTCCAGCGCCGCAAGCTCCGCAGCACCTCGACCGGATGAACGAGCGACTCGGCCGCCGCAACGCACCGACGCTGCAGGATCGCCTCGCCGCTACCGATCTCCTCGGCGAGGGGCCCTGGCTCGAGCGCGCCCGGTCGCAGCGTGGCGCTCGTTGTCCCGCAAGGCGGCGAGGGAGGTCTCCAGCTCCCGCCCCCTCCAGCTCTGCTCCAGCCAGAGAGCGCCACGTCGAGCTGGAGGAGCGCCCGCAGCACGCAAGCCGTTTGTTCTCAGCCGACCGCGAGAACGGGTAGGCCGCAGCCCCCGGCCCATGCGAGTCGGCGGCTCGTGCCGTGCCCGACGCACGCCCCGGCGCTTCCCCAGCGACGGCTTCCGTGTCCGACTCTTTGCTACCGGCGGAATCGTTCGCAACCTCTCATCACGACGAGAGGAGGCAGCGATGATTGGCGAAATCTACGAGGGAATGACGGTGCGGAGCTTCGACGGGACGAAGCTCGGCAAGATCGAGCGGATAGGCGACGGCACCTTCACCATCGAGAAGGGCCTGCTCTCCAAGGAGCGGCACGAAGCGAAGTTCACCGACGTGAAGGAGATCCGCGGCGACGAGGCGATCGTCGACCTGACCGGCGGCGCCTTCGCGGGCAAGGAGAGCCGCGGCGCGGCGATGGGCACCAGGGAGGGGGAGCTTCGCGTCCCGCTGGCCGAGGAGCGGCTCGAGGTCGGGAAGACCGAGCGCGAGGCGGGCCAGGTCCGCGTCACCAAGCACGTCGAGGTGGAAGAGAAGCAGATCAAGGTCCCCGTCCGCCACGAGGAGGTTCGGGTGGAGCGCGTGGCGACCGAGGGGCGGCCCGCCGCCGGCACGGCGTTCCAGGAGGAGAGCTACTCGATCCCCGTCCACGAGGAGGAGATCGAGGTTCGCAAGCGGCCGGTGGTCCGCGAGGAGGTTCGCGTCGCCGCCACCTCGGTGGAGGAGGAGCGCGAGATCAGCGAGCCGCTCCGTCACGAGCGCGCCGAGGTGGAGACCGAGGGGGAGATCCGCGGTTCACCCCGAGGCGAGCCGAAGGGGCGTTATTGAGCCCGGCACGGGGGCGGGGGGTGGAGCCCGCCGCCCCGTAGCCACGACGGGCCGGCGTTCGGACTTCGGAACCGGGCTGGCCTTGCGCCACCTGGTGGCGGAGACTGGGAGGACCGCGGTCGAAGGGGGCCGCTGCTCGACCCGAGGGCTCCGCATGGTTCGCAGAAAGCTTCCGGCCTTCGTTCTCGCAGCAGCTGCCCTCGCGGCCTGCGGTGAGGACGAAGGCGAAGACGAGGCGATCCTTCCCGCGCCGGTGATCGACCTGGTCGTCGACGCCAACCGCAACGGAAGGCTCGACCCCGGTGCCGCCGACGAGGAGGCAGGGGAGGAGGGCTTCAGCGCCACGGCTGGCGCCATCTTCCTCGCCAACCTCGACGACGACGATGGGAACGGCATCCCCGACGGTGCGGACGAAGCCGTAGCAGGCGACGCCGACGTGCGCGATCTCGCGCCGCTGCTGGTGGCGCCGTGGCCAGGTGCACCGGATGGGGCCTCCGCACGGCTCGAGGTCGAGAACTCCGACGAGGTCCGCCTCTTCCTCGTCGAGGGTGCGCGCGAGGCGGCGGCAAGCTACGTGGCCGTCCAGGATCCGCTCGCCGTCTCGATCTCCACCGACGCGCTCCGCGCTGGCGCCGCCTTCGCCCTGGAGGGGCGGCATTTCGCGAGCTCCGTCGCGGCGGGGGCATGGGACGGAACGGTCGGGATCACGCTCACGGTCTTCGACGCGGCAGGCGCTTCGCTTGGTAGCGACCGGGTCGAGCTGCGGGTGGCGCCGCTCCTCTTCCAGTTCAATACGGCGCCCACCGAGCGGATCTACTACTCCGACGGCGGCGACCTGAACGAGCGCTTCGCCGCTGGCGTGCAGACGATGGCCGACGCCGCCGGCGTGCCCTTCGAAGGTCTCGAGCTCCCCGGCTCCTTCTGGGAGTGGGATCCCTGGACCCAGGATTTCTTCGACGTGGGCTTCACCTCGATACCCGGGCCCGACGGCGTGCCGGTGGGTATGAAGGTGGCCGTCCGCTCGGCGCAGCCCGATCGCATCGCAGGCGAGATCGTCGACAGCCGCTTCGCCGGCCCGGATTGGGGCACGGTCTACGTCCACGCCGCGGACTGGGCGGCAGCAGCGGAGACCGACGGCTACAGCATGAACTCCTTCGGCAATTGGGAGGTGGTGCCGCCCTACGGCGACCATCCCCTCGGCCGCAACGTCTGGGGGGCTGGGGACTCGGCGCGCGAGCAGCCCGATCCCGCCTTCGTCGACTTCGTGCGGGCGCAGCGGGTCCAGCCGGAGATCGTCGTCGATACGAGCTGGCTCCTGGTGGGCCACGTCGACGAGGTCTTCAGCTGGGTGCAGGCGGATACGCCGCGGGGCTGGCGGCTCCTCGTGGCGGATCCCACCATGGCCCACGAGATGCTGGTCGGCCTGCAGCAGAGCGGCCAGGGCGACGCGGTGCTCTTCGAGGGGAAGAGGTGGATCGACTGGCAGCGCGAGGTCGAGGTGCCTGCGGACGTGACCGTCGACGAGATCCTCGCCGACGCGGACCTGATGGCGGCGAGCCAGGAGGCGCAGATCCGCACCGACGAGATGCTCGCAATCCTGGAGGAGGAGCTCGGACTCGCTCCCGAGGAGATCACGCCGATGCCCTTCGTCTACGAGGACTTCTTCGGCATCGGCCTGGTCGCCCACCAGCCCGGCACCGTCAACCTGCTCCACGTGGACGGGCACGTGGTCATCCCCGATCCCTTCGGGCCGGTGGTGGGCGGCGTCGATCTCTTCCGCGCCGATCTGGAGGCCCGCCTCGGCGCGCTCGGCCTCGAGGTCTTCTTCGCCGACAACTGGGACGTCTACCACCGCAACCTCGGCGAAGTGCATTGCGGTACCAACGTCGAACGGCGCATGGACCTGCGCTGGTGGGAGAGTGGCCGATGAGGCGCACCGTCGCAGCAGCGTTCGTCGCTGCTTCGCTGCTCGTTTCCCCCGGCGCCGGCGCGCAGGGCGAGGATCTCGCCGCGCGGATCGACAGGGCCCGGGTGGAGGATCCGGCAGCCTTCCGTTCCTTGCGCGCCCTCGTCGAGCGCGTGGGCGCCGCGCCCCTCCGTGCGGATCGGCTGCGCACCCTTGCAGGCGAGCTGCGCGTCCTGGGCGAAGGTGGCCTCTACCCGATGCTCGCGTTGCTCCAGCCCGGGGCGAAGGAGCTGGCGGCGGTGCGCGAGGCCCATCCGGCGCGGGCTGCGCGCCTCGAAGCGCTCCTGCTCGACGCGGTGGGGCGGCTTCGCGATCCCGCCGCCATACCGACGCTGCGGGCCGCGCTCGTACGTGACGAGGCCGAGGTGGCGCAGGCAGCTGCCCGGGGTCTCGGGCGGATGTGCCGCGACGAGGACGTCGCCTTCCTCGCAGCGAACGGGAGCGCTGCCGCCACCGAGGGGCTCGGCTTCTGCCGCACGGTTGCGGTGGGACGGCTGCTGCGGGAGCGGCTCCACGGCGACCGGCTCGCTGCGGTGCGCGCCGCCGGCCAGTGGGGCTCGTCGTGGGCCTGGCAGGCCCTCGGTCCCGAGGCGAGCGCCGCCTCCGCAGCGGTACGGAGCGAGATGGTGCGCGACTTCGTCGCCGGCTTCCCTGCCGCGGAGGGCGAGCTCGCCCGGGCGATCGTCCGCGCCATCCTCCTGCTCGATCGGCCGGAGACGCCGGCGTTGGTCGAGGCGCTTCGCGCCACGGCGCCCGAGGCTGCGACGCAGCTCCGGGCCCGCTGGGAACGGGCGCACCGCAAGCGCTGATCAGCGCAACCGCGGCAGGCGCGGGGGCCTCGCCCCGCGCCGCCTGGCGCCCTGCACCGGCAGGTAGTCGAGCTCCGCCCCTTCGCGCGCCGCACGGAGGAGCAGGCCGCCGCGGCTCAGGTCGCCGCGCCCCACGAACGCAGTGGGGAAGAGCAGCCGCTCGCCGAAGATGGCGAGGAGCAGGTCGACGTATTTGGCGGTGGCGATGCTGCCGAGGAGCACCACCTCGTCGCGCTCGCCGAGCGCCGCGGCGAGGGCGGCTGCATCGCGCTCGAGCGGGGCGCGGTAGCGCTCGTCGGCGAGATCCACCGGCACCCTGGCGAGGGCGAGGAGATCGTCCCTGCGGACGGGACGCTCGGGGCGGGCGAGGCCCCAAGAGGGCGCGATCACCAGCACGCCGGGGACGCCAGCCGGAGGCGCGGCGAAGGTCCGGGCGTAGCGCCATTTGCCGCGGAAGTAGAGGCCGCTGGTGAACTGGAAGGCCTCGCCGAGCTGCACGCCTTCGTCGCCGCGCAGCCGCTCCGCCAGCGGAAAGGCCGCCTGCTCCCGCAGCAGAAGCTGCGCCCGCACGCCACCGGAATGCGCCGGCGAGAGGAGGAAGATCCGGGCCATCGGCGAAAGGTGGAGGCTGCCGTCCCACCATGCCAGCCGCCCCGGGCAGGAACGAGCAGGGGCGCCACCCTGGCCGGCATGGCGCCCCTGCCTATCGATTCAGCCTGCGAGCTGCGTTACGGCGAACGCAGCTCGACGAAATACGGATCGATCGTCGACGAGGTATCTGCGTCGTCGTAGTACTGCACCCGGAAGAAGTAGGTGCCGGTTGCGGGAGCCGTCCACGTGACGAGCGAGCAGGTGCCCGTTCCTCCATCGTCGTCGCTCGCCAGCTCCGTGATCCCATCGGTGTCGTAGAGGCGGATCCGCGTGTCGTTCGCGTTGCCGGAGTCGGTGGTGCAGAAGAGAGGCGCACCCGCCCACGTCTCGACGCTGTAGGTGGTGCCGCTGGTCGCCGAGAACGAGTAGTAGTCCTTGTCCCCGGCAGCGATGTTGCCGCGCTCGACGCGTCCCACGCTCGTCGAGATGGCGGTGGTGGAAGCATCGTTGGGTTCCGCGTCCACCGCATCCGGCGAATAGATGCTCACCGTGTAGGAGGAGATCGTGGCGCCCGAGCTATAGGTGCTCGCCACCACGACGATCGACTGCCCGGCCGGCACCGTGTAGGTGAAGTGGCTGCCGCCCGAGTCGTAGTCATCGTCACCGGCGAGGCAATTGGTCGTGGGGTTCGACGGGTCGAACGGTGCGTTGAAGACGTGGAGGAAGCCGTTGTTCCCGTTCCAGTTCGCGGTGAAGTAGACCAGCCGATCTGCGCCGGTGTTGTTCGTCATCTCGAAGGTGTCGTAGTGCATGCCAGCGGTGGTGTTGGCGCCGCACGAAGCGTCCGGGCGGGTCCAGGTCGGATCGCTGCCCGTGAGCGAGCCGGCCAGATTGAGCGCGCTTGCCGCATTCGGGACGGCGAGCACCTCGATCTGGCAAGTGGCGTCGCAGCCGTCACCCGCGGCGGTGTTGCCATCGTCGCAGGTTTCGAAGCCGGTCCTGATGAAACCGTCGCCGCAGACTGCCACCGTGCAGGAGGTGGTGCAGGCATCTCCGTTGTCGGTGTTGCCATCGTCGCACGCTTCCATCGTCGGCCCGCCGGCGCACGTGATTGTATCGAGCATTTCCGATGCGCCGCAGTTGTCGGAGTCGTAGGTGCTCGAGCTGGCCATGCAGACGTAGTTGCTGCATTCCCAGTTGTAAGCGTGCGGCATCGGGTCGTCGCTTTCACCGGAGCCATTGCCCCAGGCGACGGCCAGCGCGTACTGGTAGCCGAGTGCCTGGCAGATGCCGTGCTCCGGGGCACTGCCGTTGCCGCTGACGTCCGCCGTGCACGGGCCGGAGCATGTACCGCCGTCGTCGCAAACGCGGCCGGAGTTCCCGCCCGGATTGGTGACGACGGGAGAGGTCAGAACCACTGCACCCGGCGACATGTCGACCGTGCCGTTGCCACAGCGTGCTGCAAGGCAGCCGTTGCTGCATGCGTCGTCGTTGACCTGGTTGCCGTCGTCGCACTCCTCGTCGCCCTCGACGATCGTGTCGCCGCAGACCGTCTGCCTGCAGCCCGTCGAGCCGCACACCCAGCCTGCCTCGACGGCACACTCGAAGCAGCCGTCGCCCGAGGAAGCATTGCCGTCGTCGCACGCCTCGGCGCCCTCGACGACCGTGTCGCCGCAAGCGGAGACGGTGGAAGCCGTCAGCGTGAACGAAGGGAGGGTCGTGAGAGGATCGTAGGTAGTCGCGATGACGGCGACACTTCCCCCTGCGGGAATCGCGATCCCGTTGACCCGGCTATCTGCGGTGCTGTTCCAGTCGTCGTTCGAGCCGAGGCAGGTCGCGAGGGGATCGGCGGGTGCGAACGGGACGGAGGAGATCTGCAGGAAGCCATCGATCGAGCCCCAATCACCCTGAACGTCTACGACCGCGGGATGGGTGCCGAGGTTCTGCAGCTCCACCAGCGCGTAATAGTAGGAACTGGTGTCCGGCGTCCCGCAATCGGAGGTGACGCGGCCGTGGGTGGGACTGGAGCTGTCGGTGCTTCCGGTCCTGGTGGAGGACTGGCCGGGGGCCGCAACCGCGAAGATCTCCTCGGCGCAGCCGCTGTCGCAGCCGTCCCCAGCGACGAGGTTGCCGTCGTCGCAGGTCTCGCCAGCTTCGATCGTGCCGTTGCCGCAGACCGGGCAGGGCGCGACCTGGTCGCAGTCGCTGTCGTCGCAGTCGAAGGCGCCGTCGCCGTCCTCGTCGCCGGCGACGCCGCAGAGCTCGACGTTGGTGCAGGCGCTGGTGTCGGCGGTGCAGGTGGTGGCGCTGCAGGCGAGGGTGCCGCTGTTGAAGCCGTAGTTGCTGCAGTCCTCGCCGGCAGGCGCGGAGCCCTCGCAGGTCTCGTCGCGCTGCAGGATCCCGTCGCCGCACGAGGGGCACTCGAAGGCGCCAACGCACTCGGTGTCGTCGCAGTCGGCGAAGCCGTCCTGGTCCTCGTCGCCGACCGTGCTGCAATCCTCGAAGGGGAGGCAGGCGGCGGTGTCGAGCTGGCAGAGATCGTCGCAGCCGATGGTGCCGCCGGAGAAGGAGAGGTCCGTGCACGCGGCGCCACCGAGATCGGCGCCGTCGCAGACCTCCTCGGCCTGGTTGATCACGCCGTCGCCGCAGCTCGGGCAGTTGACCACGTCGCCTTCGCAATCGCTGTCGTCGCAGTCGGCGAGCAGGTCGCCGTCGTTGTCGATGCCGTCGTCGCAGAATTCGACGGTGGCGCAGGCGGAGGTGTCGAAGGTGCAGGTGGCCGAGCAGCCGAGGTCGCCGCTGTTGTGACCGAAGTCGGCGCAGCTCTGGCCGGATAGATCGGCGCCGTCGCACTCCTCTTCGAACTCGCGGACGCCGTCGCCGCACTCGGCCTCGAAGCCGCACGCAGCGGAGCAGCCGTCCCCGTCGACGGTGTTGCCGTCGTCGCAATTCTCGCCGGTGTCGACGACGCTGTCGCCGCACGAGGCTTCCGTGCAATCGGTACGGCAGGCGTCGGCAGCGTTGTCGCTGTTCAGCTCGCCGTCGTCGCAGGCCTCGTCGCCCTCGACCACGCCGTCGCCGCAGACCGCCGCGCTGCCGCCGCTGCCCCCGGTAGCACCCGTGCCGCCGGTGCCTCCAGTGCCACCGGTACCACCGGTGCCGCCGCTACCGCCCGTGCCGCCGGTACCGCCGCTGCCGCCGGAACCGCCGGTGGCGTCCGGGTTCGGGTTGGTGTCCCCTCCGCCACAGGCGGCGAGCACGCTACAAACGAATACGACCAGACCGAGATGCCTGATGCCCAAGCTACCCCTCCCACTGCTCGTACTGCTGGTGAAGGGAGCAGTATGACACGAGGTGTATTCTGCCTGGCAAGCACAGTGTGGCAGTGCGCGACACATTCTGTGTAGCCGCGAGGAATCTCTGCCGAGGAGGGGTAGCGCCCCGCGGCCGCTGCACCCCTCGCAGCGTGCACGCCCAGGCGCTGCCGATCAGGCGCTGCGCTGGGCCGCAGTCGCCGGCACGAGGCGGAGCCGGAAACGTGCCCCGCCCCCGGGCTCGTTCTGCGCCTCCAGGGTGGCGTCGAAGCGTTTCAGGTACTCGCGCGAGAGCGCGAGTCCGAGGCCGGTTCCCTTGCCGGGCGGCTTGGTGGTGAAGAAGGGCTCGAAGAGCCGCTGCTGCACCGCCGGCTCGAGCCCCGGACCGCTGTCGATCACGTCCAGCACCACCAGCCCGTCGGTGCGCCAGGCCTCGAGCCGCACCACGCCGCGACCCGCCTTCGTCTCGGCGATGGCATCGGCGGCGTTGACCAGCAGGTTGACCAGCACCTGCACCAGCTGCCCGCGGTTGGCCATCACCCGCGGCAGGGAATCGGTGCCGCTCCGCCGCACCTCCGCCACGGGGCGCAGCGGGGCGGAGGCGAGCCGGAGCGCTTCGTCGACCACCTCGGCGAGACTGCACGGCTGCAGCCCCGCATCGTCCACCCGGGCGAAGGAGCGCAGCGTGTCGATGATCCCCTCGATCCGCTCGATGCCGACCTGGCTGTCCTCGACGATCTCCCGCAGCAACGCCAGCTCCGCGCAGCCGGCGCCGCCGCCGTGCTGCTCGAGAAGATGGGCGAGGTTCGACTTCACGAAGGCGAGCGGGTTGTTGATCTCGTGGGCGACGCCGCTCGAGAGTTTGCCGAGAAGCGCCAGCTTCTCCGCGTGCAGGCGCCGGTGCTCGCTGACCGCGAGATCGTCCACCGCCCGCAGGCGCGCCTCCTCGGCACGCTGCTCCGCCGCGCGCAGTCGCTGCTGCATCTTGCTGCCGGCCACGGCGAGGCCGCCTACCGCGATCGAGAAGCTGAGCCAGCTCAGGTGGGACGGGAGTGCGGCCCCCTCCACGACGAGGAGGAGGGCGTTCGCGACGATGGTGGCCAGGCCCACCGCCGCCACCGCCCAGACGTAGCCGGGGCCGAGCGCCCCCACGATCAGCGGCAGGGTGCTCATCCAGTCGAAGTAGGGGCTCGGGCTGCCGCCGGTGAGGACGGTGAGCGCCACCCAGGCGCCGACCGAGGAGAGGCCCGCGGCGGTCACCACCCGCTCGAAGTGGGCGGGCCGCACATGGGGAGCAGCGAGCGCCAGAAGCGCGAGGCAGAACCCCCACGCCAGGCGCACGGCGAGCGCAGGGAGCGAGGGCCCGCCGAGAAGGACGAGGTCGCCGACATGGCAGGCGACCGCCACCGCCGCGACGACGTAGAGGAATTTGCTGCGCTGCTTCCGCGCCGCTTCGGTCTGGAACACGCGGGCCCCCTCCGTTGCGGCTTCCCGGTCGTGGGGTGCAACCTAACGGACAGTTCCGGGGTGCGGCAAGCCGTCAGCCGGCGTCGACGCCGACGCCCACCGGGCAGCTCACCCCGGTTCCCCCGAGGCCGCAATAGCCGCTCGGGTTCTTTGCCAGGTACTGCTGGTGGTAGTCCTCGGCATAGAAGAAGGGCGGCGCTTCCCGGATTTCGGTGGTCACGGCGCCGATCCCTGCCCGCGCGAGCGCCTCCTGGTAGGCGTCGCGGGAGGACGCCGCCGCTTGCAGCTGCGCCTCGTCGAAGGTGTAGATCGCCGAGCGATACTGGGTCCCGAGGTCGTTGCCCTGCCGCATCCCCTGGGTCGGATCGTGGTTCTCCCAGAAGAGCCGGAGCAGCGCCTCGTAGCCGATCCGCGCCGGATCGTAGACCACCAGCACCACCTCGGTGTGGCCGGTCCTGCCCGAGCAGACCTCCTCGTAGGTCGGGTTGGGGGTGTGGCCACCGGCGTAGCCCACCGCCGTGGTGTAGACCCCCTCCTGCTGCCAGAATTTGCGCTCGGCGCCCCAGAAGCAGCCGAGGCCGAAGACGGCCTGCGCGAGGCCCGCGGGGAAGGGCGGCTGGATCGGGTTTCCGAGCACGAGGTGGCGGTTGGTCACGTGCACCGGCACCTTGCGGCCGGGGAGGGCCTCCGCCGGTGTCGGGAGCTGCAGCATCTTCGTCGGTTTGAAGAACATGGCGTAGATCCTAACCGCCGGCGGGCGCCGATGCCTCCGCCATTGCCACCGGGATCCGCATCCGGAAGCCGGCGTTCCGGTTTCGCAGCGCCGGCATCATCTCCAGCGCGACGTGTCGTGGCAGTGATACCTGCGACAGCGCGACCCCGCTCTCGTCCTCCAGGGTGATGACGAACCGGTCGCCGTACCAGCCGATGTCCCAGCACTTCGCCGCCGCCATGCCCACCTCCCCACCGAAACATGCGTTCAGGTGGAGTCTGCCGCAAGAGCGCCCCGAGCGCCAGCGCTCGATCGCCTTCTCGCCAGGTGGACCCGGGGGGTGTTGCCCGCGCCAGCCACGGGGCGGATCATCGGATCAGCGGATCACCGATCGACGGGAGGGAGGCAGCCGATGGCCCAGCGAGGAGAAGCACTTCGCCACGCGGTGCAGTGGATCAGCAACCGCCGGCAGGAGAACCCCGACCTCAAGCTCTGGCAGCTGATCGACGAGGCGTCGCTCCAATTCGACCTCTCGCCGCCGGACGCCGAGTTCCTGCTCCGGAACTGGAAGGAGCTCGCCGAGGAGTCGGGGGAGCCCGCAGCGCATTAGCGGCGGAAGAGGCCCCTGCAGAACGGCCAGAAGAGCGCCAGCGCCAGCGGCGCGACGGCGGCTGCGTAGCCCGCCGCGCCCTCGCGCACCTGCAGCGGCCAGAGCTTCTCGGCGAAGACGAGCACGCCGATCCCCAGCGCGAAGGCGGAGGCGAGGAGCACCGCCGCAGCGGCGACGTCCTTGGCGGTCTTCGCGAGGGGATGGAAGTGCGGGGCGGCGAGATCCACCACCGCCTCGATCGCCGTGTTGAAGAGCTCCGCCAGGGGCACGAGCACCATCGCGCCGAGGAGAAGGAGCGACTCGATCCGGCTCACCGGGAGCGCTGCCGCCGCGAAGAGCACGAGACCTGCGGCGGCGAAGTGGATCCGGAGGTTCCGCTGGGTCCGCAACGCGAAGGCGAGCCCCTGCGCGGCGAAGCGGAAGCTCTTGCCGAGCCCGTGCCTGCCGTACGCCGGTCCCGCCTCGGCCTCGCCGACGGATCGGAGCGCCTTCGCATGCTCGACGGTGGTGGCCTTCCGTTCCGCGCTCACCTGCGCCGCCCCCGCTCGAAGGAACCCGCCTGCCCCCGGCGCGCGCCGGGCCGCGGCGAACCGCGCCCACCGCGGTCGGCGTGGTGCCGGAAACGCTCCGGCCGCCCCAGCGCCTGCATCGCCTGGTCGTACCAGGGCGCGAGCTCCGGATCCGCCCAGCGCATCAGCGCCTTCTGCATCCGCTTCTCGTCCACGTCGCGGGAGACGGGCAGCGGCCGCATCGTGAAGGGGTGGTAGCCGGAGTAGTACATGTCCGTCGCCAGGGTCATCGGCGTGGGCATGAAGTCCTGCACCTGCTGCGGCTTCCAGTTGTTGCTGCGCAGGTAGTCGTGGAGCTCCGCCGCGTCCTCGAGGGTGCAGCCCGGATGCGAGGAGATGAAGTAGGGGACGAGGTACTGCTCCTTGCCCGCGGCGGCGCTGTAGCGCTCGAATTCCTCGCGGAAGCGCTCGAACTCCTCCACCTCCGGCTTGCGCATCACCTTCACCACGCTGCGGCCCACGTGCTCCGGCGCCACCTTGAGCTGGCCGGAGACGTGGTGGGCGATGAGCTCCGCGAGGTATTCCTGGCCGTGCTCCTCGTCGGCGTGGGCGAGATCGTACCGAAGCCCGCTCGCCACGAAGGCGTGCTTCACGCCGGGCATGGCGCGGACCTTGCGGTAGAGCTCCACCAGCGGCTGGTGGTCCACCCGCAGGTTGGGGCAGACCTTCGGGTAGACGCAGCTCATCCGCCGGCACTGCTGGTGGTGCTCCTCGGACGAGCACTGCATCTGCCACATGTTGGCGGTGGCGCCGCCGATGTCCGAGATGGTCCCGCGGAAGTCCGGCATCTCGGTGATGTCGCGGATCTCCTCGAGGACGTTCGCCTCGGAGCGGGAGCAGACGTCGCGCCCCTGGTGCTCGGTGATGCAGCAGAAGGTGCAGCCGGCGGAGCAGCCGCGGAGCACGTGGACGCTGAATTTGATCTGCTCCCACGCGGTGAGCTTCGTGCCCGCGTAGCGCGGGTGCGGGCCGCGGGCGTAGGGCAGGGCGTAGACGCGGTCGAGCTCCTCGGTGCTCGGGTTGGGCATCGGCGGCAGGATCACCGCAGCCCTGTCGCCGTGGCGCTGCACCATGATCCGCGCGTTGTCCGGGTTGTGCTCGAGGTGGTAGAGCCGCGAGAAGTTCGCGTAGCTCTCCTTCGAGGCGCAGATCTCCTCGAACGACGGGAGCTCGAGCACCGCGCGACCCCACTTCGCCGGCAGATCGTCCCAAGCTTTGCGCACCAGCGCGACGCCGCGGACGTCGTCGATCTCCTTCGCCGGCACCCCGCGAGCGAGGCGCGCCATCACCTCGAGCACGGGCTTCTCGCCCTGGCCGAAGATCACGAGATCGGCCTTCGAGTCGAAGAGGATCGAGCGGCGGACCTTGTCGTCCCAATAGTCGTAGTGGGCCAGGCGGCGGAGCGAGGCCTCGACGCCGCCGAGGAGCACCGGCACGCCGGAGAAGGCCTCGCGGCAGCGGTTGGCGTAGACGGTCGCGGCCCGGTCCGGGCGCAGGTCGGGATGGCCGTCCGGCGAGTAGGCGTCCTCGCTGCGCCGCCGCTTGTGGGCGGTGTAGCGGTTCACCATCGAGTCCATGTTGCCGGCGGTGATGGCGAAGGCGAGCCGCGGCCGCCCCAGGGTCCGGAAGTCGTCGGCGGAGCGCCAGGCCGGCTGGGCGATGACACCCACGCGGTAGCCCGCCGCCTCGAGCACACGGCCGATCACCGCCACGCCGAACGCGGGATGATCGACGTAGGCGTCGCCGGTGACGAGGACCACGTCGAGCTCGTCCCAGCCCCGCGCCTCCATCTCCTCGCGGGTGGTGGGCAGAAAGGGGCGGGCTGCGACGGGGACCCGCTTCCCCTGGGTTCTGAGCGCGACGAGCGACATCCAATCCTCCGGCCGGCGCAGAAGCTGCGCGCACGCCTCCTACACCAACCGTCCGCCCGGGCCAATCCGTCCCGCAGGGGCGGAGCGTTCTCATTCGCCTCAGAGGCGGGAGAGGACGAGCCGGGCCATCGCATCGATCGGGGCCGAGCCCGCGGAGAGGCCTGCTTCGGAGACCACCCGCGGCATTCCATAGACGACGCAGCTCTCCGGCGACTCGGTGAGCAGGGTGGCGCCTGCTGCTGCCAGCGCCCTGGAGCCGGCCAGGCCGTCGTCGCCCATGCCGGTGAGGACCAGGCCGAGGGCAGCGGGCCCGACCGCCTCCGCCACCGACGAGAAGAGCACGTCGACGGAGGGCTTGTGCGCGGTCCCCACGGGCTCGTCGTCGATGCGGGCGACGAGGCGGCCGCCCTTGCGTCGGACGTGGAGCTGCCTGCCGCCCGGGGCGATCACCGCCCGTCCCGGTGCGAGCTCCATGCCGTCGGCAGCCTCGCAGACCTCGATGGCACAGAGACCGTTCAGCCTGCGGGCGAGGGCCTCGGTGAATCCCGCGGGAATGTGGAGGGCGATCACCACCGGCACCGGCAACTCCCGGGGAAGGCCGGAGAGAAAGCGGGTCAGGGCAGGGGGCCCGCCGGTGGAGGTACCCACCGCCACCAGCTCGATCCGCTCCGAAACCGCCGGCAGCGGGAGCGGCTCTTCGGTCGTGGCGACGAGCGGCCTGGCCCCTGCGGCGGCGCGCACCTTCTCGAGCAGGTCCTCGCGGATCTCGAAGAGGCGGTCGGTGGCGAGCGCGGTGGGCTTGGCGACCACGTCCACCGCGCCGAGCTCGAGGGCCTCGATGCCCAGCTCGCTCTCCGCGTCGGAGGTGCTCACCACCACGGCCCGCGGGCCCGCCTTGCCCTGCAGCGCCCGGAGGACGCCGATGCCGTCGAGGTGGGGCATCACCAGGTCGAGGGTGACGACGTCGGGCTGCAGCTCGTCGATCCGCTCGAGCGCTTCGAGTCCGTCCCGGGCGATGTCCACTACCTCGATGTCCGCGGCGCTGCCCAGGATCTGGCGCATCACCTTGCGGGCGAAGGCGGAGTCGTCCACGACGACGACGCGGATCATCATGTCCTCCGGTAGAAGAAGAAGCCGCCGCGCTCCTCGCAGGCGAGCCGGGTACCGAAGCGGAGGAGCGATTCCGAGACGCCGACCGCGAGCACGCCACCCGGGCGCAGCGCCGACGCGAGCCGGTCGACCACCTGCGTGATCACGTCGTCCCGGAAGTAGATGAGGACGTTGCGGCAGAGGATGGCGTCCACCGTGCCGATCGAGCCGACCGCTGCGTCGTCGAGCAGGTTGATCCGGCGCCAATCGATCCGATCGATGAGGGAGCGATCGATGCGGATCTCGTCGGGATGGACCTCGAGCCAGCGCTCGACGAGGTGCCGTTCGGGGACCTGCCGCAGCGCACGGCGGCTGTAGACCCCGCGCTTCGCCCGGGCCAGCGCCCTGCCGCTGATGTCGCTCGCCACGATCTCCGCCCGATCGAGCAGCCCGCGATCCTCGAGCAGCATCGCCAGGGAGAGCGGTTCCTCGCCGGTGGAGCAGGCAGCGGACCAGATCCGCACCTTGCGATCCCGCGCCAGGGACGCGAGCTCACGATCGACCAGCGCGACGACCTGGTCCCACTCGCGGAAGAAATAGGTCTCCCCGACCACGAGCGCGTCGACGAGCTGCTCGAACTCGGGTCCGCTGTCGGCGTCGTAGCGGAGGAAGTAATAGTAGTCGAGGAGCGAGGTGAAGCCCGCCTCGATGGCGCGCGTGGTGAGCTTGTCGGACAGCAGCTCGCGTTCCTGCAGGCCGTAGTGGAGGCCGCTCCGCTCCTCGATGAGAGCGGAGAAGATCGCGAAGACCTGTGGCGAGAGGGGAAGGTCCACGGGGGCTTTCAATCCGAGAGGAGCAGGGTGGCGATCCGGCGCACCTCGGGGTCGACGTCGCTCGCCGCGGCGGTCTGCAGCACCTCCCGCTCGCCGATGCTGGCCAGCGCGCCCATCGCGGCCTTCCGCGCCGGGGCGTTGGGAAGGCCCGCGACACGGCGGAGCAGGGCGCCTGCGTCGGGCAGCCTCATGCGGAGGAGCGCCGAGACGAGCCGCGGCGCCAACTCGTCATCGGCATCGGCGAGCGCCTCGACGATCCCCTCGACGCGGCCCTCCACCGGAACCGAGAGGCCCGCGTCGACGAGTTCGCGCACCGGCGCCACGCCAGCCATTCCCACGAGGCGCAAGGTGGCGCTCTTGCCCGGACGGGCAGCGAGGAATCCGACCGCGGCGGTGCGCACGCTCTCCTCCTCGTCCCGCGCCGCGGTGGCGAGGGCCTCCTCCACCTCGTCGCCCGAGAAATCGGCCATGGCCGAGATCGCCACGAGGCGCGTCGCGGCATCGGTGTCGCGGCTCCGCTCGAGGAGGATGCCGAGCGCGTCGCGCTCTCGCCGGATCCCGAGGCCGATGAGCGCCGCCCTGCACACGTCCGGATCCGCGGATCGCGCGGCGCGGCGCAAGGCCTCGCTGGCCAGGGGCGTCTGCAGGTGGGAGAGGGCGTCGACGGCGGCGACCCGCACCTGTCCCGCATCGTCGTCGAGTCGCTCCGCGATCGGGCGCGCCGCGACCTCGACTCCCTGCCGGCCCAGGGCCTGGCAGGCGTAGTAGCGAACCCAGGGATCCCGATCGGCGAGACCGCGGAGGAGATAGGAGGTGACGCGCAGGTCCTCGGTCACCTGCCCCAGCGAGCGCATGGCGAGGGCGCGGGTCCTGTCCTCCTCGTCGCGGGCGGCCTCGAGCAGCGCCTCGAGGGCACGCGGCTCGTCGATGTAGGCGAGACCCTGCAGCGCAGCCTCCCGCAGCCGGGGATCGGGATCGCGCAGCGCCGCCTCGAAGACCGGCAGCGCCGACGCGTAGCCGAAATAGCCGAGGATGCGCAACGCTGCCCTGCGGACGCGGGCTTCGCCGGAGCGCGCCGCCTCCAGGGCCAGCTTCTCGGTGAGCGGGCTGCCGAGGGATTGGATCGCGCCAGCGGCAGCCTGCGCCACGCGGGGATTCTCGTCGGCGAGGAGCGGAAAGAGGGCGGGGACCAAGGCGGGATTTCCGAGCCGGGCGAGGGCATCCGCCGCCAGCGCCCGGACCGTGGCGTCCGGATCGCCGAGGCAGCGCACGACCTCGTCCGCTGCGGTCGCCCGGCTCACCAGTGGGAGAAGGACGCGGCGGCGGGCCGAGTCTCCTTCGCGCAGCGCGAGCAGGAGGGGCTGGTCGGATTCCCTGCCGAGGCGCTTGAGTGCAGCTGCCGCTGCTTCGGAGACCGGGCTCGGCGCGTCGAGCTGCTGGGTCAGGGCCGCCACCGCATGCTCGCCGCCGAGGACGCCGAGGAGCCTGCAGATCGCGACCTGCTCGCCCGACTCCGCCTCCGGCAGCACCTGCGCGAGGCGCCGGGTCGCCGGGGCCGCCGGCGTCGCCAGGCGCACCGCGTCGTCGATGACGGCGGGGTCGCCGTAGCGCTCGTAATGGCGCTGCGCCAGCTCGGCGAGGGCCACCGCCCCCAGGCGGACGGCTGCGTCGGAGCGCTTGCAGATCAGCGCAGCGAGGGGCGCCACCGCCTGTCTTTCGCCGGTCCTGCCCAGGGAGCGCACCGCTTCGCTGCCGTAGACCGGGTTCTCGGCGAGGCCGGCCAGCGGCGCCACCGCGCGCGGATCGCCGCTCCGCCCGAGCACGTCGACGGCGGGGAATACCCGGAAGAAGTTGCCGCTGCCCACGGCGCGGATGAGGGAGTCGACGGCGGCCCTGCCGCCGATGCGTCCGAGCGCCTCGATCGCCGCCACCGCCACGTTGTCGTCCTCGTGGTCGATGAGCTGGACGAGGGTCGGCACCTCACTCCGGCTCCTGCGCCTCCCGAGGATCTGCGCGGCGTCCGCTGCAACCGCCGGGTTGGGGTCGCCGGCCAGTCCCGCCACGCAGCGATCCGCATCGCCCACCGAAGCCACCAGGGCGTCGACGGCGGCGGCGATGCGCGCTTCGTCGTCGCGCGAGCTCCGGAGGAGATTGCAGAGCGGGGGCACGGCGGCGTCACCGAGGCTCGCCAGCGCCGCCACCACCGCGCGGCGCACCGCCCAGCTCTTCTCGTCCAGCCGCTCGAGGAGTGGGCCGACCGGATCGCTCTCCGAGGCGACGATGCGATCGATCGCCGCGATTCGTTCCTGCTCCCCCTGGGAGAGTCCCGACGTATTCATCGCATTCCCCCGGCTTCCTGCTCCGCCTGGAGTCCGTGCAGCGCCGAGTTGAGCGCCTCGATCTGCGCCGCGTTCTCCTCGTGGACCTGCCGCAGCTCGCCGATCTCCTCGGCGATCCGGGCGACCTCCGCCGCCACGTTGGCGCTGCCGCCTGCGGTCCGCGACACCGCCTGGACCACCTCGCGGATCCTGCCGCGCATGTCGGTCACCGCCTGCCCGAGCTGCTGGCTCGCGCTCGCCTGCTCCGCGGCGCCCTGGACGATCTCGTGGAGGAGGCGCGTCTGCTCCACGGCGGAGGACGCCATCGAGCCCAGCGCCTCCGCCTGCTCGCCCACCGCCGTTGCGGTCTGTACGGCGATCCGGCGCACGTCGGCGCCGTCGCGGGTCACCGCGCCGAGGGCCTTCGCCTGTTCCTCGGTGGCGCTGGTGACCTGCGCTGCGAGGCGGGCCACCTCGCCGACGCCGCCATCGAGCTGGAGCATGGTGCGCCCCTGCTCGCTGAGGGCCTTGGCGGTCTGTGCCGCGAGGCGGCGCGCGTCGTCCATCGCCTTGGCGACCTCCTGGGCCGCGCGCGCCTGCTCGGCGAGACCGGTCTGGGCGCGCTGGCTCGCAGCGGCGGTCTCCTCGACGAGGCCTGCCACCGCACCGAGCGCGCGGGTCTGCTCGCCCACCGCCTGGCTGGTCTGCTGGGTGAGGGTGCGCATCCGCGCGGAGGCACGGGCCAGCTCCACGGCGCCGGTGGCCTGCTCCTGCATCGCCCGGGAGACCTTCTCGGCGTTGCCGGTGATCTGCCCGTTGCTCTTCACCAGATCGCGCAGGGCGCGGGCCTGCTCCGCCGTCGCCTCCTGGGTCTGCCGCGCCATCCGGCGCATCTCGGCGCCGGCGCGGGCCAGGCCCCCGGTCGCCTCGGTCTGTTCGGCGGCGGCACGGGCGATGGCGCGTCCCTCGTCGTCGACGCGTGCCACCGTCTGGGCGAGGCCCTGCACCGCCTGGGCCTGCTCGCCGCTGGACCTGTCGATCTCGCGGACCGCGCCACCGAGCTCCTCCACACCGGCGAGGATCGCCCGCAGGCCCTGTTCCGCCTCGCCCGCGAGCCGCGCTCCCTCGTCCGCAGCCTTCACCCCTTCGGTGGTGGCGCTCACCGCCTCGCGGGCGGTGGACTGGAGGCCCCGGACGATCTTGGCGATGTCCGCAGCTGCTGCAGCGGCGCGGTCGGAGAGCGAGCGGATCTCCTCCGCCACCACCGCGAAGCCGCGTCCGTGCTCGCCGGCCCGCGCCGCCTCGATGCTGGCGTTGAGGGAGAGGAGGTTGGTGCGATCGGCGATGAGGTTGATCGTCTGGATGATGTCGCCGATCTCCTCGGCGCGCGTGCCCATCTCCTTCATCACGCCGGCGGAGCTGCCGATCGCGGCGCGGACCGAGCCGAGGCCCGCGATGGAACGGGAAACGGTCGAGCCGCCCTCGCGGGCGCTGGCGGTCACCCGCTCCGCGGTGGTGCGCGCTCCCTCCACCACCCCGCGGATGCGCTGGGTCGCTGCCTCGAGCTGGGTGGCGCTCGAGGCGCCGGAACCGGCGAGCTGGCTGATCCGCTCGGCGCTCTGCGCCAGGGCCTGGGAGGCGCGGGCCACCTGCTCGATCGCCGCGGCGTTCGCCTCGATCGTCGCCGCGTTCTTCTCCGCGGTGGCGGCGACTTCCTCCACCGACGCGGCGACCTCGGTGACGGTGCTGGCGTTGCCCGCCTGCGCCTGCTCCAGCGCACCGGCGCTCTCCGCCACGCCGCGAACCGTGCGCGCGAACTCCTCCGCGGTGGCGGCGACCTGCTCGACGGCGCTCGCCATCTCGGCGGTGTCGGTGGCGATCGCGTCGAGGGCGCGGGTCGAGGCTTGCGTCGAGGCGCTGACCCGGCTCATCCGCTCCCCGACGCCACGGGTGTCCTCGGCGAGGCGCTCGATGCCGCGCGACATCTCGAGGGCGGTGCCGGCCACCTCTTCGATGGTCGCTGCGTTGGCCTCGCCTCTGCCGATCACCTCCTGGACCGAGGTGGCCGCCTTGCTCGAGCTCTGGAGCAGCTCCTCCGCGCCTGCGGCGAGCTCGCTGGCATTGCCGCTCACCCCCTGGACCGACCGGGTGATCTCCTCGAGCGTGGTGCTGGTGCTCTCCACCGAGACCGCGAGCTTGTCGGCATCGCGGCGGACGCCGCGGACGGAGGCGGCGACCTCCTGGAGCCCGGCGCTCGTCGCCTCCAACGCCTCGAGCACCTTGCGGGCGCCGTCGGCGACGCCGCGCTGGGAGCGCGCCTGGCTCTCGACGGTGGCGGCGGTCTCCTCGACGGACGTGGCGATCGATTCGATCGCCACCCGCGCGTGCTCGTTGGCCTGGGCCTGTTCCTCGCCGGCAGCGGCGAGGCGCGCTGCAGCTTCCTCGGCTGCTGCAGCACGGCCGGCTGCCTGCTCGACGGCGTTCGCCACCGCGGTCGCCCGCGCGAGCGTCTCCTGCTGCTGCTTCCGGGGCTCATTCGCCATGGATCTCTCCCTCGCCGACGACCTTGTCGAAGTCGATGAGCATGAGGAGGCGGTCGCCTCGTCCGGCGACGGCTCGCACGAAGCCGCTCGCCTGCTGCTGGATGATGTCGGGGGGCGGGCGCAGCTCGTCGGGCGCGAGCTGCACCACCTCGCGGGAGCGATCCGCGAGCAATCCGACGGTGCGGGATCCGCCGCGGACCACGATCACGCGGCTGTCCAGGCTCGGCTCGATCGGTTCCTTGCCGAAGCGGCGCCGCAGGTTGATCACCGGCACCACGGCGCCCCGGATCTGGACCAGGCCCTCGACGAAATCCGGTGCGCCGGGGACGGGGGTCGCCCCCTGGAACGATTCGAGCTGCACCACCTCGTTCGCCGGAACGACGTAGTGGGCGCCGGCGACCTGGAAGACGACGTGGAGATCGCTCACCGCTGCACCTCCCCGGTGCCGCTCGCCCGGAGCGCGAGCAGGTCGAGGACGAGGGTGGGTTTGCCGTCGCCGAGATCGGCGGTGCCGCTGACGCCGGGCACCTGTACCAGCGGATCCTCGATCGGCCGCACCACCACCTCCTGCTGTCCGCGCATCCGGTCCACCTCGAAGGCGAAGGGCTCGCCGTTCCGCCGCACCACGATCGCCTTGGGCCGCTCCTGCTGCTGCCGGGGTAGCTGCAGGCGCGCCGCGAGATCGACCAGGGGAACGGTCTCGTCGCGCCGCCGGAGCAGGCGCAGCGCTCCGTGCCCCGGCGGCACCGTCACCTGCGCATCCGCCAGCTCCACCAGCTCCTCCACCGTCGCCACCGGCACCACGAAGGTCTGGCCGCCGGCCTGGAAGGCGAAGGCGTCGATGATGGTGATGCTCAAGGGCACGCGGAGGACGAAGGTCGTCCCGCGACCCGCCTGCGTCTGCAGCGAGAACTCGCCGCCGAGCTCGGCAACGGCGACGCGCTTGACGATGTCCACGCCCATGCCGCGGCCGCTGGTGGTCGTGGTCTCGTCGCGGGTGCTGAAGCCGGGGCGTGCCAGCAGGTCGATCAGGGCCTCGTCGCTCTCCGGCACCGGGACCCCGGCCTTGCGGGCCACCGCCTCCCGGTCGATTCCCCTGCCGTCGTCCGCGATCACCAGCTCGAGCTGGTTGTTGCCGCGTTCCGCACAGTGGATCCGGAGATGGCCCTCCTCGGGCTTGCCTGCAGCGACCCGCTCCGCCGGCGTCTCGAGTCCATGGTCCACGGCGTTGCGGACGAGGTGGACGATCGCGGGGAAGAGCCGCTCGCCCACCGCCTTGTCCAGCTCCGCCCTGCCGGCGTCGATGTCCAGGCGCACCTGCTTGCCGGTGCCGCGGGCGAGCCCCCGCACGATGAGCGGCACGCGCTCGAGCAACTCCTCCACCGGCACGAGCCGGGCGCCCATGATCGCCGCCCGCAGATCCCTGAGCTGGCGCGCGTTGTCCGCCACCACGAAGGCGAGCTCCCGCACGTCCACCGAGCGGCCGGCGAGATCCGCCACCGCGCGCTCGAGGCGGTGGCGCGTCACCACCAGCGCGGAGAGCTTCTCCAGCGCCTCGTCGAGCCTGCCGACGTCGACCCGCACGTAGCGGCGGTTCCGGGGCTCGAAGGCGCCGCCTTCCGCCTCCTCGAGTGCGGGGAGGGGGGGAACCGGCTGCGGCGCCTCGCCGCGGAGGGGGACGACACCCTCGGCTCCCGCTGCTGCAGCGAGGGCCTCGTCGTCCGCGTCGGTGACCACCAGCAGCGCGAAGGCGAGCCCGCCGGGGGCCTCCGGCGTCGCGGGTCGCGAGAGGGGAACGACCTTCACGATCTCCGCGAGCCGGGCCACGTCCTCCCGGACCCGCGTGATGTTCATGCCTTCCCGCGCCCGCTCGGGCGAGGGAGCGAAGTCGACGCGTACGGCGCGCCTGCCCCGCCCGTGGGCGGCGAGGAGCTCGGCCCTCTCCGCTGCGGAGAGCCGCTCGAGGAGCGCGGATTCGAGGAGGAGCTCCTCCGCGCCGATCGCCTCGCGCGGGCCTTCGCCGATGGGCAGCCGCTCCAGCGCGTCGATCAGCGCCGCCGGCTCCGGGAGGACCTGCTTGCGCTCCTCGAGGGCGCGCACCCGCTCCTCGACGGCGCGCACCGCCTGCTGGAGGAGGTCCAGCGTCCTGGCATCGAGGGCGCCGCCGGCCCGGTCCGCCTTGCGCAGCACGGTCTCCAGTGCGTGGGCGATCGCGACGATCGGTTCGACGCCGACCATCGCGGCGAGGCCCTTGATCGTGTGCATCGCCCGGAAGAGCTCCCGGACCTGCCGGTGTCCCGCCTCGCCGCGACGCACGAGGCCATCGAGGGCGACGAGCTGCGCGTTCGCCGAGCGCAGGTACTCCTCCGCCTCGACGAGAAAGCCGCCGAGGAAGGTCTTGAGATCGGGCGGCTGGCTCATCGCCCCGCGGCGGCGCTGCTGCCCAGCAGGCTGCGCGCCTCTGCGAGGATCGCCTCGGGCGTGAAGGGCTTGGTGAGGAAGCTCGATGCCCCGGCCTCGAGGACGCGGTTCCGCGAGGCCTCGTCGCCGCGCGTCGTCACCACGAGAATCGGGACGCCGGCCAGGCGCTCCTGGCTGCGCACGAACTCGACCACCTCGACCCCGCCGATGTCCGGCATGTTGAGATCGAGGACGACGAGATCGAAGGGCTGCAGGGAGAGCTGCTCGATCGCCTCGAGACCGCTCGCCGCCTGGGTGAACGCGAGGCCGGGCTCCGCCCGAAGGCAGGCCACCACCATCTCCCGCATCACCTTGCTGTCGTCCACGACGAGTACGGTACGCACAGCCGCCGAACGTAGGGATGCGAATCGGGGGTGTCAATGTCAGGCACTTGTTGACGGGCCCCGGCACGCTCCCTAACGTCTGCCGGGATGCCCTCCAGCGCCGCGCGACGCCAAGTCTGGATAGTAGACGACAGTCCGACCGACGCGGCCCGCGCCCGAGCAGCGCTGGAGGCCGCGTACGAGGTCAGGACGTTTCGCGACGGATCCGCCGCGCTGGAGGCGTTGGAGGGGGCCGCCGGTCCCGACGTTCTGGTGCTCGACTGGGTGATGCCGGGGATCTCGGGGATCGAGGTCTGCCGCTTCCTCCGCAGCACGAGGCCGAACGACCCGATCAAGATCCTGCTCCTCACCGCCCACGGCAGCACCGAGCAGGTGGTCGAGGGGCTCCAGGCCGGCGCGGACGATTACGTCTCCAAACCGTGGATCGACGCCGAGCTCCTCGCTCGCATCGGCAACCTCGTGCGGATGCGCGTGCTGCGCGAGCGGATGGAGGCGGCGGAGAATCGATCCCGCGCGATCGTCGAAGCGGCGCCGGACGCGCTGTTCGAGATCGACGAAGCAGGGAAGGTCGCCTTCGCCAACGAGGAGGCGAGCCGCGTCTTCCTGAAGGCGCCCGACGAGCTCATCGGGCAGAAGCTCCAGGAGCTGGTGCCGGCGCTGGAGCTGGGAGGCGGCGAGGGGATCTCCATCGCGCGCACGCTGGTGGTTCCGGACGTGCGGGTTCGGGAGCAACTCTATTCGCCCTCGCTGCGCTGGCTCGTCGAGAAGACCCGGCGCCGGCGCATCATCTCCCTGCGCGACGTCACCGACCAGCGCAAAGCCGAGGCGCGGCGCCTCGATTTCTACTCGATCATCGCCCACGATCTCCGCTCGCCGTTGATGGCGATGCAGCTGCGCACCGACGCGATCCTGCGTGGTCGCAGGGGCCTCCTGCCCGCCGAGCTCCTCGGCGACATGCACAAGGTCCAGGCCAACATCCGCTCGCTGGTGGCGATGATCAACGACTTCCTCGACCTCGCGCGGCTCGAGACCTCCGGTTATTCGCTCACCCGGGAGGCGATGGACCTGGCGGAGCTGGTCGGCGTCACCGCCGAGGATTTCCGGCCGCTGGCGGAGGCGAGCCAGCTCGACCTGCGCTGCGAGACCGGCGAGTCGATCTGGGTCGAGGGCGATCGGAGCCGGCTCAAGCAGGTGGTGAGCAATCTGGTCGGAAACGCGCTCAAATTCACGCCGCCCGGCGGCTCCGTCGTGGTGCGGGTGGAGCGCGCCGGCGGCCTCGCGCGCTGCAGTGTGGTCGATACCGGGCGCGGCATTCCGTCAGAGTCGCTGCCCACGATCTTCGAGCGCTACGCCCGTGCGATCGACTCGCAGCACGAGGTCACCGGTACCGGTCTCGGACTGATGATCGTCCGGGAGATCCTGCAGGCCCACGGCGGCAACGTCGGGGCGCGGAGCGAGGTCGGCAAGGGCAGCACCTTCTGGTTCGAGTTGCCGCTCTCCGCCGCCACCGGCGATCAGGTCTCCTCGTCGATGTAGGCCACGTGGCGGAAGTAGCCGCCCGGCTCGAACGAGGCGCCGAGGGCGCCGATGATGATCCCGAAGGTCGCCACGAACGCCGCGAAGACCACGTAGCGCTCGAGATCGAGCGGACCGTCGAGCGTCGTCGCCCAGGCGCGCACCAGCTCCTCGTCGAAGAAGAGCTGGCTCGCCGCGAGCACCACCAGGAAGAGCAGCAGCCACGTCGCCGCCATCCCGACGAGCACGGCGAGCGCCATGGAGACGTTGGCGACCACGGTGAGCTCGGTGAGGCGCGCCGGAGGCTGCAGCAGGAGCCGGTGGCGCTGGAGCACGAAGGCGGTGCTGGCGGCGAGGGCGACGGTGGCGAAGCTCGCCACGAAGCCGCCGTGCTGGCTCATCCCGAGATCCCAGGACTCCGCCGTGATCACCAGGACGATCAGCGTGGACGCGGCGGCGAGGGTGAGGCGGCCGAAGCGGAGCGGAAATCGCCAGGGCGCGATCTGCCGCACGCTGCGCCCGATCTCGTCGCGGTTGCGCCAGGCTGCCTCGAAGTAGAACGCCACGGGATGGCGGAGCGCGCCGGGTTCCTCCTCGAGCCGGAGGTCGGCGACCTCCTGCAGCTCGCAGGCGAGGTAGCGCAGCTCCTCCTCGGAGAAGCCGTGCATGCGATCGAGATCGGTGGCGGAGACCACCCGCGCCATCGCGTCGCTCTCCTCGTCCGAGTGGCCGAGGCCGACGAGGTGGCCGAGGAGGTGGAGGGCGAGGGCTTCGATCCGCCGGGTGAGCTGGTCCGGCGCTGCGGCGTGCTGGTCCTCCCGGCGGAGCGCCGGCTCGAGGCGGGCGGTGGAGAGGATCGCTGCCGCCAGGGCGGTGGACGGCATGCCGAGGACCTGCGGCGCGCCGTGGGTCCGCAGCTCGGCGTCGGTGATCACGAGGACGAAGTCCCAGTGGTGCGAGGCCCGCTCCGCAGCGGCGCGCTCGAGCACCACCACCGGCTCGATCCGGGTCGCCTCGACGAGACGCTTGCGCTGCAAAACCGGCATCCGCCAGACGAACGAAGGGAGGACCTCGCGCAGGTAGGCGAGGGTGCGGTCCCGCGCCTCCTCGAAGACGATGCGCTCGATGTCCTCGAGCTCTCCGGCGAGCAACCAGCCAATCTCGATCAGGGGCTGTGCACCAGGTTCAGCCACGGCCTGGAGGTAGGCATGGCGGCGCCTGGCGACAGGCGCGCCAACTCCCCGTCGGGGCCTGCTTGCTCCAGCAGGCGCGTGGCTACCTTCCACGCGAGCCCCGAGCAACCCGAGAAGGAGTGACCATGGCTCGCAAGACTCGCGCCCTCGCGCTCGCCGCGTGGGGCGCGCTGGCGCTCGGTTCCGCCGGCTGCGCCGGCACCTCCGAGCGACCCGACGTCCAGGAAGGTACGGGCGGCACGCAGCCCGGCGCTGCCACGCAGGCGCAGGGCGGCACCGAGATCCAGCAGGCTACGAGGCGGGCGATGGCCCGGATCGACGAGGCCGCTGCTGCAGTCGAGAAGCAGCAGCTCTCCCGCGCCAAACCGAGCCTCGACGCCGCCATCGAGGATCTGCGCGGCGTCTCGGACGTCCTGCCCGGCGAGCCGCTCTTCGGCCTGCTGGGCGAGACGATCGAGGCGATCGAGGCCAATCCCGGGCGGGCGGACCTGACGGAGCTCCGCACGGCGGTGCAGGAGATGCGTCCCCAGCTCGAGCCGGCGGTGGTTCGGGCGGTGGAGGACGCGCGCTTCGCCCTCCTCGCCGGCAATCCCGAGCAGGCGGTGAGCCGGCTCACCGAGGCGCGGGTGGCCCTCGGCGCCGACAGCCAGCGCCTGCCCGTGGCCCGGGTCGAGGCGCAGCTGGTGGAGGCACGGCAGCTCCTCGCCAACCGCGACGTCCGGGCGGCGCAGCGCACGCTCGCCGACGCGCGCGGTGGCCTGGAGCAGATCCAGCGCCTCGGGCCCCTCGTGCCGGTGCGCTGGAACTTCCGGGGTGCCGCCGCCGCTGCGGATGCCGGCGATTGGGAGATGGCGGAGAGGCTGCTCGCCGAGTCGGTCGGGCTCCTGGAGACGATGCGGCAGCCACGGGACGCCGGGCTGGTGCAGGGGATCGAGGAGATGGAGGCGCAGGCCCGCACCTACCTCCAGCGCATCGACGGCGCCCAGCGTCCCACCCCGCAGCAGCTCCGCGAGTTGGCGAGCCGCACCCTCGACGTGCGCGCCGGCTGACGGCCCGTCGCAGAGCGCGCCCCCGGCGTGCCGCTTCTTTCGGGAGACGACACCCGTCCACAACCTCCTCCTGCGCACCGGTGCGCAGGAGGAGGTTCGTGTCATGGCATTCGGATTGAGTCCCTGGGATCCGTTCCGCGAGTTCGAGCGCATCGACCGCTTGTTCCGTCGCGGCTTCGAGTCGCCCTTCGGCAGGATGGCCGAGAGCATCGGAACGCCGGCGGTGGAGATCACCGACGAAGAGGATCACTACCTGGTGAAGGCGGAGATCCCCGGCGTGAAGGAGGAGGACGTCGAGATCACCCTGAGCGGCAACATGCTCACGCTCCGGGGCGAGAAACGGATCGAGCGGCGCGCGCCGCGGACCGTCGAGGCCCGGCCCGTGGGCGGCGCCGGGAAGAAGGCGGGAAAGGAAGAGAAGGGCACCGGCAAGGAGCAGAACGCCGAAGCCGGGGAGAAGGCCGGCGGGAGCCAGGCCCTGGCCGAAGGCGAGGGGAGCCGGGAGCTCTCCCGTCCGCTCTTCAGCGAGGTCTACTACGGTAACTTCGAGCGGGTGCTCGCACTGCCCGACGACATCGATCCGGACAAGGTGGAGGCGACGAGCGAACATGGCGTCTTCCAGATCCGGATCGGGAAGAAGGAGCAGCAGCGGGCCCGGCGGATCAGCGTCACCCGGCACTGAACCGCGGTAAATCCGCAGGCGGACGCCGCGGGAGGCGCCCGCCTGCTTGACGGTCTCGGAATCGGCATTTAGATTGCGCGCCCTTTGTTCCGGCCGAGACCATGAACCTCCGAGTCAAAATCGACGAAATCAAGGACGCAGGGCTCGATCTGCAGCGGGAGCTGCCGCAGGCCGCGCTCGGTGCGATCCTCGATGCGGAGCCGCCCACCGGCTTCGCGGCCGCCGCGCCCGCCACGCTCGCGGTCCATTTCGACCGCGTCAACGACCGCGACATCGTCGCGCGGGGTGGCTTCGATGCCGCCGTCGCCGCCGACTGCCGCCGCTGCCTCGCCCCGGTGCGGATCGACCTGCCGGTGAAGTTCGAGCTCGACTTCGTCAACGCCTCCAAGGTGAAGGAGCTCGCTCCCGGGAGGGACGAGGACTCGGGCGAGGGCGAAATCGGCGGGACCTTCCGGCCCGACGAGGCCGATCAGGTGGCCTACACCGGGCAGGAACTCGATCTCGAGCCGGTGGTCCGGGAGCAGCTCCTGCTGGCGCTGCCGATGGATGCCCTGTGCACCGAGGACTGCAAGGGCCTCTGCCAGGTCTGTGGCGGCAATCTCAACGAGTCCGTCTGCTCCTGCGATCGCCACGTGCCCGACCCGCGTTGGGCCGGGCTCAAGGACATCAAGCTCCCGAAGTAGTCGGGTGCCCAACGCAGGACGTTGATCCCGAACGCGCGTACGTGTAGAAGGCGCGTTTCCAACCGCATGGCGGCGGGCCGGCTTCGAGTCGGGCCCGGCCGCGCGTAAGAAGAAAGAGGAGTCGGCCGTGGGTGTTCCCAAGAAGCGTACGTCGAAGCAGAAGCGCGATCAGCGCCGCGCCCACTGGAAGGTCAGCGCCCCCAACGTGGTGAGCTGCCCGAACTGCGCCTCGCCCACCATGTCGCACCGGGTCTGCCCGACCTGCGGCACCTACAAGGGCAAGCAGGTCGTCCAGGTCGCCGAGTAAGCTTCCTCGGCAGCGCCGTCCCGGGCACGGGACGGCTGCAACCGAAACCGAGCGGCGGCCTTCTTTGCCGCCCCGAGATAGCGAGGCAAGAATGGCACGCATCGCCGTCGACGCGATGGGAGGCGACCACGCTCCCGGGGTCGTCGTCGAAGGGGCGGTGCAGGCCTGCCGCGAGCTCGGCGCCGACGTCACCCTCGTCGGCGACGAGACGCGGATCCGCGGCGAGCTCGTCCGGCTCGGCGCAGCAGACCAGAAGGGCATCTCCGTCCGCCACGCCTCGCAGGTGGTGGAGATGCACGAACACCCGGGCCAGGCGATCCGCAAGAAGCGGGACGCTTCGATCCGGGTGGTTTTCGATCTGGTGAAGAGCGGCGAAGCCGATGCCGCGATGTCCGCCGGCAACTCCGGCGCGATGCTCGCCGCCGCGCTCTTCGTGCTCGGCCGCCTTCCCGGCGTCGAGCGACCCGCCATCGTCGCCTTCCTGCCCACGCTCGAGGGCCGCGTCGCGCTCCTCGACGCCGGTGCGAACGTCGACGTCAAGCCGCTGCACCTGGTGCAGTTCGCGCTGCTGGGCGACGTCTACACCCGGCGGGTGAGCGGCGTGCCGCGCCCCCGCATCGGCGTCCTCTCGAACGGCGAGGAGCTCTCCAAGGGCACCGCGCTCACCCGCAGCGTGGTCGAGGCCCTGGCGAAGCATCCTTCGATCGATTTCCGCGGCTACGCCGAGGGGAAGGATCTCTTCTCCGGGGAATTCGACGTGGTGGTCACCGACGGCTTCACCGGCAACGTGGTCCTCAAGACCGCCGAGGGGACCGCCTGGGCGTTCCGCCAATTCCTCAAGCGCAACATCGAGCAGTCGGCGCTGGCGAAGGTGGGCGCGCTCTTCATGAAGCCCGTCTTCGACGGGGTCCGGAAGAAGCTCGATTACGCCGAGATTGGCGGCGCGCCGCTGATCGGCTGCGACGGCACGGTGATCCTCGCCCACGGCCGCTCCGGCGCCCGCGCGATCCGGAACGCGATCCGCACCGCCAACGAGGCTGCAGGTGCCCTGGGCGACGCGAGGGAGGAGATCACCGCTGCGTGCACCGCTGCGGAAGGCCTCCTGCCTGCCGTCGCTCCCGAGACACCCTGATACGGTGTATCTGCTGCGGTGCGACAACGCGTTGCAGCAATCGTTGGTGGTAGACGATGCAGCGAAGTTGGGCTATTGACGCGCGCCCGAACCGCACAGCGAGGAGCGCGTAGATGGCCGCCAAGGTCGCATTCGTCTTTCCGGGACAGGGGAGCCAGTCGGTCGGCATGGGCAAGGCGCTGGCCGAGTCCTTTGCCGAAGCCCGCGAGATCTTCGACCGTGCCGACGCGGCGCTGGGCGAGAAGCTCTCGACGATGTGCTTCGAGGGGCCCGACGAGGCGCTGAAGCTCACCGCCAACACCCAGCCCTCGATCCTCACCGTGAGCGTCGCCGCCCATGCGGTCTTCGCCCGGGCCTTCGGCAAGGCCCCCGCCTTCGTCGCCGGCCACTCCCTCGGCGAGTGGAGCGCCCTCGCCGCGATGGGCTCGATGTCGATCGAGGACGCGGTGCGCGCGGTGCGCCAGCGCGGCCTCTTCATGCAGGAGGCGGTGCCCGCAGGGCAGGGCGCCATGGCAGCCGTCCTCGGCCTCGATCCGGCGCTGGTGCGCCAGGCCTGCGAGGAGAGCGCGCAGGGCGAGATCGTCGCCCCCGCCAACTACAACTCGCCCGAGCAGACGGTGATCGCCGGCGGCGCCGCCGCCGTGGAGCGGGCCTCCGCCAGGTGCAAGGAACTCGGCGCCAGGCGCGCGCTCCCGCTGCCGGTGAGCGCGCCCTTCCACTGCGCCATGATGGCGCCGGTCCAGCCCCGCCTCCTGGCGGTGCTCGACGCGATGGAGATCCTCGCGCCCTCTGCACCGGTGGTGACCAACGTGGAGGCGAAGCCGAACGCCGACGCCGGCCGCATCCGCGAGCTGCTCGTGCAGCAGGTGGTCGCGCCGGTGCGCTGGATCGAGTGCGTGGAGGCGATGGCCGCCGAGGGCGTCACCCACATGGTCGAGCTCGGGCCCGGCAAGGTCCTCGCCGGTCTGGTGAAGCGGATCGACAAGTCGATCGAGGTGGTCAACGTCGAAGACCCCGCCTCCCTCGACAAGGCAGTGGCCGCGCTGGCCTGAATTCAGGCCCTGACCGGCCGAAGGAGACTACATGTTCGACTTCAAGGGGAAGGTCGCTCTCGTCACCGGCGGATCCCGCGGCATCGGCCGCGCGATCAGCGTGGGCCTCGGCAGGGGCGGCGCCACGGTGATCGTGAACTTCGCCGGGAACGAGTCCGCCGCGCAGGAGACCTGCCAGCTGGTGGAGCAGGCCGGTGGCAAGGCGATCGCACGCCGCTTCGACGTCGCCGATCCCGCCGCGTGCACCGCGGCGGTGGAGGAGACGGTGAAGGAGCACGGTGGCCTGCACGTGCTCGTGCACAACGCCGGCATCGCCATCGACCAGCTCCTGATGCGCCTCAAGGACGAGGATCTCGAGCGGCAGCTCGACGTGAACCTCAAGGCCGCCTTCTACCTCTGCCGCGCGGCGGCGCGGCCGATGATGAAGCAGCGCGGCGGCGCCATCGTGAACCTCACCTCGGTGGTGGGCGAGATGGGCAACGGCGGCCAGACCGCCTACGCCGCAACCAAGGCGGGCCTCATCGGCTTCACCAAGAGCCTCGCGAAGGAGCTCGCCAGCCGCAACGTGCGGGCGAACCTCGTCTCGCCGGGTTTCATCGACACCGACATGACCCGGGATCTGCCCGAGGACGTGCGCAAGGCGATGCTCGGCGCGATTCCGCTCGGGCGCCTCGGCTCCGCGGAGGAGGTGGCCAGTGCGGTCTGCTTCCTCGCGTCCGACGCCTCCGCCTACGTGACCGGCGAGGTCATCCGGGTCAACGGCGGCATGCTGATGTAGTGGATCGGTCAAACCGCTCCGCTTTGTGCTATGACGCACGCCGGCCGGTCCGGCGTGCGGGGCAGCGACCCGCTGCTCGCGCGACCGGCACCTGAAAGACAGAAGAGAAAGGGCCCTTTTCACGGGCTCTTCCCAACGGAGGGACGTTTCCCATGGCGGCTAACCAGATCGAGGCCAAGGTCAAGAACATCATCGCCGAGCAGCTCGGCGTGGGCGAAGACGAGATCAAGCCCGAGTCGAACTTCGTCGAGGACCTCGGCGCCGACTC